>CASFEZ010000005.1 GCA_949293815.1 uncultured Eubacteriales bacterium | reverse complement strand
TCTTGATAGCGTAGGTTTGTCGTGATTCTTATTCTATCTTATCTCGGCTCAGTCGCTTTTTCAATCTCTTTTTAGTCTCACTTCTATTGTAACGCTACACGAATTTTTGTTTGATTGTTGAAATTTTGGTTGTAAATCGTTTTTATTTATGGTATACTTATACCATCTCTAATTGGAATTTGCATCTTGGAGGATGATATTATGAATCATACGGTCGTCATCACCAAAAAACCGACCCTGTCCGGCAGGCAATCCGTTCCGGACGGCGCAATTTGCGGTAACGGTGATCTTGCTGCCGTGCTCGGCAGCAGCGGCAAAGGGATTCGCGTTTTCCTCGGAAAAAACGATCTGTGGTGCGCCGCGCCCGATAAGGGCGAATGCGGTATCCGTCCGCTGGGGTATGTGGATATTGATATTCCTGCCGCTTTATATAATAAGGTATACCGTGCGGAGCAGAGAATGGATGAGGCGAAAGTCGTCTGTGATTTTCGTGACGGTTACAGCCATATTGAAGCGCAGCTTCTGGTTCCCGCAACGGCGAATGTGTTGCTGATTACCCTGACTTGGAGCCAGAATTTCAGTGAGCCGACGCCTTCTTTTACGGTTCGTGAGCCGAAGGGCTGTACGGTTACGCCTTTTGATGAAAACGGTATTGCCGGCGCTTACACCGATTATCAGGGGGACGATTATCTTTTTGAAACTCATGCGAAAACCGGTATTCGGATGATTTATCGTACGGAGAATACCGCCGTATATGCGGTTATGGTCTGTACCAACGCAGACAGCCCGGCTTATCGAACCGAGGGGCTGAAGCTGCTGGAGGAGATGGACCAGGCGGTAGTCGCCCGCCTGACAGCGGAGCACCGGCAGTTCTGGGAGAATTTTTATGCGAAATCCGCAGTCAGTTTTTCCGACAAAGAGCTGGAGGAGGATTGGTACGCTTCTCAGTACCTTTTGGCTGTTTGCCGCGGCAAGCCCATGTTCCCCCCGGGACTTTACGGCAATTTCATTACCGTTGACAAGCCCGATTGGGCCGGTGATTATCATTTAAATTATAATTATGAGGCGCCGTTTTATGCCGCTGTCGGCTCCAACCACCCGGAACTGACCGATTATTACGCAGACCCGCTGTTCGCCGCCCTGGAAAAGGGCAGAGAAAATGCCTCCATGTATTTGAACTGCGAGGGCATTTATTATCCGGTTGCGCTGGGTCCTAAAGGGCTGTTTACCGAGGAAGACCGGATCCATCCGGACAAAATGTTCCTCGGTCAGAAATTTAACGCCTCTTACGCGGCGGTTATCATGGTTATGCGTTGGAAAGGCACCCGCGATGAAACCTATGCAAAAGAATGCCTGTATCCGTATTTGAAGGAGCTGGCTCTGTTCTGGGACAGTTACTTAAAAAAAGAGCGTAACGGCAAATACTCTGTGGTCGGCGATGCGATTCATGAAATTCCCTATTACCAGAAGAATTTCCATGCCTCGAAGTACCGCAGGGACATTAAAGCAAAGAATAGTGTCCTTTCCCTGGGGCTTATCCGCATGGTCTATTCCGCTTTGCTCGATGTAGCGCAGGTGCTGCCGGTCAGCGAGAGCGACCGGGCGCATTGGCAGGAGGTATTGACCAACCTCAGCCCATATCCTAAAAAGCGCGGTCGCTATGTTTATACCAAAAAGGGTATGAAAAAATATAAGGTCAATACCGTGGGTATTCAACATATTTATCCGGTAGGGCAGGGATGCGGCAGCAAAAAAGAGCTGAAAATTTCCAAAAAAACAGTTGAAAAAACCAAACGCTGGAAAGACGATAACGGCACCAACTCCCTGTATCCCGCCGCAGCGCGTGTGGGGCTTTCCGCTGAAGAGATTTTGAAGCATTACAGAAGTCACCGCGCTGAATTTGGTCTACCGAACAAATTGTATAACCACAAAGGCGGCTGTTTGGAAAATGTCAGCATTGCCGCTTCCATGCTTAACGAGATGATGCTCAAAAGCTATGACGGCGTTTTGCGCGTTTTCCCGAACTGGGACAAAACGATAGACTGTGAATTCAGAAATTTACGGGCAGACGGCGCGTTTCTGGTAAGCGCCAAAATCACGAAAGGTATTATTGAGTTCGTAGAAATTTACAGTGAAAAAGGCAGCCCGCTGACCATCGCCAATCCTTTTGCCGCCAAAGCCTACGGCGGATGCAACGGTTTGATTGACGGCGAAACCATTACCTGTGACGGTGCATTTTTGGAAGTGGACTTGGCTGCCGGCGCTTCGGTGGTACTGACCCCCGGCAAATTGCCAAAACCCAAAATGAGCAAAAAAGAGAAAAAAGCGCTGAAAAAAGGTAAGAAAAAAGCGAAAAAGGCTGCCAAAAAAGCGGTTCGCCTGAAGAAAAAAGAAGCGAAAGACGATCGGTACTTCACCAAACTGAATAGTAAGCGTGCCAAAAAACAAGCAAAAAAGGACGCAAAAAAAGAACGGCGTGAAGACAAAAAATACGCAAAGCTCGATAAAAAGACGGCGAGATACCAGGCGCGGCGCAGCAAGAAAGGATAAACGCATATTGGTGTGTAATCTCGCCGAAAAAACGGGATTGCATACCATTTTTTTATGATATTTCAAGAAATTGTATTTGATTTTTAATCGGCAATGTGTTATTTTAGAGTAAAACACTTGATTCTTTTCGGAAAATGTGTATAATGGTATTTGTATAACTGATTTTATTGAAAAGGTGGTTTTCTGTTATGGAAAAAAGAACATATCGCGTTATCGCTTTGTTCCTTTCCGTGCTGATGCTTGCTTGCGTTGGGTCGATAGCTTTTGCGGCAGACTCGGATGCAGCAGCCGACAGCACGGCAGAAGTGGCGTCTGCTTCAGAGAACAAAGCCGATTATTACAGCCGCATTGCGGATATGAATGAGGACTGGATGCTGAACTCCGCCGATGCCAGACGCATTCTTCGCCTGGCTGTAGGCTTGGATTGGGTGAAAGATCCGGAATGGCTGCCGAAAGGTATGATTTTCGGCGATATTGATGACAATGGTATCTTGAACACGGCGGATGCGCGCGGCGCGCTGCGTGTTTCGGTCAAGCTGAACACCGTCAGCGAAATCGTTGATGCCGCTAAGCCAACGCCGGAGCCAACGCCTTCTGTAACGGTGCCTTCGGGGTCTGATGCAACCACCACGACGGCGCCTGCAACCACAACGCAGCCTGCGGAAACCACAACCAATCCCAACGCGGTTACCGGTGTGCTTTGTGAGCCCTATGCGCTGCGGCTGACAACTGCTTCCGGCGCAAGCTATATTTTGGCATCGGATGGGCGGATTTGCTATATGGCAATGCCCGATGTCATGGAGGGACTGGGGGTTTATGTTGCCGCCGACGGCAATATGTACCTGCTGAATCAGACCGATAAAGAATATGCGTTGTTTGCCGGCGATTTGCTGACCAAACTGGGCTACACGCCTTCTGCCGTTCGCGACTTCGTTGCCGGTTATTCGATTCCGGAGTTTGGTATTTTCGAGGGCTGGACGGTGAGCCGGGAAGTACAGGATATGGTTACATATACCGTGGCGACCCGCGGTGATGTTTCCTATTGGTTCTATGCCGATGGTTCTTTCTATTGCGCCAATGGAAAGACCTTTAGCGGCAGTGAGGTAGAATTTACCGCTGTTGAAGAAATTGAAGATATTACCGAGTACACCGCCATTCTTGACGATTACAGTGAAATCAGCACCAATATGTTTATTTTGAAAAACGGTTTGAGCATACTTTTCTAACGAAGTAAGCGGAAGGGATGAACAACATGAAATCGTTTCGCTCTATCGGGGGCTGCATAGCCCTTATCCTTACTGCGATTGTCGTTTTTGCGCTGACCATATCTTCCGCAGCTGTATATTTAGGCGATATGGACGGCAACGGCAGCGTCACTACCGCAGATGCGCGTGCGGTGCTGCGGGTGGCTGTTCGACTGGAGCCGCTTGACGCCGCTCTGGCAAGTGTTGCGGATGTCAATCAGGACGGACTGATTACAACCTATGATGCCAGACAGGCTCTGCGCATGGCAGTGGGATTGGCGCCGCTGCGCGAGCAGACAACGCTTGCAGAGCCGGCAACAACCACGCCGGATCCGGTTGACCCGGGCGTTACTGAACCGGTCGCACCGTCCGGCATTGCCTGCGAGAATTATGCCATAACCGCACAGGTGGAAACATATGAAAACGGCGTGCTGACCTCCTCTGACGAGCGGGTTTATGCCGTTAAGACAACCAAACAGTCTTACGGGATGTATGACGACATGACGCTGCGGCAGTTTTATACCCGTTCGTCCGCAGTGTTTCAGGATGAAGCCGGTACGCCTCAGGATGTAGCCTGTTATATCAACAACCGCTATGATTCTACCGGCGAAATCTATGATATCTATTACATCATCAATTATACCAAGGGCTCCTATATTGGTTTTTATGATTCTGTTCTGGAGACCGTATTAAAGGACAGCGCGGAAGATCTGGTCCCCCGGGAAACATTTTTACAGATTTTCCCCTCATTGGTTGGCGCAGATGTCGAATCCGCCGTGTGGGAGGGGCAAGCATGTTTCCTTTACCGGTCTGTTGCAGAGGACGGTGCGCAAAAGACCTATTATTTGATTTATGACCAAAATATTTCCGCATATCGCCCCCTGGCGGTGCGTACCGTTTCGGCAGATGGCAGTGAGGAAACGGTGTTGGAAATCGTGTCGTTTTCCCAGTCGCCGGATGCTTATTTTACAGTGCCTGACCTGCCGGGTACGCTGGTCAATGAAAAGAACTTCTTATCCAAGCTCGATACCATTACCAGCTTTTTATCCGGACTAGGCATTGCATAATGTTGTTACATATTGTGGTTATTTGACGATTTTCGTCTGATAATAGAAAGAAAACAAAGGAAAGGAATTCATGGTATGAAAAAAAATCGACTCTCTGCTGTTATAGCAGCTTGCATGGGCGTCATTGTGTTCGTCAGCCTGACCATGTTTGCGTCGGGCGCCCGCGTAAAGGGGGATCTGGACGGCAACGGTTCGGTAAGCACCGGGGAGGCGCGTTCCATTCTTCGTGTCGCCGTTCAGTTGGACGAAGCGTTTACGGATGAGGAGCTTGTCATTGCGGATATGAATGACGATGGTCTGATCCAGAGTAATGATGCCCGCCTTGCTCTGCGTGTTGCTGTTAAACTGGATGAGCCTTCTGAAATCGAAGAGTCTACAACAGAAGAGCCTTCTTCCACCCCGATTCCCACTGCTCCGACAGAGCCTTCTACAGAGCCTTCCACAGAGCCTCCGGTAACGGAACCCCCTGTAACGGAGCCGCCTGTAACGGAGCCGCCTGTAACGGAACCCCCTGTAACGGAACCTCCGGTAACCGAACCTCCTGTGACCGAGCCTGCTTATTCTGTAGATGATGAATGCTATGTGAAGGCAACCATCTATACTTATTCCGGCGATACAGAATCCGTAGCTACGGTTGAGAGCGCACATGAGAGCGAAACCCATACGGTTGGTATTGTCAATACGAAAGAGGTTGTAACGCACAAGTATTTCAACCGCTCCGCTGATTTGTTCAACGGCGCGGATGTCGGCGTTATCATCGAAGAAGAATTGAATCTGGTCAATAATGTGGAATCTTCCATGTATCTTTTGAACTACACGACCAACCAGTATGTTGGTATCAATCCCGACGTGCTTGCGACTTTGGCCGGTATGCTTGGTGAAAAATTTGAGATGCCCGATCTGGAAGGCGCAGTCATTACGGTTCGTACATACGATTCGCTTGACGGCGTTGACGGCGAAACCGAAGTGGTTGACGGCGTGGAATATTTCGTTGTAACGGAAACGACCGAAAACGGCGGCTATCAGAAATATTATCTGTTACAGCACGAGGGCAGAGATTTCTATCAGGCGGATATTGTTGAAGGTTATACCGCCGAGGATGTGCTGACCGCGCGTATGGTGATTGATGAATACAATCCCGATCCGTCCGGTTATTTCAGCCGCGACAATATGTCGGAGGTCAGCCTGTTTGATATCACTGCGCTGACAGAATTTATGGAATCTCTGAACATGAAGACAACTGCATAAGGCGCTGTTATCTATGAAACGCATACAAAGAATACCGGCGTTGCTGGTGTGTTTCGCTATTCTGCTGGGCTGCTTATATTTATTCGGTTCTGCCGATACCTTAAAAATGGGGGACGGCAATCTGGACGGTCGTATTACTTCTGCGGACGCGCGTATAGCGCTTCGTATGGCAACCCAGCTGGATGACGGCTATACCGCAGAGCAATATCTGGTGTGTGATGTGACCGGCGATGATGTAGTGCGCAGCCGGGACGCGCGGCTGATTTTGCAGGTGGCCATTGGTATATATGATGAATCGTATTTTTACGATAAATTTACCACCGAGCCGGTGACGGTATCTGCTACCACCACGGAGCCGCGCACCACCCGCAATTGGGATAATATTTTCGGCACATCTGCCGTTACAACGTCGCGCACACCGACGACAACCGCGCGCCCGACCCATCCGAACAATAACCATACGGCGTCCACTTCGCAAACCGATGGTCAGGATGAGCAGACAACTCTGCCAGACGGTTCGGAGCCGGTAACAGAGGAGCCGGGAACTGTTCCCGGGGAATCCGATTCGACTACACGACCGAATGATGGTACCGGGGATCCTTCGGAAACGGCTACCGGAACCACTATTATTTATACCGGAACACCGTCCCGCCCCAGCCGACCGGATTTTTCGGAAGAGATAACCGGTGACGATGTCAATACGACTGTACCGGCGCCGACAACCACAGAACCGGTTACGGCGGATCCGACCGCGCCTGCATTTCGGATTACCAGTGTAAAATCCGCAGACGGAATCGTGCGTTTGGAACTGTATGTTAAAAATGTGCGCTCCTTACAAGCGGGGACGCTGGAGATGGCGTATGATTCCGACTTGCTGGAATATACCGGTTTTACAGCGAATGAGGCGCTCAGTGATTTGAACTTCCGGCCGATGAATGTGGATCAGCTGCTTGGCATGTTTACGCTGACAGATGCCGCGCCGGACGGGGAACTGTATTTGGGCAGCATGACCTTCCGGGTGCTGACATCAGACAACCTTGGAACCAGTCTTACGCTGTCGGTCAAGGATGACAGCTCGTATAACTGGACATCTTCCAGCGGTCGCCCGATGGAGCGCCGTCCGGAAAGCCTTTCCTATTATCTTTTGCTGAACGCTGATTAAGGCTGTAGCTGCGCGTTTATGCAGAGAAAAAGAGCAGGAAAGCCGCTTGTTGTCAATACAGCTCTTTCTGTTTCGCGTGCCGATTATTTGCGGCTATGCGCAAGATAACCAAAACAGCATAAAGCTGCCGCAAATCTTTGACTGGATTCGCGGCAGCTTTTTTGAAGATTGGAAACCGTTTCCAACGGTTTTGAGGTGAGTATATGAGAAAACGATTGACCGCTTTTTTGGTTTTATGCGGTCTGTGTATGACGCTGTTTGTTCCTGCGGCAAATGCGGTGGATTCCTTTACGGCGTTGTTCGATATCGATGGCGACGGCAGTATCCGCACCGCTGACGCGCGGCTGGTGCTGCGCATCAGCGTGCGGCTGGAAACGCCGGAGGTGACAGCTGCTGCGGCTGAGGCGGGCGTGCTGGTGTTCGGCGATTGCAACGGCGATGGACTGGTGAGCACTGCCGATGCGCGTATTTTGCTGCGGTATGCTGTTGGTCTGTGCGGACAGGAATCTTTTGTTCTGCCCTGGGATGAACCGGGGGATGACGAACTGGTGGACAATTCGACCACCGAGCCGCCTACTACGGAACCGCCGACCACAGAAGCACCGACCACAACAGAGCCTGCCGATTCCGGCTTTGATCCGTCATCGCTGCCGGCAAATGCGCTCTTATCCCCCTATGCAAATCATGGACTCGGTACGGCTGCCATGATTATTACCACGGCGGCATATGCAGAAATGACGCCCTCCGGTTTGAATAATATGCTCTCTAATGCCCAAACCACGCCGTATTGCCGGGGTACCATTGATTATGTATCCTCCGGACCGGTGACCATAGAGGGTGAAGCGGTTTACCGGCTTACATCCGGCGTTAAAATCGAAGCGGCGGATGTCACCTATCTGTCCGCCGGATACCGCTTACCGGACAACACGGTAGAGGCAATGGGCGTTGCCTGTTCGCAGAACGCAACGGATTTATACATTAAAACCGACTGGCAGGTGCCGGTAACCTTTGTTTCGCAAACCAATGCCAATTATTCCGGGCGGGAGTTCAGCGGTGAATATACGGCTGCTTATATCGATTTGCGTTTTTATAATACAACGGCGGGCAGCGGCAGCTTGCGCTTTCCGGCGACCAGTGTCTTTTCCTCCGCTGTCTGGTCAACCCAGTCGGCTACAAAAATAACCAATCTGCGTTTGTATCTGTCCGAAGCCGGCGCGTTCTATGGCTGCACGGTTTCCATGACCGATAACGGATACTTCCGTATTTCCGCAAAAAATCAGGGAACGGGGCTTGCGGGCAAAACCATTGTGCTTGACCCCGGACATGGCGGCAGTGACCCGGGCGGTGGCTACAGCGGCGTATATGAAGCGCCTATCAATTTAAATACCGCTATCTATCTGAAATCACTACTGGAGGCAGCAGGCGCAACCGTTGTGATGACGCGCAGCGATAATACGAATATCTCCTTGACCGAACGGGTGGATTTAACCCGCGAGGTGGAGGCGGATATGTTCCTTTCCATTCATTGCGATGTTGCCACCGATTCTCCCTCCGCCGCCGGTGTGAGTGTATATTACTTCTACCCATGGTCAAAGCCCTATGCCCAGAGTTTACAGGACGGTCTGGTCAACGCCTATCGTTCCTCGGTGTACAGCACCTCTTCCGCCAATTATTCCAAGGTGGATCGGGATATTCGCTTCTATGCCTTCCAGGTGGCAAGAAATGAAGGGTGCCCGGCGGTACTGATTGAGCTTGGCTTTTTGACCAACAGCGAAGAGCGCGCCACGTTACAACTGGCAAGCACCCAACAGGCACTTGCCAGAGGAATTTATAACGGGCTTACAGCATATTATCAATGAAATAACTGCAAATGAGCGCCGTGCTTCATAGGAAAAGCGATGGATGCGGCGGTTCGGCGGTCTGTGTATGCCGTTTTAAGAATGTGGCATAAAAATGGGGATGCAGCGTTTTTGTGCGCTGCATCCCTCGTCTTCTATGTAAGTATTTGCCGAAGCTGTGCTCATGTCCGGCTGAATTCGTTTTCACTATTTGTTTTGCCGGAATTGCCGGCGGCATGGCGTTTGATGGCTTCAAAGCTTTCGGCGCTGATGACATGCTCCATACGGCAGGCGTCGCGCACCGCAGTTTTGGCGTCTACGCCAAGGCGGATCAGCCAGTCGGAGAGCATGGTATGCCGCTCATACATGGTTTCGGCAATTACGCGCCCCTTATCCGTCAGGGTGATGAAACCGTTCGCCGCCATTTCAATATAGCCGTTTTCCCGCAAATTTTTCATGGCAACGCTGACGCTGGGTTTGGAAAACGAAAGCTCGTTGCCGATGTCCACCGAACGGACGGAGCCGTTGCGGCGCTGTAGAATCAAAATGGTTTCCAAATAATTTTCTGCGGATTCCTGAATTTTCATGCGCTTTCACCTTCCCTGCATGCAGCGATATTACCTCTATTATACAAGACCGCTGTGCTTTTTTCAAGAAAATATAGGAAAATTTTCTGATAAATGCCGCCCCGGGACTGGGGTTTTCGGAAAATAGCCGTTGCCAAGCAGCCGGTTTTATAGTACAATAAACAGGAATGGGGGTATGCGAAGTGAAATTGATCGCACATCGCGGCGCCAACAAACGGGCACCGCAAAATACCCTTGCTGCTTTTCGCGTGGCAAGGGAGATGCATATTGACGGCTTTGAAACCGATGTGCATTTGACCAAAGACGGGCAAGTGGTTATCTGTCATAACCCAAATATTGATGAAACCTCGAACGGAAAAGGCTATATCAACGACCTGACCTATGAACAGCTGCTGCAATTTGATTTCGGCAGCTATTTCAGCGCGGAATTTTCTGACGAAAAAATTCCGCTGCTGACGGATTTTTTGGATTTGGCGGCCGGGCTGGAGATTATCAATATTGAAATCAAAACGCCGTATAATAAAGATTATTCGGTGGTGGATGAAACCTTAAAAATAGCGGCGGAAAAGGGCTTAAGCGACCATATCCTGATTTCCTCTTTTGACCCGGTGGTTTTGCGCCGGTCGAAAGATGTGGACAGCTCCGTTCATACGGCGCTGCTCTATGATTTTACGAAAAAAGCCTATTGGGAAAACCGCAAAAATTTATTGCAGCACGCCGCCCGCTTGGGGTGTTCGGCGCTGCATCCTTATAAATATATGATAAACGAGGAGATGATCCGGCAGGCGCACGAAGCGGGAATGGTCGTCAACTGTTGGACGGTAAACGATGTTTCCTGCGCAAGAAAAATGCAGACCATCGGCGCGGACGGGCTGATTACCGATGTGCCCGACCGGCTACAGGCTTTTCGTGACAAGAAACCGGATATAGAAGAAGCAAAATGAAACAAACGGTAAATCGACATGAACAGGCGCTGGAATTGGACAAAATTCTCGCTCTGTTGGGAACCTATACTTCCTGTGCGGACAGCCGCGAAATGGCCGAGGCGCTGCGTCCCGAGCGGCAGTGCGCGGCGGCGCAGAAGCTGCTGCGGCAAACCGACGATGCGCATATGCTGCTGGCGAAATTCGGAGGACCGTCCTTCGGCGGGCTGCGCAATGTGGACAACGCTTTGGCCAGAGCCGCTGCGGGCAGTGTTTTGAACAATCGGGAGCTGTTGGACATTGCCGAGGTTTTGCGGGTGATTCGTTCCCTTTCCGAGTGGCACCGCAAGCAGGTGAGCGTAGAAACAACGCTGGACGGGCTGTTTTCCGGTCTGATTCCCAATCAGTTTTTAGAAAATAAAATCAATACCGCGATCCTTTCGGAAGAGAAGATTGCGGACAACGCCTCCCCGGCGCTGGCGGATATCCGCCGTAAAATCAAGCGGCAGTCTTCTGCCATTCGGGAGCGGCTGGATCAGCTGATTCACTCTCAGACCTATCAGAAATATTTACAGGAATCCATTGTCACCCAACGCAACGGACGGTTCGTTGTGCCGGTCAAAAGCGAGTACCGCAGTGAAATCGGCGGGCTGGTGCATGATACCTCCGGCAGCGGCGCCACGGTATTCATTGAGCCGACCGCCGTGGTGGAAGCGAACAATGAAATTAAGGTGCTGGAAAGCAAAGAGCGGGACGAGATAGAGCGGATTTTGACAGCCCTTTCCGCAGAGGCGGGTATGGAGAAAACATCGATCCAGACCGGGTACCGGCGGGCGCTGGAGCTGGATTTGATTTTTGCTAAAGCGCGCATGGCATATGATATGAAGGCCACCTGCCCGGCGCTCAATGATCAGGGCATTGTGGATTTGAAGAAAGCGCGCCACCCGCTGCTGAACGCGCAGAAGGTGGTGCCGGTGGATATTTTTTTGGGCGAAACCTTTGATGTATTGATAATCACCGGTCCGAATACCGGCGGAAAAACGGTTTCGATTAAAACCGTAGGGCTGCTGTCCCTCATGGCGGCATGCGGGCTGATGATTCCCGCATCGGAAAACAGCCGTGTCTGTGTTTTTTCCGATATTTACGCCGACATCGGCGATGAACAGAGTATTGAGCAGTCCCTTTCCACCTTTTCATCCCATATGGTGAATATCATTGATATTCTGCAAAAAGCAGGGGAGGGCTGTTTGGTGCTGATTGACGAGCTGGGCGCGGGAACCGACCCGGTAGAGGGCGCGGCGCTGGCGATGGCAATTTTGGAGCGGCTGCACAGCATGGGCTGTAAGGTCGCCGCAACCACGCACTATGCGGAGCTGAAAGCCTATGCGCTGGACACCCCCGGTGTAGAGAACGGTTCCTGTGAATTTGATGTCGCCTCCCTGAAGCCCACCTATCGTCTTTTGATCGGCGTGCCCGGGCGCTCCAACGCCTTTGCCATTACCGAACGATTGGGGATGGATATGGCGGTAGTAGACCGCGCCAGAGAATTGGTATCGGCGGAAAACACCCGTTTTGAAGATGTTGTGGATTCGCTGGAGCGCAGCCGGCTTTCCATGGAACAGGAAAAAGCCGCTGCCGAAGCCAGCGCGGCCGAAGCCGAGAACAGGCTTCACGAAGCAGAGGAAATCCGCCAAAAAGCAAAAAAAGACGCGGAAAAACTACTGGAAAACGCCCGGGGCGAGAGCCGTCGTATCATTGAAAAAACCAGGCGGGACGCAGCGGCGCTGGCGGATGAAATTCAGACATTAAAAAAAGAACTCGCGGGGCGCGGCAATTTGACGGATTTGGCAGCAAAAGCCCGGCAGGTTATGCGCCAGAAATTGCCGTCGCTGGAACAGGCAGCAGACCCGGTCGCGGCGGAGATGGACGACGGTTCCTATCAGCTGCCCCGTCCGCTGCAAATCGGCGACCGTGTAAAACTGGCGGGAATCGGCAGTGAAGCCGAGGTGCTTGCCTTGCCCGATAAAAACGGCATGGTGGAAGTGCGTTCCGGTATGCTGAAAACGCGGGTGAAGCTAACGCAGATTCGTCTTTTGGGCAGCAAAGCCAAAAAAGAGCCGTCGGCTTCACTGCGCACCACCGGGGAAAGCCGGGCAACCGCAAAAGTGAGCAACCGCTGCGATTTGCGGGGGCTGAATGCCGATGAGGCTGTTTTGGAACTGGATCGTTTTCTGGATGCCGCCGTGATGGCAAAATTGACAGAACTGACCGTTGTACACGGCAAGGGCACCGGGGTTTTGCGCAAAGCAGTCGGGCAATACCTGAGGGGGCACCCCGCCGTCAAATCCTACCGCAGCGGCGTGTACGGCGAGGGTGAAAACGGTGTTACGATTGTGGAATTGAAATAAAATCGTACCAGCTGCTTTCCGTTAAAATTTTCTTGTATTTTTTATAAAAAATCTATTGAAATTACTCTATTTTCTGTGCTATACTGTGTATAGCAAAATTGGTTTGCCTTGATTAAATAAAGCGGAGGTAGCTTCTTATGTCAAAACGGATTAAAATAATGGCTGCGGCATTGCTGGTTTGCTCTATGCTTGTATGTGCCTTTTCTTTCAGCGCTGGTGCAGAGGATGTTCGGCTTGGTGATGTAGATTCAAACGGTCGAGTTACTTCAGTTGACGCTCGTTTGATTCTTCGGCATGCTGTCAGAATTGAGTCTTTAGCGGATGATTTGCTGACAGCGGCGGATGTGGATCAAAATGATCGCATTACTTCTGCGGATGCCAGGGCAGCACTACGTATTGCGGTAAAACTGGATGATGAAATCATTATCACGGTTACCGAGGAGTCTTCCGAGGAACCGTCCTCCGATGTACCTACAACAGATCCCACCTCGAATACGACTGAGCCGCCTGCAACCGAGCCTCCGGTAACGGAGCCGCCCGCGACGGAGCCGCCCGCAACGGAGCCTACAGCTCCCATGACCACGACAGAGCCTTCGGTGGTATTTTTGCCCGATGACAGCGATCCCGGCTCTATCGACATTGGCGATTTGGATTGAGTTGATGTATTTGCTCAAAAGCCGCACACCGGTTGTGCGGCTTTTTTCAATGCTTCTGCAAAAAAGCTATTGACATTTTCGCAGGGGTTTAGTATAATAGCTTCGCTGTAAAGATAAAAAGCTTTACATGTCCGTTCGGTGATATTATTATGGCTAAAAATTATGAATTTGCCGTGTTGTTGGATTTTTACGGCGACTTGCTGACCGAAAAGCGCAGGGATTTTGTGAGCTTGTACTATAACGAGGATCTTTCCCTGGCTGAAATTGCAGAAAATGAGGGATTGTCCCGTCAGGGCGTGCGCGATACCATCAAACGCGCCGAAGAGCAGCTTTTGGAATGGGAAGAGCGGCTGCATTTGGCGAGAATGTTTCGGACTCTTTCTGAAAAATCCCACCGTCTGTCAGAACTGGCAGCCCGCTTGTCCGCCGTTGGCGGCGAGGAGCAGCAGCGTATTGCGGCCGAACTGCAATCGATTGCGCAGGAATTACAAGAATTAGGATGATACTATATGGCATTTGAAGGTCTTTCCGATCGTTTGGAAGAAGCCTTTAAAAAATTAAAAAGCAAAGGCAGCCTGACCGAGGGCGACGTCAAAGAGGCCATGCGTACCGTGCGTATGGCACTTTTGGAGGCGGATGTCAGCTATAAGGTTGCCAAGGATTTTACCAATGCCGTAACCGAAAAGGCAATCGGCGCAAAGGTGATGGAAAGCCTGACCCCCGCGCAAATGGTCATTAAAATCGTCAACGAAGAGCTGACGGCGCTCATGGGCGGCACCGAAGCACGGCTTGCCTATGCGTCGCACCCGCCGACCATTGTGATGATGTGCGGCTTGCAGGGCGCCGGTAAAACCACCCACTGCGCGAAGATTGCCTATCGCTTAAAGCAGCAGGGGCACCGACCGCTGATGGCTGCCTGCGATATTTACAGACCTGCCGCTATTAAGCAGTTGCAGGTGATAGGCGAGGCTGTGGGCGTGCCGGTTTTTGAAATGGGTACCGAGAACCCGGTGACCATCGCCAAGGAAGCGGTCAGGTACGCAAAGGATAAGGGCTATGACTATCTGTTTATTGATACGGCCGGACGGCTGCATATTGATGAGCAGCTGATGCAGGAGCTGAAAAACATTAAGGCAGAGGTCAAGCCCCACGAAATCCTGCTGGTCGTGGACGCCATGACCGGTCAGGACGCGGTGAATGTAGCGGCTTCTTTCAATGAGGCGCTGGGCATTGACGGTCTGGTTTTAACCAAGCTCGACGGCGATACCCGCGGCGGCGCGGCACTGTCCGCCAGGGCGGTGACCGGCAAACCGATTAAATTTGTCGGCGTGGGCGAAAAGCCCGGGGACTTGGATGTGTTCCACCCGGACCGTATGGCTTCCCGTATTCTGGGCATGGGCGATATGCTTTCGCTGATTGAAAAAGCGGAGCAGGCGCTGGACGAGAAAAAGGCAGAAGAGCTGGAAGAAAAGCTGCGCAAAAATAAGTTTGACTTAAACGATTTGCTCTCGCAAATGCAGGAGATGCGCAAGCTCGGCTCCATGAAAGATATTCTTTCCATGCTGCCGGGTATCGGCAATAAAATCAAGGACGCGGATATTGACGAGAGCGCCTTGGGCAAAACCGAAGCCATTATCCGTTCCATGACGCCAAAAGAGCGTGCCAACCCCGATATTATCAACCCCTCCCGCAAGCGCCGCATTGCCGCCGGTTGCGGGATGCAGGTAGAGGATGTGAATCGTCTGCTTTCCCAGTTTAAGCAAATGCAAAAAATGTTTAAGCAGATGAACAGCAAGGGCAACCGCAAAAAAATGCGCCGGATGGGCGGCATGGGCGGTTTCCCGGGGATGATGTAAGCGTCCCGGCGGGCAGCTTTGCACAAAGCAGTGTCCCACCGGTCAATCCTTTGCGGATGCGCTTTGGTGTAGTTTCCCAAACAGGCGGCTTTGCCGCAAAAACGATAAAACCATGCCGCATACCTTGCGCGTGTTTTTATAAAAGAAAAGATATTTTATTTATTGGAGGAACAGTTTTATGGCAGTTAAAATGCGTCTTCGCCGGATGGGTGCGAAAAAAGCGCCGTTCTACCGCATTGTGGTGGCGGATTCCCGCTATCCCAGAGACGGCAGATTTATTGAGGAAATCGGTTATTACAACCCCGTTTCCGAGCCGGTACAGGTAAAAATCGATGCCGAAAAAGCGAAAAAGTGGCTGGCTAATGGTGCACAGCCCACGGATACCGTAAAATCGCTGCTGAAGAAAAACGGCGTGATCGAATAAGCTGCGCTTGCCGCTTATAAGCAGGCAGAATAAGGAGTAAAAACCATGCAGGAATTGCTTGTCGAAATGGCAAAAGGTCTGGTCGAAGCGCCGGACGCGGTTTCTGTTACGGTAGACGAGCCCAACGAGGACGGCGTGGTGGTCTATCACCTGCATGTCGCCCCGGACGATATGGGTCGCGTGATTGGCAAACACGGCAAGATTGCAAAAGCCCTCCGTGTGGTCATGAAAGCTACCGCATCCAGAGCCAATGAGAAAGTACAGGTCGAAATCGACTGAACCGCTCTGTACAAGGGCTGCGTGCGCAGCCTAACAGAACAACCAAATAAAGGCCGCTCGATGATTCGGGCGGCTTTTTGTCGTTCGGCAGTTGACCGGTACATGGTGTTTTTGCAAAGTTTTTATGCTGAACGACTGTGTCACTTTTATATGCAAAAGGCAGAGAATCCGGGTGAGGGATTCTCTGCCTTGCTTTTTGCGCGTTGGCACAAAAAGGAGAGAGGGCGTGTTATTTTTTGCGGAACCGCAGGTGCAGCTCAGACTTTTTGCGGCAGCAGTTTTTCCTTGTGCAAAATTTTGGACAGGGGGAAGTACAGCAGAATGGTAAACACGCTGTTGATGCCGCCTTTCAGCAAATTAAAGGGCAGAATAATCGGCAGCAGCATATCCTTGACCGCTTCCACCGGTGTGCCCATGAAAATCGGGGTGAAAATCAGGTTCATGATACACATCAGCCCCGCCATCAGCACTATGCCAGCCAGATGCCCCGGCAGAATATGCTTGAAATCCCGTTCTTTGCGGGTAATCAGCCCCAGCGCCACCACAAACGCGCCGGTGGCGACAATGTGCATGACGATGCCGATCCAGCCGCTGGCCGCGCTGACCGTCAGCCCCTGAATGACCGAAATTACCACAAGCACCAAAAGCGCGGAGGGAATGTCAAAGAAGAGCGCCGCCAAAAAGACCGGCACATCCGCCATATCATACTCCAAAAACGAGGCGGAGGGGAACAGCGGGAAGCGGACAACGCTCATCAGCACCAATCCGATGGCGCTCAAAAGCGCCAGGGTGACCAGTTTGACCACTTTGGTAAGCTGGGGGGAATGTTCTTTTGTTTTTGTCATAGAAAACACCTTTCTTTTTCGGGGAAGAAAAAGAAAAAGTCCCGCGCAAAAAAGCACGGGACATTGAATTCTTGTCGGAGGGAAGCGCGGCTTCCCGGGTCGTGGGAATTCATCTTCTCTCATCCGGACTATACCGTCGGTAGGGGAATTGCGCCCCTTCGGCGTTTTTGCAAAACGCTCGCAGACTATCACTGCCGGTAGGGAATTGCACCCTGCCCCGAAGATAAATATTTTGTACTTCTATTATAGCACGCCATGGGCGTTTGTCAACTGTTTTTTATTCTTTTTTCTGTTTGCTTGCTGCCTTGATTGCCGGAATGCGGATTCATCTTGTGACACGATGTTTACACATCCCTGTTTTTCCGCACTTTGGGCAGGTTAATCTGCGCTTTGTAAATGTGTGATAGCCCTTTACATAGTCGTTCAGGTTCGGGACAAAAAGGTCCTTGCAATGGGGGCATTCAAAATAACCGGCTTCCATATCAAGCATAATGGCAGCCGCGATTCCCGCTATTCCCACTGCAACAGAGAACACAAGCAATACAATCCGCGCGATCGCAGGTAAATCAAGAAAAGATGCAATAACAATCAAAGCGCATACGGCAATGATGGTGATTCCACCGGTAATGATGGACAATGCCATTCGTTTCCTGTTTTCCTCATTTTCTTTCATCAGGTTTATCATATTTACCTCCGCCTTTTTTTGATAGTCCATTGAAGATACCTTTTCACCAGAAAGCAAATCGTTGACCGTAATATCTAAAGCCGCACACAATGGCAGCATGAGAGAAACTTCGGGAAGTCCCTTTCCGCACTCCCATTTAGAAATTGTTTTGTCACTAATGGAAAGGGTTTCAGCAAGCTGCCTTTGGGTAAGGTTTTTTGTTTTTCTTGACGCGGCTATAAATTTACCGATTCGGATTTGATCCATATGTTCCCGGCCTCCTTTCTGCCACTATTGTAGTGGGTGGTCACCTGAAGAAA
This sequence comes from uncultured Eubacteriales bacterium, assembly GCA_949293815.1. Classification (GTDB taxonomy): domain Bacteria; phylum Bacillota; class Clostridia; order Oscillospirales; family Acutalibacteraceae; genus RGIG2774. The sequence continues at coordinate 140,468 of CASFEZ010000005.1, read as the reverse complement.
CACACACGAAGCGTAGAGTTGTTTATATTGACGCTGTATCTACGGTGCGTAGACCTTTCTTTTCTTGTATCCCGCCCTGGAAACTGTATATTTCGAAATGTGAATGGCACATTGCTTTCTATTACATATTTTTGCAGTTTTACACCTTTTTATGTAATAGATTCCGTTTTGTCAGGGGCAGGTTCTTCTTTTGTCAGATTCAGCGGGTACATACGGCGGTACAGGGCGTTGATTTTGCGGAAATAAGCCTTGTCAATCTGGTCAATGGTATCCCAGGTGGTGCGGAAGCGCCAGTTCTTTTCGGGCACGCCGGGAATATTCATACGCGCGTCCGAGCCGAAGCCGCAAAGGTCCTGAAAGGCAATCATGGCGGTGTTGGAGGAGGAGCGCCATACGCTTTCGATAATCCGGCGGCAGCTTTGGGAATGATACCCGCCGTCGCCCCAGTTGCTGCCGGTAAAGCCCACATAGTCCAGCGCAAAGCGGCGTTCCCGCTCACTCGCCTCCCAAAGCCAGCCCAAAAGGGTGTTGTTATCGTGGGTACCCACATAATTGACCGAATTGATAACGGCGTTGTGGGGCAGATGCAGCGAATCAGCGTCCGGGTCAAAGCCGAACTGCACCACCTTCATGCCCGGGAAGCCGGTGTCTTGCAGCAGCTTTGTTACATCCTCACCGAAAACGCCCAAATCCTCGGCAATAATGGGCGCGTTGGGGAATACCTCGAATACTTTTTGGAACAATTTCATGCCGGGTCCTTCGCACCACTGGCCGACCTTGGCGGTTTTGCTGTCGGCGGGAACCGCCCAATAGCTTGCGAAGGCGCGGAAATGGTCGATGCGCACCACATCATACAGGCAAAATGCCGCCGTCAATCGCTTCAGCCACCAGCGGTAGCCGTCCTTTTCCATTTTATCCCAGTCATACAGCGGGTTGCCCCAGAGCTGACCGTCTGCGCTGAAATAGTCAGGCGGCACCCCGGCGACCTTTTCGGGCTTGCGCTTTTTTTCGTCAATCAAAAAGTTCTCCGTCCCCGCCCATACATCGGCACTGTCCATGGCAACATAAATGGGCATATCGCCAATGACGGCAATGCCTTTTTTGTTGATATACGCTTTGATTTCCTTCCATTGGCGAAAGAACAGATACTGAGTAAATTTCCAGAACGCCGCCTGCTGTTCATAAGAGGCGGTCTGTTCTTTGAGAAAACGGTGGTAATCCGCCTGTGCCTCCTGCCATTGCCACCAGGGCTTGCCGCCGTTGGCCTCCTTGAGCGCCATATAAAACGCGAAATCCGTCAGCCAGGGGTTTTCTTTTTCAAACGCGGCAATCTCTTTTTGCAGCGCGGTGTCGATGCGCCCGAAGGCTTTTTTGAGCAGCGCCATGCGTTTTTTTGCCGCAAATTCATAATCGGCGGTATAGGGCGAGCCGGTATAGCGGTTCTCCGCCGCCTCCGCTTCGGTGCAAAGCCCCAGCCTGACCAGTCCCATCGGGTCGATAAACAACAGATTCCCCGCAAACGCCGAAGCGGAGCAATAAGGGGAATTGGCATCATCTACCGGGTTAAAGGGCAAAACCTGCCAATAATGAAAGCCCATATCCGCAAGGACATCGGCAAACTTTTTACAGCTTTCATCAAAAACCCCGATTCCGTACTCTGACGGCAGGGAACTGATATGCATCAGCACGCCTGCTCTGCGTTTGTCTAACATAAGCCGCCTCCGTTGATAGCAATTGATATAAAATATATATACAGTATACCATCTTCTTTTGCTTGAATCAACAATTTTATCTTGACCGCCCTTGTTATACATGGTAAAATTAGATAAAAATAGTTAGGAAAGAGTGATGATGCGGAAGGCTTCGCCTTGATTGATAGATAGTTTTGTGTAATTAGGATGATAGAGGGTTGAAGGAAAGGAAAGATATAGACAAGGTATTTTCTATACCTGCAAACAATCTACGATTCACGCCCGAAGGGCGTCCGAATCTCCACTCTTCACTCTTCACTCTGCGCCGCCCAGCGGCGCTTACAAAATAGATATTCCAAATGAAACGGGGTTTTTGCATGGATTTTAGAGAAGACACCTTTATGCTGATTCTCGGACTTATCGTGATTGCCTTTATTTTGGCGCAGTCAATTGCTTTTCTGGTCAAAGCGGTGCGGCGCGGCAAGGAGATTGGGCTGTCCAGTTCGGTGATGAAGAATACGGTAGTGCAAAGCGTGCTGTTTACCATTACGCCGGCGCTGGCGATTGTGGCAACCGTGGTGGCGCTGACGCCCGCTTTGGGCATTATTTTGCCGTGGATTCGCCTTTCCGTTATCGGCAATATCACCCAGGAGACCGCCGCCGCCACTGCCGCCATTGAAGCGGTCAGCAACGGCAATATGTCAACGCCGATTACCGATAAAAATGTATTCTCCGTGGTGGCCTGGGTCATGACGCTGGCAAGCTCCCTGCCGCTGGTGGTTTTGCCGCTTTGTCTGAAACGGATTCAGTGATACGAAGCTGACCGATTCCCTTGCCGCCGCCGCGTTTATTGGCCTGATTGCCGCCTTCATCGCCCGGGCGCTTGCCGGACAGGGCACCGCTACCACGCTGGCGGACGGCACCATACGGATGAACAATGACGGCGCGGGGCTGATGTCCGTTGCTACTCTTTTGGTTGCCGTAGTGGTCATGCTCGTGCTGTCGAAGATTGCGGAAAGGAAAAACATTGGCTGGCTGCAAAATTTCGCCATGCCAATCAGTATGTTTGTCGCCATGGGTGCGGCGATTTTGATAGCGCGGGTGCTGCCCGTGAATATCGCTTATTTCGAGTTCCGCGCCCCCATTGTCAGCTGAGAGGAGGAGCGGTATGAAAAAGCCGAAAACAGAAAAATCTTATACCGATAAAATGCATACCTTCGGCTCCATATGGTCGTTTGTGATGTTCTTTGTGCTTTTGGGGGTGCCGCTGGCGTTCAGCATTTTCTATAACATATGGCCTACTGCCAGGGAAATTTGGGACGGTCTGTGGCCGGTGGCGATTTTGTTCTACCCTACCGCCATTATTGAAATCATTGCTTATTCCCCGCTTTTGGGCGTGGGCGGTATGTATTTGAGCTTTACCACGGGCAATATCAGCAACCTGAAGCTGCCCTGCGCCCTGGCCGCCATGGATACCGCCAAGGTGAAGAGCAATTCCGAGGAGGGCGAGGTCATCACCACCATTGCCGTGGCCACCTCCGCCATTGTAACCACCGTGATTATGGCAGTCTTTGTGCTTTTGCTGCGCCCGTGGATTCCCGCCTTAACTGACCCGGATTCCTTTTTCGCCCCCGCCTTTAAGCAGGTGATGCCCGCCCTGTTCGGTGCGCTGGGCGCCTCGTATTTTTCCAAGCATTGGAAAATCAGCATTCTGCCCATTGCCATCTTAACGCTGATTGTCGTTATCAGCGGCAGCATCGGCACGGGTACGCTGATTCCCATCGGCGTGGTGATTTCCATTCTCGGCGCACTGTTGTTCTATAAGCTCGGCTGGATTTAACTATATTGCGCGAAAGAATAGAACCGCTCTCCGGCAGGAGAAGCGGTTCTTTGATTTGATAAAAGAAAAATTGGTTTGTGGTCAGGAGATCAGACCAAGGCTGTAGCGAAGAATACGCCGGGCATCGGAGGTGGTAATGCGTCCGCTTTGGTCGGAATCGGCGGCAATTTGCTGCGGTTCACTCAGCGTTTGCAGGCGCACGGTATGCCGCAGCGCCGCACGGGCGTCAGCGCTGGTGATGCGTCCGTCCCCGTTGCAGTCCCTAAAAAGAACCAGTGTGTACACATCTTGTCCATAGCGCAGGGTATCGCCGGTGCCGATGGCCTGCTTGTCCGGCAAAATCAAGTCCCCGCTGTACCGGGCAGCCGACCGCAGTTCATCCGGCGAAATGGATTTGCGCCGAATGACAATGGTTTGCTCATCAATGGCAATATCCTGGGCGTCAAACGACAGGGGCACAGCCGCCGCAGTGGTGTCAGAGGAGGCGGACGGCGCAGTAGGCAAGGTCGCGTCCCCCGGCTCGTCAGGCGGCGCGGTAGGCAAAGCGGTGGTCGGCGCTTCGGTTGTGGTGGGGGCTTGCGTGGTCGGCGCTTCTGTTAAATCCTCCTCCCGGTTAAAGGGAATGGAGGCGGAAACCGCGTCCGGCAGAAATTCATACGCCACATCAAACAGATGCCCTTTGTAAAAATTGCCGCTGTTGGTTCCCATGGCGCCCCATTTGCGGGCAATTTCTTCGTAGCTGTCCGTTTCCGGATGGACAATCAGGCTGTCCTCCGTGCTGCCGTAGGCAAACCAGTCCGCCCAGGCAGCCCAGCTGTTATAGCCCTTATAGGTCCAAAGCGCCCACATTACATTGCGGGTATTGTAGACCTCAATGACATCCCGCAGGTTCAGATCTTCACCTGTCGGATGAAATTCCCCGGCAAACAGCGGAACATTGTAGTTGCATAAATACGCCCGATCCACTCGTCCGGTATAGTTAATCATAAACTGGTCGTACTGGTGGAACTGGTATACCACATTTGTCCATCCCATGGAAGAGGGGGAGGGCAGCTTGCCGATATCCCAGGTGCCGATCATGGTAATCATGCGGTTGGGGTCAACCTCGCGAATGGCATGGTAAGCGTCATCGTAAAATGCATTGACATGGGCGTGATTGCGCTGTAAAAGCGGTACATCGCACATGGGTTCGTTCAATAAATCAAACATGGCAACGGCGGGATCGCCGGCAAAGCGAAAGGCAATCACCTGCCAAAGATCCACTGCCTGGCGGCGGTATGCTTCGCCTTGGGCATTTTGGTCAAAGAAATGGTAATTGCCTTTTTGTCCGCAGTGATCCTGCATGCCCTGACAGCCGTTTACACCGTGCAAATCCAGAATGGCATATAAGCCGTATTTGCGGCACATTTCTACTGCCCATTCCAGGCGGGAAAGATCCACATCGCCGTCTTCGTTCAGAATCCAGGTGCCGTTGTCGTCGGATTGAAAATTACGGTACCAGAACGGAATGCGCACACAGTTAAAGCCCATATCCGCAATATTCATAAAATCCGTTTCCTGTATCCAGGCGTCCTGGTAAATATCATAGAGTTCGTATGCTTTTTCGGTGCCGAAGCGGGAAATCAGGGTTTCCAGCGTATAGTGGTCGCCCTGCGTGCCGTTGTCAGCCGGGCAGAACCAGTCCTCCTGAATCAGCCAGCCGCCCAAATTGATGCCGCGCAGAAATACCCGTTCGCCGTTTTCATTTTCCAAATATTCTCCGGCGGTATGCAGCGCGTCTTCGTCCGTAATCGGCGTATAACGACCGGATTGTGCGGTCGAGAAGAAAAACAGAGAAGTTGCCAATATGACCGCAGACAGCAGAACGCATAGGTAAGAAATCCATTTTTTTCTCATATAAAAGTCCCCTTTCCTGGATTCTACTTGAATTGTACTATATTTTATATGGTTTGTCTATCTTTTTTTGGTAAAATTTTTCTTTTGAAAAGAATTTGCCGCCTTGCTTTTTGCCGGGCGGTATGTTAAACTGGAACCAGTATCGAAAGAAATACGGTGAAGCATTTGATTAAACAGTTTTTAGAAATCGGGCAGATTGTCGGTACGCACGGCGTAAAAGGCGAAGTGCGTTTACAGCCCTGGTGTGATTCTCCGGCGTTTATTACGCAGTTTCATACGCTGTATTATGATGCGGACGGACGGCAGCCGGTAACGGTTCTGCAAAGCCGTGCGCATGGGAATATTGCGCTCTTGCGGCTTGCCGGCGTGGAGTCGCTGGAGCAAGCCCAAGCCATGCGCGGACAGGTTTTGTATATGCGCCGGGCGGACGCCAAGCTCGCGGACGGCGCATATTTTTTGCAGGAGCTGTTCGGCTGCAAGGTATATGACGCGGATACCGGCGTATATTACGGGGAGCTTACGGATGTCAGCGAAACCGGCGCAAACGATGTTTGGCATATTACAAAGGAAAAAGCGGAATATCTGTTGCCCGCTATTCGCGAGGTTGTGGTGCAGGTGGATGTTGCCGCGGAAAAGATTTTGATTCGTCCCATGCGGGGAATTTTTGACGAGGCTGTTTATGCGGATTGATATAATGACCCTATTTCCCGATATGTGCCGCGCGGTTTATTCGGAAAGCATCGTAGGCAGAGCCATACAAAAAGGGGTGCTGACCGTAGAGAGCGTGAATATTCGGGATTTTTCAGACAACAAGCACCGGAATGTAGACGATACGCCCTATGGCGGCGGCGAGGGCATGCTGATGACTGCCGAGCCCATCTACCGCTGCTTTATGGATATCTGTCAAAAGAGCGGGGAGCGGCCGTATTTGATTTATATGTCGCCCAAGGGCAGGGTGCTGACCCAGCAGCGGGCAAAGGAGCTGGCCGCGCTTCCGCATATCACTGTTTTGTGCGGTCACTACGAGGGGGTTGACCAGCGGGTGCTGGACGCATTGGTGGATGAAGAAATTTCCATTGGTGATTATGTGTTGACCGGCGGTGAGCTGCCTGCCCTGGTTTTAACAGATTGCGTGGCGCGTATGCTGGACGGCACACTGTCCAGCGAGGCGGGGCGGGTACAGGAGAGCCATTATGACGGCCTGTTGGAATATCCCCAATACACCAAGCCCGCTATTTGGCGGGAGCGCGCCGTGCCTGAGGTGCTGCTTTCCGGTCATCATCAAAAAATTGAGCAATGGCGGCGGGAACAGTCGCTGCTGGAAACGGCGGCGAAGCGGCCGGAGCTTTTGGCACATGCAGAACTTTCAAAAAGAGAATTAGAATTTCTTATCAAAAATGGCAAGCATAAAGAAATCATTAAAAAATGATTACATTTGCCGATTTTGGTTGCTTTTTTTTATAAGTCTGCTATGATAAGTTACAGGGATTGTTCAGATACTATCACAAATGAAAAGGGTGGACTTATGAAAAGAAGAAATTGGCGATTTAAAAAATCATTTCTTGTGTTTTGCGCTGTAATATTGACGCTGCTGCTGGTGGGCGTATGCGCATGGGTGGCAAAAACCGTACATCCAAAAAGTGTAACATCTGACGGCGAGTCGGTGAATGCCCAGGCTGAGCAATCAACAGAGGATGGCTATGCGCAGCAGAACGCCCCGACTTCGCAGCAGAACGATGAATCGCAGGAGCCATCGGCATCGGCTCCGCCGGCATCCGCACCGCCGGCATCTGTGCCGCCGACGGATCCGGATGATAAGGTCATTTATTTGACCTTTGACGATGGTCCGTCTAAAAATACAACGCGCATACTGGACATTTTAGATCAATACGGAATCAAGGCGACTTTCTTTGTGATTCACACCTACGATGGCTGTGAAGCACAGCTGAAAGAAATTGCCGACCGTGGACATGCCATCGGGCTGCACTCCTACAGCCATGATTTTTCCATTTATTCCTCGGTGGATACCTATTTCGAGGATTTGAACAAAATATCAGATTTGGTATATGATGCAACAGGCATCCGCTCGAAGCTGGTGCGGTTCCCCGGGGGAACAAGTAATACCATCAGCAAAAACTATTGCAGCGGTATTATGACAACTCTGTCGCAGGAGCTGCCGGCGCGGGGGTATTATTACTTCGATTGGGACTGGGATTCCACCGATGCGTCCGACAAACAGGTGCCCGCCTCACAGATTTACGAAAAATCCATCAAGGCGGCGCAATGTGGAGACTCCCATGTGATTTTGCTCATGCACGACGCACCGATAAAAAGCACAACAACCGATGCGCTGCCGGATATTATACAGTATTATAAGGATTGCGGGTATCGTTTTGATGTGTTGTCGGGAACATCCTATACCTATCACCATAATCCCAATAATTGAGCTTTGCCTCCTGTTTTCCGTGATTATGCCAAAAAAGACCTTAAAAAACTGTGGAATTTCAACAAATCAAAAGGCGGAAATTCGGGCGGATTTATGCCGGTAAATGAAATGTTGAATTTTGTAATTTACTATCATTTTACTTGTTGACAGTTTTTTGTTTTGTGCTATAATTGATAGCGTCAAAAGCTCTTTGCTAAAGTTTTTTTGTTGGGAGATAGTACGATGTTTGTAAAAGATGTAGTTGTACAGAATCAGGTCGGGCTTCATGCGCGCCCTGCCACATTCTTTATTCAGAAAGCCAATGAATTTAAGTCCGCGATTTGGGTGGAGAAGGAAGAACGCCGCATCAATGCGAAGAGCCTTTTGGGGGTTCTGTCCCTGGGGATTGTCGGCGGATCGCAGATTCGCATCATTGCCGAAGGCACAGATGAAGAAGCTGCGGTTACGGAATTGGCCAGACTGGTAGACAGCGGCTTCGCAGAATAAGTTTTTGGTCTGACAAGTGTATCGGGAGTTTTTTGACGCCCGGTACACTTTTATTTTTTACGGAGTTTGATTCGATGGATAAACGAAAACAACTGCGCGAAAAAGCCATGCGCCTGCCCTTGTCGCCGGGCGTATATATTATGAAAAACAAGCAGGGCGAAATCATCTATATCGGAAAAGCCAAAGCGCTGAAAAATCGTGTAAGCCAATATTTCGGCTCTGAACGGAATCATTCCATCAAAGTGCGCAAAATGGTCGAGAATGTGGATGATTTCGACTATATTTTAGTCGGCAGCGAATTTGAAGCGCTGGTTTTGGAATGCAGCCTGATTAAACAGCATGAGCCGAAATATAATATTTTGCTCAAAGACGACAAGGGGTATTGCTATATCCGCGTCAGCGGCGGCGATTGGCCGACCATTTCCCTGTCGCTGCAAAAATACGAGGATGGGGCGGAATACATCGGTCCGTACATCAGCATTTCCTCGGTCAAGAATACCGTTGACCAGGCAAATGCGGTGTTCCATCTGCCCACCTGCGGCAAAACCTTTCCGTGCAGCGGCGTTTCGCGCCCCTGCTTAAATTATTATATCCATCTTTGCGACGCGCCCTGCTGCGGCAAAATCTCCAAAGAGGAATATCAAAAAAATGCCGAAGCGGCGCTGCGCTTTATTCGCGGCGGCAGCGAAGAAATTCTGGAGCAGTTCCGGCAGGAAATGACCGCCGCCGCCGAGCGGTATGATTTCGAGCGGGCGGCCAAGCTGCGTGACCGGATTCGCGGGATTGAAAAGGTCGGCGAAAAGCAGATGGTCGTATCCGACCGGGATCAAAACTGCGATGTGTTCGCTGTGGTCACCGGACCGAAAACCAGCTGTTTGAATGTATTGCATTTTCGAGCCGGACGGCTTTGCGGCAGCGCGTATTTTTATTTTAACGAAGAAGAGGTAGACGCCGCCATTCGCAAGGAGCTGCTGACCTCGTTCTACGCGGCGCGGGATGAAATACCCGCCGAGATTTTTTTGGACGGCGATTGCGAAGATCGTGAGCTTCTGGAACAGTGGCTGAGCGAAAAGCGGGGCAAGCGGGTGCATTTGTCCGTACCCCAGCGGGGCGAGCGGCTGCGGCTGGTGGAAATGTGCCGAAAAAACGCCTCGGAAAAGCTCTTTCAGCGCCAGGGGCGCTTATCGAAAGATAATGCCCCCTTGCAGGAGCTGCGGGAGCTTCTGGGGCTTTCGGTGTATCCGGACTATATTGAGGCCTATGATATTTCCCACACCGCAGGTAGTGATAATGTGGCGGGTATGGTGGTTTTCAAAAACGGCAAGCCCTATAAATCCGCCTATCGCCGGTTTGCTATTAAAGGGTTTTCCGGTCAGGATGATTACCGCTCCATGGCGGAAACGCTGACCCGACGCTTTGAGGAATATGAAAAACATAAAGATAGCGGCGAGGGCTTCGGCAAGCTGCCGGATTTGATTTTACTGGACGGCGGGCTGGGGCAGGTCAATGCGGTGAAGCCGGTTTTGGCGCGGTTCGGGCTCGATATTCCGCTGTTCGGTATGGTGAAGGACGATAAGCACCGTACCCGTGCCATTTCCACTGACGGCGGCGAAATCGCCATTCAATCCAAACGGACGGCATTTACACTGCTTTCGTCCATACAAAACGAAGTACATCGCTTCGCAATTACCTATCACAGAAAAAAGCACGCAGGTTCCACGCTGCGGCTGGAGCTGTTGGATATTGAGGGAATTGGCGAGGCAAAGGCCAAAGCGCTGCTCAGGCAGTTTAAAACGGTAAAGCACATTAAAGAGGCCACGGTGCAAGAGCTTCTGGAAACGCCGGGCATCAGCGAGAGACTTGCGCGCAATATCTATTTGCATTATCATAAGGAGGATATGGTCGATGAAAGTAGCGTCGGTGATTTTTGATTTAGACGGTACACTGCTGGATACTTTACAGGATTTGACAGATAGTGTGAATACGGTTCTGGCGAGACACAATATGCCTTTGCGGGATATTGAAGAAATCCGCCGATTTGTGGGCAACGGCATCCCCATGCTCATTCGCCGTGCGGTACGCGCGGGCACAAGCGACGAGGAGATTGCCCTCTGTACGCAGGAGATGCTGGACTATTACGCGGAGCATTGCGATATTAAAACGGCTCCTTATCCGGGGGTAAATGAGCTGCTCTCGCTCCTGCGCGAAAAGGGGATTGCCACGGCGGTGGTCACCAATAAAGACCAAAAGGCTGCCGAGGTGCTGTGTGCGGAAAAATTCGGCGACGGTCTGCAATGCGTGGTAGGCGCACGGCAAAATTTGGGGTTTAAGCCGGCGCCCGACGGTGTATTTGCCGCCATGCAGGAGATTGGCGCCAGAGCGGAAAGCACCGTTTATGTGGGCGATTCGGATGTGGATATGCAGACGGCTGCCAATGCGGGGCTTCCGGCTATCGGGGTGCTCTGGGGGTTCCGCTCCCGGACGGATTTGCAGCCCTATCAGCCTGCTGCCATGGTGCGCAGCATGGCGGAATTGGAGAAAATTTTGCTCAGCTGATTGTCTCGGTGCCATATTGGAAAGAAACAATCAGCTTGTCAGCAGAAGAATTCACTGTTTTTTGGTCTGAAAATATTGACAAATACCTGAGAAATTGCGATAATAAGCTATGTATGTATCAGTTGTAGGCGGAGAGAGCAAATGCGTGTCATTACCGGAAAAGCCAGGGGCGTGCGCCTGAAAACCTTAGAGGGGCTGGATGTTCGCCCGACCACCGAAAAAGTAAAGGAAGCCATTTTCAGTGCCATTCAGTTTGAACTGGAGGGCAGGCGTTTTCTGGATCTTTTTGCCGGTTCCGGGCAAATGGGAATCGAAGCGCTGTCGCGCGGGGCGGCTTTCTGTGTTTTTGTAGACAGAAGCCGCAGCGCCATACAGACGGTGCAGGATAATTTACGCAAAACCGGGCTTACGGAACAGGCGGCTGTGCGTAACCAGACCGCTGAAAGCTTTCTGGCGTCGAACACGGAGCCGTTTGACCTGGCGTTTTTAGATCCGCCGTATCATAACGGGGTAGCTGCTTCCATGCTGCCGCTGCTCGAGGGGCAGATTCGCCCGGGCGGCGCGGTCATTTGCGAAACGGCGCAGGAGGAAGAGATGCCGGAAGCGGTCGGTTCTTTGCAAAAGTATCGCGAGTATCATTATTCTAAAATTACAGTTACCATATACAGAAAGTAAGGATGCGGGGTATGCAGAAAACAGTAGTCTGTCCCGGCAGTTTTGACCCGGTGACGCTGGGGCATTTGGATATCATTCGCCGGACAGCGTCGATTTTTGATAAGGTCATTGTGGTGGTAATGACCAATTACCGCAAAAAGAACCTCAATTATTTCACTGCCGAGGAACGAGCGGATTTTATCCGCCGCTGCACGGTGGATTTGCCCAATGTTACGGTGGATTTTTCGGATGGTTTGCTGGCGGACTATGTGAAAAAAGTGGGCGCCTGCGCTATCGTAAAAGGCTTAAGGGCGGTATCTGATTTTGAAGATGAATTTCAGCAGGCGCTGACCAATAAGAGCTTGGCGCCGGAGGTGGAAACCGTTTTTATTACCACCAGTTCAGAATATATGTTTCTCAGCTCCAGTGCGGTCAAGCAGGTGTGCGAGCTGGGCGGCGACATCAGCAAGTTTGTATCGCCTCAGATTCGCGAAGATATTGTATCTCGCATTCACGCGCGGGTCCAAAGCGAAAAACAACATGGAGAATCAAAATAACAAGCAGCTTTGAAAACAGACTGAAAGGATGTACAAACTATGGGTATCGAAAGTTTATTGGAGCAGATTGAAGACATACTCGAAGAAAGCAAAACAACCCTCGGCGGCGGCAAAATCAAAGTGGACAAGGACGCGATTTTGGAAGTGATTCAGGAAATCCGCCTGCAAATGCCCACGGAGCTGATTCAGGCTCGTAAGATTGCCAACGACCGCAAGGAAATCATTGCGCAGGCGCAGCAAAAGGCAGAGGATATCGTTGCTGAGGCGGAAGAGGATGCCGCGCACTTGGTGGAAGAAACGGAAATTACCAAAAAAGCCAGAGCCGGTGCGGCGGATATCATTGCGCAGGCCAAGGCGCAGTCGGACGACATTATTGCCCGCGCCAGGGCGGAAGCGGAAACCATTACCGAAAACGCGGAAAAATGGTCGCGGGATATGCGCGCCAGCGCCAGCGATTTTGTGGACAATATTATGAACGACTGTGACGAAATTCTTTCCGCCGGTATCGATGAAATGAATAAGAGCGTCAAGGATATTCGCGCCGCGCGGGAGCAGATTAAGCGCGCTGTTGCGAAAAATCAATAATCCTTTGGTTCCGGCAGATATATTCTGCCGGACTTTTTGTCATGAAGCGGTATCCCATCGCATATGATACAACAGAAGCGCGGCGTCGGCCATGGGCGCGACAGCAGCGGTTTATCAAAAACGGGGGAGTGCCGATATGTTTGTTTGTTCCGTCAAATCACCAAGGTCGAAAGTGATTGCCGCTGTAATCGTTATTTTATTGATTCTTTTGGGTTTTATTGTATGCTCGCAGCTGCCCGGCGGATCGGGCGGATGGCCGTCCGGCACCACCGAGCCGCAAAGCGATACTTTGCAGACGGATGCGGCGGTGTCCTATAATGCCGCCGACGCATCCGAGCGGCTGGCGTTTATTGCCCAGTTCGGCTGGCAGGTCGAAGAGGAGCCGGCGGAGATTTCCGAGGTTATCATTCCGACGGAATTTGACGAGGTTTATGAAAAATATAATGCGCTGCAAAAGGCGCAGGGGCTGGATTTGGAAAGCTATCAGGGCGAGCGGGTCAAACGCTGGTCCTATACCGTTACCAACTATCCGAATGCGGAAAACACCGACTATATTCGCATCAATCTGTTGATTTGCGATGGCGTTGTCATCGGCGGCGATGTGTGCAGCCTGGCGGAAAACGGTTTTATGCACGGGTTTTCGGCGGAATCGACCGGTGGAGAGAATAACAGTGGCTCTTGAACGAGTGGATAAAATACTGGCGTCCTGTACGCTGTATTCCAGAAAAGAGATTAAAAAACAAATTCAAAAAGGAGCTGTCCTGGCGGACGGCTCTGTGGTTTTGTCGCCCGAGCAAAAATATGACCCGCTCGATACGGTTTTTGTGGTGGACGGCGCAAAGGTGCAATACCAAAAACAGGTGTATTTGATGCTCAATAAGCCCAGAGGATATGTCAGCGCCACGGAAGACAGACGGGAAAAAACCGTACTGGAACTGGTTCCCCCAGAACTGCGTGCGCGTAATCTGTTCCCCGCCGGTCGGCTGGACAAGGATACCACCGGTTTTATCCTTTTGACCGATGACGGTATCTTTGCCCATGAGATTTTGTCGCCCAAACATCATGTGACCAAAACCTATCATTTAACGGCGGCGCGGACCATAAGTCCGGCGGAATGGCAGCAAATGGAACAGGGTATGTCCATCGACGGCACACTGTTGCTGCCGGCTTCGCTATCGCTTTTGGATGAGACAATGCACGCCTATGAAATTCGGATTTGCGAGGGGAAATACCACCAGATTAAGCGGATGTTTTCCGCCTTCGGTAATCGGGTGCTGACGCTGCGGCGAGTTGCCATCGGCGGCGTCCCGCTGGATGAAACCCTGGCGGAAGGGCAATGGCGCCACCTGACGGCAGAGGAACTTTTGAAGATAAAAGAAAGCGAATAAAAACCGCTGTTCTCTTTTGATAAGAGGACGGCGGTTTTTTTATATGCAGCTGCTGCCGTTAAATTTTGTCGGTGTTTACCCGGCAAAGGCGGGCGTAGATGCCGTTTTTGGCAAGCAGCTCTTTGTGTGTCCCCTGCTCGGCGATTTGGCCCTTGTCCAATACCAGAATATTGTCGGCGTCCATGACGGTGGAAAGCCGATGGGCAATGACCAATACGGTGCGGTTCTGCGCCACAGAGCGGATGGCGGTTTGGATTTGCTCTTCGGTTTCGTTGTCCACGGCGGAGGTGGCCTCGTCCAGAATCAGAATCGGTGTATCCCGCAATACTGCCCGCGCAATGGCAATGCGCTGCTTCTGTCCGCCGGACAGGCGCGTACCCCGTTCGCCGATTTTGGTTTGGTAGCCGTCGGGCATGGCGCGGATAAACGCATCCGCCGAGGCGGCTTTGGCGGCAGCAATCACCTCTTCTTTGGTGGCGTTTTCCTTGCCGTAGGCGATATTGTCGTAAATGGTGCCGTTGAACAAAAACACATCCTGCAACACAATGGAAAGGTTGCTGCGCAGGGATTTGAGCGTAAAGGTGCGGATATCCTGCCCGTCAATTAAAATTTCACCGCTGTCCGGGTCATAGAACCGCTCCAACAGGGATACCAGCGTGGTCTTGCCCGCGCCGGTTGCGCCCACAAAGGCAATCATTTTGCCCTTTTGTGTCTGAAACGAAACCTGCTCCAGTACCGGTTCGCCCTCTTTATAGGCAAAGGACACATTCCGGAACGCAATATTGCCGCTGAAATGCGGCGCTTCAATGGCGTTTGGCAGCTCCTTGACATCAGACTGGGCGTCCAGAATATCCAGCACCCGTCCCGCGCCCGCAAGTCCTGTTTGGATGTCCTCTACAATGCGGGCAAAGGTTTGCAGCGGCTGATAAAACAGGGAAAGATACATGAAAAAGCCTACAATATCCGCCGCGTTCATCTGCTCGCGCAGCGCAAGCACACCGCCCACGCCCATGACAATGACCGTACCCATACAGGTTAAAAATTCAAGGGAGGGATTGAAAATCGCGTTGGCAAAGTTGGCCTTGATGTTGACGGTGGCGTACCGGCGGCATTCCTCGCGCATTTTGTCCCGCTCGGTATCCTCTTTGGCGAACGCCTGAATCTCTTTAATTCCGGACAGGTTGTCCTGCATTTCGGCATTGACCTCGCCCAATACCTCCTGGTTGCGGCGGAACATGGGCGCAATTTTTTTGGAAAAAAAGGTGCTCACATAAAAAACAAAAGGCGCCGGCACCAGCGTCAGCGCCGCCAAAACGGGATTAATCGTAAAAATCATCACGCTGACCCCAAGCACAATCAGTACATTGGAAACCAAATCCGGCAGCGCATGGGCGAACAGCTGCTCCAGGTTGCGGTTGTCGTTGATGGCGCGGCTCATGATTTCGCCGGTTTGCTTATCGCTGTAATATTTCAGCGATAATTTTTGCAGCTTTTCATAGGTCAGGCTCATCATATAGCCCACAAAGTTCCACGCGCCGATATGCGCCTGCCATATCGCAAAAAAACGGCAGACCGCCCGCAGCAGATACGCGCCGAACAGCAGGGCGGAAAACAGCAGAATCATCTCCATGGTAAGGCTTCCCGGCGTGGTCAGCAGGTTCGTCAGCCGGCGCACAATGGCCGGGGTTACCAGATTGAGAACGGCGGCGGCCAGAAGCGATACCACCGTAATGATTTCGTTTTTGCGCCATGGCCTGGCCAGTTTGGACAGGCGGCGAATGGTTTTCAGCATCGCAAAAAATCCTTTCGGCTTCTTAATGTAAGGGGATGCACATGGGGTGGTGGTTTTGGAAAAACACACATTCGTCAAAGCCCGCCTGTACGGCCGCTTCGTGCGCTTCGGCAAAACCCGCCGCCAAATGCTCCGCATAGTGGGCATCGGAACCGAAGGTAATATATTTTCCGCCCAGTTCCCGGAACCGGCGAATCAGCGGAAAATCCGGCGACAGCTTCCCGATAGGCTGCCGCAGCCCCGCTGTGTTGATTTCCAGCGCCCGCTCCTTTTCCGCCAAAAGCGCCAACAGCTCATCGGTCTGTTTTTGAAAGCGGGTCATATCGATTTGTATGCCGCTGCGGGCGTAAAAATAGCGCAGGGGATAGGTCAGGTGCGCCAATACGTCAAATTTGCCCCACTGGGTCAGCAGCAGCAGCTCCTGTAAATATTCCTCCGTTTGCGCATAGGCTTCTTCTTCGGTAAACTGTTCCATAAAGTAGAAATCCTCGCGCCCCCGCAGGTTGTGAATCGATCCGATGACAATATCATATTCCTGTTTGGCAAGAATTTTTTCCGCCAGCGGAATATCGTAGACGGCCTGTCCCAGTTCAATGCCCCGCAGCACAATCAGCTCGCCGGTAAAGGATACCTTGGCTTTCAAAATTTCCAAATAGGACTGCATGGTGGAGCGGTCGTAGTGATCTTTCAGGTAGGTATCTGTTTCGCAGTGGTCTGTAATGGCAATGGCACGCAGCCCTTTTTCCACAGCCTGCTCGCATAAAAAGGTGCAGGAATGGTTGCCGTCCGGAGAATTGTCCGAATGTACATGGGTATCAATTAAACAGCTGTTGTTCATGCGCATACACTCCTTGTCAAAATCAGGATACCTTACTATCATTATACATTATAGCGATTTCCGGCTCTTTTTCAAGATGCGGCGGAAATTTTTCTTGTGCGATAGCACCGGCTGTGCTATGATATACATGCAAAAACTGCCCGGGGCGGGTGGTGCCGAAAAGGTGAAGAAAATGAAGATTATAAAATTAGCGGCGGCCAAGCTCAATTTGCTGCTGGATTTAACCGGAATATTCCCAAACGGGTATCACGGCATTTATACCGTGATGCAAAGCGTGGATTTGGCGGATGTGGTTTCGATAGAACAGGCAAAGGATATTGCGCTGACTTGTGATGCGCCGGAAATCCCCTGCGATGTGCATAACACCGCATATAAAGCGGCACGGCTTTTTTTTGCGCAAACCGGAATCGAGGGCGGCGCGCATATCGACATTCAGAAGCGCATTCCCTCTCAGGCTGGTATGGCGGGCGGCAGCGCCGACGCGGCTGCGGTGCTCTGCGGCTTAAACGAATTGTACCAGGCTGACTTGAGCCAGGCGCAGCTGTGCGCGCTGGGCGCGAAAATCGGGGCGGATGTGCCGTTTTGTATGCTCGGCGGTACGGCGCTTTGCCAGAATATCGGCGAGCTTTGCACCAAATTGCCGGATTTGCCCGCTTGCAGCATTGTTTGCGTCAAGCCCGACTGTAATGTTTCCACAGCCGAGGCCTATGCCGCCTATGACGCGCTGCAACAGGTGCGCCACCCGGCAAAGGAAAACGCGATTTTCGCCTATATGCAGGGGGATTTACAGGAATTTTACCGCCTTTGCGCCAATGTTTTTGAACAGGCGGTTGATGTGCCCGGTCGGGCGGAAATTAAATCGGTGATGCGGGCATTCCGCTGCGATTTTACGCTGATGACCGGCAGCGGCTCGGTGGTGTACGGCATCTTTTCGGATGAAAAAGTTGCCGAAGACTGTGCTTCGGCGCTGCGGCGCGGCGGGCGAAACGCCTTTGTTGTCCATCCTGTTGCGGCGGGTATTTTGCCGTATGTAAAATAAGATAAAAAATATACGAATTTTGTTGCCTGCTGGAGAAATCCGGCAGGTTTTTTCCTTTTAAAACAGAACTTTTGTTCCTGTAAAAAACTGAAAATTGAAAAAATTTCCTCTGCTTTTTTGAAAATAATACTTGCAATTGCTGGAATTGTCCTTTATAATTGAGAAGAAGGTGGTGCAAAGTGTTGCCAAGTGGTGCAAAATGGTTGCAATAGGCTGTAAATAACCACCGAATGTGCCGGTTGGGAGATGAGCCCCCCGACCGTTTCGCCGACACAAAATTCGACAAACGAAAGGAGTGAATGACCATGTTCCAAGGCGATTATATCCACAATATTGATGCAAAGAACCGGTTGTTCATTCCCGCAAAGTTTCGCGAAGAACTCGGCGATTCATTTGTGGTTTGCCCCTCGCCGGATGGCTGCCTGTTTGTTTACACCGAAGAGCATTGGCAGCAAATTGCTGAGCAGATTGCCCAAAAGTCTTCCTCCCGTATCGACCGTATCCGCCAGCGTAACGCATTATTCGGCGTTACCACCGTAAGCCCGGATAAGCAGGGGCGTATTACCCTGACCCCCCGCCTGATTGAAAAGGCGCATTTGCAAAAGGAGGTCATGATTTTCGGCATGACCAACCGTATCGAAATTTGGGATATGGAACGCTGGAACCGTATGATGGACGAGCTGCCCCAGAGCGAGGACGGTATGGACAGCGAAGATTTGTATCCGGAAATCAACTATTAAAGCGGGAGGTCGTTTCGTGTCTGCCTATCATCAAACAGTGCTTTTGCGGGAAACGGTGGACGCGCTTTCGGTAAAAGACGGCGGAACCTATGTGGATTGCACCGCAGGCGGCGGCGGACATACGGCGGAGATTTTGCGGCGTATGCGCGGCGGACGGGTCATTGCTATCGACCGAGACCCCGACGCCATTGCCTATCTTTCCGAACGGTTCCGCGATGAACCGCGTGTGACGCTGGTGCACGATGAATACCGCCATATCGCCTCGATTCTTTCTTCTCTGGCAGTGCCGCCGGTGGACGGTGTTGTGGCGGATTTGGGAATCAGCGGCAAGCATGTTGACGACCCCGAGCGGGGCTTTTCCTATCATACCGATGCGCCGCTGGATATGCGCATGAGCAAGGAGGGCGTCAGCGCTGCCGAACTGGTGAACAGCCTTTCCGAGCAGGAGCTGGCGCATATTATTTTTGCTTATGGTGAGGAAAAATACGCGCGCTCGATCGCGCGTAATATTGTTATATATCGCAAGAAACAGCCGATAACACGCACGCTGGAGCTGGTGGATATTATCAAACGCTCCATGCCGCAAAAAGCCATGCAGCACGCGCACCCGGCTAAGCGCACCTTTCAGGCGCTGCGTATTGCCGTGAACGGCGAGCTGGACAGCTTGCAGGAATCGGTCAATCAAATGTTCCAGTCCCTTGCGGTCGGCGGCAGTTTGGCAATCATTACCTTTCATTCTTTAGAAGATAAAATTGTAAAAGGCTGTTTTACTGAGTTTTGCCGCGGGTGCATCTGCCCGCCGGATTTCCCCGTTTGCGTCTGCCACCGGACACCCCGGGGAAAATTAAAATTCCGCTCGGTTACACCGTCAGCGGAGGAATTGGAAGAAAACAACCGAGCCCGCAGCGCCCGGCTGCGCGCCGTTGAGAAGTTAAAATAATACAGGAGGCTGCGTTAAAATGACAAATTATTCGGGTTCTGAAGCGTATGATTTCTCATTGTTTGAAGACGAAGGCGTTTCCTATGCGGCACGGCAGTCAAATGCGGCGCCGAAGCTGCCGGAACAGCCGCAGCCGGATACACGGCAGATACCCGAACCGGCGCAGCTTGCTCCGAAGAGAAAAGCCAATCCCCAGCCTGCGCAGGAAAAACGGCATTCGCTGCTTCAGGTGCTGACAGCGGTGCTGATGTCCGTTCTGGTATTGGCGGGCAGCGGCATTTTGCTGAACCGTCGCGCCGAAATGGACGGCATTGCCGCAAGTATTAACGAAATCAATGAAAAAATTGCGTTGGAAGAAAGCGATCATGTTCGTCTGCTCAGCGAGTTAAATTCCATGTTTTCCAAAAGGGAAGTGGAAAGCTACGCCGAAAATGTTTTGGGCATGGTAAAACTGGACAGCTACAACACCATACAAATCACCATTGCCGGTGAGGATAATATAGTTGTTTCCGGCGGCAAGTCCACCGAGACAAGCGTCATGATGACCACATCGGTTTTGCAGCCGGAACAGGCGGCAGCGGCGCCTGCTGATGCCGATGCCACAAATACGGCGGTGTCTGCCGAAGGGTAATATACATATTATGCGCGCGGACAGCATAGGATAGTGAGGACACACCGGAAGCGGTGAACAAAGGGGTGAAACATTGTTTCGCCCTTTTGGCGGCTTTACGGCGAAATTCAGAATTGCTCATATTCGGTTTGTTGACAGAAAAAAACAATATGTTATTGCGTTAATCTTAATTTTCAGGCAGGTGCAAAAGATGGCGGCAGAAAGCAATGCTTCAACCAATCATACCAAACAGCCAAAAAGAAAAATCAACCGGGCAAGACTGCTACTGGTTTTGCTGATTCTGCTCGGGTTTGTTTCCAGCTTTATAAAAACCGGCGTTATCACCATTGTGCAGGGGGATGAATACCGGTCAAAGGCGGAACAGCTTCAATTGTCGGATACCTCTATCAGCGCCATGCGCGGAACGATTTACGACTGCAATATGAATGTGTTGGCGCAGAGCGCTTCGGTTTGGCTGGTATATGTCAATCCTTCGCAGGTCAAAGGCAAGGATGAGGCGGAAAAGCAGGCCAAGCGACAGGAAATTGCGGTCAATCTTTCAGCTATTCTTGGTGTTTCAGAAGAAAATATATTAAATAAACTTGCAAAAACAGAAACCGGTTATCAAAAAATTGCTGGTCAGGTCGAGCGTCCGCAAATGGAACAGGTGGAAGCCTTTCGTGATGAGCACAGCTATCAGTCAATCATTGGTATCGATGCGGATACCAAGCGCTATTACCCCAATTCCAATCTGGCCTCCGCTTTGCTGGGGTTCACCGGGGATGGCGATGAGGGGCGCGCCGGTCTGGAATCGTATTATGATGAACTCTTGACCGGTGTGGATGGGCGTGTTGTAACGGCGCAGGACGCCAAACAAAATCAGCTGCCCAATGAATACGAAATTACATATGACGCCCAAGAAGGTACCAGCTTGGTGCTGACCATTGACGAAACGGTGCAGTATACGCTGGAAAACGCGCTGCGGCAGACGATGGAAGATACCAATGCCACTTATTCCTACGGCATTGTGATGGATGTGGACACCGGCGCAGTGCTGGGCATGGTCAGCTTGCCGGATTATGATTTGAATAATCCCAACGAGGTCAGCCAGGAAGAAATCGATGCTGCCCGTGCGGCGATGGAAAAAAGCAATGAAACCGCTTCGGCGGAAGAGCAGGAAAAGTACGCAGCCATGACCGAGGAATCGAAACAGAGCATGGCTACCATGAACGCGCGGTACGCCGCCTGGCGCAACCGTTCCATCAGCGACACCTATGAACCGGGCTCTGTTTTTAAGTGCATAACCGTTTCCGCCGCTTTGGAAGAGGGGTTGGTGGATGAAAATTATACCTACACCTGCTCCGGTTCGATTCTGGTTGCGGATACCATATACAACTGCTGGCGAACCGGCGGTCACGGGCATGAAACGCTGCCCGATTTGCTGAAAAATTCCTGTAACCCCTTTGCGATTACCATTGCAAGGCTTTTGGGAACGGAAAAATTTTATAAATATTTTGAAGCCTTCGGGTTTACCGAAAAAACCGGCATCGATTTGCCCGGCGAAGCCGCCCCCGCGGAAGGCGATACCTATCATTCCTTTTCTGATTTCGGCATTTCGCAGCTGTCCAGTTATTCGTTCGGTCAGACCTTTCAGGTTTCGCCCATACAAATGATTACCGCCATTTCCGCCATCGCCAACGGCGGAAAGCTGATGACGCCGTATGTTGTTGCAAAGCAGCTGGATGCAGACGGCAATGTAATCAGCGTTACCGAGCCGCAGGTCAGACGCCAGGTGATTTCCGAATCCACAGCCGAGCGGGTCAGCGCCATGATGGAGCAGGTGGTGTCGGAAGGTACCGGTAAAAACGCCTATGTGGCGGGCTATCATGTGGCGGGTAAAACCGGTACTTCGGAAAAATTGCAGAACAAAGGGCAGTATATCGCTTCCTTTGTGGGCTTTGCGCCGGCAGACGACCCGCAGATTGCTATTTTGATTGCGATTGATGAACCGCAGGGCGAGCACGGCGGCGGCGCCATTGCCGCGCCGGTTGCCAGCCAGGTGTTGGAAAGTATTTTACCTTATTTGAATATAGAAGCCGCTTATTCCGAGGATGAGCTGGATTCACTGATTGTGCAGTGTCCGAACGCGGTTGGGATGGACGCCGACGAGGCCGCCACCTCGCTGCGCGGTCAGGGATATACCGTTCGTGTACGCGGAGAAGGCGAAACCGTGCTTTCGCAGATTCCGGAGGCCGGCAACCAGATTCCGACAGACGGTGTGATTATTTTGTACACCGAGGAGGATTATGGTGATGATTTGGTCACGGTACCTGATTTTACCGGCTATAGTGCCTCCGAGGTCAGCAGCATCGCCGAAAGTGTCGGTTTGAACGTCAAGATGTCCGGCAATACCCATTCCGGCAGTGAGCTTTTGGTTTATATGCAAAGTGTTACCGCCGGGCAGGAAGTGGCTGCCGGTACAGTGATTACGGTGTATTTCCGTACCACGGTCGGCGTGAACGATGGAACGGAATAGGGTGGTGCAGATGAAATTATCGCTTTTGCTCAAACAGGTACCGGTACAAAATACCTATGAGGATCGGGAAATCACGTTTATTACCGATGACAGTCGAAAAATACAGCCCGGCTGCGCCTTTGTTTGTATTAAGGGTAATCATTTCGACGGGCATGATGCAGCTTTCGATGCTGTTCGCCGGGGCGCTGCCGCCGTGATTGTACAGCACAGCGTCGGCTGTGAGGGGGAGGTTATCACCTCCAATACCCGCGCGGCCTATTCGCTGATGTGCGCGGTCTTTTTCGGCGAGCCTGCCAAAAAGCTGCGGCTGATTGGTGTTACGGGAACCAACGGCAAGACGACCACTACTTTTTTAATCAAAGAAATTTTGGATATGTTCGGCAAAAAATCCGGCTTGATTGGCACGGTGGTCAATATGATTGACCGGCAGACCGAACCGGCAGCCCTGACCACGCCGGAGAGCTTTGCCCTCCAGCAGCTGTTTGCCAAAATGGTACAGGCGGGCTGTGAATACTGCGTGATGGAGGTTTCCTCCCAGGCGCTGTCCCAGGGCAGGGTAGAAGGCTGTATGTTTGAAGTGGCGGTGTTTACCAATCTGACCCAGGACCATTTGGATTATCATGGCAATTTCGAGAACTATGCGGCTGCCAAAGCCATACTGTTCTCCCAGTGCAAAAAAGCGGTGCTGAACAGCGACGACCCGGCGTGGCATCGTATGATTCGTGACAGCAGCCGTCCCTATGTGACCTATGCGCAAAAACAGCAGGCGGATTACCGCGCCGCCGAGATACAGTATGCACAGACCGGCGTGCGTTATCAGCTGCGGCACGCAGAGCAGTGTTTCGATACCGCAATCGGTATTCCCGGCGAGTTCTCCGTTTACAATTCCCTGTGCGCCATAACAGCGCTGGCGGAATTGGGTTTCTCGCTGGCGGATATTGTGGAAAAGGCGGCAAAGGTTAGGGGCGTTAAGGGACGGATTGAAGTTGTGCCGACCGATACCGATTATGTGGTGATAATCGATTATGCCCACTCACCGGACGGCTTGGAGAATATCCTGAAAGCAGTGCGCCCGATTACAAAGGGACGGGTATTGACTGTGTTCGGCTGCGGCGGCGATCGGGATCGAACAAAGCGCCCTTTAATGGGGAAGGTGGCGGCATCGCTGTCGGATTACCTGTTTGTTACCTCCGACAATCCGCGTACCGAGCAGCCGGAGGCGATTATTGCCGATATTCTTGCCGGACTGAAAGATTGCAGTGTGCCGATGGTGGTAGAGCCGTCACGCACGCTGGCCATTCAGGCGGCATTAAATGAAGCAAAAGCGGGCGACACCGTTTTGCTTGCGGGCAAGGGGCACGAGACCTATCAGATTCTGGGGACGGAAAAAATCCATTACGATGAGCGGGAAATTGTGCGGGATATTCTTGCAGGAAAAACAGGAAACGAGCGGAGTGAAACACATGGATCAAATCAGCCTGAATGAAGCGGCGCGTGCCGTCGGCGGAAAAAACGATAAGGACGCCAATGTTTCCGGCGTTTTTACCGACAGCCGGCATCCGGTGAAAAACGGATTGTTTATTGCTTTGACCGGCGATAAATTTGACGGCCATGATTTTATCGCCTCGCTGGAAAACAGCGGCGTTTCGGCGGTTTTGGTGGAAAAAGATGTGCCTACAGCTCTGCCGAAAATTCTGGTGAAGGATACCAGACTTGCTTTGCAGGCGCTGGCGTATCATCAGCGCTCCAAATTTTCCATTCCCGTGGTGGGGCTGACTGGAAGTGTCGGCAAAACCACCACCAAGGAAATGATTTGGTATGTATTATCTTCAAAATATAACACGCTGAAAAACCAGGGCAATTTAAATAACGACATTGGTATGCCGCTGACGCTTTTGCGCATGGATTCTTCCCATGAGGCTGCCGTGATTGAAATGGGCATGAACCATTTCGGTGAAATTGCCAAACTGACGGCGATTTGCCGCCCGAGTATGGCGGTGATTACCAATATCGGTGTCAATCATATTGAAAATCTCGGCTCCCGGGAAAATATTTTAAAAGCAAAGCTGGAAATTTTGCAGGGGATGCAGCCCGGCTCCTATTTGCTGCTGAACGGCGACGATGACCTGTTGGGCAGCTATGAAAATCCGGATTTTCAGATTGTACGATTCGGGATACAGTCGGATAAAAACGATGTGCGCGCATATGATATACAAACGGAGCAGGACGGCAGCCGCTTTACTGTCGTCTGTGCGGAAGAAAAGGCAGAGGTATGTTTGCCGGTTGCCGGGCTGCACAATGTATACAACGCGCTGGCTGCTATTGCCGTAGGGTGGTTGCTGGGCATCGGGCTGCAAAATGCCGCCAATGCGCTGAAAAATTATACGCCGGAGGGCATGCGCCAGCGGGTGACCCGTATTGGCGGGGTTACGCTGATTGAGGACTGTTATAATGCTTCGCCGGATTCGGTAAAAGCGGCTTTAAAAGTGCTGAACGCCTATCGCGGGGGACGGCGGATTGCCGTGTTGGGCGATATGCTGGAGCTTGGCGCGTTTTCGGAACAGCTGCACCGGCAGGTCGGTGAGGCGGTTGCTGAAAACGATGTTTCCCTGTTGTTTACATACGGTGTTCTGTCCGCTGCCACTGCGGACGAGGCAAAAAAACACGGCGTAGCGGTAGAGCATTTTCGCGACCCTGCCGCGCTTGCGGCAGCCGTGCGCGGGGTTCTACGGGAAGACGACGCGGTACTGGTCAAAGGCAGCCGCGGGATGCATATGGAAAAAATTATTGAGGAAATTTTCTTTTCGGGGAAATAATTCGTTGAACAGAAGGGATTGTGAAGCATGAATCATACGGCGGCGCTGCTGACGGCGGTACTTACGGCATTTCTGGTCGCATTTTTGCTCGGTTATGTGGTCATACCATGGCTGCATAAGCTGAAGTTCGGTCAGACGATTTTGGATATCGGTCCGAAGTGGCATAAAAAGAAACAGGGAACGCCTACCATGGGCGGTATTCTGTTTGTAGCGGGCGTATTGGCCGCCGTTGCTGTGGTGCTGATTACGGATCATTTGCTTGGCGGGGATATTGTGACCGGCGATTCCATGGATGAAAAGGGGACAAAGCTGAAATTTTACGGCGGTATTTTGATGGCGCTGTGTTATGGCTTTGTCGGCTTTGCGGATGATTATATTAAAGTGGCAAAAAAGAGAAATTTAGGACTGACCATTCGCCAGAAATCCATTGCCCAGATTTTGATTATCGGCGTGTACCTGGGTACGCTGTATTCTGCCGGCGCGACCTATATGTATCTGCCGTTTATCGGTAATGTGGATTTAGGCTGGTTTTTCTGGTTCTTCGGCGCGGCGGTGATGTATGCTACGGTCAATGCCGCCAATTTTACCGATGGGGTTGACGGTCTGTGCTCTTCGGTGACGGCTGTTGCCGCCATATCGTTGACGATAATTGCTATTTTACAAAAAAATTTCGGCGTCAGCTTACTGACGGCAGCGCTGTTCGGCAGCCTTTGCGGGTATTTAATCTGGAACTGGAACCCGGCTAAGGTAATGATGGGCGATTTGGGCTCGAATTTTTTGGGCGGATTGATTGTTGCTGTTTGCTATGCGCTGGATGTGCCGTGGATTATTCTGTTTGTATGTGTGATTTATGTAATTGAATTTTTGTCGGATATCATTCAGATTGTCTATTTCAAAGCCACGCACGGCAAGCGGATTTTTAAAATGGCGCCCATACATCATCATTTTGAATTAAGCGGCTGGAAAGAAAAAAAGATTTGCTATGTGTTTACCGCTGTGAATGCTGTCGGCGGCATTATTGCTGTTTTGCTGATGGCGTTCGGCGGCGCAAAATAATTTTTGTAGTCAGGAGGACGCTGCCATGGCAGGTAGTAAAGGAAAGCGAAATCAACATCCGATGTTTAAGCTGGGCGGCGTGGATATCCCTTTTTTGATTTTGCTGTTTGTTTTGTTGGCGTATGGCCTGGTGGTGGTCTTTTCCGCCAGCATACCGACCTCTATTGCCGAGCACAACGGTGATGCCTCGTATTTGTTCCGGCGGCAGCTGATGTACGCGGGAATCGGAATCATCCTGATGTTCGCTTTTTCCCAGGCCAATATGTATTATGCCAAATTTTTAAGCAAAATCGCCTATGGCGTTGGGATGCTTCTGTTGGTTGCCGTTTTGTTTATCGATGACCCGCAATTCCCCGGTTTCCACCGGTGGATTCGTTTCGGCGGCTTCAGTATCCAGCCCTCGGAAATTATGAAATTTTGTCTTATTTTAATTCTGGCAGCGGTGATGGATAAATATCACAGCCGGATTATCGGCAGGGGTAATTCCAACGGCAGCATTGCCAACGCGCTGCGGCAAAAAACCGGCGTCAATTTCTATGTGCCGGAGTCTGTGTATCCGATTTTACTGTGCGGGTCGCTTATCGTGGTTCCGGCGTTTTTGGTTATGCTGGGCAACCACAATTCCGGTATGATTTTGCTGATGCTTGTAGGCGTGAGCATGCTGTTTATCGGTGATTTCAAAAAGGGGTGGTTTGTTACCGCCGCTGTGATCATTGTGGTTGCTGTTGCTGCTATTTTCATTCTGTATGAAACCAATCCGGAGCTGTTGCAGCAAATTGACTCCAAAGGTCGTATCTGGGCGTGGCTGGATAAGGATTATTCCCCGCGGGATGCCCGCTGGCAGATTAACAATTCGCTGTATGCCATCGGCTCCGGCGGTCTGTTCGGTGTGGGATTGGGTAATTCCACTCAGAAATATTACTATGTTTCCGAGCCGCAGAACGATATGATTTTTGCCATTCTCTGTGAAGAGCTGGGCTTTGTAGGCGCGGCGGCGATGCTGGCACTGTTTGCCGCGCTGATTTATCGGGGCGTGGTAATTGGCTTAAAGGCGAAAGACCGCTTCAGCTCTTATCTTGCCATAGGTACGGTGATGCAGCTGGGCATTCAGGTGGTTATGAATGTAGCGGTGGCAACGGATTTAATTCCCAATACGGGTATCGGCTTGCCGTTCTTCAGCTATGGCGGTACTTCCCTGATTATTTTTTTGGTTGAAATGGGTGTAGTTCTCGCCATATCGCGGGAATCACGCATGGTGAAAAAATAAGAAAAAACAACGAAAGGAGACGAAAGGATGAAATTTGTTTTTGCCGCGGGCGGTACAGGCGGGCATATCAATCCGGCGCTTGCGGTAGCCGGAGAGCTCAGACGCAGATACCCCGATGCGGATATTTTGTTCCTGGGTACCAAAGAAAAAATGGAATCTAAATTGGTGCCCGCTGCCGGCTTTAATTTCCGCTATATTGATATCAGCGGCTTTCAGCGAAAAATTACCCCGGCTAACCTGCGCGCCAATATAAAAACACTTTGGAAAATCTTAAAAGCCTCCCGCCAATCACGGGAAATATTGGAAGCGTTCCAGCCGGATGTAGTGATTGGCTTTGGCGGGTATGTCAGCGGTCCTGTGGTGCGTCAGGGGGCAAAGCTCGGTTTTAAGACAGCCATTCACGAGCAGAACGCGTTCCCGGGCGTTGCCAATAAGGCGCTGGCGAAAAAAGCGGATTTGGTAATGCTGACCGTGCCGGAGGCGGAAAAATATTTATCCTGCAAAAAAACGCCGGTCATTACAGGCTTGCCGATTCGGGAAGAAATCATGCAGGCAGACCGGGCGTTTGCGCGGGCAAAATTACACGCCGATGGCAAAACCGTTATTTTTTCGGCAGGCGGCAGCCTGGGTGCACGGACGATTAACGAAGTGATGAGCGATATCATGATTGCGCTGAAAGAGGATGATTCGGTTCAGTTTA
This sequence comes from uncultured Eubacteriales bacterium, assembly GCA_949293815.1. Lineage (GTDB taxonomy): Bacteria > Bacillota > Clostridia > Oscillospirales > Acutalibacteraceae > RGIG2774. The sequence continues at coordinate 112,035 of CASFEZ010000005.1, read as the reverse complement.
TTCACAGCTACGGTCATTACGGCGCATGGGTGCCGGAAAAATTAAAGGAAAACGGCATTTCGCCAAACGACCCGAAATACGATGTGCGCGAATACATATACGATATGGCGGACTGCCTGGCTGCCGCCGATTTGGTCATATCGCGTGCAGGCGCGTCCTCTATTGCCGAAATTGAAGCGCTTGGCAAGGCTTCTATTTTAATCCCATCGCCGAATGTAGCGGAAAATCATCAGTATCACAACGCCCATGCGCTGGTTGAAAAGAACGCAGCGTATCTGGTGGAGGAAAGCCAAATAGAAAAAGAACCGGATGTGGTAAAAAATATGGTGCTTGAACTGTTGGCAGAGCCGCAAAGGCTGCAAAGCCTTGGGGCAAACGCCCTGAAAATGGCAAAAACCGATGCGAAAGACACCATTTGTGATTTGCTTGTACAATTGGCGCAATCCGCCCGATAAGCCGTAAAAAGCAGTTTTTTTACGCTGAAATCTGCTGAAAATCGGGAAAATACCGTCACATCCCCTCGCGGCGTTTCATAGTATGAAGCGTGATTGCAGAGAGGGTGTAAACAGGAATGAACGCGAGTTTTGAAATTACAGGCGGAAAACGATTGCAGGGAGAAATTTCCATACAGGGTGCAAAAAACAGCGCACTGCCTATTTTGGCTGCAACAGTGCTGACGGACGGCGTATCTGAAATCCGCAATTGCCCGGCGCTCTCTGATGTGCAGGCAACGCTTAATATCCTGCGGCATCTGGGCTGTGAGGTATCCCGAAAGGGAAACACCGTTTTTGTAAACAGCCAGGGGGTGCAGAACAAACCGATTCCGGAAGATTTGATGCATGAAATGCGTTCGTCTATTATTTTTCTGGGAGCGGTGCTCGGTCGGTTCGGGCGGGCGGAGATGTCGGCACCGGGGGGCTGCGAAATCGGACTGCGTCCCATTGATCTGCATTTGGATGCTCTGCGCAAATTCGGCGCCAGCATCAGCGAGGAGCACGGAAAAATTATCTGCGAGTGTCCCAGCGGTCTGCGGGCGGCGGATATCACCCTGTCCTTTCCATCAGTGGGCGCAACAGAGAATATTATGCTGGCTGCCTGTACCGCCGAGGGTACTACAACGCTTTTTAATGCTGCCAGAGAACCGGAAATCAGCGATTTGGCAGACTTTTTAAACGCAAGCGGCGCGTGGATTCAGGGGGCAGGCAGCGGCGAGATGGTGATTGAAGGCGTGCGCGCCCTTTCCGGCTGCCGCCATACCGTCATTCCCGACCGCATTGTTGCAACGAGCTATTTGGCTGCTGCCGCCATGACCGGCGGCTGTGTGCGTCTGAAAGATATTATTCCCGCGCATATCGGTCCGGTACTGCCAATCTTTCGGGAGTCCGGCTGCGATGTGCAGGTAAAAGGGCGGGATGTCTGCTGTACCGCGCCGCCGGTACTGCGGGCTGTGAAAAATATCCGCACCATGCCGTATCCGGGCTTTCCTACGGATATGCAGGCGCCGATTATGGCCATGATGTCTGTCGCCGAGGGGACAACGGTGATTGTGGAAACCATTTTTGAGAGCCGGTATAAGCATGTCAGCGAGCTGAACCGCCTGGGTGCGCATATCCGCGTTGAAGGCCGCGCAGCGGTGGTGGAAGGCGTTCGGCAATTGACCGGCGCGAGCGTTGTTTCGCCGGATTTGCGCGGCGGCTTTGCGCTGGTTGCGGCGGGGCTTGCGGCGAAGGGGAAAACCACGGTTAAAGAAATTCGGCATATTGAGCGTGGGTATGAGGATATTTGCGCGGCGCTGACATCGCTGGGCGCCGAAATCAAAAGGATGGATGAACATGTCCGGCAACAGTCGAACGAATGAGCAAAACAGGGAACCGCTTTCTAAAAATGAGCGAATCCGTTTACATAATGAGCGAATCCGACGGGCGAAGCGCCGTAAGAAAAGGGTTTTTGTTACCGTTGTTCTTACGGCTGCTGTAGCCGTGATTGCATTTTTGGTGTTTTTTGTATTTTTCCGTGCGCAAAGCATTCGCGTGGAGGGCGAAAGCCGGTATTCCGACAGGGACATCGCCGCCGCCAGCGGGATTGAAAACGATACGCCGCTGCTTTTGCTCAAAAGCGATGACATCCGCAGCCGCATTACTACAACGCTGGTGTATATCGGCGATGTGCAGGTGCAAAAACAACTCTCCGGTGCTGTGGTGCTGACCGTCAGCGAGACGGAGGCAGCGTACTATATAAACACAACCGGCGGCATTGTGCTGTTTGACGCTTCCGGCAAGGTGCTGGAATATCCCGCAGCCGAAGTGCCTGAAAACTGCGCGGCTGTCATCGGGCTGGGGGAAGTTGCCACACTGCCCGGCTATGCGGTCATGACGGAAAGCAACGAAAAAGCAGCTGTCTTTTTTGAGTTGTCCGAACGGTTCCGGGCGGCGAATTTGGGAAAAATTACAAAAATAGATATCAGCGACAGCAAAGATTTGCGAGTCGAGCTGGATGGCACTTATATCGTTACGCTCGGCGATGTTGACAACCTGGCGTACAAGCTGTCGATTGTCGAAGAGGTGCTTGCCAGAGAGCAGGGGAATGCGGTGAACCGTACCATTACCATTGATGTGTCTTCCGGCTCGAAAGCCTATGTGCGCAATGCGGAGCACACCACGGCAGCGCCGACAGAACCGGCGGATGACAGCGGTTCGGATGTATCATCGGATGTATCGAACGACACGCCGCAGACAGACGGCGAGGATGCAAACGAAACGCAACCCGAAGCGCAGGGCTGACAGGAACTGTTTTTGCGCGGCTTTTTTGACAAATTTTTCCGGCAGTTGGCATATTTCATAATATCAATCCTATATTGTTTAAAATTTTTACAAATAAAAGGTGATTTCACCTTGCAATTCAGTGGCTTTCATGGTATCATAATTTTGTTTAAGTATGTCTTTGTATCGCTTAATCAAAGTTTTGAATAGAACGATAGAAATGGAAAACGGAGGATATAACATGGCATTTGAAATCTCGAATGAATTTGAAGAAGTTACCCAAATTCGCGTAATCGGCGTCGGCGGCGGCGGCGGAAATGCAATCAACCGCATGGTGGATGCGGGCATCCAGGGCGTAGATTTTATTGCCGTTAATACGGACAAGCACGTACTGGTACAGTCGAAAGCAACCCAAAAGATTCAGCTGGGCGAAAAAGTAACGGCCGGTCAGGGCGCCGGCGCAAAACCCGAGGTTGGTCGCAAAGCCGCCGAGGAGAGCGAGGACGCGATTAAAGACGCGCTCAAAGGCGCTGATATGGTCTTTATTACCGCCGGTATGGGCGGCGGTACAGGCACCGGCGCGGCGCCGGTTATTGCCCAGATGGCAAAAGAGTCCGGCATTTTGACGGTTGGTATTGTTACTAAGCCCTTTGCTTTTGAGGGTAAGCGCCGTATGGATCAGGCCATTGCCGGTATCAATGAGCTGGCGCAGCATGTGGACAGCTTGATTGTCATTCCCAACGAAAGATTAAAGCTGGTTACCGACCAGAAAATTACCCTGCTGAATGCCTTTGATGTGGCGGATGATATCCTGCGCCAGGGTGTTCGCAGCATTTCCGATTTGATTAAGGTGCCGGGGCTTATTAACCTGGACTTTGCCGACATTACCTCTGTTATGAAGGATGCCGGACATGCCCATATGGGCGTGGGCAAAGCGACCGGCAAAGAACGCGCGGAGCAGGCGGCGAAATCCGCCATTTCCAGTCCCTTGCTGGAAACCACCATCGAAGGGGCAAAAGGTGTTATCATCAACATTACCGGTTCTGCGGATATGACGCTGGACGAGGTGGATATTGCCTCCAGCCTGGTACACGATGAGGCATCGACCGATGCGAACATTATTTTCGGTGTTTCTATCGATCCCAACTTGGAGGATGAGATGGATGTAACCGTTATTGCCACGGGCTTTGGCAACAGCGAAAATAAAATCGAAGCGCCGAAAGCGGCTGAGGCAGTAAAAACGGAAAAGTCCTCGGATTCTTCTTCCATGGGCTTGGGCGGCGATGATGATGATTTGCAGACCATTTTTGAAATGTTCAACAGCTCCAGAAGATAACCACCCGTTTTCCTTTGAGCCGTCCTGCGGGACGGCTCATTTTTTTGGAAGCACGCTTGAATTTTTTATCAAAAACTATTGACAAAGCAGTGAAAAATACATAATATCTTTAATATACTGTATTACCGAGCGGGCATTTCCGCGTTTTTTTGGAAAGGATTGAAACACATGGTATTTGAAAAAATCAAAGCCATTATTTCTGAAGAATTTGAAATTGATGAAGAGGAAATCACAATGGATTCGACGATGGACGATTTGCAAATCGACAGCATTGACGCGGTGGATTTGACCATGGCCATTGAAGATGAATTTGATATTTCTATTCCGGATGAAGAGCTGGAAGGCTTTAAGAATGTCGGCGATGTGGTTCGCTATGTAGAAAGCTGCGTTGAGGATGTGTAAGCGCGTCCTGGTGCTGGACATGGGAAATGTGCTGATTTCCTATGATACCGAAGCGATTTTGCGCCGGCAGGGCGTAACGGACAAGGCGGATATGGCGCTGTTTCAGCAGATTATTTTTGATTCCGATGTATGGCAGAATCTTGATCGGGGAACAGCGGAGAAAACAGAATTTATCCCCCTGATTCAAAAATTACCGCCGCATTTGGCGAACTTGGCGGAGGACATGCTGCTGAAGCATATTTTTGCCGAAAGCTATATGCCGCCGATTCCCCAAACAGAGGAGCTGGTGCGCCGCGCCCATGAAAAGGGGATACCGATTTATCTGCTGTCAAATGCCGGACAGGATTTTTACCAATATTCCAAGGGGATTCCGGCGTTGCGGTATTTTACGGGTACTTTTATTTCCTCCGACTATCATTTGCTCAAGCCGGAGCGGGAAATTTACGAAACCTTCTTCCGTACCTTTTCGCTTGCGCCGTCGGATTGTGTATTTGTGGACGATATGCAGCGCAATATTGACGGCGCAAAGAATTGCGGCATGGACGGTATTTGCTTTAACGCCGCCCGGGAGGATATTGCCGTGCTGTATCGGAAGCTGGCGGAAAAGGGCATAATACTGTAAAAAACAGGCATTGTGCCTGTTAAACGACATATAAAAAGCGGCGAATCCATATGGGTTGGATTCGCCGCTTTTTGGTTTATTTTTCTTTATAATAGAGCATACAGTGGCAGTATCCTTCAAAGTCGGGGTCGGCAATCTGTTCGCGAAACTCCTGACACATACATTTGATGCTCTCATCGGTACCCGCTTTGCAGGGGCAGTACCCGCCCTTGCGCCGCAGACCTTCCTTTACGGTTTTTACAATTTCTTCGTTCTCGTTATAACGGATTTTCATAGGAAAGCCCCCATTAAAATGATTCAGCAAGCGCTGATAAATGCGGCAATCTGCTCTTTTTCCCGATAGCCGACAAAGGTGTCCAGCAGCTGACCGTTTTCAAAAACGGCGACGGTGGGAATGGAGCTGACGCCGAAGCGGATGGCCAGCTCCGGGTTTTCATCTACATTGATTTTGCAGAACTTCCATTCGCCATGTTCTTCGGAAAGCGACTGCATATAGGGCGCAATCATTTTGCACGGACCGCACCAGTCGGCGTAAAAGTCCACAACGGTGCGCTTGTCGGATTGTAAAACTTCAGCTTCAAAGCTGTCTGTGGTAATGTTATGCATGGGGTTCTCCTTTCATTCCCGGTTTTGCCGGATGGCTTTTTTCTCTTCGCTGGCGAACGGGTTCCGTTTTGCCGTCCGGTCGTACAATATAGCTGTTGTCCAGCTGGGCACGCAGGGATTGGCGGATGGCGGCAACATATTCCTGCCGCAGCATTTGCTGCTCAGCCTTTTCTTCCGCTGTCAATTCCCGCTCGCGGGAGGCGCGCGCCAGCTCGTTGATGCGGTCAATCGATGCTTGATGCAAAGACATTCCCTCCTTTGTCTACACTATAACATGGAAAAAGAGAAATTTCAAGCATGCGGCGAAATAAAAACGATATCTGCCGCTCCACTGCCTGTATTTTTTGTATAGATAGTGGAAAATATGCGATACTGCACTTTTTTTGTTGCGCGAAGCGCACAGCGGTGATACAATAAAAAAGTATGTGGATATTTGTAAACAGAAAGGTGATATTTTTTGGATAAGAGAGAAGATTTGCGCAATATCGCCATTATTGCCCATGTTGACCACGGCAAAACCACGCTGGTGGACGAGCTTTTGAAGCAAAGCGGTATTTTCCGTTCCAACGAGCAGGTGGCCGAGCGGGTCATGGACTCCAACGATTTGGAGCGGGAGCGGGGCATTACGATTTTGTCAAAGAACACCGCCGTGCATTATAACGGCATTAAAATCAATATTGTGGACACCCCCGGTCACGCCGATTTTGGCGGCGAAGTGGAGCGGATTATGCAGATGGTGGACGGCGTATTGCTGCTGGTAGACGCCTTTGAGGGCTGCATGCCCCAGACCCGGTTTGTTTTGGGCAAGGCGTTGGCTGCGCGTAAGAAAGCCATAGTGGTTATCAATAAAATCGACCGCCCCGGCGCAAGACCGGCTGAAGTGGTGGACGAGGTACTGGATTTATTTATCGACCTGGGCGCGGATGAGGACCAGCTGGATTTTCCGGTGGTCTACGCTTCCGCCCGGGACGGGTATGCGTCGCTGAACCCGGATGACCGCGCAGGAGATATGCGCCCGCTGTTTGAGTCAATTATTCAGAACATCGACCCGCCGGAGGGCGAGATTGACGCGCCGCTTCAGGTGCTGTTCGCCACCCTGGATTATGATGATTATGTGGGGCGCATCGGCGGCGGCCGGGTGGAGCGCGGAAAGATTCGTGCCGGACAGCAGGTAGCGCTCTGCCATACCGACGGCAGTGTTTCTACGGTAAAGGTTTCGCGCCTGTATCAATACGACGGCTTAAAGCGCGTCGAGGTGCCGGAAGCGACCATGGGCGATTTGATTGCCGTTTCCGGTATCGCCGATTTGAATGTGGGCGAAACGGTCTGCGACCCGGAATGTATTGAACCGCTGCCCTTTGTTAAAATTGATGAACCGACCATTGCCATGAACTTTTTGGTCAACGACAGCCCCTTTGCCGGACGGGAGGGGAAGTTTGTCACTTCCCGCAATCTGCGTGCCCGCCTATTTAAAGAGGTGGAAACGAATGTCAGCATGCGTGTGGAGGAAACCGATTCAACCGACACCTTCCGCGTTGCGGGACGGGGCGAATTGCACCTGTCGATTTTAATTGAAACCATGCGCCGAGAAGGGTATGAATTTCAGGTATCCCGTCCGCAGGTTATTTTTAAGCGGGGCGAAAAGGGCGAGCTGCTCGAGCCGATGGAGCTTTTGATCGTGGAAGTGCCGGAAAATTATGTGGGCGCTGTGATGGAGAAAGTGGGCGCGCGCAAGGGCGAGCTGGAAAATATGGGTACCCGGGGCGGCGGCACCAGCCATTTGGAATTTAAAATTCCCGCCCGGGGACTGATTGGCTACCGCTCGGAATTTTTGACGGATACCAACGGCTACGGCGTAATGAATAACCTGTTCCACGGCTATGAACCGTATAAAGGGGAGCTTGTAACCCGCGAGCGCGGCTCGATTGTCGCCCATGAAACCGGTGAAAGCACCGCCTATGGTCTGTTCAACACCCAGGAGCGCGGGCGGCTGTTTATCGGTGCGGGCGTACAGGTTTACGAGGGTATGATTGTGGGCGAATGCGCAAAAAACGAGGATATTGTATGCAATGTCTGCAAAAAGAAGCAGATGACCAATACCCGCGCCGCCGGCAGCGACGACGCGCTGCGTCTGGTTCCTCATACTACGCTGAGCTTGGAGCAGAGCATGGAGTTTTTGAAAGAGGACGAGCTGCTGGAGGTCACCCCGGATTCCCTGCGTCTGCGAAAGGTCATTCTTTCCAAGGAACAGCGGATGAAACAGCAGTTTAAGAAAAAATAAAACCATCAACATCCTTTTCGCCAAAAATTGGCGAAATTGTGGGCAAAGGATCTGGTGTTTATGACATTAAAAGAACTGCCGGTCGGCAAAAGCGCCACCATTGTTTCCGTTGGCGGAGAAGGGGCGCTGCGCCAGCATTTTCTGGATATGGGACTGATTCCCGGCGTGGAAATCACGCTGGTGAAATACGCGCCCATGGGCGACCCGATGGAGGTGCGCATTCACGGGTACGAGCTGACGCTGCGCCTTGCAGATGCGGACAAAATTACCATTCGTGATGTGCGTGCACAGGCGCAGGCGCAAAATACCCAGGACATCAAACGACCGATTATGCACCCGGGACTCGGCGAGGGCGGAAAGTACCATGTAAAGGCAGAGGAACGCCCGCTGGCGGAGGATGAAGCGCTGACCTTTGCGCTGGCAGGCAATCAAAACTGCGGAAAAACCACGCTGTTTAATCAGCTGACCGGCTCGAACCAGCATGTGGGCAATTTCCCCGGTGTTACCGTTGACCGCAAAGACGGCGCCATCAAGGGATATGCCAACACGCTGGTGACCGATTTGCCGGGTATTTATTCCCTGTCGCCTTATTCGGGCGAAGAGCTGGTCACCCGGCAGTATATTTTGGATGAACACCCCAAGGGGATTATCAATATTGTGGACGCGACCAATATCGAGCGCAATCTCTATCTGACCATGCAGCTGCTGGAATTGCAGATTCCGATGGTTCTGGCGCTGAATATGATGGACGAGGTGCGGGAAAACGGCGGCTCGGTGCTGGTCAACGAGATGGAAGAGCTGCTGGGCATTCCGGTGGTGCCCATTTCCGCGGCTAAAAATGAGGGCATTGACGAGCTGGTGCGCCATGCCATTCATGTGGCGAAATACCAGGAGGGGCCTGCCCGTCAGGATTTTTGCGGCAGCGATGACCACGGCGGCGCAGTACACCGCTGTCTGCACGGCATTATGAGCCTGATAGAAGACCACGCCAAACAGGCGGGGATTCCGCCGCGTTTTGCCGCCTCCAAGCTGGCGGAGGGCGATGCGCTGGTGTTGGAAAAACTGGGGCTGGATGAAAACGAAAAACAGATGCTGGAGCATATAATAAAGCAGATGGAAACCGAGCGGGGACTTGACCGGGCGGCCGCCATTGCCGATATGCGTTTTTCCTTTATTGAGCGGGTGGCTGCCGAAACGGTGATAAAACCCAAAGAGAGCAAAGAACACGCCCGCAGCGTGAAGCTGGATAAAATTTTAACCGGCAAATACACCGCCATACCGGCGTTTGTGGTCATTATGGCGCTGGTGTTCTTTTTGACTTTCAATGTGATTGGCGAATTTTTATCGTCGCTATTGGAAATGGGGATTGACGCGCTGTCCGGGGCGGTTTCCGCCGGATTGGACGCGGTCGGGGTGAATGAAATACTGCGATCGCTGGTGATTGACGGCATTTTCGGCGGTGTGGGCAGCGTTTTGAGCTTTTTGCCGGTGATTGTGACCCTGTTTTTCTTCCTGTCCCTTTTGGAGGACAGCGGCTATATGGCGCGTGTGGCGTTTGTGATGGATAAACTTTTGCGCAAAATCGGTCTTTCCGGTCGCAGTATTGTGCCGATGCTGATTGGCTTTGGCTGTACGGTGCCCGGGGTGATGGCAAGCCGCACCCTGCCCTCAGACAGGGATCGAAAAATGACGATACTGCTGACGCCCTTTATGAGCTGCTCGGCAAAGCTGCCGATATACAGCTTTTTCACCGATGCGTTTTTTGCGGAGCATAAGGCGCTGGTGATGATTGGGCTGTATTTCGGCGGTATTCTGGTTGGCATCCTGTTCGCGCTGCTGTCCCACAGCGTGGCGTTTAAGGGCGAGGCGGTGCCTTTTGTCATGGAGCTGCCCAATTACCGCATGCCCGGCGCCAAAAATGTGGCGCGGCTTCTGTGGGATAAGGCAAAGGACTTTTTGCAGCGGGCGTTTACGGTCATTTTTGTGGCAACCATTGTGATATGGGTCTTGCAGACCTTTGATTTCCGGCTGAATGTAGTCGCAGACCAGAAGGACAGCATGCTGGCACTGATTGCCGGATGGATTGCGCCGATTTTCAAGCCCCTGGGCTTTGGAGACTGGCGGATTTCCACCGCGCTGGTCACCGGCTTTATGGCAAAGGAAAGCGTGGTGGCGACCATTGGCGTGCTGTTTGGCAGTACGGAAAATCTGGTTGCGCTGCTGACACCCATGGCCGCGGCTTCGCTGTTGGTATTTTGCCTGCTGTACACCCCCTGCGTGGCCGCCATTGCCGCTGTGCGGCGGGAGCTGGGCGGCAAATGGGCAGTTGGTGTCGCGCTCGGTCAGTGCGTGATTGCGTATATCTTTGCGTTTTTGGTGAAAACTGCCGGGTTGGTATTCGGCGCGGTATAAACGGGCGCCATGGCTTCATAGATTGAAAAACAGAAAGACAGTGCGGGATTTGCGGTATAAACGGTACCGTCGAATCTCACACTGTCTTATTGTTTTGCGTTTGTCTGTTTATTAGGAAATGAGTTATTTCCACCAGGATATAAACCGTTTGATGCCTTCGTTAAAGGCGTAAAAATCGTGTTCGCCCGGAATTTCCTCGTATTGCATATCGAAGGGCAGGGGGCGCAGAAAATCGGCGAACCGGCGGTTGTCTGCCAGCAGCCAGTCCTGCTCGCCGACGCTGATAAACAGGCGGGGCTTTTCCCGCTTGGGGTCGGCAGCCAATTGCTGCGACAAATAGATGATGTCGTTTTCCGGTTGACAGGTCAGGTCTTTGCCGAAAATACCGTAAAAATCCGGGAAATCAATCTCTTTCTTTTGGCGGCATTCTTCCAGATACTCTTTTAAGAACAGGCAGCCGGGGGCGAGCGCGCCGCAGACGCCGAAGGTTTCCGGCGCGGTCAGGGCGCATTTCAGCGCACCGTAGCCGCCCATGGAGCAGCCGATCACGGCGGTATCTTCCCGCCTGGCGGAGATATTGAAAACCAGCTTCGCCAGATGCGGCAGCTCCCGGCATACATAGCGGAAATACGCCATGCCGTAATCGGTATCGGTATAAAAGCTGCGCTGCACCTCGGGGCAGAGAAAGAGTATATCCTTGTCATAGGCAAAATAGGGCAGCATGGTATAGTTGGAAAAGTCCGCATTGCCGCCGCAGAGGCCATGCAGCACATAACAGACCCGGTACCGCTTTGCCTGACCATAATCGTTTGGGGTAATCACCGAAAGACCGGTTTCCATGCCCAGCGTATTGGAATATACACTTCCGCGCAGAACCATTGGGCAGACCTCCTTTTACATCAGGTCCATGAAGAACGACATAAAGTTTTTGGAGCTGTAATCATCGCCGGGCAGAATATCCGCTTCGGTAATATTGCCACGGAAAGAGGTCAGCTTGTATGCGCCGGTGGTATTGCCGGAGGTGTTGAGCACATCGATTTGCACAACCTCAGAGCCGGACATATAGATTTTCAGTGAGCCGTTGGCTTCTCCGATGGTATAGCAGTCCACGGACTGACCGTCGATCGTCACGGTAGCTTTTTGCGCTGTGCTCGCATCTGCCAGATGCCAGCGCATTTCGCTGGCGTCCAAATCCGAAGCGTCCATTTCCATCATGTTCATCAGCGATTCGGTTAAAGTCATATAGGTTTTGTTGCTGGGGTTGATGAGATAGATGACGCCGTCCGCCATGGCCATATCCAATACCATGCCGTCCATATCCGTGCTCATGCGGGTCATATCCCCGCAAAAGGTAATGCCCACGGGGATATTGTCGGCGCCGCTGGTCATGGTACCTTCCATGGCGTAGCTGCCGCTGTTGATGATATTGACCACCTCGGCGAACGGGTCGGCGGCGGTTTGCGTGGTATTGCTGACTGCTGCGCTGCCGGTGTTGCTGCCCGAAGCGTTATTGCTGCCGGTATTGTTATTGGCTGCGGCATTGTTGCTGCCGGTTTGATTGCCGGAATTGCCGTTGGGTTGTGCGTTTGCACTGCCGGAAGCGCCGGTGTGCGGTGCGCCCGAACTGCCGGTAGCATCTGCGTTCCCGGAAGCAGCTGTGCTGTCCATAGGCATATTTGCGTCAGTGGAACTGCCGGATGCTGCATCGGTACTGCCCGCAGCAGCCTGCGTATCTGTGCCGTCAGAGCCGGTAAGCTGTTCATCGGTTACGCCCGCAGGTGTATTTTGTTCACCGGAGTCGCCGCCCGGCAGCGCCAGCGCGGCAATCAAAAGAAGTATCACCACCGCAGCGCCAATGGCGATGAGCAGCCGGCGGCGTTTTCTTTTTTTCTGTGGTTCGGCAGGATTGGAAAAACCGTCTGCTGAAATAGCGGCGGTTTTTATCAGGCTGTCGGCAGACGCCGTGCCGGGGCTTGCCGCCGTATCCTCCGAATCGACCGGCGCGGCTGCGTCCTTTTCCTGTTCGGTCTCGGCACCGGCGGGGATGCTGTCGGCAGGATACGGTTCCGATGTTTTTTTGCCGCACCGGGGGCAAATGCCGTCGGTATCGGCTATATCCGCGCCGCAATAGGGGCATTGGTTCATGATAATCACCTGTTCTGTTTACAGAAATCTTCTTCTATCTTAGTCTGTTTTTTTGGATAAATCAAGGGAAAAACCGCAGCATTTAAGAAAAATTCACATCCACGGAAATTTCACGGCGGAACCCAAAGGAGTGCTTGACTTCACTCCCGCCATGCTTTACTATATACATATAAAAAAACCTAGGAGGGGTTGTCATGTATATTCCGAGAAGTGAACATCCGAACCCGCAATTTCAGCGGGAACACTGGCAGTGTTTGAACGGCGAATGGCAGTTTGAAATTGACCAGGGCAAAAGCGGCGAGGCGCGGGGGCTGGCACAACCCGACGCGGTATATTCGCGCAGAATCACCGTGCCGTTCTGCCCCCAAAGCGCGCTTTCCGGCATAGGGGAAACGGATTTTATGTATTCTGTCTGGTACCGGCGGGAGGTGGAGCTGACCGACTCGCAGCTGCGGGGCGCGGTGCTTTTGCATTTCGGCGCGGTGGATTATGAGGCAAGGGTATTCATCAACGGCAAGCCTGCCGCCTCGCACCGGGGCGGGTATGTTTCGTTCTGTCTGGATATCACCGCCTTTTGCAAGGCCGGTGTGAATGTGATTTGCGTAAACGCCTTGGATGATGAGCGCGACCCGATGATTCCCCGGGGCAAGCAGAGCGAAGAATATTTTTCCCACGGTTGTGATTATACGCGCACGACAGGTATTTGGCAGTCGGTGTGGCTGGAATTTGTGCCGGATACCCGGATAGAATCGTTCAAATTTTATCCGGATTGTAAGACCGGTTCCCTGACGGTACGCGCCAGGCTGCGGGGCGCGGGCGTTTTAACGGCGCAGGCGTGGTACCACGGCAGAGAAGTGGGCGTATCCTCGGTGGCAAGCGAGGGCGGCGACGCGCTTTTGACGCTGGCATTTTCGGAAACGCACCTGTGGCAGCCCGGCGAGGGGAATTTATATGATTTGGTGTTCACCTATGGCGAGGATACGGTAAAAAGCTATTGCGGTCTGCGTTCTTTGCGGCTGGATGGGTTCCGCTTTTTGATTAACGAAAAACCGGTGTTCCAGCGGCTGGTGCTCGACCAGGGCTTTTACCCGGACGGCATTTATACCGCCCCGAGCGATGCGGCGCTGCGGGGGGATATTGAACGCGCCATGGCCTGCGGCTTTAACGGTGCACGGCTGCATGAGAAGATTTTTGAGCCGCGTTTTTTGTACCATGCTGACCGGATGGGCTATCTGGTTTGGGGGGAATACCCGAACTGGGGGCTGGATCACAGCCGAAGCGAAGCGGTGTTTTCTATCCTGCCCGAATGGCTCGAGGAAATCCAGCGGGATTTCAACCACCCGTCCATTATCGGCTGGTGCCCGTTTAACGAAACCTGGGACCGGTACGGCAGAAAGCAGAACGACGAGGTACTGCGCATGGTGTATCTTGCCACCAAGGCGGCGGATGATACCCGTCCCTGCATTGATGTCAGCGGTAATTTCCATGTGCAGACCGATATTTTTGATGTGCATGATTATGAGCAGGATCCTGTGGTTTTCCGGGCAAACTATGATAAGCTGATGACCGAGGATACGCTGCACGACCGGTTCTCTGACCGGCAGCCCTATTCCTTTGGTATGCCGGTATTTATCAGCGAATACGGCGGTATTCAGTGGAGCGACGGCGTGGGCTGGGGATACGGCAATGCGCCGAAGGATGAAGCGGCGTTTATTGCCCGGTACCGGGGGCTGACAGAAGCGATTTTGCAAAATAAGCGGATGTTTGGCTTCTGCTATACGCAGCTGACTGATGTGGAGCAGGAGCGGAACGGACTATATACCTATGACCGTCAGCCGAAATTTGACCCTGCTGTTTTTTATGCAATCAACACGCAGCCGGCGGCAATCGAAACGGAATAAAGATAAAACAACGGTGATCCTATGGGGAAGTTCGCGTGGATTCAAAAAGTGAAAAAGATGAAAGCAGAGCCGCTCATCATACGGCTATTGACGGCGTATGCGCTGGGCAGCCTGGTTTTGCTGTTGTATGCGCTGCTGCGGGACGACATTCTGTTTACCGATTTGTCCTTTATGAAAAGCGTGGGGCTTGCGCCCGCCCTTATTGTGTTTGCGGTCTTTTTTGTGCTGTTGAATCTGTTCGCTCTCGGGCATAAGCAGCTGCAAATGGAGCGGGTGCTGCTGTTTTGCAGCATGACGCTGTATTTTATGCTGCTTGGCTATTTCGGGTACCAGATTTGGTTTTTTCTGTTTTTATGTATTTTTATCGGCGTCGGTGCGTGGTACTGTTTTGGGCGTGATGCCATATCGCTGCGCCCCAAAGTATCGCTGAGCCGCCTTGTGCCGGCGCTGGCGGTCGTCTGGTTTGTGTTTTTCAGCGTGCAGACGGTGCTGCGCTACCGCAGTTTTGGCGGCGATAACTATGATATGGGCGTTTACAGCCAGATGTTTTACCAAATGGCAGAAGGGAACGGTCCACTGACAACGGTTGCCAATTATTATGAAAAATCCCGTTTCGTCACCGACCCGTCCCCGATTTTGTATTTGCTGCTGCCGCTGTATATGGTCTTCCGCTCCATGACCCCCTATTTGATTTTACAAGCGGCGGCGCTGGCATCCGGTGTTGTGCCGCTGCTGCTGATTTGCAAAAAACGAGCCTGCTCCGAGGCGACCTGCTTGCTGAGCGGATTGCTGTATTTGCTGAGCGCAGGCATATGGACGGGGATTTACTATGATTTCCATGAGCAGAGCCTATTGGCGCCGCTGCTGCTCTGGGGGCTGTATTTTGCCGAACGCAAAACGACCGCCGGTTATTTAATTGCCATGGCGCTATCGCTCTGTGTCGGCAAAGAAGGGCTTGTGAGCGTGGGCGCGGTATCGCTGTATGTGCTGTTCGGCTTAAAACAAAAAAAGAGCGGCTCGCTCTCGCTGCTGCTGACGGCACTGTGCTTCTTGCTGACGGAAATTTTTCTGCCGGGGGTTACATTCCTGGCAACAGGTGAGCTATCGGAATCGGAGCTGGCATCTTTCCTTTTGGCGAATCCCGGCTATCTGCTGAAGCATTGGTTCTCTCTGGGCAAGGCGGAATATCTGGTGCTGATGCTGCTGCCTTTAGGGGCGCTGCCGCTGCTTTGCCGCAAAAAGGCTTCGCTGTTTTTGCTGCTGCCGTTTTTTATCATTGGTTTTTTAAGCCCCAACAGCTACGACGGTTCGGTGTATTACCAGCACGCCTTTGCGCCCGCAGCGCTTTTGCTGTATCTGTTTGCCGTGCATTTCCCGGCGCTGCAAGCAAAATGGAAACCCTGCGTCGCCGTGTTCTGCGCGGCGGTGTCGCTGGTTTCGTTTAGCAGCATTGTGCTGAGCCAGGCGAATTATGTGCGTACCTATCGCGACAGGCAGGAAATCATTCCAAAAATCGAAAGCTGTCTTCAGGAGGTGCCGGCGGATGCCTCGGTGGCAGCCTCCGCATCCCTGACCGCGTTTTTGGCTGAGCGGCAGGTGCTGTTTGCCGATTATCCGGTCTATCAGGAGGACGGCACGGTGCAAAGCAGCGTGATGACCTATGACGCCGAGTGGGTGGTGCTGGATTTGTTCTCTTTTACGCCGGAAATCAATACCGCGCGTATGGCGTGGCTGCAAAGCGCGGGATATGAGCCGGTGCGTATAGAGGACGGTGCGGCGGCGGTGTTTGTTTTGGCGGAAACGGGCGATAGCGGCGCCGGTTAAAAGCGAGGCGCCGTGCCGCCGGGAGCGGCGGTACCGTACGAAAAAGAATGCGCGGGGATAGCCAGAGGTGTTTCTGCCTCGGCGCTGGGCTTGCTGCGTTCGCTGATGGTGACTGCGCCTGCCGCTACGCCCGCGATGCACAGCAGCAGAATGGAAAGCAGCAGAAAAATTTGAATCAGACGAAAAATCGGGTTTTTGTTCATGGCTTTTTCCTTATCCCAGGATTAATTCCGTCAGCTCCTCTTGCGAAAGCGAGGGCTGAAGTGCCTTGTTGATTGCCATGGCGGTCAGAGCGGCGGCGCGTTCGACCATGGTGTCCGCTTCCCGCACCGTGACAATGGTATTGCGGTATTCGTCCTTTGCCGCGTTTACTTTTTCATCGGTCAAAGCATCGCCGAACAGCCCCAGGGCTGCGTGCAGGATATGAATGACCGTGGGAATGCCGACGGCGATGACCGGAATACCCAGGTTCTGCCGGTTCAGGACTTTTCGCGCATTGCCCACGCCGGAGCCGGGTGCAACGCCGGTATCGGTCATTTGAATGGTTGTGCCGACACGCGCCAAATCCCGCGCCGCCAGGGCATCTACGGCAATAATGACCGCCGGGTGCAGGTCGGCGCAGATGCTCCGAATGACATGGGAGGCTTCCAGCCCGGTTTTGCCTGCTACGCCGGGCGCAAGGACAGACACTTTGCGCAGCTGCGCAAAACCAAGCTCCTGCGCCAGCTGTTTGTCAATATGACTGGTGGCAAAAACCTTTTCGGCGCATTTCGGACCAATGGCATCTGAAGTGATGGCGAGGTTTCCCAGTCCCACTACCAGCACGCCGCCGTCCTGGGGCAGCAGCCGGGCAAGACAGTCCGCCACTGCCTGTACCCTGCCGTCAAAAAGCTCGCGTGACGCGCGCATGGACGGCACGGATACGGTAATATAGCTTCCCTCCGGCTTGCCCAGTGCTTTGGCAGCTTCGGGGGTTGTCACTTCAATGGTGCTGACGGTCGCATCGCCAACGGTTTGCTCGCTGTGGGTAAGCCCTTCGATATCGCCGGCGATTTCTCGCCGTTCCATGGCAAGGTCGGTTCCGAAAAACATGGAAAACGCCTCCGTTTTATTTTTATAATGCAGTTTTTCTGTGAATAGTGTTGCCCATGGCGCGGGGTTCATCCGTACTTTTTCGGCGCGGCTGCCCGTTTGTGAAAAAAATTAAAAAAAATCTTGCAATTCATCGAGAAAGATGGTATGATACAGTATGTGTATGACGCAAAGGAGGTGCCAATATGCCCAATATTAAATCTGCGAAAAAAAGAGTTCGCGTAAACGCGACCAAAGCTGCCCGTAATAAATCTGCAAATACGGCTTTGAAAACCGCTATTAAAAAAGCGAATATCGCTGTTGAAACCAACGCAGCGGATAAAGCAGAACTTGTAAGGCTCGCGGAAAAGAAGATTGACCAGGCTGCTGCCAAAGGTCTGCTGCATAAAAACAATGCGGCTCGCAAAAAAGCGGCTCTCGCCGTGAAGCTGAGCAAGTCCAATGCATAAATAATTTTGTTTTGAAAGGACGGTTTCCCCATGAAAAAAGCTCTGAAAGTAATCGGCATTATTGTAGGTATCGCGGGTGTGATTGCCGCTGTATATGCTCTGGTACAGAAGTATATGGAAAAACAGCAGCAGATTGGCAATACCGAGGAAAACTATGTTTCCTGCTCTTGCTGTGACGAGGATTTCGTTTCCGAAACCGTCGCTTGACAGGCAGATAGGCTTTGGCAGAATCAGCTCCGTTGCACGGAGCTTTTTTTGTTCCGGAAAAAAAGCGCCCGAACGCAAATCGGGCGCCTTTTTATTGTCTTACTGTATGGTCAGGATTTCTTCCGGGTTGCCGGAGCAAAGGACGGGCAGGTTTTGGGTAATCCACTGTATATCCCTGTCCCACCAGCGTAAGGCAAGCAGATGTTCGATGATTTCTTCCGAGAACCGGCGGCGAATGACCTCCGCCGGATTACCCGCCGCAATGGTATAGGGCGGAATATCCTTGGCAACAACGGCATTCGCGCCGATGATGGCGCCGTCGCCGATATGAACGCCGGGCAGCACGGTCACATTCTGCCCAATCCACACATCATTGCCCACAACGGTATCGCCCTTCAAGGGCAAATCATCGAGGGCAGGCACACTGCTTTCCCAGTCGCCCCTGAGCAGGTTGAAAGGATAGGTGCTAACGCTGCCCATGCGGTGGTTTGCGCCGTTCATAATAAATTCAATGCCCTTGCCGATGCTGCAAAACTTGCCGATAATCAGCCGGTCGCCCAGAAATGCATAGTGGTGGGTCACCCGCTCTTCAAAGCGCGCGGCGCCGTCCGGGTCGTCGTAATAGGTATAATCGCCGACTTGAATGTTTTCGCGGGTGACGGCGTTTTGAATCAGGCAAAGGCTGGGAATGTTTGGATTGGGAAACAGCGCGTGTTTGTCGGGTATCATGGTTCTTCTCTTCCTTTTGTGATTTTTTTGCGAACAAGCCGCCCTTTTTCAACGCGCACTTCTATGGTGCCGCCGGCGGTTTGTATGCTGCCCTCCGCCCAATCCAGCTCGGGCAAAGGGGCGGGGGAGATCTCCACTTCGGAGAAGCCGGCGCTGCCTTCTTTTTGGCGTATGCCGAGGA
Source organism: uncultured Eubacteriales bacterium (assembly GCA_949293815.1). Taxonomy (GTDB): domain Bacteria; phylum Bacillota; class Clostridia; order Oscillospirales; family Acutalibacteraceae; genus RGIG2774. The sequence continues at coordinate 93,089 of CASFEZ010000005.1, read as the reverse complement.
TATCGCTGAACAGGTATTCGGTAACCGCGCCGAACATGGGGTGGCTGGAGGAATGGTCGTTGAACCAATATTCCCAAAGGGTCGTGGCGCCCGCTTCTTTCATATGGCGGAACGAAACCTCGCCCTTGCCGGTCAGCAGCCGCAGCGCAAGGGAGGCGTACCCATGGCGGAACAGGGTTTTGGTCACAAGATCCGTACCGAAAATACCCGTGTCATACATGCCCAGCTGCTCGTATTTGGCGGAAAGGTTCTTTAAGGTGCGTTCATCGCCTAAGGATAGGTCTACGGCAAAGGCATCCGCGCCCTCGATTCCTTCGCAGAACGAGCCGGTGCCGGCGTCAAAATAATCGCGCAGCAGCGCCTGGCAGGCGGTTTCATCCCATGCCCGATAGCGGGGAATATCCTGCTCTTTGCCAAGAATTTCAGCAGCTTTGGCGGTCTGGCGCAGGGAACGGATAAAGAAATAAGTGTTTACAAAGGGCTCGGGAATTTTCGGTTTTCCATAGGGCGGGCACCAGTCCCCGAGACACCAGCCGCCCTCCTCTTCGCGTACCACAAGACCGTTTTCGCTGTGCGCATGCATATACGCGAGGTATTTTTCCATGTGGCAATAGTAGGCTGCCAAAACGCTTTTGTCGCCGTAAAATGCATAGAAATTCCAGGGCACGGCCACCATGGCGCAGCCCCAGCCCCCCGGACCGCCGCCTCCGCCGTAGAAAGGCGCGGTGTGCTGCACATGACCGCCCTCAATGTCCTGACAGTCGGCAATATCCCCCATCCATTTGCGGTAAAGCCCCTCCGCGTCAAAGATGGTCATGCAGGCGCGGCTCGTCAGCTGCCCGTCGCCGGTATAGCCGAGCCGTTCCCGATGGGGACAGTCGGAGGGCACGCAGCAGTGGATATTGGACTGCTGGGTACGCACATACGCTTCAAACAGCCAGTTCAGCGTATCGTCCGAGGAGCGGAACGAGGCGGTCACCGGAATATCCGACGCCACCAGACAAAAGTCCATAAATTCGTGTTCGCCGCGCACCTCAATATACCGCCCCGCGTGCCAGAGAAAGTGGGGGTATAAAAGCACATCGCTGTCCTGACCGCTGCGAAATTCGTCCATACCGATGCGGTTTGTGCCGCCGATGGAATGAAAGTTTAAGGAGCCGTCCTCGTTCAAGTTTTCGGCATAGCGCACCGAAATGCGCCGGTTGGCTCGTGCGCCTTCGGGAAATTTCAGCACCGCGAAACCGGCGAGGTTTTCTCCGATGTCATAAATGGTGGTATCTCCGAAAGAGTATATGATTTTCGGGTCGGTAATATGCCTTAAAATTCGATCCGGCGGGCAGGTTTGTTTCAGAATCAGGGTGTTCGGCGCCTCGGCAGGTTCCGCATCGCGCCATTGTGCGCCGTTCGGAGCCGAAACAAACAGTTCGCGGTCATAATCGCGCAGATCCTGTACTTCGCCAAAATACATACTGGTGGATTTGATATAGCTTTGGCGGAACCGGCCGCCGTCCGAGGAGGAAAAACGGTATTCGCTGCCCGCCTCGTCGGTGACACAAAGAAGATAGCAGAGCTTCTTTTCGCCGTAGCGGTGAACGCCCTCGTTTTCGCTCTCCCACTGACCGTACCACCCGTCGCCGATATGCAGCGCCAGCGCGTTTTCGCCATTTTTTAGCAGCGATGTCACATCGTATTCCATATAATAGGCGCGGCAGCACATCCGGTCGTGGATGGGGTAGTTCATGGCCGAATGGTCCCGCTCGATATAGTTGCTCCAGGCGGGGACATAAAAGTCCTCGCTGATTTTTTTACCGTTGAGATACCCCTCAAAAAAGCCAAGGGTCAGTATTTTGATGGTCGCCTTTTTTACCGGCGCGGGGATCTGGATATTTTTGCGGAAAATCACCGCTTCGTATAAATCGCCAAAAGCCAAAAAGCCGCAGCCGTCTAAAGCGAAGGTGCGCGCCATGGCGATATGGGGAATATGCCCGTCCATATACTCTGCCGAGCATTTGTGATAACCGCATTTTTCATAGAAAGGCACGGCATATTTCTGTGCGCCGATATGTACGATTTCCGCCCCGCGTTCTTTTGCCTTTTCGGTCAGCAGCTGTACAATGACCCTACCAAGTCCGGTGCCGCGGTGTGATTTTAATACAGCAATGCGCCCGGCGTGCATGGAACGGGGCTCGGGGTCGGGCAGCAGCCGTCCGCAGCCGACGGGGATACCATCGTCATAAATGACCAGATGCAGAGAAACCCGCTCTTCTTCGGGTACAACCTCTATCTGTTCGGAATAGCCCTGCTCGTCCATAAAAACGGCGCGGCGAACAGTAAGCGCATCGGTATAGTCGCCGTCACCGGGAATCCATTGATGGGTTATCATATAAATTCACCTCTGCCAGTTTTTTTTGTAGGAAGACCCTGTTCTCCGAATCAGAGAGCAGGGTCTTTTTTGCTGCATAAGAGATGTGTTTTATTTTGCCGCTTCGGGCACCACCGTAAAGGTCAGGGAGGGCAGACGCTCTTCCAGATTCAGGCGGTACTCTGCGCGGGTGTCCGGGCCGCAAATGCCAGTGCCGGTGCCGCGCATAAAGCCGTCGAGAGAAAGAACGGTGGAATCCACCCACTGAATTTCCTCGTCGTGGGTCGCATCGTCCAGGCTGTCCTGGGTGCAATGGCGAACGGAGAAGGAAAAGTCGGTATCGGCGTAGAAGGTGAAGCCGCCGCCCTCGGCATCGGTCAAAGCCAGCATTTTAACCTTGCCGTGGTTGCCGTTGTCCTGGGGATAGACATAGTGCTCGAACAAATCGTCCACTTTGCTCTCGAAAACGCCCATATGGCTCTGCGCCTTGAAATCGGGCAGGTTCTCCCAGGGACCCATGCCGTAATATTTAACATGGTCGTATTTTTTCGGCAGCTCCAGCAGCACGCCGAAGCGGGGCAGGTCAATATAGGACAGGGCGGTAAACGAAGTGATTTCGGTGTGGACATCCATCACGCCCGCCGCGGTAATCTCGTATTCCGTTTCCACGGTATAGCGGTTTTCCTTTTCCCGCAGCAGCTCATGGGCTACGGTAATCCGCGCCACGCCGTCATCCACGGTCGCGTCAAAGAAAATGACTTTGGTTTTTAAGCTCCGCAGCCCCGCGTGCTGAATGCCGCCGCGCAGGTTGCGGTCGTTGTCCAAAAAGGCGCGGAACAGATTCGGGCGGAAGGCATCATATTGGGCGGGGTTTGGGTTGATTAAGTCCTGACCGGCGGCGGTGTAGCGGGTCAAAAAGCCGGTTTTGGTGTTGAACACGGCGCTGCCATTGTCGAACTCCACCAGCACCTCATTGCCCTTTTGCGAAATACAGACCTTATCGCCAATCGCAACGGTGTATTCATAGTCCACATCGTTTAAGGTGACCTGATCCTCCGCAAGACAGGTGTCGCCGTCATAATAAGAGAACAGAATTGCCATATCCTTGCTCTCGTCCAAAGGCGTTGTGAGCGGAATGGTCACTTCTTCGGTGCTCTCCGGGGCGGCGGAAAGGGAGAGCGTACCGGTTTCCTTTTCTTCGCCGTTCACGGTACAGCTCCATTGAATCCGTAAATAATCAGCGGCGCGGAAGCGGTTGGTGTTGGTAAAGGCAACGGTTGTACCGTCAATCAGCTTGGCGCGGACAGGGCGGTAGACATTGCGCATCTCCAAAGCGCCGGTATGGGGACGGCGGTCGGCGTATATCAGACCATCGACGCAGAAGTTGCCGTCGTGCTGCCGCTCGCCGTGGTCGCCGCCGTAGGTGTATCGATATTTGTATTTATCGGTTCCGTCGTGATAAACGGTATGGTCGCACCATTCCCAAATACAGCCGCCCATCAAATTGTCGTACCGATAGAATAAATCCCAGTATTCCTCCAAATTGCCTGGTCCTACGCCCATGGCGTGGGCATATTCGCAGTAGAAATAGGGCTTGGTTTTATAAAATTTGGTGCGAATGCCGTCCTTGATGGTGCCCTTGCCAATCAGCTCCAGATTTTCGGTGCTGTTGTACATATTGGAGAACACATCGTAGCAGACCCGGTTGGTATGAATGACGCCCTCGTAATGCACGGGGATACGATTGTCCATGGACTTAATAAAGTCGTAGCAGGCATCCTGACAGGTATATCCGCCGGATTCGTTGCCCAGCGACCACATCAAAAGGCAGGGATGGTTGCGGTCGCGGTAATACATCCGCTTTACCCGGTCAACATAGTGGGGGATCCATTTTTTCTGCTTGCTGATATAGCTGACATCCATCGCCATTTCCCAGCAGCCGTGGGTTTCGATATCCGCTTCGTCAATACAGTACAGACCGTAGTGGTCGCAAAGCTGCAAAAAGAACGGGTCGGGCGGATAGTGGGAGGTACGCACCGCGTTGACATTATAGGATTTCATCAACTCTATATCGCGAATCAGTTCCTCGTGTGTCATGGCATAGCCGCCGACAATGCTGGAATCGTGATGGTTCACGCCTTTGATTTTAATCAATTTATCGTTGAACAGGAAGTGCTGTCCGTCAATTTGAATGTGCTTAAAGCCCACATCGCTTCTCACACACATGATTTCCCTGCCGTCCTTTTCCACGGTCAGGTACAGGGTGTAAAGATAGGGCACCTCGGCGTTCCACTCTTTGACCGAAAGGGCGGAGAAGACGGTTTTGCCGTCTGTGAGCATACCTTCCGCCACAAGCGTTCCCCCGTCATACAGCTGCGCTTTGACGGCGGCGCCATCGGTATCGCCCGCAAGCGTAGCTTCGATGGATAAATCATAGCCGTCCCCGGCTTTGTCGGTATCCACACGGTAGTCATACAGATATACCGCATCATAGCTGTAAAGCAGTACATCCCGGAAAATGCCGGTTTCGCGGAACATATCCTGCGCTTCCAAAAACGAGCCGTTGCACCATTTGAAAACCACCACCAGAAGCTCGTTTTCCCCCTCGTGGACAAGGGAGGTAATATCAAATTCGCTGGTGTTGTGCGTCCCCTCACGATAGCCGACAAAGGCGCCGTTGACATAGACATCCGCGCAGCTGGCTACGCCGAGGAAAGAGAGAATGCGGGTTTTGTTTATATCGCTTACCGTGAAATGCTTGCGGTAAATGGCGGCGGGCTGGTCGGTGGGGATGCAGGGCTCAAAGGTCTTAAATTCATAGGGGCAGTTCAGATACACCGGGGGCTGTACGCCGGTGCGCTGCCAGGTGCAGGGAATTTGAATGGTTTCAAAGTCCATCTTATCGGTGTCGATATGGCTTTTCATTTTCAGCACCGTGGGATAAAATTTGAAATCCCATGCGCCGGAGAGATTTTCCACCATGGGCGAGCCGCTGCGCTCGGTGATATAGTCGGTCTTTTGGCAGCTCTCCTTGGAAGGGAAGGGGATGGTATAAGCCCTTGCGGGCAGATTGCCGATTTGCAGGGTATGAAAGTCGGTATGATGATTCAGAAAAAGTTCATATTTCATAATTCATCCATGCCTCCGTTTTTTTGTTTATCATAGCACAGCCCGTTTCCATATTGCAAGGGGGAATACAGGCAAATTTACAAATTATCGGTTGACTTTATTTTAGTGGACGACTACAATAAATATTATCAGATATATTGATTGATTTTCATACCATTGCCAGATAGATGCGCATTGTCATTTGGAGGGTTCTTTATGAAAAAAAGAGTACCTGTTATCGCCGCTTTGCTTGCGCTGGTGCTGACCTGCTCCGCCTGTGCACAAAACGACCCGACCGGTATCAACGAGTATGCTACAACGGTTAAAAACACCCAGGTGTTTACCGAACCCGAGGAGGCCGGCTCAACCGCCGCGCAGCCTTCGGCGGGGGCATCGGATTCGCTTTTGAGCACGAATAACAGCTGGATGGGCAATTATTCGCTGACTTATACCTATACCGAGGGCACGGAAAGCTCCCAGCTGCGGGAGATGCGCTGCGAGGGGCTGTACAGCGTAACGGATTTGGCCAGCGGCGCGGCTACCTATTTTATTCAAAACGGGTCGGATATTGACCAGTATGTTCTAAATCCCGCTGCCATGAGCGGTACCCATTCGGTGCTTTCCGACCAGAGCCTTGCGGATATTACCACCGGGTTCATGAAAATCGCCTATGTGGATTCGTCTTTCCCCACCCTTTCCAATGTGGAATACCAGGGAGAGGAAACCGTGGCAGGGCGCGTCGCCGCAAAATACACCCAGTCCGCTTACAACACCGCCGGTTTGCTGACCGCCTATGCGTTTGTCTGGATTGACAGCGAATACGGCTTTGCCTCCAAATGCCGGGTGTATAACATGACCGGCTCGGTAAATGTGAGCTGGGAGCTGACGGAACTGACCGTCGGCGGCGTCAGCGAGGAGAGCATCGGCTTTTCCACGGACGGCTATACCATTACCGAGGCCCAGGTCACCGAGCCGACCGCTGCCGAATCTTAAAACCGGGGGAATTGATATGCTGGAAGACTTAAAACAACAGGTTTACGAGGCGAATATGCTTTTGCCGGAATACGGTCTTGCGCCCTTTACCTGGGGCAACGCCTCCGCCATTGACCGTCAGCAGGGCTTCATTGTTATTAAACCCAGCGGCGTGCCCTATCCCGAGCTTTCGCCGCAGAAGATGGTGGTTGTCTCCCTGGACGGCGAAGTGGTGGAATCCTCCCTGTCGCCCTCCTCGGATACGCCGACCCATATTGAATTATACAAAGCCTTTCCCGCAATCGGCGGCGTGGTGCATACCCATTCCGTCAACGCGGTCGCCTTTGCGCAGGCGGGGCGGGATATTCCCGCTTACGGCACGACCCATGCGGATTTTTCCTATGGGGATATTCCCTGCGCCGACGCGCTGACCGATGAGGAAATCGGAGGAGCGTATGAAAAAAATACCGGGCTTGTGATTGCCCGCTGCTTTGCCCGGCGTGGGCTGGACCCGATGGCGATCCCGGGCGTCATTGTGCGTAACCACGGACCGTTTACCTGGGGCAAGGACGCCAAAAAAGCGGCGGAGAACGCGGCAGTGCTGGAAATCGTCGCCAAAATGGCGCGCTATACCGAACAGCTCTCCGGCGGTCCCACCGACCGGGTCGGTCAGTCGCTGCTCTCGAAGCATTATTTGAGAAAGCACGGAAAGAATGCGTATTACGGGCAGAAATGACGCGCGCCGCTTTGCAACCTCACCTACACACATAAATTCCGCCCATACACATCATTTCCGACCTTACACATATATTTTCAGAAAAGGAACAACTATGACAGAATTTACCCACCTGCATGTGCACACCGAATACAGCCTGTTGGACGGCGCGGCCAAGGTGAAGCAGCTTTGCCACCGGGCAAAGGAAATGGGCATGAAAAGCCTTGCCATTACCGACCACGGCGTGATGCACGGTGTGATTGACTTCTATTTGGCGTGCCAGAAAGAGGGCATTAAGCCCATCATCGGCTGCGAGGTCTATGTGGCAGCCCGCACCCGGTTTGATAAGGTGCACGGACCGGACAGCCAGCGGTACCATTTGATTTTGCTGGCTGAAAATATGACCGGCTATCAAAATTTAATGAAAATCGTCTCTTCCGCCTGGATTGACGGCTTTTATACCAAGCCCCGTGTGGACCATGATTTATTGGAGCAATATCGCGAGGGGCTGATTTGCCTGTCCGCCTGTTTAGCCGGTGAAATTCCCCGGGCGCTTTTGGATAATAATTACGAAAAAGCAAAAGAAACCGCGCTGTGGTATAACAGCGTGTTCGGGCAGGGCAATTATTTTCTGGAGATTCAGGATCACGGCATTGAGGACCAGAAGCGTTCCAACCCGGAGATTATCCGTCTGGCGCGGGAAACGGGCATTCCGCTGGTCGCCACCAACGATGTGCACTACATTGAAAAAGACGACGCGGAAGTGCAGAAAATTCTGATCTGCATTCAGACCAAGCACACCATCAACGAAAACACCGGCTTTGACTTTTCCTCGCCCGACTTTTATCTGAAAAGCGGCGATGAAATGGCGGCGCTGTTCCCCGAGGTGCCCGAAGCCATTGAAAATACCAACAAAATTGCCGAGCGCTGCCATGTGGAATTTGAGTTCGGCAACACGATTCTGCCCCATTTCGATGTACCGAACAATCAGGATCATTTTGAATATTTCCGGGATTTGTGCTATACCGGTCTTGTTAAACGCTACGGCGAAAATTACCCCCAGGAATACAAGGAGCGCCTGGACTATGAACTGGGCGTTATCAACTCCATGGGGTTTATCGATTATTTCCTGATTGTGTGGGACTATATCAATTACGCCAAAAGCATTGATATCCCCGTCGGCCCCGGGCGCGGCTCAGGCGCGGGCAGCATTGCCGCCTATTGCTGCGGCATTACCGATATTGACCCCATGCGCTTTCATTTGCTGTTCGAGCGGTTTTTGAACCCGGAGCGCGTCAGCATGCCCGACTTTGATATCGACTTTTGCTACAACCGCCGCCAGGAAGTGATTGAATATGTCAAGCGCCGGTACGGGGCGGACCATGTGGCGCAGATTGCCACCTTTGGCACCATGGCCGCCAAGGGCGCCATTCGCGATGTCGGTCGGGTTTTGGGCATGAGCTACGCCGAGGTGGATGTGGTTGCCAAGGAAATTCCCCAGGAATTGGGCATGACCATCGACAAGGCGCTGGAATCCAATCAGGATTTGAAAAAAATGTACGATGAGAGCGAGCAGGTGCGCAATCTCATCGATACCTCCAAAAAAATCGAGGGTATGCCCAAAAGCACCGGCATGCACGCGGCGGGCGTGGTGATAAGCCGCCTGCCGGTGGTGGAATACTGCCCGTTGTTTACCAGCGGCGATTCCATTGTTACCCAATATTATAAAGGCTGGGTGGAAAAGCTCGGTCTGTTGAAAATGGACTTTTTGGGGCTTCGGACCTTAACGGTTATCAGCGACGCGGAAAAGATGATTCGCCGCCGGGTGCCGGATTTTAAGATTTCGGATGTGGGCATCGACGACCCGGAAACCTACCAAATGCTGGCGGAGGGCGGCACCTACGGTGTTTTCCAATGTGAGTCGGCGGGTATCCGTTCGCTGATGATCAACATGCAGCCGAAGAACCTGGAAGATATTATCGCGGTTATCGCTCTGTACCGTCCCGGACCGATGGATTTCATTCCGGCGTATTTGGAAAACCGCGCCCATCCGGATAAAATCCATTATCATACGCCGGAATTAAAGCCGATTCTGGATGTTACCTGCGGTACCATTGTGTACCAGGAGCAGGTCATGCAGATTTTCCGGGATTTGGCGGGGTATTCTCTGGGCGCGTCCGACATGGTGCGCCGTGCCGTTGCCAAAAAACAGGCGGATGTACTCGAGCAGCAGCGCAAATATTTCCTTTACGGCTCGGATGGCTCTGACGGCAGCTCTCCCTGCGACGGCTGTATCAAGCGCGGGATTTCCGAGGAGGCAGCCAACGCCATTTTTGATGATATGGCGTCCTTCGCCTCCTATGCGTTCAATAAGTCCCACTCCGCCGCCTATGCGTATGTCACCTACCAGACCGCCTGGCTGCGGCGGCATTACCCCTGCGAATTTATGGCGGCGATGCTGACCAGCGTTTTGGATAATACCGATAAAATGGTGCCTTATATCTCCGAGTGCGCGAACCTGGGGGTTGAGGTATTGCCGCCCCATGTGAATTACAGCGATGAGAACTTTACCGTTGTGGACGGCAAGGTGCGGTTTGGTCTGCTGGCGGTCAAGAATGTCAGCAGCGTGTTTATTAAAGTGATTATAAAAGAGCGGGAGGCAAATGGTTCGTTTACTTCCTTTTTCTCTTTCTGCAAGCGGGTCTACGGTCGGGAATTTAACCGCCGCTCGGTGGAGCATTTTATCAAATGCGGCGCTTTAGATGATTTGGGGACCAACCGGCGGCAGATGCTGCAAATGATGGATACGGTCATTGCCTCGCTGGAGGATGACCGCAAGCATAAAATTGAAGGGCAGTTCGGCCTGTTTGATATGGGTTCCCAGTTTGCAGAAATCGCCGAGCCGCCCATTCCCGATGTGCCGGAGCTGCCGGAGCGGGAAAAGCTGGCCATGGAAAAACTGACCACCGGTCTGTATATTTCCGGACATCCGATGGCAGAATATAGAGATATGGCGAAAAAGCTGCGCTGTGCCCGGGTAGATCATTTGCTGGAAGCCGACCCGCAGGACCCGTCCTCTTACCGGGATGGGCAAAAGGTGGTTGTGCTGGCCATTCTTTCCAGTGTGCGCAAAAAAATTACCAAAAATGATACCACCATGGCGTTTTTGGAAGCGGAGGATATGTACGGCTCAATAGAAGTGCTTGTTTTTCCGAAAGCGTATCTTCAGTTTGCGAATTATATTACGGAGGACGCCATTGTGCTGCTGAAAGCCCGCCTGTCCGTGCGGGATGACGAAGCGCCGAAGCTGCTGCTGGAAAGCATTGAGCCTGCGCCGTCCCTTTCGGGGTTCGGCAAAAGCACCGCCGCGCCCGCGCCGGAATATACGGCGGTTTCCTATATCGGACATTCCGCTGCCGAAACCGATTCCCCTGCGCCTATTGCTGCGGCGCGGATGGCATCTGCCGCTGCGGTCGCAGAACAGCCCCGCCCTGCGGCGAGTGCGCAGAAGCGTACTCACGGTTTGTTCCTGCGTTTTGCATCGGAATCTGACGGTACAAAACAGCAGGCGCTGAACCGCATTACCGCGTTTGAGGGCAGTACGCCTGTCTATTTCTATTTCAACGACAGCAAAAAATACGATTTAAAGACCGGGATTACCGCCGGTATCAGTGCCCAGCTGCTCGCCAGCCTGAAACAGCTGCTCGGCGACAAAAATGTGGTGCTGCAATAAGAAAGAAGGTCTTTGGTTGTGACCGGAATTATTGATGTGGGCGGCGGTATGCGCGGCATATACGGCGCCGGTGTTCTGGACAGGTGCATGCAGGACGGCGTGCAGTTTGATTACTGCTGCGGTGTTTCCGCCGGCAGCGCCAATATGATATCCTTCCTGGCAGGGCAGCAGGGGCGGAATTATCTGTTTTACCATGACTACGCCTTTCGCTGGCAGTATATGAGCATGCGCAATATGCTCCGGCGTGGCAGCTATATCAATTTGGATTATATTTATTCGGATTTGTCCAATGCCGGCAGCGAAAATCCGCTGGCATATGAAAAGGTCATGGATGCGCCGGGAGAGCTCTGTGTGGTTGCCACCAGAGCGTCCGATGGCAAACCGGTTTATTTTACCAAAAAAGATGTTTCTGAAAATCACTATGAAATTTTAAAGGCATCCTGCTGTATTCCGCTGGTTTGCCGCCCGTATATCATTAACGGCGTCAAATATTTTGACGGCGGTCTGTCCGACCCGCTGCCCATTGAGCATTTGCTGTCGGTGGGCTGTGATAAAATTGTGGTAATTTTAACCCGTCCGGTGGATTACCACGCCAACCGCCAGAGCCGTCTGGAGCCGGTGATTCGCCGTATGCTTTCTGAATACCCGCAGATTGCTGATGAAATATTTACCCGGCACGATATTTATGATAAATGTCTGGATAAGGTGAAAAAGCTGGCGGCCGCAGGGCAGACGCTCATTGTAGCCCCCTCGGATTGCTGCGGCGTGGATACGCTGAAGAAAACGCCGGAATCTTTGGACTTGCTCTATCAGAAAGGTTTTGAGGATGGTGCGGTCATACGTGCATTTTTGCAGGCATAAGAAGATGCTGACCGGTTTTGAATTTGTGAAAGAATTTCTGTTTTTGCTAAAACTGTAGAATTATATAAAAATATATCGAAGCCTCAGCCGCAGATTTTGCCTGTGGCAGAGGTTTTTTTGTTGAAAAAAAAGAGAAAACGGCGAAAAATGACAATGATAAAAAACGGAATATGTGTATCACAAACTTATATTTTTGCAAGGCGATAAAAAATAGCTGCGGGAGCCGGATTGTCAATACCAGCTGTCTATTGCGTGAGCGGCAAGCAATAGCGGGTATCGCCGGCACGAATGAACAGTATTTTACAATTTTTATGTGAATAAGCAAATAAAACTGGATACTTTTGCAGCTGTGCGGACGGTTTGTCTTTTGTAACTTCCTGCCAAGAAAAAAGTTCTTGACAAAAGACGATACTTGCTTTATACTGAAAGAGCGAAAATCGACGACTGCTTATTTTTTGCCTGAAAATTATACTGCCGTTCGATTGTTTGCTTTTGTTTCATTCTATTGCAATCGAAGAAAGGAGGGGTGTATTTCGGCAGAAAATCCCTGTACGGGCAATAAAAACGGAATTGTTATCATTTATTATAATTTTATTCAAAGAAAGGAAGTCTGACATGAAAAAGGGTTCTTCTTTTTCCAAGCTGCTGGCAGTTTTGCTCAGTTTGCTGATGCTGGTTTCGGTTTTGCCGATGTCGGCATTTGCGGCGGTAGATTTGACAGAAGATACATTCCCTGACGACACGTATCTGATTTCAAAGACAGACTACAGCATTGCTCCCGGCGTTGAAGAAACACATTTGATCTTAAATAACGCTGACGGCACACGCCAAAATATGGGGTATGCCATGACCGTACAGCTTGGCTCTGGCTCATCGGCTACGGTGCTGGCCAGCTATAAGGATCAGGACGGTACGAAAGATGGTTTGCAGACCGTTCGCGACCAGGCAAAAGCTGCTGAAAGAAAGCGCGAAGTGAACGGTGAGAAGTTCACCGTTGTTGGCGGTGTAAACGGCAATATCTTCAATATGGCCAATGGCGCGGATTTCGGCTATCTGGTTATGGATGGCAAGGAATACTATCATAATGAAAGAAACCAGCCGTATTTTGCCATCTTGAACGACGGTACTGCGGTGATTCGTGACGCCAGCGTGCCGCCTACAGATTGTAAGGAAGCGATAGGTCTGTGGGAAATCTGTGTTCGTGACGGTGTGAATCTTCACGGCTCCGGCGGCAGCTATAACACCGCCGACCAGCCCAGAACCGCCGTTGGTATCAAAGCGGACGGTTCAGTTGTTCTTTTTGTTATGGACGGTCGCCAGGCGCCAAAATCTAGCGGTATGTCCTGGTCGGAAATTGCGGATATGATGATAAGCCTCGGCTGTGTCACGGCAGGCCATTTGGACGGCGGCGGCTCGACCACCTTTGTTTCCAAGCATGAAGGCGAGTCGGAATTGCAGGTTACCAGCAGCCCTTCCGACGGCGTGGAGCGTGCGGTTGCTTCCTCTCTGCTGGTGGTATCCACCGCGAAGCCCACCGGCGTGTTTGATCATGCGAACCTGACACCCAATAACGAAATTTATACCCCCGGTTCCCAGGTACAGTTTACCGCCAAGGGCGTTGACTCCTCCGGTGCTGCGGTGGATTTACCCGCAGACGGCGTATTTGCCCTGGCGGACGAGTCCTTCGGTTCTATCACCGAGGACGGTCTGTTCACCGCCAATGACCAAACCGGTACGGTTACGGTAAATTACCTGTCCGGCGGCGAAGTTTGCGGCTCTGTTTCCATTGAGATTCAGAACCCGGATGAGCTGTATTTTGCTACAGATGAAATCAGCCTCGGATTTGAAGCGGAAACTGATTTTGGTTTGACAGCCCGGTATATGGGGCGCGATGTACATATCAAAGCGGGCGATATCATCTGGAGCGCAGCCAACGCGGAGACCGGCGAGGACTGCCTTGGTGTGATTGGTACATTTGACGGCAATACCTTTACTTCTGCCGACGGCATTACCATTACCGCCAATGTTACGGCGACCTATGCGGGTGAAGGCGAATTGTCCGCTACCATTCGCGCCATTATCGGTATGCTGCCCACGCTGGTATGGGATTTTGAGGATCCCGATTATTATACCATTGATACCGAGGGTTCTAACTTCAAGACCGGTACAGCCGGGCGCGGCGCTATTGCTTCGGCGGAAATCGTCAGCATTTATGACGATGAACCGGTGCGCTTCGGTGAGCATTCTCTGAAACTGAATTATGACTTCCAGACCAACAGCGTTTCCGGTACCGACGGTTCGTACTTCGGCATGGTCGAAAACTTTGAGGTGCCCGGTACGCCCACCGGCTTCGGCGTTTGGGTCTACGCGCCGGAAGGCACCGCCAATTTCTGGCTGCGTGGTTATATCTATAATAATAATGACTTCTCCAAGGTAACGCCGGTTGACTTTACCCTGCAGACCAGCCAGGCAACGGAGGATACCCCCGCAGGCATTTACTGGAGCGGCTGGAAATATCTGGAGGCGGATTTGACCAATATTGCTCCGCCGTATACCCTGGCAAGCGGCTATACTTTCCGGCTGATGTATGTGCCCGGTATTAACATGGGCACCCAGTCCAAAGGCTCCATTTATCTGGATAACCTGCAATTCGTTTACGGTGCGAATATCGACGACGTAGACGCGCCGGCGGTCAATTCCATCATGGTCAACGACACGGAAATTGAAAGCGGTGTAACAACAGTCGATTCGAATACCGTTACTTTCCAGGCGTCCTATTCCGATGTGGAAAACAAATATACCACCGGTGTGGATATCGTTCGTATGTATGTAGACGGCGTGGAAGTGACAGGCAACAGCAATTTCGTGGTAACGGCGGATAATATCTGCTATTTATACGATGCGGAGCTGGCGGACGGCGCACACACGGTTCGGCTGGTGATTCGCGACGGCTTCGGCAACGAAACCGAGGAAACCCGCACTTTCTTTGTAAAGGGCGAAACCGTTTACCCAAGCGTAAAAGCCGCCCTGACCGCCGCGCCGCTCCTTGGCAAAACAGCGGATTTGGCGCTTACAGTTGACCCCGCCGAGGCGATCAGTGAAGCGCAGATCGATATTTCCGTTTCCGGCGGCTATCAGTTCGACAGTATTGAATTTGCGCCCGCCTATGCCGGTAGCACTTACGAATTGGATGAAAAAAATAATATTTTGACCATCAGCGCCAAGCGGAATTTGGATGTTGCTACAGACGGTGCGCTGGGCGTTGTCCGCTATGCGATTCCTGCCGCAACGTTTGAGGGCAGCAGCTTTACCTATTCGGTCAACGGTACCTTTACCGCAGTAGATGCGCTGCCGGAGGGCTTTATTCCCTCCTTTGCGACCGGCACGGTCAGCGCGTTGGTGGAAGCCAAATATGCCATTTCTGCCGACCCGATGCTTGTGGGCACGGAAGGGGTTGTAACGGTCGTTGATATAGACGGCAATCCGGTCGCCGGGGCAAATGTCTATATGGCAGATTCCGGCACATTGGTTGGTACCACAGATGGAAGCGGTCAGGTTGTTTCCGCCGCGATAACTGCGGCGATTGGCTCGGTGCGTCTGTACGCTGAAAAAGACGGCGATGTTTCCTTTGTTCGTTCGGTGGATATTAACTCGATCCCCGCTGAATTGACCGATGGTAAACCGACCAATGTCATCACCCCAGCCACAACGAACGGTTCCAATTCCAAGGCGTTCAGCTGGCTGAGCAACCCGCTGTACACAGCGGAAAATGCGGTGGTTATGCTTGCCGAAAAAGCGGCATATGACGCAGAGGGCGACGCAGCCTTCACCACTTATACCGGCGTTTGCAGCGATTTGAATATGACTGCCTCCAAGAACACCGTTCGCAGCAACCGCGTTACGGTAACCGGTCTTAAAGCCGGTGTGGAATATGTTTATAAAGTCGGCGACGGTTCCGATGAAAACTGGTCGGATGTGTATTCATTCACCCTTGACCCGCTGCATTCGGATACTTCTTTCTATGTCCTTGCCGATATTCAGGACGCGGATATTGCGTTTGTACAGAGTCTGATGTCTACGCTGGCCGCTTCGGATAAGAACTATTCGTTCAGTATCCAGACCGGTGACTCGGTGGATAATGCCGGCAACTATGAAAACTGGGTGCACACCCTCTCCCTGTATCAGGCAGAGGTCGCGGGCGATGTGGATGCCATTCATGTATTGGGCAACCACGAGCATGAGAGCGACTTGTCCGGCGCCAATGCCCAGGCGATTTACAACCTGGCGGACGGCTCCTACGGCAGCGCCTATTCGGTACAGTACGGTAATGTATATGTAGCGGTCATTAACTACACCCAGAATGCCCAGCAGCTGCAGGATGCGCTGGCCTGGCTGGTGGAAGACGCCAATGCCTCTGATGCCACCTGGAAAGTGCTGACCATACACCAGCCTCCCTATTACACCAACCCCACCGGCGGCAACGGGTATATCAATACCTATGTCCCCGCAGCGGTGGATGAAGCGGGCATTGATGTGGTATTCTCCGGTCACGACCATTCCTATGCGAGAACCTATCCCTTGACCGCCGGTGAAGTGGACGAAGAAAGCGGCGCCGTATACTATATTTGCGGCTCCACCGGTGAAAAGTCCTACGATATTGTTCCCAACGATGCGTTCCATTTCGCCATGCTCGAAGATGAGTTCGAGGCGATTTACCTGTCGGTATCAACCACCGACACTACCTTTGTTGTAGAGACCCACAGCGTTTCCCCTGATGGGTCGGATATGATTATTGATTCCTATGCTGTGGAAAAAGAAGTCACCTGCACCGAATCCGGCGAACACGCCTATGAGTACGACAGCGGCAACCTGATTTGCTCGGTTTGCGGTTATACACGTGAGGCTGGCAACTACACCGGTCTTCTGACCGACCGCACCAACGGCAAAAAGTTGTACCTGTACATGGGTACCCCCAGAACCAACGCCTGGCAGGCTATTGAGGATGATTACTATTATCTCGGTTCTGACGGCTACGCCGTAACCGGAACGGTTGAAATTACCGAAAGCATTACTACCGCTCGTGCGGAAGTAGAGGACTTCCTCTTTAACGGCGAGCCGACCACGCTGACCTATGTGTTTGATGCGGACGGCAAACTGGTACGCGGCGCGGATGTATACGCCAATGGCGCCAGATACTATGTCTATGCCGGTGTTTTGCAGTATGGCTGGTGGCATATTGATGGCGATTGGTACATGTTCGATGGTGTTCGTAAAGAGCAGAGCTATGGTAAAATGTTGACCGGTGTCTGGGAGCGGAACTATCAGAAGTTTGAGTGCGATGCCAATGGTAAACTGATAAAAGGTTGGGTTTCAGAAGATCCGGCTTCCGGTGCGATTCGCTATTTCTGGGCTAATTCCTATGTCACCGGCTTATGTGATGTTGACGGATTGTATTTTAACTCTTCTAAAACATTAAAAGGCACATTTTACTTTGACCCCGAGACCGGCTACATGGTGACTGACGCCGAAATCGAAATCGACGGCAAGACCTATCTGTTTGGTTCGGACGGCCGTGGCTTGAACGGTCTTGTAGACGCGGACGGCGGCAAGGTTCTCTGCGTTGACGGTGAAGTGATGTCCGGCTGGCAGACGGTAGACGGCGACCGGTATTACTGTGATCCGGGCAACGACAATCTGGTTGCCACCGGTCAGGTCACCATTGACGGCGAGCTGTATACCTTTAACAGCGAAGGCGTTTTGATGCACGAGGGCGACCATGTTGACGCGGACGGTGACGGAGACTGCGATATTTGCAACCGGAACCTTGGCGATATGCTGGCTGCTTTTATCGATATCATAACCAGAATCCTTGAAATACTGACAGCATTGCTGAATGCGTTTGCATAAGCAAAAAGGGCGGCTGTCAGCCTGATTGCGGGGCTATAGCCTAATCATTGTAAAGACGAGGGACACTTTTTCGGTGTCCCTCGTTTTTTATAGGAACATATCGTTTTTGATGAACCTTTTGTCGGGGAAAACCGTCTTATTGTATGGAATCGATTCTCAATCCTTTTACAGGAGGTGTGTGTATGGATGGTTTTGAAGCGCTGCTGCGGGCGCATAGCGCGGCATTGGAACGGTATGTGCGCTTCCGCGTATCTTCGTCAGCTGCCGCTGAGGATTTGTTGCAGGAAATCCGCCTGAGTGCATATTTCAATTTTTCATCTCTGCGCAATCCGGCGGCTTTTCAGTCCTGGCTTTTGCAAATAGCCCGCAGCAAATGCGGCGATTATTTCCGTAAACAGGCAAAAGAGCGGCAGTTACAGGAAAAGGTTTATTTGGAATCGAAAATGCTGGCTGCATGCAGCGGAGCCGCCTCAGGAGCTGCCGTGCGGGAGATTCTTTCGGCATTAAGTGAAAACAATCGGCAGATTTTATATCTGGTTTACTGGCGGGAGCTGCCGCAAAAGGAAATTGCCCGGTTGCTGCAAATTCCGGAGGGTACGGTAAAAAGCCGTTTGTACACCGCGAAGCAGCAATTCAAAAAGCTGTGGGAGCAGCGAACGAATGAGAAAAAAGGAGAATGGAATATGAATACTTTACCGAAAATCATGCCGGACTATACCATTGAGCAGGCAAAAGGGGAGCCGTTTGCCGTCTGCTGGGAAGAGATTATGGGCTGGTTTATTGTGCCGAAAATCGGCGAGACGCTCCAGTGGGCCATGTATGATTTTCCCGAGCGCATCCGTACTGAGCGTATGGAAATGAAGGTGCTGGGACCAGCCGAGGTTCATGGGATTCGGGGCGTACAGATCCGCACGGTGGAATATGACCCGATGGAATGCAATTCTGCCGGCGGGCAGAAGGTGGTAGAGCGCAGTCTGATTGCGCAGCTGACGGATACCCACTGTCGGATTCTGGCGGAAAGCCACAAGGAGGGCGGCGTTCAGCGGCTATATACCTTTTTGGACGGTGACCCCTTTCTGGATAATTGGGGATTCGGGGAGGACAATTGCGGCAACGAAATCCATCTGAAGCCGAAAGGGGAGATTTGCCGCAGCGGCAATATCGTGACAGCGGTGAACAAGCCGTTTTTACTGGATGTGGTCGGACGATATACCATTGCCATCGGCGGCAAGCGTTACGATACCATATGCGTTATGGATATAGGTACATATATCGACGGCGGTGTGGTGACAGAGCAGTTTTTGGACGAAAACGGTCGCACCATTCTCTGGCGGCGGTTTAATCACGATACCTGGGCGATTGAGCACCACGGCACCCCCTGGTCGCAGCGGCTGCCGGAAAATGAAACGCTGATGGTCAACGGTGAACCTTATGTGCATTGGTATGATTGTATTACCGATTATATTTTATAAATTTTGCTAAGAAGAAAAGCCCTGTGCGATATTTGCACGGGGCTTTCTATATATGTTCTCTGTCTGCTGGTGAGATTTGTATGCCTAATATTGGGTTTATTCTGTAAAAAATTAGACATAATTATCAGTGTATTGGCGGTTTTTCTTTGCATTTCTTTGCCATTTTTTTACCGTTTTGCCTGTTGGAAATGCAATTTTTCCCTTATATATAGCGGTTTTTCGCCAAAATTTTCAGATTAACAAAACTTTAACACAATAAAAGCATTACGAAAATATGACCGGTTTAAAATATATTCAAAAGATTGCGGATATGCGTGCAGACCGTTTTTTCGGTAAAAGCGTTTTTTTGAATAGAAGAGAGAAGAGGGTATGGATTGTCTGGGAAAAAGAAAGCACTATATATTCTGGCTGTTATTGCGTTGTGTGCGCTCCTGTTTGTGCTGTTTATGGTAGGTCGCCGCGCGGATGATTCCGCAGGTACGCTGCCGGACAGCGCTGAGGCGACATGGCATGAGAGAACTACCGCCGAGCCGGTTTCCTCCGATGTTTCGCTTACTGTAAGCGTTCCTGCTTCAGAATCTGCTGTGTCTGAATCCACTGCGGTGCAAACAACTGGCAGCACATCCCTGCCGGCACAGACAGCCCCGGCGGTTACGGCGGGCGCTTCGCCGCAAACAATGACAAAAGCGGAGATATTGGCGCTTTTGTCCGATGCGGTCAACAAAACAAAGGCATATACGGGGGCGGTGTCCGTACACCATACCGAGGGCTTTTCTGCCGAAATTCAAAGCATTACCGGCGGTGATTTGGTGGCTGGTGTAGCCAATAGACTGATTGACTCTGTGGTAGAACCGGTGGATGAAACGCTGAGCTTCAGCGGCGGAACGGCCGTCAATTCCGAGGGCGAAACCGTGCCGCTGCTGCTGCCAAAACGCGGTGCATTTACTCTGACGGAGAGTGGTGTTGCCTCCGCTACGGTTGCACAAAGCGGACAGAACACGGTAGTGGATATTACGCTGGTGTCTGAAAGCGTGGGCATGAATGAAATCCCCACCGCCAATGCAGCGGCGATCGGCTATTTGGATGTCAGCAGTATTGATATCAGCATTTTGACGGTCCAGTCGGCAAATATTACCTATTCGGGTTCCACTATTCACGCGGTGATTAACCCGGATGGATATATTGCATCCGCGACCTACACCATCCCGCTGTATGTGGAAGGCTCCGCCTCCGCGATCGGGATTTCCGGCAGCGCAGTGTTTACCGGACAGGAAACGGAGAGTTGGACAATCAATTGGTAAAAAGGAAAGGGAGTAAAATATGCGAAAATACTTTTTTACTTCGGAATCTGTGACAGAAGGGCATCCGGATAAGATCTGCGACCAGATTTCTGACGCCATTCTGGATGCGATGCTTGCGCAGGATCCCCAGTCTCGCGTGGCGTGCGAAACCACCTGCACCACCGGCGTGGTTTCTGTCATGGGCGAGATTTCTACAAAAGCGGAGGTGAAAATCCCCCAGATTGTTCGTGAGGTGGTAACGGATATCGGCTTTGACAACCCGGCATATGGATTTGACGGAAATACCTGCGCGGTGCTGTTGTCCATTGACGAGCAGAGCGCGGATATCGCCATGGGCGTGGACGCTTCCAAAGAAAAAAAAGACGGCGATGCAGATGTCTACAACTTAAACGGCGCAGGCGATCAGGGCATGATGTTCGGCTATGCCTGCAACGAAACGCCGGAGCTTATGCCCCTTGCCATTTCTTTGGCGCATAAGCTGTCGCGGCAGCTGGCGGCGGTACGCAAGGACGGCACGCTGCCTTACCTGCGCCCGGACGGCAAAAGCCAGGTCACGGTAGAATATGCGGATGGTAAGCCTGTCCGTGTGGATGCGGTTGTTATTTCTTCTCAGCATGACCCCGCAATTGCGCAGGAGCAGATTCGATCGGATGTGATTGCAAAGGTGATTCAACCCACTATACCTGCCGAATTGCTGGATGAAAAGACGAAATACTATGTCAATCCCACCGGTCGGTTCGTTATCGGCGGTCCCGCAGGGGACAGCGGTCTTACGGGCAGAAAGATTATTGTGGATACATACGGCGGCTATGCCCGCCACGGCGGCGGCGCGTTTTCCGGCAAAGATCCCACCAAGGTGGATCGCAGCGCGGCGTATGCGGCAAGATATATCGCTAAAAATGTGGTTGCCGCCGGTCTTGCTGACCGGTGCGAGGTGCAGCTGGCATATGCCATCGGCGTTGCCCGCCCGGTATCGGTGTATGTGGATACTTTCGGAACCGGCAGAATTGGTGACGGTGCGCTGGAGGAGATGATAGATAAGCTCTTTGATTTGCGTCCCGCTGCGATTATCGACAAATTGCAGCTGCGGCGCCCCCAGTACCGCGCGCTGGCAGCTTACGGACATATGGGGCGCGAGGATTTGGACGTTGCCTGGGAGCGCACGGATATGGTTGACGCGCTGCGGGAAAGCGCGAAGGTTTATATGGAATAAAGCTGCCCATGCAGCATAAATCATAGTATCGGAGGAAATGGATATGGCATTGAAAGAAAAAGCGACGGCCATGGTCGTCAAACAGGGTATTAAGGCATTGCAGAAAGATTTTGATAAAGCATCGGTCAATATGATTGAGCTTGCCGAGAAAAAATATGCCGGTGACCCGCTGTATGCAAAGATTTTGGGCGGTTTGAAAAAAGCGCTTACAACCGAGGGGTATGTTTGGAGGGAGTATCTCAAATCTCTGGTTGTCGATACGGATCCCAAAATGCTGGAAAAACTGGTTACGCCGATTATGAACGCCGGCTTTTACAGCTATGAAACCAGAAAAGCCGCGATTGAAAAATATAACTGCAATATCCCCTGGGCAATTCTGATTGACCCCACGGCGGCATGCAACCTGAAATGTACCGGCTGCTGGGCGGCGGAATACGGTCATCAGTCCCAATTGTCCAACGATGATTTGAATAAAATTATTTCCGAAGGCAAGGAACTGGGCACCTATGTCTATCTGTTCACCGGCGGTGAGCCGCTGATGCGCAAAAAGGATTTGCTCCATCTTTGCGAAGAAAATCCGGATTGCCTGTTCCTGATGTTTACCAACGGCACCCTTTGCGACGATGCTTTTGCGGACGAAGTAAAGCGCGTGGGCAACCTTTTGCTGATTTTCTCCATTGAAGGCAACGAAGAAACCACCGACGCCCGCCGGGGCAAGGGTACATACAAAGCGGTTACCGCGGCGATTAAACGCCTGAAAGACCGTAACCTGATTTTCGGCGCATCGCTTTGTTATACCAAATTGAACGCGGAAGTTATCGGCTCTGACGAATACGCAGACTTCCTGGTGGATTTGGGCTGCCGCTTCGCGTGGTACTTCAGCTATATGCCCATCGGCAACAGCGCGGGTCCCGAAATTCTTGCCACAGCCGAGCAGCGCAAGATGATGTACGACCAAATCCGCAAATGGCGCCACAGAGAGCGTAAGCCCCTGTTTACCATTGATTTCTTCAACGACGGCGAATATGTGGGCGGCTGCATTGCGGGCGGCAAACAGTATTTCCACATCAATTCCAACGGCGACTGCGAGCCCTGCGTATTCTGCCATTATTCTACGGTCAATATCAAAGACCCCAATACGCATCTGATTGATGTACTGCGCAGCCCCATCTTCATGGCGTACAGAGAGCGTCAGCCGTTCAGCGACAATATGCTGCGCCCCTGCCCGATTCGTGATAATCCCGGCGCTATCGTGCAGATGGTAAAAACCACCGGTGCCAAATCCACTGACCTGGTCAGCCCCGAGGATGTTGAGCATCTGGTCAGCAAGACCATTGACCTGGCCAAAGAGTGGAAGCCCGTTGCGGACAGCATGATGCAGGAGCATGGGTTTATTAAGAATATGCCCAGAAGTATGGCTATGTACCAGGATGTAGAGGTCAAGCATATTCACGACTTCGATGAATTCAATGCGTCTGTCGGCGAATAAAAAATTCTGCAAACCGGCGCCGGCAAGTTTTGTCGGCGTCTGTTTGTGTTATATAAAGGACTTGAGGTATGGAAAAATATTTGGATCGGGCGAAAACGGCGGAAGAAGTGGGAATTTCGTCAAAAGAGGTGCAGCTTTTGGCGGAGGACTTGATTGCGGGCGGTATGGATTTGCACAGCCTGATGCTGATTCGCCATGGAAAGGTGGCGTGCGAGGTTTACCGGGCGCCGTTTTATAAAGAGAGCGTGCATATGGTATTTTCCATCAGCAAAAGTTTTCTGTCAGCAGCCTATGGCTTTGCTCTGAAAGAAGGCTTGCTGACCCGGGAAACCAAGTTTTTGGATGTTTTTCCGGAGTTGCGCCCGGAGAAAACCGACCCCTATTTGGAAAAATTGACGGTTTATCAGCTGATGTCCATGACTTCCGGCAAACGCACCCACCGGGGCGGAAGAAACTGGCTGCGCACCTTTGTAAAGGCGAAATGGGATTTTGAGCCGGGCACCAGCTTCCGTTATGTTAATGAAAACTATTCGGCAGCGGCGGCGGTGATTCAGCGGGTGACCGGAATGTCGGTTACCGCCTATTTGACGCCCCGCCTGTATGAGCCGCTGGGCATGGAGGTGCCGGTATGGGAAACCCGTTCCGATGATACGGAAGCGGGCGGCTGGGGACTTCTGCTGAAAACCGAGGATATTGCCAAATTCATTCTTTGCTGCCACAACGGCGGACGGCTGTTTGACCGGCAGATTATCCCCGAGGACTATATTCGGGAAGCCACCTCCTGTTTGACCGATTCCGCCGTGTCCCAGTCGGATGCGGACAGCGCGGCAGGCTATGGACTCGGCTTCTGGCAATGCGCCGGCTATCCGGGAACCTTTCGCTGCGAGGGGATGTATTCGCAGTACGCCATTTCCTTTCGCAAGGAGGATGCCTGCCTTGTGATGACCGGTTCCTGTCCGCAGCTGCAAAAAAGTTTGGATATTGTATGGCAGCACGCGCCGCAGCTGTTTGTGGAACCTGACGCCGCCGCCCAGACAACTTCTTTGGCATTAGCGCCTGCTTTTACAGCAAAAACCACCCCCCGCAGCCCCCTGGAAAAGAAGATAAGCGGCAAGGTTTATGGCTTGCTCAAACCGCATTTTGTGGATGCCTGTGGCTATCCTGTGAGCGTTTTCCCCATGCAGGTTACCTTTTTTTCACGCGAAAAGGGCGGCGATATGACCAATCTTTGCTTCCGGTTCCGGGAAAACGATGTGGTGATGACCTGGGATGAAAAGGGCAACCCGGGGCAGCGGGCAGTGCTGCCTTTCAACGGGGAGATTGCCCACAGCCAAATAAAAATCGGCGAACTGGATTTTGACTGCGCCGGATATGCCTTTTGGGCGGACGCGCATACGCTGGAAGTGCATATCAAGCCCATTCCCGCTACGGTAACCCGCCGGTTTATTTTTACTTTCCAAGGAAACCGTATTTCCATGCAGCCGCGCACCGTGCCGGATATGGAAGAGCGCACCAAAGCCACCGGTGAAAAGCTGAAATCCATATTAAAAGGCAAATATTTTGAATGGTGGATTAAAGTCCTCGTTCCCCGGGTCGGTAAAATTTTGCAGCCCACGCAACGCGGACTGGTAAAAGCGGGTAAATAATTGCATTATATTTTTTTTGTAATATTAAAATAAAAACCGTTTCTGCTGCTGACAAGAGCAGCGAAACGGTTTTTTATGTAAGATGAAAAACGGTTGGTATATTTCATGCAGTTAACGCAGCTTCATAAAGCAGTCGGTGAGTTTATAAATCATAATCAATAAAATTAAGAAAAGCGATTTGCGCCGCAGTTTGGGGATGGTGTTGCAGGATACCCATCTGTTCACCGGCACGGTGATGGACAATATCCGCTACGGCCGGCTGGACGCCACCGATGAAGAATGTATTGCCGCCGCCAAACTGGCGAATGCGGACGGATTTATCCGGCGGCTGCCGGAGGGGTACCAGACCATGCTGACCGGCGACGGCGCGAACCTTTCCCAGGGGCAGCGGCAGCTTCTGGCCATTGCCCGCGCCGCCGTGGCAGACCCGCCGGTGCTTATCCTGGATGAGGCGACTTCCTCGATTGATACGCGCACTGAGCAGCTGGTGCAAAAGGGGATGGATCAGCTCATGCAGGGTCGCACCAGCTTTGTGATTGCCCACCGGCTCAGCACCGTAAAGAATGCGGACTGTATTATGGTGCTCGAACAGGGACGCATTATTGAGCGGGGCACCCACGAACAGCTGCTGACCGAGAAAGGCAGATATTATCAACTGTATACCGGCAACGCGATTGGCGCATAACAAAAAGGCAGAGGAGTGCGGCTTCTCTGCCTTCTTTACATGCGAACTGTCACAAGCCCGGCAAGCAGATTCAGGATAAAAGCTGTTCTATCCATTCTACAATTTTCAGCTTTGCCCGGTATTTTACCGGCTGACGCAGCAGGTCGGCATCCTCTTGGCTGAAGTAGTCCTCGGACGCGACGGCTTCGGCGGCGGGCAGGCACAGGGGTGGGAACATGACGCACCACCAGTTTTGCCCGACCCCCTCGCCGATTACCACTTTTACTGCCTCGTAAACCCCTGCGGGCAGTGTGATTTCTCCATATTGCCGGGTGGTGAAATATTCTTGCTGTACGGTTACAATTACCGTATCCTCGCAGCCGTTTGCGCGCAGAACCTGTTCGGCTGCTTCCTGTAAAACGGGAATGGCGGGACGAATTTTTTCCTCTGCCTCGGCGGCGGTCACGCTGCCGTCGAACAGCTCGCCCCCTGCCGTCAGAACAGCATCACGCACCTTCAGCTTCAGCCGCTGGTCTTCGGCGGTGTCGGAGGCGGCAATGACATGCAGGCGCAAAAACTGTCCGCGCAGGTTTTCACACCTGGCATAAAAGGCGGTGATGTTCAGCAGAATACAACAGCAAAAACAGGCGCTGGCAATGCGCAGCGCGGCGGTGGACATACCTTTTGACATCAAACGGGACTTCCTTTCCAAATGGAGTACACCCGCTTTGCGATACAAAAAAACGGGTCAACACCAAAAGTGTTGACCCGTTTTGCCTTTGTTATACGCCGGAATTGTCAGAAATTTCCTCGTTCATTTTTCTGTTTTCTCTCCCCGCAAAACGGCGATATAGAAAGGCGCATAGAAAGCCAAACAGCGCCGTGGCAATGAAAATGACGGCTGCGGCCAGGTAATTTTCTTGCTGGAGCGTATGTCCGCACCAGGTAGAGGTGATAATGGATGGGATCCTGCCGATGGTTGTAATCAGTAAAAACAGCGGAATGCTTTCGTCCGTCACCCCGATGAGATAAGTAATGATGTCTTTCGGCGTGCTGGGAATCAGATAAATGATGAACAGCGTCATATTCAGGTTCTGTTTGTTCTGTAAAAATTGCAGGGAATCGATTTTTTTCTTGGATACAAAAAGTGAAACCAGTTTGATACCGAATTTTTTGGTCAAAAGCAGAATAATCAGCGACCCAAGCAGTGACCCCAACGAGCAGTACAACAGCCCGCCCCAGGTACCGAACACATACCCCGCGCCGATTTCCAGCGGCTCTGCCGGAATGAATTTAACTACGGTTTGCAGCGCACGAATGAGGACAAAGATAATCCGGCTGCCTGCGCCGAACCCGGCAAGCCACGCTTTGAACGCATCTTTATCTTCAATGAAAAGCAAAAGCTGCTTGCCGATGGTAAAATAACAAGCAAGAGAAGCCGCTAACAGCAGAATGGCAAAAATCAAAATGGCAATGCGTTTGCGCTTGATATCTTTTTCGTTTGCGGCGGTTTCTGCCAGCGCTTCCCGCAGAGCCTGCCGCTTTTGCTGTATCAGGGCTTTCAGCTTATTGGTTTCTGGTTTTGTTGTTGTCATGCAATCAGCGACCCTTTCTGATGCTGCAACGGCAGCTGAGGCAGTTTTTTTCGGTAGTCATAATAAAAATCCTGTAAGACGCCCTTGTAGCCCTCTTTCCAGGGCTTGTACTGACCGTTGTAATGAACGATAACCGTGTTTTGGCGCACCCACTCCAGGTCGATATGCCCGCGGTGTTCGCGGAAAGTCTTTTCGTCCAGATTATATAGACATTCGTCCACAATCTGGATTCTGCCGGTAAACAGACCGTTAAATACGTCCTGGTCGCCTAAGTATAATTTTTTAGCATTGGCTGTAATATAGTCAAAAATATCATGGACGGTATATTCTTTTCGCATAGCCTGTATGTCCATTAAAATAATGCCGGCGTTGATGTAGCGGCTGCCTTCTGCCATTTTCAGCCGCCGGTGGTTCAGCGCTTCAATCCAGCCCTTGGTATGACCTGCCGCTGCCATCAAACTGCCGTTCAAATCCATATTATAAAAGCTGTCAAGTGAGCGCAGGACAACCGTATCCGGGTCGATATACAGGATACGGTCGATTTCGGGCGGCAGAAAATCTATGGCAAGCAACCGGTAGTAGGTTTCTTTGGACAGACGCTTGAGCGTCGGCGCTTCCGCCAAAACATCCGGTGCAATGCTTACCGAGTGAATGCGGGTGCGGCGCATATCACAGCTATTTTCTATGCGCCGGAAATCCTCCGATGTCAGGGAGGAATGCGCTACATACAAGTCGATAACGGTACTGGGGTTGTTTTCTGTCAGCGAATGGAGCAGGACGGTAAGGGGCGGTACATAATTGCTGTTTAAGGTGACTAAAATATTCATAACGATCCTCCTTGTCTTGATGGACACAGTATAGACTGTTAAAGTAAAGAAAAAGTTACAAAAAACATAAGATTGAAGAAAATATGATGAAAAAACAGAGTTCCCCGCTCACAGTTTTTTGCTACTACCCCGTATACAGAATAGCATAATTAAAATGCGTGTGCAACAGAATGTCACAAATGGACAGTTTTTTGTAATTTTTGTTTGGTATTTTCTTGATTGAAACAATAAAACCCGTCTGAAGCGATATAATATTTATATACAATATATATAGGAAAGGGCGATGCGATGAAAAAAGCGCGGCAGGGCAGCCGCGCAAAAAATAATAAACCGGTATGATTTCGGCACTCTTCGGTGTTGGCGGTCGGATGCTGCCGGATGCATGGCATGAGCAGCTTTGCCAGGCGGTGAAACAGGCTTATAAATCGTCTGCATCCTGCTCCGGCAGACTGTCGTTTACAGGCTGTCCCGTATAACTGCCGAGAATATCGTAGGTATTCTCCTCGGTGCTGAAATCATCCCATATATCCGCCGCCTGTTCGCTTTTGCGGTTCTTTTTCTTTTCTTTGCCGGACCCTGAAAACAGCATGGTATTTCCTCCGTTCAATTTTTGTTGTCAGGTGTAGTATTTGCCGCTTTTTTCAGAGATATACAAATAAGAAGAATGTGTAAAACCAACAAAAAACAAGATTGATTTTTATGCAAGTATACAAATATTAAAATTTTGTTCATATCATCATTGACATTGAAATCGATTGATAGTATGCTTATATCTGTAAGAATTGAGTTCTTTTGAAAGGAATGTTTTTTCATGAAAAAAATTATTGCTGTGCTTTTGGCGCTTGCGCTCGCTTTAACCTGTGCAGTGTCTGTCAGCGCTCTTGGTGATATACTCAGCAACGGCTCCGGTCAGCTGACGCCGATTTTTGCCGACTTTGACCCCTCTGCCATTACCGAGATGCTGTCCGGCATGGACTTCAGCGGTATTTTGAACGATTTGGGTATGGGTGACTTGGGCTCGATGCTTGGCGGTTTAGATTTAAGCTCCCTGCTCGGCAACCTGAATCTGGAGGATTTGCTCGGCAACCTGCTTCCCGGTGGTTCCGACACCACTCCCACAACCACGGCGCCGTCTACCTCTGCCACAGCGCCGTCTACCTCTACCACAGCGCCGTCTACCACAAACGCACCTTCTACTACGGCTCCTACAACCAATATTCCGCAGACCGGTGATGCCGGTGTAGGCGTTGCGGCTGGGTTGTTTATGCTTGCAGGCGCAGCATTTGTGTTTACCCGCAGAAAGGCTTCTGTTAAATAATTTTGGACTGATTAACCGATAAAGGAGGGCGATGCTCTCCTTTATTTTTTATTTTGCTGCGGGCAACAGACGGCTGCTTGCCCGCGTTTGTATTTTTGCTTGTCAAGCGCAAACGGATATGCTATAGTTAAATGGAGCCGAAAGTTTTTCGGCGGCGCTGATGATGCAAAATGAAAAATACAGCAGGTGATGTCTTTGAAAAAAACAGCGTGCGGAATCCTTGCGGTTCTGTTTTGTTTTGCTTTTGTTTTTACTGCTTCTGCCGAAAGCCAAACCCAAACGGCATCGGTTGGCGGCATTTTGATTCCCATAACCTTTTCCGATGATTGGTATGTCAGCACGCCCGACAAGATTCACGAGGATTTGCAGGAAAAGCGCGGACTCTCCGCTTCGCTTTTAACGGATTATATGAACGCCTTTTCCTATAGTATATGGCTGACCGAAAAGCGGGGCGAAAAGTCGATGATTGTTACTGCGCAGGATGCTGATGGACAGGCATCCTATGCTTCGCTGACGGCTGCGCAGCTAAATCTCCTGCTTCGTGAGCAGGTGGAAACCACAACCTCTCTCGATGGGTTTTCCATGGAGGCGGTGGAACGGTATCGCTCCGGGGCGGTTCTGTTTATCAAATATACCGTGCTGTATGAAGGGGCGCTGTATGCCTATTATTATCATACGGTGACAAATGGTTTGGCGCTGGAAGTCCGTTTTATGGCGGAAGGCGAGGAAGCTTCCGACAGTGAGCTTCTGGATTTGCAGTCGGTGGTGGATTCGTTGGGTACTGCCATGACATTCCCGGAAAATTATGAAACCGCTCCGCCGACCACACAGCCCGAAACCACAGCAGGCGGCGGTGTGAGCATTGATTTGGAGGGAGGAGACGGTGACGGCGTGTTGGATTTCGGCAATGGGGATAATGCGGCCGTGCTTGAGCCGAGTGCAACCGCTGCCGGTGAAAACGCCGGGGAAACGACAACGGAGCAGACCATGGAAAATCCCGATATTCTTGAATTTGGCACCGATGGACAAACGCTGGTTATCGGCGATGCCGAGGCTGTGAACAATCGTGAAAATTCGAGCAATACAGCGCTTTTTTGGGTGGTTTTTCTGGTGCTAGCCGCAGCGCTTGTCATTACAATTGCCGTTTTGACAAAAAGACGCAGCAAACAGACCAATGCGTAAGAACGGGCATTTTGTGTCATTGCGTATTTGTTTGGATTTTGTCATATAGATGTATTGAAACAACCGGTCGAATATGATAAAATAAAGTATTCCGGCTGTGATACACAGGAGGGATTTGCTTATGAAACAGCTTTTTAATTTGAATCAGGGCTGGCTGTTTTCGCGTCAGGTGCCCGAAAACATCAGCGACGCCCTGGTTTCCCCGTTGCAAATCAATTTGCCTTATACCTGGCCCGCCAAAGGGGCGGGGGCGTATAAGGGCAAATGTATCTATCGAAAAGAACTGCCGATTCCGGCGGAATTGCAGGCGATTCGCCTGTTTTTGGAATTTGGCGGGGTCAGTAATGTCTGTCTGGTATATATCAATGATAAATGTGTGGGCATTCACAAGGGCGGCTTTACCTCCTTTCGGGTGGAAATTACCAAGTCGGTGGTTTTCGGGCAGACCAATGTGATTTCCGTTGTGGCGGATAATTCGGATTATTCCGATATGTGCCGTCTGCTGCCCGGCTCGGAATTTTTCGGCGGTATATGGGGCGATGTCCATTTAATCATTGCGGGTGTTACCCATTTTGAGCTCGGGGAAAACGGTTCCAATGGTATTTATATCAATACCAGAGTGACCGATGGCGTTGGCAGGGTGGCGGTGCATGCCAAAATAGCCAATCCCGTCAATTATGATATTGTCAGCTTTACTGTTTATGATGCTTCGGGCGCAAGCATCGGCGCTGCCGCCGCCGCGCCGAAAGATGCCAATGCTGTGATTGATATTGATAATCCGGTACTTTGGCGACCGGAACCGCAGTGGGCGTATTTGTACAAGCTCAGGGCGAAGCTGCTGCGTGACGGCGTGATTTTGGATGAACAGGAAGTCGATTTCGGCTTCCGTAGACTGGATGCGGACGGTCAGAATGGTTTTTCGATGAACGGCCGCCACGTACGGGTCAAAGGTGTTACCTGGGGACAGGACGCAACCGCGCCAAAGGATGATTTTGCCGGGGATTTGGACAACCTGTCCCGGCTCGGCGCCAATGCCGTTCGGTTGCTGAACTATTACCAGTCGGAAAAATTCTTCCGTCTTTGCGATAAGAAAGGGATTATGGTTTGGTGTGAGCTGCCGCTGGATTTGGACGCTGTGAATGAAGATTCCGAAGATAATCTGATTGAGCAGTATGTGGAATTGGCGCGGCAGTATTACAACCATCCGTCGGTCTGCTTTGTGGCCGCAGATGGTGGGGCTACACCGGAGGGGCGCAGGGCGGAAAACAAAATATACGAAGCCATTGGCGCGTTTGATATCAATCGCATACGCGTAAGCCCGGATTATGTACATGATTATGCGGTGTCCGAATTACCCTGTGTTGCTCAGGCAGCCGGCTGCAAAAGCGAGGGCGACCGCCAGAAGCCGGAAGAGCTGACTGCTTGTATGGATGAGTTTCGTGTCGCCCGACCGGATAAAACCGTTTTTGTATCCGAATACGGTGTGGCGGGTGATGTGCGCTATCACAGTGCGGAGCCGGTGAGCGGCGATTTTTCGGAGGAATACCAGGCACTGTATCATGAAAAGGTTTGGGACGCCATCTGCCGCCGGGATTTTATTGCCGGCAGCTTTGTTGCGGAACTGTATGATGCCGATGTGTTCAGTTCCGGTCTGATTTGCGCCGATGGCGTAACAAAAAAGGACGCTTACTGGTTTTATAAATCCCAATGGTCGGATGATAAGTTTGTAAAAATTGCCGGCGAACGGTATCGCAATCGGGTAGATAAAAAAGTAACTGTAAAAATTTATTCCAATTGCCGTGCTGTAACCCTGTATGTTAACGGCAAAGCCGTAAAAAACCCGGCGGGCGTAAATAGCAGCGGGGTATTCCTGTTCCGCGAGGTGCGCCTCATACGCGGCGATAATACATTGCGGGCGGAAACGGAAGACGGCTGTGTAGATGAAATCGTGCTGCACCGCGGCAAAAATGAGGACACTTCCTATGTGTTTGCCGCTGCGCAGACAGAATAAACAGGATATTGGAATGAAAGGATGAGAGAAAGAGGATGTTTGTTTCGGATAGTTTAGGTGTGAATGAAAAGGGGCATTTGACGGTCAGCGGCGCGGATACCACAGAGCTGGCGGGGCGCTACGGCACTCCGCTGATGGTATACAGCGAGGACGGTATTCGCCGCAACTGCCGCAAATTTGTTTCCTCTATTGAAGAAAATTACGATGGCAACGGTCTTGCGCTGTATGCGTCCAAAGCCTTTTCCTGTCTGGAGATGTACCGCATTTGCAAACAGGAAAACATGGGCGTGGATGTGGTGTCCGGCGGCGAGCTGTATACGGCGCTGAAGGCAGGCTTCCCCGCCGAGCGCATTTATTTTCACGGCAATAATAAAACCGATGATGAAATCGCCTATGCGCTCCAGAGCGGCGTGGGGCGCATAGTGGCGGATAATGTGGAGGAGCTGCGGCGGATTTCCGCTATGGCGGCACAGCGCGGTCAGGCGGCAAACCTGTTTTTGCGGATTAAACCCGGCATCGACGCCCATACCCATAACTTTATTCGCACCGGTCAAATCGACTCCAAGTTCGGCTTTGCTCTGGAAACCGGCGAGGCCATGGAGGCGGTTCGGCTGGTTTTGGCGGATGCAAACCTTTCGCTGAAAGGGCTTCTTTGAGCACGCGGCGGAAGTGATGCTGACCTTTATTGCCGATATCAAAAAGAAAACCGGCGTAGAGCTTGGCGAATTGAATTTGGGCGGCGGCTTTGGGATTAAATATACCGAAAAGGACGCGCCCGAGGATTTTACCGCCTATATGAAGCGGGTGTCTGTGGTGGTCAAGGAAAAATGCGCGGCGCTGGGTCTTGCGGTGCCCTTTATTCTTATTGAGCCCGGTCGCTCGATTGTGGGGGCGGAGTGTGTAACCCTATATACTGTCGGCAGCGTGAAACATATTCCCAATATTCGCACCTATGTTTCCATTGACGGCGGTATGACGGACAACCCCCGGTATATTCTGTACCAGTCGGAATATGAAATCCTTTGCGCCAACAAGGCGAATCAGCCGAAGGATATGGTGGTAACCGTTGCGGGTAAATGCTGCGAAAGCGGCGATTTGATTCAGGAGAATGCCCCGGTGCAGACCGTAGAAGCCGGTGATTTGCTGGCGGTGCTGTCTACAGGCGCATACAATTATTCCATGGCGTCCAATTACAACCGGGTCCCCCGTCCTGCTGTTGTGGTCGTAAGCGAGGGCAAAGAACGGCTGATTGTGCGCCGCGAAAGCTATGAGGATATGACGCGCAACGATGTGTGAATCTTGTCTGCGCGCAGGCGGCGTCCTTTTATAAAGGGCGCCGCATACCGGATATGCAAAACAGTTGAGCGTATATACTGCATAAATATTCAAAAAATATGAATAAAAATGCAGAAATTTTTTGGGATATGCAGGGGTAAAAATTTTCTGTGATTTTTTTGTATAATTTGTCCAATGTCGATAAGTGTGTTGATAATGTTGATAATGTCAGGCTAATTATTCAAAATTGGATTTAATAAAAGTCGTTTTGCGTCTTTTTATTTGGTTGTAGAATAAAAGATGAACTGCATGGAGTTTTGAATATACAGGATTTTCCGGCAAAGGGTAGACTGCATATGCAAAACGGACTGAATTTACATGTATGCTTAAATTTTGTCATTTATTCGACAGCCTGTGATTTTCTCATGCTTGATAAAATCGTAAAAAGCAGATGAAAGGGTAAGGAGTGAAGAGAATGAGGTTGAAAAAACAGCTTGCGGTTCTGGTTGCGGCAGTTTTGGCTTTTGTCGTGATTTTGCCGGTTTTTGCCGCCGATGATACACCGGTCGGACGGTATCTGATTCAGATTCCCGAGGACAAAAAGCTGACGGTTCGTGCCAATCCGTCATCACAGGCAGAGGCCATTGACTACCTGTACAACGGCGATCCCGTCGAGATTGTGGATGTGGTCAATGGTTGGGCCAGAGCACGCAAAAACGGGGTGTTTGGCTGGTTTGATGCGCAGTATGCCCAGTTGCAGCAGGAATATGAATGCGCGCACCTGATTGCCGATATCAGCACTGCAGCCGCTTCGTCGGTTGATTTCAATACCCTGGCGGCGGCGGGCGTAGACGGCGTGCTGCTTCGCTTCGGCGTCAGCGCCAATCACGCGGATGTGATTGCCATGGACGCAAATTATGCGGAAAATTATGAGGCGGCAAAGGCGGCGGGATTGGCGGTCGGCGTTTATTTTGCCTCGTCCGCCATTAACTCCGCGCAGATTATTCGCGAGTATGAATGGGTGCTGCAATCGCTGGCAGAGCGGGACGACAGCTTTACGCTACCGGTGTTCTACCGCCCGACGACCGCCGAACAGAAAGCGCTTACTTCGGCGGAAAATACACTGTTGGTTTCCGCATTTTGTCAGCAGATGACGGCTAACGGGTATCAGGCGGGTATTTATCTGCCCTATGACTGGACCTCGCAGAATATGGATTTTTCGGCATTGAACGCATATACCCGCTGGATTGCCGATTTTGGTGACTATTGTAATTTTACCCGCAGCTTTGATTTGTGGCAGTATACCGCCGCCGAGGCATTTGAGGGCGTGGACGGCGAGATTGGTTTGAGCTACCTGGTGCGTGATATCATAACAGAAGAGCCGCAGGAACCAACGGAAAGCGAGCCGGCGGAAACCGAGCCGACGGAAACCGAGCCGACCGAACCCGTTCCGGAGGAATCCACCACCGCCATCGTAGAGGTGCCGCAGCACAGCATGGGTGAATATGTTGTGGTGCGTGAACCGGGCTGCTCGACCTGCGGCGAGGAACGCGCCTATTGCGTGGATTGCGGCAAGCTGCTGGCAATGCGCGTCACCGAGCCTACTGGGCACCGGGACAGCCTTTGGCAGACGCTGCGTCCGGCAACGGCAGAACAGGGCGGAATTTTGATTCGCCGCTGTGATATCTGCGGGGAAATAACAAAAATGCAGTTTACCCAGCCGCTTGAGAGTTCACATATCCATCTGTTTTCGGATTGGACATACATCGACGCGGTGCAGGACAGTATATTACATAATACTCTGCGCGAAGAGGGCTTGACCGGTGAGCAGACGGATACCAAAACGCGAACCGCCTGTGCCGTGGACAGGGAGCGGGTGCTGACCTGTACAGACTGCGGCGAAGTGGTGGCGGTTTACGCCGATACGCCCGCCGCGCATACGCCTGTAGAGTCGCCTGCTGTCGTTACGGCGGACTGTGAAAACGACGGTCACAGCCGGATCCTTTGCCGGGACTGCGGACTGGTGCTGACAGACGAAGTGACGCCCGCATACGGACATGATGTGGCGGAATGGGAAATTGTAAAAGCGCCGACGCTGGAAGAAGAGGGGGAGCGGCAGGGCACTTGCGCACGCTGCCATCAGACTGTTCGGGAAGCGATTCCGAAGCTGGAAGCCATATTGGGTGATGTCAACGGCGATTCGCGGGTGACATCTGCGGATGCGCGGCTGGTGCTGCGCGTTTCCGTGCAGCTGGAAACGCTTTCGGACGACGCAGCGCTGGCGGCTGCGGATTATAACGGCGACGGGCATATTACTTCCGCAGATGCACGCCTGATTCTGCGTGCGGCCGTTGGGCTGGATGCGCAATGAGACGATCCATTGTCTATCATATCCCGCTATCCTACGAGGGGCGCAAGGTGATTCATTATCTGCGGGGTGAGGGGAAGCTCTCATCCCGCATGGTGATTACCCTGAAAAACCTGCCGGATGGCATTTTGCTGAACGATGCCCCTACGCGCACCATTGACCGGCTAAAGGCAGGGGATACGCTGGAAATCCGTCTGCCGGAAGAGGAAAATACCATTGCCCCGCAGCCCATGGCGCTGGATATGGTGTATGAGGATGAAGATTTGCTGGTTATCAACAAGCCGGCGAATCTGGCGATGCACCCGACCCACAACCATCAGGGGGATACCCTGGCCAACGGGGTGGCTGCCCATTTGCTTTCGCAGGGGCGGGCGGCGACATTCCGGGCGGTGGGGCGGCTGGATAAATGTACCTCCGGGCTGGTGCTTTGCGCGCTGAACGGCGTTGCTGCCGCAGCTTTGGCGGGGCGGATTGAAAAAAGCTATCTGGCGCTGCCTTCCGGATGCTATCGGGGCGCGGGTGTCATTAACAGGCCCATTATACGCCCCGACCCCATGAAAACCCTGCGGGCGGTGGGCGAGGGCGGCGAGTATGCCGTTACCACCTGGGAATCTCTGGCGGCGGGTAACGCCTGCTCGCTGGTTCGGGTGCGGCCGCTGACCGGCAGAACCCACCAGATTCGGGTGCATTTTGCCTCTCTGGGAACGCCGCTGTTGGGCGACGATATGTACGGCGGCAGCCGGGAACGGATTGGGCGGGCGGCGCTGCATTGCGCGTCCATGGGCTTTGTTCACCCGATTAGCGGAAAGGAACTGTTTTTTTCCTGCCCGATGCCGCCGGATATGCAAAGAGCCGCGCGTGCGGCTATGTTATAGGTCGCGATCGGATAAACGCAGCTGACCGGCGCGTGAGGTATAAGAAGAAAAAAGGCAAATTTCTAAAAATTTTTACTTTTTCTAATTGACAAACGGGCATAAATCAGTTACACTATACCTACAGGAACACGCAAAGGTTCTGGTGATCGGATGTTAAGTCCTGACGATTTACAGCGCTGCGCGCAGCAATACTATCAGCATGTTTATCTGTTTTGCCTCTCCAAGCTGCAAAACAAAGAGGATGCAAAAGATGTGACCCAGTCGGTATTTTTGCAGCTGCAAACAAATCAGGAAATATTGCATGATAAAAATCTTTTGGCTTGGCTGTATGCCGTGGCGGATAACAAAGTAAAGGAATGTTTTCGCCAAAGGCAAAAGACAGCTTGCTGCAGTTTGGATGACGACACTTGCAGACAGGCAGATATTTTGTATGCCGATAAACCGGAGCTGCTGCAAACAAATATGACAGAGGCCGATATTGACAAGGCCAAAACAGAAATTCTGGAACAGCTGACCGAGGATGAACGCAGGCTGTTTCACTGGGTCTATGACGATGGTCTGAGTTATCAGCACATTGCGCAGCGTTTGGGCATTTCCAGCAATGCCGCCTATGTACGGGCGCACCGTATGCGTAAAAAAATCATACAGCTGGTATCGATGTTTTTTCTGTTGTTTTATTTGCTTTTATAACGGCGCAAAAGAAAGCGCCGCTTATTTTCCATTGCACTTGCGGAAATGAGTGAGGAGCGTTACTGCAAACAATTGGTTCCCATTACGGGAGGGAGTTGAATTTGTGAAAAACGCACCTGAGAAAAAAGAAGAGCTTATTCGTCAGCTCCGTCGGATTCGTGACGAAGAAACAGCGAAGCCCTATGCGGAAATGGACGCCCAGCTGGTTTCGGAATGTGTGGAACTGTTGACAGAGCTGGAGGGGCACGAAAAGCTGACGGAACAGGAAATGCAGGAAGCGATAGCGAAAATCCCCTTTGCCGCAGAAAAGAAACATTCGGAAACGCGAACAGGGAAACGCCGCAGAAAAAAATATATTCTGGTGGCTGCCTGCGCCGCCATGCTGGCGATTCTGACCTGGGTCGGCGGCGTCGCCAACCAGCCGGAGTCAGAGTCCTATTCGCAGGAATTTGCTTCAGCCGAATTTGACCCGGATTCGGGCGAAATTGTTTCCAACGAATATTTTGCCGAAATCCATCCGACCTATTATGATACGGTGCAGGAAGCGGCGCAAGCGCTTGGGCTGAATAACTTTTATTATCCTACCAAATTCCCAAGAGGCAACCGGATGACAACCGTCATGTATTTAAATGAATACGGGCACAATGAGCTTTCTTATTATAATTCAGACAATCTGTCATATGATGTTATGATTTATCTGTATCAGCAGATGCCGGAGGCATATAACGACACCTGCTTTGGCAAAAAGACCATCAATGGACTGCGGTGCCTGATGTTTGGTGAAGAGACCGGGCACGGACCGGGATATTTCTGCTTCTTCCAGTACGGCGAGCACTATTATTATGTAGCTGCGCCCGAGCTGGATGAGGTATATGAGCTTGTTGAAAATTTAGAACTATATCAAGAATAAAGGAGTCAAGAAAAATGAAACGAATTTTTAGTTTGCTTTTGGTTGTGTCAATGCTCTTTTCCCTGTCGGTGATGGGCTTTTCGGCGGACAGCGAGGAGATTGTGCGCGATGTGAACGGTGTGACCTTTGTCTTTGAGCCGGGCACCTCCGAGGAGATACAGGAGCGGCTGATTGATATCTATTTTAACGGTGACAATCCCGAGCCGAAAACCCGCGGACTGACTTGTACGCTGTTCGGTCATAATATTACGACCACGCAGCATATAGGATATTCTCATTATAAATATGCTGATGCGCCTCATTGTGAAGCGCATGTATATAGTGTCGAGTTGTGCTCCCGCTGCGATTATTCACATTCAACATTGATACGCACATATCGTGTTTCTTGCCATTAAGCCGGGGTTTCAGCAGCAAAATAAAATAAGCTTAGTAGAAGGACGGTGCCGCACGGCGCCGTCCTTTTTGTCGCCAGGCTCCCAAAAGAGGAGGATGCCTTTTTTCGTTTCTTTTGATTTTGCGGTTGACTTCCTGTCCCGGGGCGATTATAATAGACAATGAATCATCTTGAAAAGCTATGACGGAAAAAAGGGAGCGCACCCGTTTTTTGCAGAGAGCCGCCGGTTGGTGCAAGGCGGCAGCGGACGCTTCGGATAGCTCATTCCCGAGCTGCACTGTAATCCATAAGCAGTGCCGTTTTGCCGCGTTAAGGCGTAAAGAGGGCGTGGGCGACTGCGCCGAAACCGGGTGGTACCGCGTTTTACTGACAAAACGCCCCTGTGCTTTTCGCATAGGGGTTTTCTTTTTCGGGGGAGGGAAGCGTTTGCGTATCGGCATTTTAGGCGGCAGCTTTGACCCGCCGCACAACGGGCACCATTATATGGGGCTTCGGTTTTATGAAAAACTGCAGCTGGACAAGGTGCTGGTCATACCCGCCGGTCAGCCACCCCATAAGCAGAATGCTATCCGCATTCCCGACCCGGCGCGCCTGAAGCTCTGCGCCATGGTTTTCCCCGAGCCGTTTTTTGTACTTTCGGATATGGAATTGCGGCGCGAGGGAAAAAGCTATACCATCGATACGCTTTTGCAGCTGCGAAGAGAGTACCCAAACGACGACTTTTTTTTGCTGGTGGGCGCGGATATGCTGCTGTATTTTGACCGCTGGTATCGCTGGCAGGAGATTTTGGAAAACTGTACCCTTTGCGCCATGGCACGGGATGGGGAGCATGACGCAAACGAATTGCGGCGCTATGCCGACGAGGTGCTGAAAAGCGACCGGGTACAGATTTTCTGCGTGCCGCCCCTGCCCATCAGTTCCACGCTGATTCGCCAAAAAATTGCCGCCGGCGAGAACATTGACGGCTATCTGCCCCCCGAGGCGGCGGCGTATATTAAACAGGAAGGTTTCTATTGTGAAAAGTGATGCGTTTTATCAACAGGAAATTCAAAAGCGCTTGAGCGAAAAGCGGTACCGGCATTCGCTATGCGTTGCCAAAGCCGCCGCCGCGCTGGCCGCCCGATACGGCGGGGACGAGAAGAAAGCCTATACGGCAGGGCTGATCCATGATATCTTAAAAGATATGCCCAAAGAAGCGCTGAAAGCCTATATTGAAATTCACATCAAAGACGCCGACGAGGTTTTGCTCAGTCAGCCGGCGCTGTGGCATTCCGTGGCCGGGGCGGACTATTTGAAAAACGAATTGGCCGTAGACGATACGGATATTCTAATGGCAGTGCGGTACCATACCTCCGGGCGGGCGCATATGTCGCTGTTGGAAAAAATTGTATTTGTCGCCGATTTTATTTCCGAAGACCGGGATTACCCCGGCGTTGAGGAGATGCGCACAGCGGCAATGCATTCGCTGGAAAGCGCGATAGAAGAAGGGCTGAATTTTACGATTCGGGAGCTCTGCGAAAAGCGCAAGCCCATCTATCTGGATACGGCGGCCGCATATAATGACGCGGTCATGCAAAGACTGAAACAGGAAAGGGAGGATACCCCATGACAGATAC
This sequence comes from uncultured Eubacteriales bacterium, assembly GCA_949293815.1. Classification (GTDB taxonomy): domain Bacteria; phylum Bacillota; class Clostridia; order Oscillospirales; family Acutalibacteraceae; genus RGIG2774. The sequence continues at coordinate 52,585 of CASFEZ010000005.1, read as the reverse complement.
CTTGAAAAAAATCGTACAGATTATCGACAAGAAAAAAGGCACGGACATTGTTGCCATACACATTGCGGAGCTGACCATTTTGTCGGACTATTTTGTGATTGCCACCGGTACATCCAATATTCATGTGCGTTCCCTTGCGGATGAGATTGAAGAACAGCTGCAAAAGGACGGCATCGAGCCGGTCGCCGTGGAAGGACGGGCTACCGGTTGGATTTTGCTCGATTACGGCGAGGTGATGGTGCATCTGTTCACCGCCGAGGCGCGGGAATATTATAACCTGGAGCGGTTATGGACAGACGGCAGTCAGGTCGATATTTCCGAGTGGATTACAGAAGATTAAACGAGTAAGGAAGGAATCTTTGCAATGGAATATAATTTTAAGCAGATTGAGAAAAAATGGCAGGACCGCTGGGAAGAAGAGGGCGTGTTCCATGCCAAAAACGAGTACGACAAACCCAAGTATTACTGCCTGGTGGAATTCCCCTACCCGTCGGGGCAGGGGCTGCATGTGGGGCATCCCCGTTCCTATACGGCGCTGGACGCGGTTGCCAGAAAAAAGAGAATGCAGGGCTATAATGTGCTGTATCCCATGGGCTGGGATGCCTTTGGTCTGCCCACGGAAAACTATGCGATTAAGAACCATATCCATCCGGAAATTGTCACCCACGATAATATTGCCCATTTTAAGCAGCAGCTGCAATCCCTGGGCTTTTCCTTTGACTGGAGCCGGGAAATCAACACCACCGACCCGAATTATTATAAATGGACCCAGTGGATTTTTTTGCAGATGTTCAAAAAGGGGCTGGCGTATAAAAAGGAAATGTCGGTCAACTGGTGCACCTCCTGCAAATGCGTTTTGGCGAACGAAGAAGTGGTCAACGGCGTGTGCGAGCGTTGCGGCAGCGAGGTTGTGCACAAGGTCAAAAGCCAGTGGATGCTGAAAATCACCGAGTATGCCCAGCGGCTGGTGGATGATTTGGACGAGCTGGATTTTATTGACCGGGTAAAAGCCCAGCAGAAAAACTGGATTGGCCGTTCCACCGGCGCGGAAGTGGTTTTTACCGCCGAAACCGGCGATCCGATTACCGTATATACCACCCGCCCGGATACGCTGTTCGGCGCAACCTATATGGTTATGGCGCCCGAGCACGAATTGATTGCCAAATGGGCGGATAAAATTGAAAATATGGACGAGGTCAAAGCCTATCAGGACGCCGCCGCCCGCAAGAGCGATTTTGAGCGCGCAGAGGTCAACAAGGAAAAGACCGGCGTATGCCTGAAGGGTGTGCGAGCCAAGAACCCGGTGAACGGCGAATGGATCCCCATCTATATTTCCGACTATGTATTGGCTTCCTACGGTACCGGCGCGATTATGGCGGTGCCGGCGCACGACTCCCGCGACTGGGAATTTGCCAAAAAGTTCGGCATTCCCATGGTGGAGGTGGTCAAGGGCGGCGATATTGAAAAAGGAGCCTTTACCGACTGCGCCACCGGCGTGATGGTCAATTCCGGCTTTTTGACCGGGCTTTCTGTCGAAGAAGCCAAGGTAAAAATTACCGAATGGCTGGAAAAAGAGGGCAAAGGGCACGCCAAGGTCAATTTTAAGCTGCGCGATTGGGTGTTCTCCCGCCAAAGATATTGGGGCGAGCCGATTCCGATTGTTTATTGCGAAAAATGCGGCTATGTCCCGCTGCCCGAAAGCGAGCTGCCGCTGCGGCTGCCGAAGGTGGATTCCTACACCCCCACCGATAACGGCGAATCCCCCCTGGCCAAGCTGACCGATTGGGTCAATACCACCTGCCCGCACTGCGGCGGTCCCGCAAAGCGAGAAACCGATACCATGCCCCAGTGGGCGGGTTCTTCCTGGTATTTCCTGCGCTATTGCGACCCGCATAATAACGACGCGTTGGCGTCCAAAGAGGCGCTGAATTACTGGCTGCCGGTGGATTGGTACAACGGCGGTATGGAACATACCACCCTGCATTTGCTGTACAGCCGGTTCTGGCATAAATTCCTGTATGACATCGGCGTGGTGCCCACCAAGGAGCCCTATCAGAAACGCACCAGCCATGGCATGATTTTAGGCGAAAACGGCGAGAAAATGAGCAAATCCCGGGGCAATGTGGTCAATCCCGACGATATTGTCAACGAATACGGCGCGGATACCATGCGGCTGTATGAAATGTTTATCGGGGATTTTGAAAAGGCAGCGCCCTGGAACCCTGCTTCTATTAAGGGCTGCAAGCGCTTTGCGGAGCGGTTCTGGAATTTGCAGGAAATTGTGGTGGACGGGGACGGCTACCGCCCTGAGCTGGAGAGCGCGTTCCATAAGACCATTAAAAAGGTCACCGAAGATATTGACAACCTGAAGGGCAACACCGCCATTGCCGCGCTGATGTCGCTGATGAATACCATTTACGACACCGGTAAAATTACCCGCGGCGAGCTGAGAACCTTTGCCATTCTCCTGAACCCCATGGCGCCTCATGTGACGGAGGAGCTGTGGAGCGTGATGGGCTTCGGCGGAGAGCTGAACGCTGCCCAGTGGCCGACCTATGACGAGACCAAATGCCGCGACAGCGTGGTGGAGATTGCCGTACAGGTCAACGGCAAGATTCGCGCCCGCATCAACGTGGACGCCGACATCGAAGCCGCCGACGCCATCGCCACCGCCAAACAAGCCCCCGCCGTCAAAGCGGAAATTGACGGTAAGCCCATTGTGAAAGAGCTGTATGTCAAGGGGAAACTGGTTAATATTGTTGTTAAAAAATAAGATAAGACCGAATCCTTACGGATGCCGCCAAAGGTGAAAAGAAAGAACACCGTAGGGGCGGGTCTTGTGCCCGCCCGAGAGCGTTGATGAAAATACCCATATACTGTGCAGGTGGCGCGTTGCAGAAATCTCTTTTTTCATTTGATGATGTTTGCCAACAGAAATAACAACCAATTTGTGCGTCTTCCCGGGAAAGCAGAATCTTGAATTATCTGCCACTTCCCCGGGCGGGCACAAGACCCGCCCCTACACAGTTGTATTCTATTTACAAAGGAGTGCTTTTATGGACCCGACCGCTATGTACCAACTGAGCTATGGCTTATACGTGCTCTCGGCCAAAGAGGGCGAAAAGGACAATGGCTGTATTGTCAATACGGTAACCCAGGTGACCAGTGAGCCGAATTTGATTGCCGTTGCGGTGAACCGGCGGAATCTGACAAGGGATATGATAGCAAAAACCGGTCGGCTTTCTGTGTCGGTGCTCACCGAAAGCGCACCTTTTGATCTGTTTCGCCGGTTTGGCTTCCAAAGCGGTCGGACGGCGGACAAGCTCGCCGGCTTTGACGGCTACGAGCGGGGCAGCAACGGTATTTTCTTGCTGAAAGAGCATACCAATGCCCACTTGCAAGCCGAGGTGACCTCGATGCGGGAACTTTCGACCCATACACTGTTTTTGGCGGTGGTACACAGCGCCGAACGGCTTTCGGATGAACCGTCCGTCACCTATGCATATTATCAGAAAAACATCAAACCCCAGCCCCAAAAAACCACCAAAAAAGGCTGGCGCTGCAAGGTCTGCGGCTATATCTACGAGAGTGAAACCCTCCCCGAGGGCTACCAGTGCCCCATCTGTGGACACGGCGCGCAGGATTTTGAACGAATCTAGCGGCACGATAAAAATTTTGGAAATCGATGAAAAAGCCTTGACAAGCGTTTCCGATCGTTGTATAATAGCTACCGCAACACGCGATGAGGAATAGTGTAACGGTAGCACGACAGACTCTGACTCTGTTTGTTGGGGTTCGAATCCCTATTCCTCAGCCATAAAAACCGCTTTTACCTTCTTTGGTAAGAGCGGTTTTTCTTATGTTTGCGGAGACTTTTTATTGTATGGGCAAAAGAAAATCCCCCTTTCCATAGGGAAAGGGGGACCAAAGAAAGGGGGTGGGGATTACTCAATCGCAATATAGGTGTTTTTGGTTTCGGGAAGCTGCGGTTGGGGCTTCGGGAAGGAGATGTGAAGAATGCCGTCGGCAAATTTTGCCTTAATATCTTCGTTCTTCAAGTCTTCGCCTACATAGAAGCTGCGCGAGCAGCTGCCATAGTAACGCTCCCGGCGGATATATTTACCGTTTTTGTCCTTTTCATCGGCATCGGTCTTCTTCTCTGCCGAAATGGTCAAATAACCGTTGTCGGAAGATATTTTAATATCCTCTTTTTGGAAGCCCGGCAGGTCAATGTCCAGCTCGTAGCCATTGTCCGACTCTTTAATGTCGGTCTTCATGACCCGGTTCTCTTTCTTTCCGTAATGAGGATTTCCGCGGAAGAATTCCTCATCAAAAGGCGTACCAAAGAAATCATCAAAAAGGTTTTCGCCGAAAATGCTCGGTAACATAAGTCATTCCTCCAAAATGTTTATTTTTGTTTTTTGTGTTCCCGGGGGATTCTCTTCTTCTCCCTCGGTACACCCTTATTATAGCACGATTTTTAGCACTGTCAATAGGGGAGTGCTAAAAATAACAAAATGTTAATAGATATTAAACAATCAGTTCATTTACTATGGCTAATGGCAGTGTATAATGTGTAATAAAAAATAAAAGCTTGATAGCATTGCAAGCAACGCATCAGGCGCCAGGAAATACAATGCCGGCGGCCGCTATGAGCAGGGCTGCCGGATTGCGTTTACGGAGGAAATATGGCGGACAGGAAGAAAGCGTTGCATGGTTTGTTAAGACCTTTTGTGGTGCAAAAAACGCCGAGGCTGCATTGCTGCGGCAGACGCGCTTGGCGTTCAGCCGGATTTTGCAATGGCTGTTTTGTTGAGAAACAAGCGTATCGGCGCTGCTTTTCCTTCGGGAACGAAGTTCCGTTGTCTGTCCGCCTGGTGATAGAATATCCGGAAAACTTCATAAAATGTATTGAAAGTACAAGAAAATTTTGGTAAAATTATTTTATCATTCAATGCCGTGGGAGGGTATGACATGGGCAAAACACCAAAATTGACCATTGCGTGGCAGACATCGCTGCGGGAGCGCAATTCCTATCTGGTCTATTTTGTCGGGCAAAATATGTTTTATCAGCTGATTGCCGGCTTTTTGACCACCTATTTAATGATGACCGGCGTTAATATGCTCAAGGCCGGAACGGTGGTTATGGCGGTAAAGGTTTGGGACGCCGTGAACGACGCGCTGTTTGGCGCGCTGTTCGACAAGGTGCAGTTCAAAAGCGGAAAAAAATGCCTGCCCTGGGTGCGTATTTCCACGGTTTTCATTCCGCTGGCGTCCATTTTCCTGTTTGCGATTCCAACCGGTTCTTCGGAAACGGTAAAGCTGGCCTGGTTTGCGGTGGCATATCTGTTGTGGGACACGGCCTATACCATTTGCGATGTGCCGATTTATACCATGGTTACAACGATAACCTCTAATTTGGACGAGCGCAATACGCTGATGGCGCGCCGCCCGATTCTGGCGGGGATTGGCATGGGCGCTACCACGATTGCTTTTACGATTTTTCCCAGTGAAAGCGTGGGGCTCAGCTATACGCTTACGGCGGTAATTGTTTCGATTTTGGCGACGGTGACGATGATTCCCATTGGCGTATACGGCAAAGAGCGCAATTATGACCCGAACAGCCGGGATGAAAATTTCACCATCCGTCAAATGTTTTCCTATCTGGTGCGTAACAAATACCTGCTGGTATATTACGGTGGCTATATCGCGGCGAACGCGCTGCTGACCAACAATACCCTGAGCCTGATTGCCTCTTATTATCTGTTTGGCAATTCCATGTTTAATTTGGTTATCGGCGCCCTTTCCATTGTGCCGCAGCTGATTCTGGCGCTGGTACTGCCGTCGATTCTGCGGCGGGTGGATAAATTCAAGGCATATGTAGCCTGTAATGTTGCCAACATTGTATTGGGCTTTATTATCTTTTTCGGCGGCTACGAAAATGTGGTGTTTTTCCTGATTTTTACGGTGCTGCGCTCCATTCCCGCTTCCGCTATCGGTATTATGAACTTTATGTTCACCCCGGACTGCGCCGAGTACGGGCGGTACAAAACCGGCACGGACGCCAAGGGGATTACCTTTGCCATTCAGACCTTCTCCGCAAAAATTACCTCCGCTATCGCTTCCTCTTTGGGCATGCTGATTCTCGGGTTTTTCCACTGGCAGGAGGTCAGCGCCTCGAGCTTTGAGGAATTGCAGGCACTGGGCGTCACGCAGACGCCCGAAGCACTGCGCGGATTGTGGATTACCTATGCGCTGGTACCGGTGCTGGGGTATGTGGCGGCGCTGGTGTTTTATGCGTTCTATAAATTGAACGATAAGGATGTGCAGATTATGGCGGCGGTCAACGCCGGCGAGCTGTCCCGGGAGGACGCGGAAAAACAGCTTTCAAGAAAGTATTGACAAGCCGTCCGGCGGCGTGTAGAATAAGGAGAGAAATAACGGTTCGCGTTGTTTCCGCATGGACGGCGCTGCCGATTGTGATAGAAAGTGGAGGAATGATACCCATGAAAAAGTATGTTTGCGAAGTCTGCGGCTATGTGTACGATGAAGCGCTTGGCGATCCCGATAACGGTATTGCGCCGGGCACTCCCTGGGAAGATGTTCCCGAGGACTTTGTTTGTCCCCTGTGCGGCGTAGGCAAAGACCAGTTCGCCGAAGAATAAGAAAAGAACGGGCGGCTGACCGACGGTTCTGCCGTCCTGTTTTATGATGAAAAGGGGCGGAAAAGAACCGCCATATTATAACAGAGAAGATACAACAACAGGAGAATCCAATGAAAGACCTTGCAATTGCGCCGTCTGTGCTTTATATCGGCGTGGACGATAAAACGATAGATTTGTTTGAGAGCCAGTATGTTGTTCCCAACGGCGTATCCTATAATTCCTATGTGATTTTAGATGAAAAAATTGCCGTGATGGATACGGTAGACAACCGGGCGACCGACGCATTTTTCAAAAATTTAGAGGAAGCGCTCAACGGCAGAACGCCGGATTATTTGGTCGTTCATCACATGGAGCCGGATCATGCCGCCAATATTCAGCGGGCGATGGAAAAATATCCGCAAATGAAGGTGGTGGGCAACGCCAAAACCTTTGCGATGATGACCCAGTTTTTCGATGTGGATATGCAGAAGCGTGCCGTAACGGTCAAAGAGGGCGATAAGCTGAACCTGGGCAGCCATGAGCTGACCTTTTATATGGCGCCCATGGTGCATTGGCCGGAGGTGATGGTGTCTTACGAATCCAAAGAGAAAATTCTCTTTTCCGCCGACGGCTTCGGTAAATTTGGCGCGCTGGATACGCAAGAGGACTGGGCGTGTGAGGCGCGGCGGTATTATTTTAACATTGTCGGCAAATACGGCGCACAGGTGCAAGCGCTTTTGAAAAAAGCTGCCGGCTTGGATATTCAGATCATCTGCCCGCTGCACGGACCGGTGCTGAAGGACAATCTGAGCTATTATATCGGTTTATACGATACCTGGAGCCGGTATGAGCCGGAAAGCAAGGGCATTGTCATTGCGTTTGCGTCCATTCACGGTCATACCCGCTACGCTGCCGAGCAGCTGGCAAAGATGCTGGAGCAGAAAGGCGCGCCGAAGGTGGTTCTGACGGATTTGACCCGCTGTGACCCGGCGGAGGCGCTGGAGGATGCGTTCCGGTATGACCGGCTGGTGCTCGCCTCGGCGACCTATGACGCGGGGCTGTTCCCCTGCATGGAGGACTTCCTTTCGCATTTGAAAGCGAAAAATTACCAGAAGCGCAAAGTTGCCCTGATTGAAAACGGCTCCTGGGCGCCTATGGCAGGCAAGCTGATGCGTGCCGCGCTGGAAAGCATGAAGGATATTACCATCGTGGAACCGACCGTTACCATTCGTTCCGCCGTGAAAGAATCCACCCTGAAAGAGCTGGACGCTCTGGCCGATGCGATGCTGTAATGTATAATAAGAATAGGGGCTGTTGCATTTAGAGGCAGAAAGCGTTTTCTTCGCCCCGAAGAAATACAAAGGTACCGCGAGCGGGCGAAAAAACGCTTAGAAAAGCAAATATATTTTATCCTTATTAAATAAAAAAGGACTGTCACACATAAATGCTTTTTTGCTGCATCCATTTATGTGTAACAGTCCATGTTTTATTCTTTTGCTTTTCGGTCTGCGCGAAAGGCAACAGCCCCTTTGTTATGGGCGGTTCAGATTGTCAACAAAGGCGGTTGGTTTGAGCGTCAGCTCCGCCCAGGCCGGACGGAAACCGGAACGGATGGCGTTGCGGGCGGATTTGATATTTGACCAGGCGCAGCAATAAAAGGGAACGATGTTTCGTTTTAGAATTTCTATCGCCAGGCGGCTGGTGCAGGCGGCGGCAAGCCCCCGGTGGCGGTAGGCGGGCAATACATCCACGCCAATCTGCCACATGGTATCGCAGTCGGCGGAGCAGGCGGCAAAAGCCACGAGCTGATCGCCGTCATATGCGCCCACGCCGAGCCGGTCGAGGCTCTTTCGCTCTTTACAGAGGGCATTGCTCCATTCCGGTAAGTAAAGCGGCTCAAAATCCGCCGCTGTCAACAGCCGCAGCGGCAAAGGGCAGGGCTGCTGCTGTAAAAGCGCCGGGTCGGGCAGAAAATATTCAGCCATAAAGCAGACGCGGAAGCCATAGGGCGCGAATGCATCGTTCAGAACATGCAGATTCGGCGTTTCAAAGCAGTGCTCCGGCGCAAAGCGGTTTAAGTAGTCGGCAATCATATCGTAATATTGCACATCAATCGAGGCGACCACATTACTGCCGTAGGAGCAGATATCACAGGTAAAGGGCAGCTGCAAATAGCGCCGGGCGTCCGGATTTACGGCGGACGGCACAATCACCGGTTCGCTTTTTGTAAAATCATCGGGGGAACAGCCCAAATCAACGGCGGACTGCGCCATGGCGATGGCATATATTTTTTCTTTCGTCCAGGGGGTATCCATAATGCGCTCCAAAAAAAATGTTTCCGGCATGCGCGCCGGAAACGAAGAGGGTTTTTCATTCGCCTGCCGCCGCGTTTTTGCCACAGCCATTGTAACAAAAGGGAAACGCGGTGTCAAGTTTTTTTGTTTTTATAAATATTGACGCATCTGTACCGCCAGATTCTCCTCCAAACCAATCAGCCGTCCGGCGAAGGCTTTGGATTGCTCATCCGCTTTTGGATATTGGTTCAGGTAGCGGCTCAACGATTTTACGCCCATATTACAGCCGTCGGTCATCAGGTCGGCCACGGTTTCGTCGCTGCCGTCAATGGCGGTCATCAGACCGGTTCTCATTTTGGACATGCCTTTTGCCATCGGGTTGGGGTCTTTGCCGTCGTCGCCGTATTGCAAAAGCGCGTTCTGCACCTCGTCGCGCAGACGCTCGTGCTCGCATTTGCAGCTGTTTAACAGACTGCGGAAATCATCATTTTTTACCTTATCGACGACATCTTCAATGGACGCTACGCCCATCTGTACGCCGGAATCGCATTCGCGCAGCAATTTTATGGTGTCATTTGTCATGGAAAGCACTCCTTTTCTTTTTTATATACGCATAGCTTACCCTGCCGCATGGTTTTTGATACCGAAACGATATAAAAAGTTTATTGAGAACAGCGCAGAAAAAAGAAAAAGTCGGGACAAACGGAATTATTTGAAAAAAGGTTTGCAATCCGGATAGGAATCCGATATAATGTTATCTGATATAGAGAGTTTAAAAGAAGGGTGGGGTGTTTATGTCGGCACAGTATTCGGTTTCGCTGGAAAAAATTATCAAGGACAACGGCTTTGAGGTGCTTTATATGCCCAGAGCGGCAGACGAGCTGTATGTCGCCTCTAAGGAAGTCCATCGTCCGGGGCTTTTGCTGGCGGGATATGACGAATATTTCAATTCCGACCGGGCGCAGTTTATCGGTTTGGCGGAAACCGGCTATTTGCAGTCGCTCGCCGATGATAAACGCAAGAATATCATAGACCATTTTTTTCAAACCAAGCCCTGTCTTGTGATTATTACCCGTAATCTTCAGCCGGTGCCGGGGTTTATGGAGGCGGCAGAGGAGCACGGGATTCCTATTGTGCGTACCAATGAAAGCACTTCCGCCAATATGGCGAAAATGATTGCTTACCTCGGCGTAGAGCTGGCGGAGCGGATTACCCGCCACGGCGTTCTGGTCGAGGTGGCGGGCGAGGGCGTGCTGATTCTCGGCAGCAGCGGCGTCGGTAAAAGCGAAACGGCGGTGGAGCTGATTAAGCGCGGGCACCGCTTAATTGCGGACGATGCGGTGGAAATCCGTAAGGTTTCCTCCAAAAGCCTTGTTGGCTCCGCACCGGACAATATCCGTCATTTTATTGAGCTGCGGGGCATAGGTATTATCAATGCCCGCCGTATTTTCGGCATGGGCGCGGTAAAGCTGACGGAAAAAATTGATTTGGTCATTCATTTGGAGCCATGGGATCCGGATCAGGTTTATGACCGGCTGGGACTCGAGGATGAATTTGTGGACATTATGGGCGTGAAAATCCCCGCCATGGTTGTGCCTGTAAAACCCGGCAGAAACCTTGCCATTATCATAGAGGTTGCCGCGATGAACAACCGCCAGAAAAAAATGGGGTATAACGCGGCGCGGGAGCTGATGCACGGTCTGGGTATGGAAGATTTTGAGCCGGAACCCCATGAGCTGGAATTTTGGAAGAACTAAAAAATATAAAAAGACAATCAAACATACGGAGGAAGAAAAAATGTACAGAATCGGCGTGGATCTCGGAGGCACCAATATTGTAGCGGGCGTGGTGGACGACGCGCATAAAATCATTGCGCGGGCGGCTGTGCCGACCAATATCCCCCGTCCGGCAGATGAAATTTTTGATGACATTGCAAGAATTTGCAAAGAGGCGCTGGCGCAAAAGCATATCGCCATGGACGAGGTTATTTCCGTTGGCGTGGGCACGCCCGGCTCAGTCAATAAGGAAACAGGCATGATTGAATTTGCCAATAATCTGGAATTTAATAATGTGCCTGCCAAAAAAATGCTCGAAGACCGGCTGCATACTACCGTTTATTTGGACAACGACGCCAACTGCGCCGCGCTGGGCGAAGCGGTTGCGGGCGCCGGGCACGGGGTAAGGAATTTTGTTGCCATTACCCTTGGCACGGGGGTCGGCAGCGGCATTATTATTGACGGCAAGCTGGTGGTCGGTATGAATTTCGCCGCCGGTGAAATGGGACACCAGGTCATTGTGTATAACGGCATTCATTGCAGCTGCGGTCGGCGGGGCTGCTGGGAAAAATATGCCTCCGCCACGGCGCTGATTCAGCAGACCAAAGACGCCATGCAGGCGGATCACGACAGTAAAATGTGGGATATTGTAAACAATAACATTGATGCTGTCAACGGAAAGACCGCGTTTGACGGCGAGCGGGTGGGCGATGAAACCGCCCGCAAGGTCGTAAACCAGTATGTAGATTATGTTGCCTGCGGCATTATCAATATTGTAAACGCTTTGCAGCCGGAAATGATCTGTGTCGGCGGCGGTATCAGCAACGAGGGCGAAAACCTGTTACAGCCGCTGCGCCGGATTTTGGAGCGGGAGCGCTACAGCCTGTATGCCAAAAAGCAGACCAAGGTGGTCAAGGCGGTTTTGGGCAACGACGCCGGCGTGATTGGCGCGGCGCTTTTGAACGAATAAACAGCAATCGAAAGGGGCGCGGAGATGAACTGTCTTGCTGAAATAAAGGATGCTTTGCAGCGTTCCGGATGTGATTTCAGTGAAAATGAGCCGCTGGGGAAGTATACTTCGTTTAAGATTGGCGGCCCTGCGCCGCTTGTGCTGCGCCCGCATACAACCGAACAGCTGCTTTCTGCGCTTTCGATATTAAAACAATATGAGACGCCCCATTACCTGTTGGGCAACGGCAGCAATGTGCTGATTGCCGACAAGGGGGTCACCCGACCGGTGATTCTGCTGTCGCAGGGGGAATTTTGCGAAATTGCCGTCTGCGGTGAGCGGATTACGGCGGGCGCGGGGGCGCTGCTGATTGCCGTCTGCCGCCGGGCGCTGCAAGAAGCACTGGCGGGGCTTGCCTTTGCATATGGCATCCCGGGCAGTGTGGGCGGCGCAGTGTTTATGAACGCCGGCGCTTACGGCGGAGAATTGTCGCAGGTTTTGGAATCGGTTCGTTTTGTGGACGAGGCGGGGCAAATTCGTACCGAGCCGGCAGAACAGCTGCACCTTTCCTACCGCCACAGTATTTTTACGGAAAATCCCAATGCGATCATCCTCAGCGCGGTCTTTCGCCCGGAAAAGGGCGATAAGGACGCCATTCGGGCGCAAATGGAGGAACTGATGGCGCGGCGCAAAGAAAAACAGCCTCTGGAATATCCCAGTGCGGGCAGCACCTTTAAGCGTCCGCAGGGGCATTTTGCGGGCGCGTTGATTGAACAGGCGGGCTTAAAAGGCTGTACCGTCGGCGGCGCGGCGGTCAGCGAAAAGCACGCGGGGTTTGTAATCAACCGCGGTGGCGCAACCGCAAAGGATGTGCGCACGCTGATTGCCCATATTCAAAAAACCGTATGGGAGAAAAGCGGCGTGCAATTAGAGCCGGAGATTCGTTTTTTTGATTGAACGGACGGGAAATCCATCTATGTCTTTTTCATCAGAGGTTAAACAGGAAGTATTATCCATAGAAAACAAGCCGTGCTGCAGCTTTGCGCAAAGCTACGGCTTTTTGCTGTTTGGTCGGTCTTTTTCGGCGTCCGGGCTGAGCTTTATGACGGACCATGCTGTTTTGGCAGAAGCCTATGCCGAGGCGCTTCAGCAGCTCGGCGGCGGTACTGTCGAACCAAAACGGTCAGAAGCCGGACGGTATTCGGTTACCTTGTCGGACAGCAAACGGTGCCGCCGGGTATTATCCACGCTTGGGTATGACGGCAGCGAGTACCGCATTCGGCTGAATTTTGCCAATATCCGTGATGATTGCTGCCGCGCCGCTTTTATTCGAGGGGCATTTCTGGCCTGCGGCTCGGTGACGGACCCGGAGCGGGAATACCATTTGGAGCTGACCGTGGGCAGTAAAAGTTTGGCAACGGATTTTATGAAGCTCTTTGACGAGTACAACAGCATTGATCCGGATCAGAATTATTCTCTACAGCCAAGGCTCTCTACCAGGGGCGGGGTCTATTTGGTTTACTTAAAAGACAGTTCGTCTATCGAAGATTTTTTAGCCATTATCGGCGCACAGAACGCGGCGCTGAAAATGATGAATGCCAAGGTTTTTAAGGATATTAAAAACAATGTGAACCGCCGGGTGAATTTTGAAACGGCAAATATCAACCGCAGTGTCAACGCGGCAGTGACGCAGATAGACGCCATTCGCAAAATCATGCGCTATGGCGCGCTGGGACAGCTGCCGGAGGATATGCAGCATTTGGCGGTGCTGCGGCTTGAAGAGCAGGAGATGAGCCTGAGGGAGCTGGGGGAGGCGATGCGGCCGCCCATGAGCCGGGCAGCCGTCAATTACCGGCTGAAAAAAATATTGGAATTTGCCCAGCAGCTGCCATAACCAGAGATGGTTTTTTAGGAGGTGCCGGTATGGCGTTTGGGAAAATCGGTATCGATTTCGGAACCTGTGAAATGAAATATTGCCTGTACGGCACCGGTATTTTCGGCAGCGAACCTTGTGTGGCTGCCGTAGACGCCCATACGGGAAGGGTTTTGGCGTATGGAAAAGCCGCACTGGACTGGGAAGGTCGCGAATCGGATACGGTGCGGATGGTACACGCCATGCAGGACGGCGTGATTGCCAATTACGCGCTCTTACGGTATATGGCGCGGGATATCACCGATCGGCTGTGTAAAAATCGCATTATAAAACCAGAAATACTCGCCGGTATTTCCACAGGCGTGACCGAAACGGAAAAGCGGGCGATGCTGGATGTGCTGTATGACGCGGGCGCCAGAACGGCGTGTTTGATAGAAGAGCCGGTGGCCGCCGTGTTCGGTCTGGAAGCGGATACGCCGCCGAAAGGTGCGGCGGTATTGGATGTGGGCGGCGGCACAACGGATTGCGCCGTTGTTACCATGAACAGCATAGCCGTGTCCCGGTCGATTGCCTCGGCGGGCAACGCGATGACCGAGGAAATCCGCCGGTACCTTCGGGATGAGCGTGGTGTTGAGATTGGCTTTTTGGGGGCGGAGGAAATCAAAAAAACGCTGGCCTGCGCCGTGATGCGTTCGGACGAAATTGCCCTGATTGTCGGCGGCAAGCGCCTGAGCGGCGAAGGCATGAATTTTGAAATGACCTCCACCGAAATGCGTTTTGTTCTGAAGACATTTTATGAGGAAATGGAAGAGCTGGTGGTTTCCGTATTTGACCAAACGCCGCCGGAGCTTTTGGGGGATATTGCCCGGGACGGGCTCCTTTTAACCGGCGGCAGCGCGCAAATTTACGGTTTGGCGGATTATTTGTCCCGTGCGCTGCATATTCCGGTTTCGGTACCGCAGGATCCGGCGTGCGCGGTGATTCGCGGCATTGAAAAAGCCCTTCCGCAGCTGAGTACTCTGCGCAAACAGGGCTTTGTGTATACGGACAAAACCTGATTGCCCCTGCGGCGGAACAGGGGTTGGAAACTTTGCTCGGTTCAGGATATTTTTGATATGTTGCCGCGATGGGAGGCGGAAGTATGCAGGAAAATACCGAAAAAATCGAGGGCATTGTGGAAAGTGTAACCTTCCGCAACGCGGACAACGGATTTACCGTGCTGGATATGAATGTCGGCGGGGAACTGGTAACAGCCGTCGGCACTTTTTTTGAGGTCGGCGCGGGAGAAGAACTGGTTTTGTATGGCAAATGGGGCAATCACTCGATGTTCGGTCGGCAGTTCCAGGCGGAAAGCTATGAGTCCCGGCTGCCGGATAACGCCGCATCGCTGCTAAGGTACCTTTCCGCCGGTATGATAAAGGGAATCGGTCCGAAAACCGCCAGGAAAATCATTGAGCGGTTCGGAGAAAACGCCTTTGAGGTGCTGGAAAACGATTGTGAGCGGCTGACGGTGATTCGCGGCATCTCCAAAGAAAAAGCCGCCGCCATCTCCAACGAGTTCAAGAGGCAGTTTTCCATCCGCAATATTATGTCCGAATTGGACGCTTACGGTATTCGCCCCATGGAATGTGTGCGGATTTTTAAGCGGTTCGGCGGCAATGCGGTGGAAATTATCAAGCGCAATCCGTATCTTTTGTGTTCGGAATTGCAGGGGTTCGATTTTGCGAGGGTAGATGAAATTGCCGCCAAGCTCCCGGAAACGCCGGAGGCAGCTTATCGGAACGAGGCGGGTATTTTGTATGTCATGCGCCATAATTTACACAACGGGCATACCTGCATTCCCGAGGAGAAGCTGCCTGCGCCCTGTATGTCGCTGCTTTCGGAGGAAGAAGAGGTTATCCTTCAGGAAATAGAGCGTCTGGTTTCCATAAAAGAGCTGGCGCGCGATACCGTCGGTGAACGCAGTTTTTTATTTTTGCCGCAAATCTATCAATGCGAAAAAAGCGCCGCCCGGCGCCTGCATGAGCTATTGCGGTTCCCGCCCCTTTCGCTGACGGCGCTGGACGAGGAACTGGATCGCATTGAGGCGGAAAACGGCATTCATTATCAGGAAAAGCAGCGTGGTGCCATTCGGCTTGCTGCCGAAAAGGGCACGATGATTGTGACCGGTGGTCCCGGCACGGGTAAAACCACCACAGTGCGCGGTATGATTGCCTTTTTTGAAAAGCAGGGGATGACGGTTTTGCTTGCGGCTCCCACAGGCAGAGCCGCCAAGCGTATGAGCGAGCTTACGGGAAAACCCGCCAGCACCCTGCACCGCCTGCTGGAGGTGCAGTGGAACGACAGGGACGAGCCGGAGTTTGCGCGGAATATGCAGTTTCCGCTGCAGGCGGATGCGATTATTGTGGACGAGCTTTCCATGGTGGACATTACGGTATTTTCCGCGCTGCTGCAAGCCGTTCCCTTTGGCTGCCGCCTGGTGCTGGTGGGCGATACCGACCAGCTGCCGCCGGTGGGGGCGGGAAATGTGCTGCTGGACATGGTGCATTCCGGCGAAATTCCCGTGGTGCGGCTGACGGA
The DNA here is from genome assembly GCA_949293815.1 of uncultured Eubacteriales bacterium. Classification (GTDB taxonomy): domain Bacteria; phylum Bacillota; class Clostridia; order Oscillospirales; family Acutalibacteraceae; genus RGIG2774. Next base: position 36,470 of record CASFEZ010000005.1, on the reverse strand, counting down.
AATTTTCCGGCAGGCACAGCAGAGCCTGATCGTTATGAACGCCCATCGCATTGTCGGCGGCGAGATGCCGGAGCTTTCCCGCAAAGACGGTGATTTCTTCTTTTTGGAACAGAAATCCTCCCTTGCTGCGGCGCGGCTGGTTACCGAACTGGTCAGCCGCCGGCTGCCAAAGGCCTACGGCTATGACCCGGTGGGGGATTTGCAGGTGCTTTGCCCGTCGCGAAAAGGCGACTGCGGCACGGTGAATCTGAATATCCGTTTGCAGGCTGTGCTGAATCCGCCATCGGAGGGGAAAGAGGAGCTGCGTTCCTATGGTCGTGTTCTGCGGCAGGGGGATAAGGTGATGCAAATAAAAAATAACTATGATATCCCCTGGGAGAAGGACGGCGAGAACGGAACCGGCATCTTCAACGGGGATATGGGGGTTATCGAAAAAATATCCCGGGCAGAAAACGCGGTGGTTATCGATTTTGACGGCAGAAAAACGGTCTACCCGCTGGAGAGTATGTCGGAATTGGAGCTGGCATATGCGGTAACGGTACATAAAAGCCAGGGCAGCGAATACCCTGCTGTGGTGATTCCGATTCTGGACGCACCGCCGCAGCTTTTATACCGCAACCTGTTATATACGGCGGTGACCCGCGCCAAGCACCTGCTGATTCTGGTCGGCAGCCGGGAAAAAATCAGCCTGATGGTGGAAAACAACCGCAAAAACCGCCGGTATTCCGCGCTGGAATCGTTTTTACATAACGAGAATATATAAAATGGTATCCGAAAAAGGCAAGACGCACACTTGACGGCGATTGGTTTTGCTGGTATAATAAAAGCAAAGAAACAAAGAAAATTTGTTGTATATTTTTCTTTGTTTATGTCATACAATAGAAAGGAGAAGCCATATGAATACAGCAATTGCGAAAGGTGGATCTTCTGTGAATCGGAAAACCATTCGTATATCAGAAAAGCGTCAGGTGACCATTCCGCAAAAATTTTATGAAACCCTTGGCTTCTCTACGGAAGCCGAATGTATTTTGCGGGGGAACGAGATTGTTTTGCGTCCCGTGAAAGAACAGGGCGGCGGTGAATTTGCCGAACAGATCCTCGCTGACCTGATAAAGCAGGGGCTTAGCGGCGAGCAGCTGCTGGATGCGTTTAAAAAGACGCAAAAGAAAGTACGTCCTGCCGTGGAGGCGATGTTGTCCGAGGCCGAGCAGGCTGCCCGCGGCGAGGGTGAAAGCTACACCTATGAGGATGTATTCGGGGCTGAGGAGGAAGTATGACGCAATTAAGAATCCTGCCTCCGGCGGCGAAGTTTTTCAAAAAATGCAAGGACAAGCGGCTAAAAAACCTTTTCCGGGAGGCGATTGACCGGATTTTGACCGATCACACGGTAGGGGAAGCGAAAACCGGCGATTTGGCGGGCATTTTCTGCTATGATATTTATTACAATAAGACCAATTATGAACTTGCCTATACCGTAGAGGTTATAGAGGATAAAGTGGTCGTTGTCATCATGGCGGGTACCAGAGAAAACTTCTATGAGGAACTTAAACGATATATGAAATAAGAATGATTTTATATATCAATAACATAAAATAGCAGCCGGGCAACCTTTTTCGGTCACCCGGCTGTTTTTCTTTGAAAGCGGCATTTTTCTGGTGTTTTATCGTTCCATATAGCTTCAATCTTTTTCGGTTACAATAAATCCGTCTACATTGTTCCCCGAAATTTCGTAAGAGCCGAACAGCGGCACCGGCACTTCCACCTGCTCGGCATCGCCGGCGGGGACATAATAGATTTTGTATTCATCGCCGTGGATGTTCAAATCGATGTACTTTTCCCCGTAGCGGTAGCTTTTTACATATTCCACATATTCTTCCAGGCACATGCCGGTCATATACATGATATAGGCGTGCGCTTTCCCCACATAGCGGTAATGCCACGGCTCGTTGGCGACGCCGGTCAGGTCGGTTTTGTTCTCGGGGAACCGGCGGATAAAACCATACCGCCAGGCGTTTTCCTCGATATAGGCGTAGTCGCCCTCACCGGTAAAGGTAGCGGTGTTGCCCTCTTCGTCCGCCACGGCAATGTCTGCCGCATAGCCGGTGTGGTGCTCGCTGTAGCCCGGAACGGCGACCCAGCGAATGACTTCGTAATAGCCAAGATCGCTGACCCGCTCCTGAAATAGACCGTCCTGGTAAGCATAATCCCGAAAAGCGCTGATGATGCGCACATTGGAAAGCCCTGTGCTTCTTTCAAACGCGCGGAACAGGCGGTTAAACTGGCGAATGGTAATCTCATTCAGGCGGATTTCCTCATCCTTGACCTGGTAGGAATCGTTTTTTTCCGATGCAATGGGCACGGTTTGATCCGGCTGGTCAAAGGAATAGGCATAGGAGCTGTTGACCAAAATCAGTTCGCCGGAAGCCATTTCCGAGCGGTCAATTGTAACCGTGCGGTAGCGCTGTAAGGGACTGAAGGTGTCCTCACGGATATATTCCATTGTCATGGCGGGAATTTTCAGCAGAAGACCGGCCAATATAACAAGCAGCAAAGAGAACAGGACGATGCGCCGTATGTGAAGCCGGCGGCGTTTCCTTGTCCCTTTTGCGTTTTGTTTGCGATACAATCCAATCACCTCTTTGTGCTCCCCATCATACCATGCCGGGGAGGCAAAATGATTCCGAATATTCATAAAAAGAGGTTAATTTCCCGGGCTTTCTTGACACAGGCGGTTTTTGATGTATAATAGATGGCGTGGCTTTATGGCAGGATATAGGGATATTCATTGCCTTTTTATCACGCAGGAACGAAAGGATGAATCATCTTGACAACCAGAGAGGAACGCGCCCGGCAAAGGGCTTTAAAAAGAAAACAGAAAAAATTAGTGACCTTTTTTGCTGTTTTTATTGTGCTGATTATTGTAGTCCTGGCTGCAATGGGACTGATTTTGAACCGGGTAACGCCGGACGCGCTGTCGACCACCGAAAATACCACTTCCGGTATGCAGACGGGAGCGGATGACTGCTATAACAGCTTTATCGCCTCATCCATGGTTTTGAAAGACTATGTGTTTGAAACGGCGAATCTGGAAGCAACCGTGAAAAGAGAGCTTGGCGATGCATATAATACCACATTGACCATTTTCCTGTCCGTCAGCGATGGGGTGAACCCGGCGCTTGTGGTCAATGCCTCAGGCGCGAGCCTGGAGGAGGCATGGACGGCAGTCGAAGAGAAAACCGGCGAGGCTGTGCGAGAGGAATTGTACAATACGGTTTATCTGAAAGCCGATATCGTCAATCAGGTGGAACGCATCAATGCGTCTGACCTGAACGGGCGCATTACGGCGGACGCAGGCATTTACGGCGAGTTTTTCCGCAAGGGCATTGCCTTTGACGGGGCGTTTTCTGCGGCGCTTTTAGAGGCGGAAATCAACGCCAACGAGCTGATTGATTACGATGTCAGCAAGGATTTGGTGTTGGATAAGGTCAATTTGTATTTGGCTGCGAAAAATGTAAACACCCTGAACGCACTGCCGGAGAATTTATATCTGTTTACCTGCCGGGGCTATATCAAGGATGTGGACGGCTGTTATACGCTGGAGTATAACCAGAATACTTCCTATGGCCGCCGCAGCTTTTCCGCGGTGGATTATTCGCTGATTACCGGTACGGCATCGAATGTCAGCACCTATTTGTTTGACGGCATGGGCGATGACGGCAGGTTCACCTACGGCTATTACCCGGTGCTGGGGCTGCCGATTGATTTGTATGATATTGGGTATCATGCCATGGCGCTGTCGGCGCTTTCGCAATATTCCGACGAGCTGGATTCGGCGGGCTTATACCAAAGCCAGCTGGAGAACGCAGCCGCGTATTTGGCGTCGCAGATTGTATCTCAGGATGCAAACACCGCCTATGCGGTCAATGCCGATACCGCTGAAATTACGGCAGGTGCTAATATCCAGGCAATTTTGGCATTTCTGGATTATGAAGAGACAACCGACGACGAACAGTACCGGCAAACGGCGCAGCAGCTGGGCAATGGTCTGATTGCCATGATTGACGCATCCACAGGCAAGCTCAATCATGTTTTGTATTACGGCAGCGACAGTGCGGCGGATTACGCGGTAAAAACCGTGCAGAGCGACCGCGCCTACGACAGCTCGGCGGTTTACGCGTTAAGCCGCCTGTATGGTGAAACGCAGAACGAGGCATATCTGACCGCAGCGCGCACCCTGACCGACGCGCTGATTCGGGAAAATTATACCCAGTATGGCGATTTTTGGGTCAGTTTGGCCATGCAGGAGCTGACCCAATACGACCAGAGCACCGAATATTACAATTTGGCGCTGCGCAACTTTAATGAGAATATCGACGCATTGGAGAGCCGCGTAATCAGCATGCCCCAATATACGCGGCTGCTGGTAAGCACCTATCATATTTACACCGCCATGCGGGCAGCGAATATTACAACGGATTTGTACACCGCCTTCGATTATAACCGGCTGGTTACGGCAACGGTGGCCAGAGCCAACGATTTGCTCAACGGCATTGCGTACCCGGAAATTGCCATGTATTTCCAAAATCCTGCCGATTGCCTGCATGCGTTCTTTGTGCGGCAGGATGGGTTCCGGATCCGGCTGGACGACTGCGCTTCGCTGATTCAGGCGTATTTGGCGTATGCGGATGTGTATACCGCCGTCAGCACCGATGCCTTTAATTTGGCGGCGCAAAGCACAACAACCACTGCCCCCGCCGCATAAGCGCGGCATGGCAAATCGCCGCACGGCATACAATGAAACAAAAGGAGCGATTTTTGATGAAATATAAAAAAGCAGCAATAGAAGAATTGCGGGAAAATCCCTTTACCATGTTTTCGCAGGATTGGGCGCTGCTTTCCGCCGGAGATCAGCAATCGTTTAATTCCATGACCGTCAGCTGGGGCAGCGCGGGCACCCTGTGGGGCAAGCCGGTTGCCACGGTTTATGTGCGTCCGCAGCGCTATACATTAGAATTTTTGCAGAAGAATGACTTGTTTACCTTGAGCTTTTTTACCCCGCAGCAGCATGGGCAGCTTGCGCCCTTCGGCTCCAAAAGCGGCAGAGATTGTGACAAATACGCCCTTGCGGGCATGCAGCCGCAATTTACCGGCGGCACGGTCTTTGCGGACGGCGCACGGCTGGTGCTCCTTTGCCGCAAAATGAGCTGCCAGCGTATGACGCCGGATAGCTTTATCGATGGCGATATCGACACGCTTTGGTATCCGAACCGGGATTACCACCAGGTCATAGTCGGCGAAGTGCTGGAAGTTTTGGTGCAAGACGCTGAATAAGGCATAAAAATTTTAGGTAAAACGCCAAAGTGCAGATTTTTTATAAAAAGGTCTTGATTTCCCTGTTTGGAAGTGCTATAATACCTTTCGTTGTGAGGGCAACAGCACTTCACAGAGTCGGTGTCTATAACATTGAGGTTCCACCCGTTCCCATCCCGAACACGGAAGTTAAGCTCACATGTGCCGAAAATACTTGGCGGGAAGCTGCCCGGGAAAATAGGTCGTCGCCGACACCAGCCGTTCCATTGGAACGGCTTTTTTGTTTGCTCTTGATTGCTCTGATGAGAAAATAAAGACGGCGTGCTATTTATAATATCCGCCGTCTTTTTGCTTTCGCCAAAAGATAGGGTTGTATATCGGGATATGTTAAGTGCTGCGGCAGATCGGAGAATAGTTCAATCTTTTCCATTTCATATAAAAGCGCGCCGGAAAAGTGCTGAATTTCAGCGATGAACAGCATGCCGAAGGCTTCGCTGCCTGCCGGATTGATACGGTTGCTGCCCGTAACGGAATAGGCGCAAACCGGAGTTAAGGTAAAGCTGTCCGCGCCGGTTTCTTCGCGCAGTTCCCGCGCGGCGGTTTCTTCGATGCGCTCACCGGTCTCCCGATGACCGCCGGGAAGTTCAAAGGTGGCGCGTGACCGGTGCTTGCAGTAGACATATTTGCCGCGATAGGTTGCAATAACAACGGCAAATTGCAGAGAGGTATCTTCTGCGGTGTCATAAAATTGAACCTGCATGGGCATTCTCCCTTGTGTTTATGGCGAAATTTACCACCCGCTGATATGACCTTTTTGCAGCGCGCCGATGATTTTTTCCGAAAGGGCGGGGTAGTCGGCGCTCAATGTGCGCATCAGCTCTTTTGTCTTGATGCGGTTGCCCTGTTCATTTTGCGGGCAGCGGCTTTCGAGCACCGGCAGCTTTTCTTTTTTTGCAACGGAGAGCACCTCGACCTCGGGGCAGAAAATCATCGGGCGGATCATGGTCAAATCCTTGCGGGAAAGATAGGTCACCGGAGAAAAGGAGGCGGCAGTGCCGCCGGAGAGCAGGTTCATCAAAAAGGTTTCGGCGGCGTCGTCCATGTGGTGCCCCAGCGCCAGCTTATTGCAGCCGAGCTCTTTGGTTAAATCGTGCAAAATTCCTCTTCGCATCCGCGCACAGAGGGAGCAGGGATTGGATTCTTTGCGGATATCAAAAATCACCGATGCCAGCTCGGTGCGTTTTATGACATAGGGCACCCGGAGTCGGTCGCACAGGGACTGAATGGCGGAAAAATCTCCGTCCTCGTTTCCAAAACGCATGTCCAGCGTAACAGCGGTAACGGTAAAGGGCTTAGGATAATAATGGGAAATTGAGGCGAGGGCGGCAAGCAGTACCAGCGAATCTTTTCCGCCGGATACGCCCACGACCACCCGGTCGCCTGCCGCAATCATATCGTATCGCTCCATCGCGGCGCGCATACGCCCCATGAGTTTTTGCATACTATCCCTCCGTTTTTGTCATTGTAGCGCGGTTTCAGCTGTCCGTCAACTGTTTTTTGATAAATCATCTTCGAGAAAAACAGGTAAAAACATGAGAAAAACGGAGAAAAACAGAGCAGTGGCGGGATAAATTAAAAAAATTGAAAAAGGCGGTTGACAAGCGGATTTGCTTGTGCTATCATATACCGGTACTTTGAATGAAAGATTTGGAGGTCAGTTTATGTCTACCTATATGGCCAAAGCGGGCGAAGTGACCCGCGATTGGTATGTGCTTGACGCTGCCGGTAAACCCCTCGGCAAAGTTGCGGCCGAAGCGGCGGTACTTCTGCGCGGCAAGCATAAGCCCACATTCACGCCCCATGTGGATTGCGGCGACCATGTGATTATCATCAATGCAGAAAAAGTCGTTCTCACCGGTAAAAAGCTCGATCAGAAAATGTACTATCGTCACACCGGTTATATCGGCAACATGAAAAAAGTAAAGTACAGCACCCTGATGAAGACCAAGCCTGAATTTGCCATTCAAAAGGCAGTAAAAGGCATGATTCCCGACAACACCCTCGGTCGTGCCGCCATGGCGCGCCTTCGTGTATACAAGGGTTCTGAACACAAGCACGCGGCGCAGAAGCCCGTTGCCAGAGAGTTTTAAGAGGGAGGCGCAAGAGAATGTACGAAGGTAATCCTTATTTCTACGGAACCGGCAGAAGAAAAAAATCCATTGCCCGTGTTCGTGTATATCCCGGTACCGGCAAAATCATCATCAACGATCGTGAAATCGATGATTATTTCGGTCTGGAAACGCTGAAGCTGATCGTTCGTCAGCCCCTGACCTTGACAGATACCACCGAAAAATTCGATGTCATCTGCCGTGTTACCGGCGGCGGCGTCACCGGTCAGGCCGGCGCCATTCGCCATGGTCTTGCCAGAGCGCTGGTGCAGTCCAGTGAAGAGCTGCGTCCGTTGCTGAAAAAAGCGGGCTTCCTGACCAGAGACCCCAGAATGAAAGAAAGAAAGAAGTACGGCTTGAAAGGTGCCCGCCGTGCGCCCCAGTTCTCCAAGAGATAACAGGCTTTCTCTCTGCAAACAAACAAAAAATCCCGGAATCCTTGCGGTTCCGGGTTTTTCTTTTTGTCTGCCTTTTTTGAATCTCCTATGAAAAGCGCCGCAAACAGCACTGCGCGGATTAAAAGGCACAACGCCTGAGGTGATCCGCGCCGCTGTACAAAACCCCATCGCCGGGCTGACGCTTGACAAACGGCTGGAACGAAACCGGGCGCAGATTATTTATGATATCAAAAAGAATATCGCCATTGGGCTGACCCAGGGGGACAGTTATACGACGGTCGCAAAGCGAATTGCAAAATCGGTTAACAACGACTATACAAAGGCGATGCTGATTACCCGAACGGAGACACACCGCGTGCGTGAGCAGGGGTTCGAGGATAGTGGCCGAGCGGCGCAGAATGACCTGGTGGGAACCGGTTATGTGCTGTCAAAAACCTGGCAGAGCATGCAGGACAGTTCTGTGCGACATACCGGTGACGCCAATCATGTAAAAATGGATGGCGTGACCGTTTTAGCGGATGAAGACTTTGATTTGGTCGGCGGTGTAAAAGCACCCTGCCCCGGAATGAGCGGCACACCGCAAAATGACTGTAACTGCCGCTGCTATGCTTCGCGGGATTTTATGTCAGCGAAAGAATTTGAAAAAAGACCGGAAGAGTGCTTCCGGAGAAATATCATAAGCGTAAAGCGGAACCGGAAGCCGCGGAGCAGGAACAGAGCGTTGTTCAGAATGTGGATAAAGCAAGCCAGACGGAAATTGCGGATGAATCAGGGTTTACAAGTATAGCGTCTCGTGGTATAATTAACTCAAAAATATTAAATAATTCTGTCGTTAATCCCATGCCTGAAGATAGATATGTTGCAATGCGAGCGGCATTGGAAAAGCAGGGCGTGAAAGTGATTGCAGCCACTTCGGGTGACGATTTGCGTTTTTTATTGTCTTTTAATGCTGAGGCTTCATATAAAAACGGTTATCTTATGCATATTGGCTCAACGCCGAGTGCTTCTGCCTTTTTTGAAGAGATTATTCATCGAACACAAGAGAAAAAATATGGCGTTCTTGATGAGACGGATTTTGTAGAAAGAGATGCGAGAGAAATTGAAGCAAACCGGAAACTATTGCAATACGGCAAACTATATGGTTTTGATTCGGTAGATTTTGAGGATGTCGCTAACAACTTATCTGCGTGGGAAAAGCTTTTTAAGGAAAGAACGGGTGTATCTTATGACGAAAGTGGAATTGATCGATCAATTTGACACAAGTGCAGGGAGAGTCTTCAACATACGAACAAATAGCAGCTTGCGTATTGGCGATTTGATTATGTGCGATTCGCTTAGATATAAAGTGAATGCAGTTTTATTGGCTACCCGTCCAGGACAGAATCAGGATACTATTTCAGTAATTGTTGAGAATGTTTGAGAACATTATTATGCAAGAAGAACCGTTTCGATGAGGATGGTTCTTCATGTTTTAGTCTGAATATAAACATACAATCGCGGGTGTAAAGTGAATAAGTCTTTTGAGCAGAGAGGAATCTTTGCTCTTTTTTTATGTCGTATTTTCTTTGCAAACGCTTGTAAATAAAAAACAACGGGGCATCGTCAGGTGAGAGGCGGAAAAAGGAGAACAGAATCATGGGAACAAACGGATTGCCTGTGAGCAGTCAGACAACAGAGGAAAACGCTACGCAAGGCGTGAAAAGCGGTGCGGATTTGCAGCAGGCGGACGGCGGGACTGCTATGGCTTATGGGTATAAAAAAACGGAGCAAGAAAACTTGCTCCGAATCGGTGGTGATCCAGCGGAGATTCGAACTCCGGACACCCTGCTTAAAAGGCAGGTGCTCTGCCGGCTGAGCTACTGGATCAAATGTATAAACAGACCGAAGTCTGTTTATCGAATGGCGGTGCAGAGAATGGAAGTGCCCAGCACCAATATGAAGAAGATGATTGCAAGGACTTTTGTAATCTTTGCCAGCTTTGCTTCGCTGGTACGTCCCTTATTCTTTCCGTAGAACGTATCCGCACTGCCGCCGACAATGGCACTGGAAAGACCATCGTCATTGCTCTTTTGCATCAGCACGACAACAGTAATCAGAACAGCCGTTACAATCAGAAGAATGCCGAGTATGATTTCATACCATTCCATGCGAATCATCCTTTCGTCGTGTAATTATATGCGACAGGGGTGTCCCTGTCGTGCTCAAGTAGTTTATCACAATGACCGGAAAAAATCAAGACCTTTTTTAAAATTTTTTGCCGACAGGCGTATTTTCTCGGCGATGGCGCTGCAAAAGGGCAGATGCCGGGTTTTTGCTTGACTAATTCAGCCTAAATATAGTATAATAGTTAATAATACCTAATAATTATCAAAAGTTTGCCGCTACGCAAAGGGCGGTTTCGGAAGGAAACAGAATGGCAAAAAAACCGGCTTATAATAACGACAGCATCAAAAAGCTGGAAGGCGCGGATCGGGTTCGTCTGCGCCCCGGCGTGATTTTCGGCTCCGACGGTCTGGAGGGCTGCGAACACGCCGTATTTGAAATTATTTCCAACTCCATTGACGAAGCGCGGATGGGGTTCGGAAAACAGATTATTGTAACCCGCTATATGGATCAGTCTATTGAGGTGCAGGATTTCGGACGGGGAATGCCCGTGGATTATAATGAAGCGGAGGGCTGCTATAACTGGCAGCTTCTGTTTTGTGAGATGTATGCGGGCGGCAAATACGACGCGGAAAACGGCAGCTATGAATTTTCTTTGGGGCTGAACGGTCTTGGTCTTTGCTCGACCCAATACGCCTCGGAATATATGGACGCGGAAATCCGCAACGGCGGGTACCGCTATACCCTGCATTTTGAACACGGTAACCCGGTGGGGGATATGCAAAAAGAGCCATACGGTAAACGCGACACCGGCACGCGCATCCGCTGGCGGCCGGATTTGGCGGTGTTTACAGATATCAATATCCCCCTTTCCTATTATCAGGATATATTAAAGCGCCAGGCGGTGGTCAATTCCGGGATCCGGTTTGTCTTGAAAAACCAAACCGGCGCGAATCAGTTTGATACCTATGAGTATCTTTACGAAAACGGCATCGAGGACTATGTAACAGAGCTGGCGGCGGGCACGGCGTTTACCTCTGTTCGGCTGTGGCAGACCGAAAAAGTCGGTCGTGACCGGGAGGATAAAAAAGATTACCGGGTTAAAATCAACGCGGCGCTCTGTTTTTCCAATAAGGTTGCCTGCAAGGAATATTACCACAATTCCAGCTTTCTGGAGTATGGCGGCGCGCCGGAAAAGGCGGTGCGCAGCGCCTTTGTTTCGCAGATTGATGCTTACTTGAAGCAGCAGGGGAAATACACCAAGCAGGACAGCAAAATCAGCTTTCAGGATATTGAAGATTGCCTGATCCTGGTCATCTCTTCTTTTTCTACGCAGACATCTTACGAGAACCAGACAAAAAAATCTATAACCAACCGTTTTATTCAGGAAGCCATGACCGCGTTTTTTAAGCATCAGCTGGAGGTCTATTTTATCGAAAATAAAATGGAAGCCGATAAGATTGCCGACCAGGTGCTTATCAATATGCGCAGCCGGGTCAAGGCGGAAAATACGCGGGTGAATTTGAAAAAGACCCTGTCCGGCGGCAAGGATTTATTGAACCGGGTGGAAAAATTTGTGGACTGCCGCAGCAAGGATGTAAGTGAGCGCGAAATTTTTATTGTGGAGGGTGACTCCGCTCTCGGCGCCTGCAAGCAGGCGCGGGATTCCGCGTTCCAGGCGGTCATCCCCGTGCGCGGTAAAATTTTGAATTGTTTGAAAAGCGAATACGATAAGATTTTCAAAAACGAAATCATTACCGATTTGATTAAAGTGTTGGGCTGCGGCGTTGAAGTGAAGTCGAAAAACAAGGATTTGTATTCTTTTGATTTGGACGCGCTGCGCTGGAGCAAGGTTATCATTTGCACCGACGCAGATGTGGACGGATTCCAGATTCGCACCCTGATTTTAACCATGTTCTATCGGCTTATGCCCTCGCTGATTCGGGCGGGCAAGGTGTATATTGCCGAATCGCCCCTGTATGAAATTACGGCGAAAGGGCAGACCTGGTTCGCTTATACCGAAAAGGAGAAGGCGGAGGCCTTAGCCGAAATCGGCGATGCGAAATATTCCATTCAGCGTTCCAAAGGGCTGGGCGAAAACGACGCGGACATGATGTGGCTGACCACCATGAATCCCGCGACCCGGCGCTTAATTCAGGTTGAGGCAGACCCGGACATCGAAGCTGTTGCCCGGAAGTTTGATTTATTGCTCGGCGATAATTTGCAGGGCAGAAAGGAGTATATAGCCGACAACGGTCATCTGTATATTGATTTTGCTGATATCAGCTGACGAGAGGCTTTATCATATGGCGAAGAAAACATCCAGAAAACAGCCGCCGAAAGAGAATGGCGGCGAAAACGCCCATATTGCGGGCGCGGGCGAGGTGCAGAACCAGTTTATTACCGATACGCTCGAAATCAATTATATGCCCTATGCCATGAGCGTTATTTTGTCCCGGGCGATTCCCGAAATTGACGGGTTTAAGCCATCGCACCGGAAATTGTTATATACCATGTATAAAATGGGGCTGCTGCGTTCGGCGCGCATCAAATCCGCGAATATCGTTGGGCGCACCATGCAGCTGAACCCCCACGGCGACGGACCGATTTACGAAACCATGGTGCGTCTGGCGCGGGGCAACGAGGCGCTTTTGCACCCATATGTGGATTCCAAGGGCAATTTCGGCAAGGCCTATTCCAAAAATATGGCATATGCCGCGTCCCGGTATACCGAAGCAAAGCTCGAGCCGATTTGTGAGGAGCTGTTCCGGGATATTGATAAAGATACTGTGGATTTTGTGCCAAACTACGACAACTCCATGACCGAGCCGACGCTGCTGCCGGTCACTTTTCCCAATCTTTTGGTGAACAACACCTCCGGTATTGCGGTGGGTATGGCCAGCAATATCTGTTCGTTTAACCTGCGGGAGATTTGCAATGCCACCAAGGCGATGATTAAAAACCCCGAAGCAGATTTGTTCGACTCCCTGAATGGTCCTGACTTTGTGGGCGGCGGGCAGCTTTTATATGACCGCGGCGCGCTGGAAGATATTTACGAAACCGGGCGCGGGTCGGTCAAGGTTCGGGCAGTTTATGAATATGATAAATCCGGGAATTGTATTGATATTAAGCAGATTCCGCCTACCACCACCAGCGAGGCGATTATTGATAAAATTATCGAGCTGATTAAGGCGGGTAAAATCAAAGAGATTTCGGATATCCGCGATGAAACGGATAAAACCGGTCTGAAAATTACCGTTGATTTAAAGCGCGGCACCGACCCGGATAAGCTGATGCGCCGCCTGTTCCGCCTGACGCCGCTGGAAGACAGCTTTCCGTGTAATTTTAATGTGCTGGTTGGCGGTACGCCGATGGTGCTGGGCGTGCGCGGTATTTTGGAAGAATGGATTGCTTTTCGTACCGAGTGCCTGAAGCGTCGGGTTTATTTTGATTGCAGCAAGGCGAAAGAGCGACTGCATCTGCTGCTGGGGCTTTCCAAAATTCTTTTGGATATTGACAAAGCCATCAAAATTGTGCGCGAAACCGAAGAAGAGGCGGAAGTTGTTCCGAACCTGATGATTGGTTTCGGTATTGATGAGGTGCAGGCGGAGTATGTGGCGGAAATTAAGCTGCGCCACTTGAACCGGGAACACATTCTGAAAAGACTCGACGATATCGACAACTTAAAAAAGAGCATTGCCGATATGGAAGAGATTCTGGCGAATAAAAAGCGGATTCTGGATATCATCGTGCAGGAACTGGACGATGTGGTAAAAAAATACGGTCAGGAGCGCCGAACCCAAATTGTTTATGAGGACCAGACCGCGGAGCCGGAGGAGACGGAGGATATTCCCGCGTATCCGGTGCACCTGTTCTTTACCAAAGACGGGTATTTCAAAAAAATTACGCCGTTGTCGCTGCGTATGGGCGGCGAGCATAAGCTCAAAGAAGGGGACGAGCTGATTTATTCGGCTTTGTCGGACAACCGCGCAGAGCTGCTGTTTTTCTCGGATCGCTGTCAGGTATATAAGGCTCGTGCCAGCGATTTTGAAGATACCAAAGCCTCGAGCTTGGGGGATTTTGTCGCGTCCAAGCTCGGCGCGGAGGAAGGCGAGTCCATTCGGTATATGCTGCCGGTTAAGGAATATCAGGGATATGTGCTGTTTTTCTTTGAAAACGGCAAATGCGCCAAGGTGGACTTAAAGTCCTATGAAACCAAAACCAACCGTAAAAAGCTGATGAAAGCCTATAGCGATAAATCGCCGCTGGTGGCGCTTTTTGGCATCACAGAGGAGAAACAGTTCCGCATGCAAAGTACCAACGGGAAAATTCTATTGGTTCACTCGTCCATGATTTCCGCCAAGTCCACCCGGGATTCTCAGGGCGTACAGGTGATGACCCTGCGCAAAAATCATCGGGTGGATTCGGTAAAAGAATCGGATGGGTCGGAATTTGTCAATCCGAAACGGTATCGCAGTAAAAACATTCCTGCCGCCGGCGCCACGCTGGCAGCCGAGGACGCAGGCGAGCAGCTTTCGCTGCTGTAAGCGCGGAAGAAATTTCCTGCCGTAAAACAGAATAAAAAACACCGGCGCGGCATATGCTGACAGCATCGGACGGAGAAACTTGTTCTGCGTTTGCGCTCCTGTCCGTTTGCCGTCGGTGACTGCGGTCTGCCGGCGGTGTTTTTTATGGATAGGTATTATGAAGAGGAGAAGGTGTTTTCTATGGAAAAACGCAGAACCGATCAGGTCCTGGTAAACAAAAATTTTTTACTGGTGCTTTTTGCACTGGTGATTGTGCTGGTGATTGTATCGGCGGTGCTTTTGGGCGTTGTGGTCAGTGACCGAAAAGACGATGCACAGCATGCGGAGAATCAAATTCCTATTGAAAACGAGCAGGCGCCGCCTGAAGAAATATCAACAGAGCCGCCAACAGCGCCGTCCGGGGTCGGCTCGTATCGCGTGAATACATCGGCGGACGCGCTGAATATGCGTGCCCAGCCTTTAGCCGATGCTGAAATTGTTACAACCATTCCGAAAGGAACGATTATTTCCGTAACCGCCGTGAACGGTGAGTGGGGATATGTGACCTATCAGGACGCTTCCGGCTGGGTTAATATGCAGTATTTGGCGGTGGCAACAACCGCTGCCGGAGCCGCATCGGCAATCGGATCTGCGGGATAACGATGGCTTGTTTATGCTCGGCAGGGGTCGGTTTGTTATAACAAACTATTTTTGGAAATCTGATGAAATTATTCTGAAAACCTCTTGATTTTTAGTTACTTCGTGCGTATAATAGCTACTATCCAAACAGTTTCTTAAAGGAGTGCAAAACAAAACATGAAAAAAGCAATTTCAGTCCTCTTATGCGTGTGCATGTTGTTTGCAGCGCTGCTGCCTGCCGTTTGGGCAGCGGATGCGGAGCTTACACGCCCGGAGGCCGCTCATGTGTCCTTTGGTGAGGATGGCAAGCTGACCATTCTGAATGTGGCTGATATTCAGGATGGTGCCAGCCTGATGAGCATCACCGAGGATTTCATTCGCGCCGCAATTGACCGCACGCAGCCGGATTTGATTGTGATGACCGGTGACAACATTGCCGGCTATCTGGCGCTGTCTGCTTCCAGCGCGGAAAAAGCCATTCGCAAAGTGATGGATATCTTTGACGATTACGGTATCCCCGTTGCCGGTGTGTTCGGCAACCACGACGACGAGGGCACTGCGCTGACCAAAGAACAGCAGGTCGCTATCTATAAAGAGTATGACTGCTACATCGGCTGGGAAGGCGAAGAGATGGAAAAAAGCTGCGGCAACTATAATATTCCGATTTATGCGTCTGCCGACAGCGATCAGGTGGTCTTTAACATCTGGATGATGGATTCCGGCAACTATTATGTGGACGAAAACGGAAATGAAAACGGCTATGGCTTTGTGTATCAGGAAGCGCTGGATTGGTATGTGGCTACTTCAAACGAACTGAAAGAAGCCAACGGCGGCGAACCGGTTCCCTCTATTGTGTTCCAGCACATTGCGCCGGTTCAGATTTATGACGCATTGGTAGAAGTTCCCGCCGGTACGGCCGGTGCTGTTGCGAAATACGGCAAATATTGGGTTCTGCCCGATAATGCCGGCGAAGGCAGTTATTTGGGCGAAGGTCCCTGCCCCGCAGAGCTGGATGTTCCCGAAGCGCGCTATGAGTTTGACACCATGAAGGCACAGGGCGATGTGATTGCCATTGCTTTCGGACATGACCACATCAATTCCTTTGTGGTTCCCTATGAGGGTATCGATCTGGTTTCCTGCCCCGGCTGCACCTTCCGTTCCTATAACGACGACAACAGAGGGTTCCGTACCTTTACGCTGAGCCTGGACGATCTGTGGAGCTATGAAACCGATACCTTTACTTATTTTGATGTGTACGGCGACGACAGTCTTGCTATGACCAAATATCAGTTCTATTCGCTGTGGTCGAGAATCGAAGCTGCTGTGTCCAGCCTCTGGAGCCAGATTCAGGCGTTCTTCAGCCAGCTGTTCAGCTTTTAATCTCCCCGTGTTCCATTGAATCTTTTAAGCGCTTTCGGCGAAACGCTGAAAGCGCTTTTTCTTTGGTCGGATAAGCATTTATGCCTTTTGAAATGCATAGTTTATGAGTTCTTTCTATTTTATTTTGTATTTTTATGAATAATTGTTGATTTTATACAAAGCGTATGGTACAATATACAGGCACGCAACAAGTGCAGACTATCGACCGGGAGGCAGTGGATTGAAGAGAAAAGAAAAACAAACACGCGATGGGACAAAACGGCGGCTGCGTGACCGGCTTGCTGATTGGGTTATTTCTCCGGGCGGCAAGTGGCGGCAGAAGATCAAAATTGAGCAGCGGCAGGAGTTTCGTAAAATTATTCTTGACCCTGTTTCATGGTTCAAGGGCGTTGATTTACCCGAAGGGCATATCACCCCCTGGGAACTGTTTTTATATGCCTTGTCGGCGGCGCTGTCGAATATTACCAGCGGCTTTGCCGGAAGACAGGATTTTCTTTTCAAAGAGTATTATAAAATTGCTCCAAATAAGATTTCGGTCGGCAGTATTATCTCATCTTTGTGGGATGCTGCCAACGACCCGGTGCTTGGCTCCTATATGGATCGAAAACGGTGGGGACCGCAGCAGTGGCGGCGGCTTATGCGCATTTCCGCTGTTACCGGCAGTACGCTGAATGTTATCAAAATGCTGGACGGCGGTATGAGCGACTGGCAGCATATTGCGCTTCTGGTTGCCTGTAACTGCCTGCAGGATATTATCGGTACGCTGAGCTCCGTGTCTGACCAGAAAATGCGGGCGGGTATCAGCCCCTATTCCCAGCAGCGCGCCCGGATTCAGGTATGGGTCTCTGTGGGTAACAGCATCGGGTATCCGCTGTCCACCATTCCCATGCTTTTGATGGGATTGCGGGATGTTTTCCATTTGAACGATTATCAGATTATTGTTATGGGCGCGGTTTTCATGCTTCCCTTTAATATTATCGCGTCGTATATGGTTACCTTTATCAAACAACGGGTGAATTTCCGTGCCGGCGCGCCGACCAATAGTCTGCCCTTGCAGCCGGAGGTGGAGGTCAACCCAGAAGAAGCTTTGAGCGAGGAAGATTTGATTCCCATTGAAGAGGAAATGAAGCACCGCGAAGCGGCGAAAAAGGCAGAGCTGGCAAAGCGCGAGCGCAAAGAGATGCTTGCTGCCATGAGCAGAAAAGAGCGAAAAGCCTTTAAGGCCGCAGAACGCAAAGAGCACAGGGAAAAGTTTGCCCGGGGTGAGTTTGAGCTGGATCCGGAGACCGGTGAACCGAAGCTGACATTGCTGGAAAGTTTTGCGGTTACCAAACATAATAAATACTTTATTGTGAATACCATTGCCGGTTTTATTACGGTATTTACGCCATCGGTGGACCCGCTGCTGATTTACCGGTATTTGGTGCCTCGTTTTACGCTGTTCGGAAAGGAAATCAGCGGCGAAATGATGTGGCTGGTGCATGCGCAGGTCGCCGGTACCCCGGTTACCTTTACCAAGCCTTTCTCGCGGCAGCTGGTCAATATGGTCGGCGGTCCGCTGAAAACCAATAAGCTCTGTCATATGATTAACGCGTCTCTGTATTTTCTGCGATTCCTTGTGGGATGCAATAAATTCTGGAAGCTCTTTTTCAATATGATTGCGGAAGCGGCGGCATATGTTATTAACGATATGAATTCTGTTGCTGAGAATATGCTGAATTATGAGATGCTGGACTATGTGGAATGGAAGACGGGTTTGCGTACAGAGGGCGTTACCGCTTCTGTTTCCGGGCTTTTGAGCAAGATTGTGACCAACAATATCGGTACAGTTACCGGCAACGCCTTCCTGGCGTGGACCGGCTATGAGGGCGGCTACATTGACGAGGGCGGCGAGGTTCCGGAACGGTTCCGAAAGTATATGTGGCCGATGTATACGCTTGCATCGGTATTTGACCAGATGGTTTATCTGCTGCTGCGTTCTACGGTGAAATATTCCCCGGAGGACAGCCATCGCGTGGAAGAAGCGCTGAAGGAGCGCCGTGCTGCCGCAGAGGGCGAAAACATTGCCGTATCGGTATCGTCAGAGAGCGAAGGCTAAGTGTATGAAACAGAAAAACGGAATGGATAAATAAACAGCTGCCGGAACCGAGTAATCGATTCCGGCAGTTGTTTTTTGCGCGGTGTTTATATGGCGATGCAAACAGCGCGGAAATGCGCCGCATTACAATAAAAAAGGTCTGCCGGGGCGGGGCAGACCTGAAAAGAAGACGGAATCAGTTCCTGATTTTTTGCAGCGCAACGACCACGCCTTTTCCGACGGCGGAGCCGAGAACCGCGCATACCAGCAGCTCAATCGGCGCATTGGTGCTGGCGGCAATGGCAATGACGGTATTCAGCACGGTATCCGCGCCGCCCAGTGAGGCGGATTGCTCCGGCGTGAAGGTCAGGTTCATAAAGAATAATGCCAAAAAGCCGAGGAATAGAACGGTGTTTAGAAGCGAGCCGGAAATGCTTGCCACCAAAACGCTCCATCTCTTTTTGGGATCGCGTTTGGCGCAGGCGGAGAAGATAACGCCGCAGAGCCATCCCGCCAAAAGACGGGGCACAAAACAGACAATAAAAGTCCTGACTGCGCTTTCGCTGAGCAGAATGCTGCCCAAAACATCCCCGGTGAAGCACTGTATAAAACTGGTAATGCCGAATACTGCGCCTAAAAAGGCGGAAACAGCCGGTCCCTGGGTAACGGCGCCAACGATGATAGGCACCATCAAAAGCGTTAGCGACAGCGCACCGATGCGCAAGTAACCTAAGGGGGTGAACGCCATAACCACCAAAATGGCGGTCAGCATGGCAGTGACGGTCAGTCTGAGGGTGCGCCCTCTGCCTGCCGTTTTTGTTTGCTTTTGCATATGAAATTTTCCTCCTTGCTGTTGCTTCCCAAAAGGGAATGCAGCGCAAATGTATTTATATAAGCGGTCTTTGCCGTTTATACCGAAGGGTGTATATATTGTAGCGCAAAGAAGCGGCTTTGTCAATTTTCGGTGAAAGCGCTTTGTAAAAAAACAGAAATGCGTTATTTTTTACATTTTGCAACTATTTTATCATACAGTGTCGGGATTGTTACGCGGTGGTCACCGGTGAAATGCCAGCCGATGCCGCCGTTTTGGGTTGGGCGATTGACAATGTTTTTCCGGGGACGGTAGTAATAATGGGGGTCGTCGTAGCCGATTTTGGCGCGGTAATCCCCCAGCGGCTGCAAATCAAAATTTGCCGTTGTAATATGAAAGGTGGGATAGCCGAGGTTGCGGACAATGGACAGGGCTTTCAGGAATACCTCCGGTCCAATTACCGCCGAACCGAAGTTCAGGAAAACACCGCCGTCCAGTTGGGAAACGGAATAGCAGAATTTGCGGAAATCAATGCCGGAGCATTTGCCGATGGCGCCGAAATCACAGCTGGGGTGCTGATGAATGATATCCGTACCCAGAGCGATATGATAGGTCATGGGAATATCCAGACGATAGCCTTGCCAAAGCAGGCAGTCCTCCCTGTGGGGGAAGCGTTCGGGATGCACATCGATATACGCGCCCAGCGCTTCGCCGTAGCCCATATTCTGTGCGGCGCCGAGCCGGATGGCTTCGTTCATCCAGCCGCCGGTTTCTTCCCACATACCAAAAGAGCCGTCCTCGATGGCGGTGGGCACATCTTCACTGGTGCCGCCCAGATAACACAGTTCAAAATCGTGGATGCTGGTCGCTCCGTTGGCGGCGATATGGGTAATCATACCCTGTTTCATTAATTCAATAACATAGCGCGACAGGTGGTTCTTAATCACATGCGCGCCCATGCTCCAAATAACCGGACGACCGTTTGCCCGGGCAGCCAGGATGCGCTCTGTCAGTAAATCCAGATTCGGGTCGGCAAAGGTTTCATGGGGCGTAACGCCCGGTGTCATCAGACCTTCAATGGTTACCAGATTTTTTCGTTCACGGGCAGAATAGGTTTTAATGCCGCGCATATCCAGGGTTTGCTTGCGTCTTTCCATTATTGTATACTCTCCTTTATTCCGAGCCAGTCCGCCAATGCGGGTAGTTCGGAAAAATCAGCAGCAATGGCGTCTGCGCCCGCTTCGGTCAGGCGGGCTTTTTTGGCGCTGTCCATTGCGCCCGACAGCTCTTCTTCCCGGCTGGCAATGCCGAGCGTGGGGCAGCCCTGCCGGGCGCCGAGCCGGATTTCCACCTTGCCGTCTCCGCAGATTAAAATTTGTTCGGGCGGGATGCGGCTGTTTTTCAGAAGATTGCGCAAAACAGCCTCCTTGCCGCAAAGCTCACTGCGGGGCTGTGCGCCGTGTATTTCCTGAAAATAAGGCGCAAGACCGAGCAGCTTTGCTTCTGCCTGTACATCGGTTTCGTCGGTGCCGCTGGCGGCGAACAGGGCGATATTGTTTTTTTGCAGCAGCTGTAAAAAGTTTTCGGCGCCGGGAATAAGATAGGTCTGCCGCAGGGTAGGCTTTTTTGCAATGGCGCGGCGTTTTTCGTCAATGCCGACCATCAGCCGACGATTGTATTCCTCCTTGAAAAACCATGGATCCGGCGGGGCGTGCTTGGGGTTTTGCCCTGACATAACCTTTTCGCAGAGCCACTTCATCTGGTGGATGGTTTGTATGCCGGTCGATTCATCTATATATTGTTTGCATTCCGCCTCTGCCTGCGGACCGAGATAGTCCGTCATCAGTGATAACATGACCGCTTCCCAGCCGCAGCGCAGGGTAGAAAGCGTTCCGTCAAAATCAAAGACGGCGGCGCGCAGGTTATGCGGTTCCTTTTGGTGCAGAATAAACAATGGGAAGCCCCCTTTATGTAAAAAACGGCGTGCGGTTGCATCGCACGCCGTTTGGGAATGAAACGTTATATGCTGGCAATGGAGACAGCAATTAGATACTGCGCCGCATAGTAGAGGATATGGTTCCACAGAACATGCTTTTTCTTGTTCATGCCTTCGCCGAAATAGGTTTTGACCAGAATCATATCGGAAATCCACAACAGCACCTCGCCGAGCGCCATGAGCTTTGCGCCCTGGCTCTCGCCATCGCTGATAGCGCAGCAGATGGTAAATACCATAACAAAGCCAAGCACACCGGAATATACCGCGCTGATGGCTTTGAACTTGCCGAATTTGACCTTCAGGAAGCGTCTTTCGCCAAAAACGCAAATCAGGGCGAAGATGGCGCCGACAACGATGGACGCGTAAATATAAGAAGCGTTGTCGTTCCATTTAAAGCAGTTGAACGCACCTACGAAATACAGCACCTGCGTGCCCAGGAAAAACGACATACCCAAAGCGGTGAATTCGTTGCTGTTTTCGAGATAGGTGTACTTTAAGTCCAGCCACAAATCGCCGAGAACTGCACAGACCAGACCGCCGATGATATAAAAGCTCCAGGGGTTAAAGGTAGCGAAACCAACGGAGAGCGAACCGAACGCGGGCAGTGAGTCAAACGCGGAAGCAAGACCGGTGAATACAAAGAAAATACTTGCACAGGTTTTTGCGACTGCGGCGGGCAGGCCGCCTTTTTTTACCCGTAAAATGAGGAAAACTATGGTGGCAATCGCGCCAAGTACCAACAACTGTATGTGCATAAATTAACCTCCAACTTATGTAACTTACTTTGTATTATAAAGCCTTTTGACTGAAAATACAATATAATTATTAAAATTATTTGAAAATTTTTTCGCCTCAGGAGGCTTTTTCATTCCCGGATGCAAGATTGAGGTGTTTTGCCAGGAATGAATCCACTTTCGGCCAATACAGCTCCGGGTGAATATCCCAGGAATTGGCGTGGGCGGCGTCAGGAACGGAAAGCATGTCTTTTTCACAATTTTCCGCCGCATCATAAACCTTTTGCAGCATATGGTAGGGAACAAAGGTATCCTCTTGTCCGTGAATAAACAAAATGGGCGTGGTGCATTTTTTCAGCTGCTCTACCGAGGACGCCTTTTTGATGTCGTAGCCTGCACGCGCCATGGTGACCAGACGGAACGCATCACAGAGCGGGTGCACCGGCAGATGGAACATATCTTTAATCTCACAGCTGATTTCGTCCCAAACGGAGGTATAGCCGCAGTCGGCAATCAGCGCTTTGACATTTTGCGGCAGCTGCTCGCCGCCGGTCATCATAACCGTGGCGCTGCCCATGGAAACACCAATCAGGAAAATCTGCGCTTCGGGGTCGCGGGAAATGATAAAGTCAATCCAATCCAGCATATCCAGCCGGTCGAACCAGCCCATGCTGACATTTTTCTGCTCGCTTTTGCCGTGACCGCGCATATGGGGTATGAGCACATTCCAGCCTTTTTCATAAAAATGCCGGGCGGGAATAGCCACATTCTGCGGGCAGCTGGTCCAGCCGTGAATACAAAGGCACCAAATATGCGACCCGACAGCAGGTTTCAGGTATTCTGCGTGCAGATTTTCGCCGCGTTTTGATTGGATGGTTTCCTCAATCGGCTCCATACAGGCGAACCAGGTGCGGTCATCGTGGATGGTATTCGGGTTTTTCAGATACCGTTCCTTTTCTGCCGGTTCCAATACAAAGGGGTTTCCGCGCTTTACCATGGCCTTTGCAGTGAAAATCTGGTCATATACAAAATTACTGAAAGAAAAAACCGCTGCGCCGCATGCGGCGCCGACACCTGCGGTGATGACAGCTGCTTTGGCAATCTTTTTTTTGGTGGAATCCTGCATATCGTCAACTCCGTCATATCATTCTTGTTCTCCCATTGTATACCGAAATCCGCAAAAAATCAAGCTGAAAAAACAAATTACTGTATAAAGCCCATAGTTTTTTTGCTGTCTTCCGAAAAAGAATGATAAAAAACATGAAAACCTTTGCTATTTATTGTCGCTAAGAGGTTGTTTTTTTGTTGTAAGGATGTTATAATTTGCATATTACAGGCGAAATGCCGCTTCTTTGGGAGGATGTTGCCGGATGGACGATATGACCGGTGTCTTCAAAACAGCCGCTTTCGGCGGGTTTAATAAGGACGATGTTTTGAATTTTATTGAAATGCAAAAGAAGATTGAGGCGGATTTGCGCGCTTCGGTCACTGCGTTGGATACGCAGCTGCGGGAGCTGACGCAGCAGTATCAAACGCTGGCCGCCGCAAAAAATGCGGCGGAGGAGGAGCTGAAAGAAAACCGCGATGCCCGCGAGGCTGCCGCCGCGCTTTCCATTAAAGAGGCAGAGTACCAGGCGCTGGCGCAGAAGTATCAGCAGCTGTCTGCTCAAAGCGATGGGGCAGCCGAGGAGAACCGGCGTTTACGCGAACATATTGCAGAGCTGGAGAAAGCGCTTTCCGACGCGCAGCAGTCCAACGAGCAGCCGGAGCCGAAGGCGGAACCTGCCGGGGAAAGTTTAGAGGCGCGGGTTGGCTCTGCTTTTGTGGACGCGCGCCGCTTTGCCGACCAGATTGTGGAGGAGGCAAAAAAATCGGCGTCCGCTGTCAATGAGCAGACCCGCAGCTGCATTACCTCAGCTGATAAAAAAGCGCAGCTCCTTTCCGCCGAGCTGAACCTTTGCATGGAAAAATGTATGGATATGTTCCGGGGCATCGATGCGGATGTACAGCGGCTGAAAAACGCCATGAAAAATTTTTCCGATGAGATTGGTTAAGCTGCCTTTGACAGATACAGATAAAATACAGTACGGAGAAAATGTAGTTGGATAGCTTTTTTGAAAAAAGACGGCAGATAATAAAACAGAAGTTCCGCCGTATGAACGATAAACAGTGGGAAGCGATTTGCGCCACTGATGGACCTGTTTTGGTGCTGGCGGGCGCGGGGAGCGGCAAGACAACGGTTATCGTGAACCGGATTGCCAATCTGATTCAATACGGCAAAGCGTATACAACAGACCGTGCCTGGCGGGAGCCGACAAGCGCGGATTTGGCGGCAATGGACCGGTATTTGGCGGGGGATGAGACCGCGTATGCGCAGTTTGCGGATTTAATGGATTACGAATCCGTCAAGTCCTGGCGTATCTTGGCGATTACCTTCACCAACAAGGCAGCCGGCGAGCTGAAGGAGCGCTTGCAGCTGATGCTCGGCGAGGAGGACGGCAGCGCCGTATGGGCTTCCACCTTCCATTCCTGCTGTGTGCGCATTTTGCGCAAATGGGGCGAAAATATTGGCTTTTCCTCCCATTTTACCATATATGATACCGACGATTCCAAACGGGTCATGAAGGAAGTGCTGCGCCTGTTGGGCGTGGATGAAAAGTTTTTGCCGGTGAAAACCGTGCTTTCCGTTATCAGCAAAGCCAAGGATTCGCTGATTTCCCCCCAGGAGTTCATTCGGCAGAGCGGGCGGGATGTGCGTATGGAGAAAATCGGCGCCGCCTATTTGAAGTATCAGGAGCTTTTGCAGCGCGCTGACGCGATGGATTTTGACGATTTGATTGTCCATACCGTGCATCTTTTTGAAAGCTGCCCTCAGGCGCTGGCGTATTATAACGAGCGGTTCACCCATATTATGGTGGACGAGTACCAGGATACCAACCATGCCCAATATGTATTGACCCGGTATTTGGCGGGGCAGCGCAGGAATATCTGCGTGGTGGGCGATGACGACCAGTCGATTTACCGTTTTCGCGGTGCAACAGTCGAAAATATTTTGAGCTTTGAAAAGTCTTATCCCAATGCCCGTGTCATTCGCCTGGAGCAGAACTACCGTTCGACCCAGAATATTCTGGACGCGGCGAACGCGGTGATTCAAAACAACGAGGCGCGCAAGGGGAAAAATCTGTGGACAGATCAGGGCGCAGGCGAAAAAATCACCGTTTATATCTGTGAGGATGATCGCAGCGAGGCGGAATATTTGGCGGATTCGATTACCGACAGCGCCGCTGAGGGCAGAAAATGGAGCGATCACGCCATTTTGTACCGTATGAACGCCCTTTCCAATAATATAGAAACCGCGCTGATTCGCGCGGGCATTCCCTACCGCATCATCGGCGGCAGGCGATTTTATGAGCGAAAGGAAATCCGTGACGCGCTGGCCTACCTTTCGGTGATTGCGAACCACGACGATGATGTGCGGCTGGGACGGATTATCAACGAACCAAAGCGGGGGATTGGTCCCACTTCCATGAACAATGCCCGGCAAATTGCCGCGGGACTTGGCGTGAGCTTGTTTGAGGTGATTTCCCAAGCGCAGGATTATCCTGCCATTTCCAGAGCGGCAGTAAAATTCAAAGCGTTTGCGGAGCTGATAACCAAGTTTGAGCAGCTGGCACAGAGCCTGAGCCCGGCGGAGCTGCTGGAGCGGGTATTGCAGGACAGCGGATATATTGCCTCCCTGCAGGCGGAGCCGGATACCGCCGAGGACCGGCTCGCCAACCTTGATGAGCTCAAAGGAAACCTTTTGCACTTTCGACAGGATAATCCGGAAAGCACGCTGACCGACTTTTTGGAGGAGGTTGCGCTGCTGTCCGATATCGATACATATAACGCCGAGGCGGATACAGTCGTACTTATGACTCTGCACTCCGCGAAAGGTCTGGAATTTCCGGTGGTGTATATTCCGGGCATGGACGATGGTATTTTTCCCGGCATGCAGTCGCTGTACGACCCGGCGGAAATCGAGGAGGAACGGCGTCTGGCGTATGTGGGCATTACCCGTGCCCGGGAAAAGCTGGTGCTTGTTCACGCAGCCCGGCGGATGCTGCACGGCGCAACGGCCTATAACCCGCCGTCGCGGTTTTTGGCTGAAATTCCGGAATCGCTGAAAGAATGCATCGACAATACAGCAGGTTCCGGTTTTTACACAGGATTTGGGCGCGAGGGGTATTCCCGCACCTTTGGGCGTGGCAGTGACAGCTACGGCGAAGCTGCGCGTTCCCATGCCGCGTCCCGGCGCGAAAAACCGGCATATAGCAGGGAAGAGCGGAAAAGTGTTGGTTTTACGGGGGCAACGTTGTTTTCTTCCGGCGCAAAAAAAACAGCGGCGCCGGCTGCCGATTTTCATGTCGGCGATGCCGTGCGCCATAAGAAATTCGGCAGCGGCGTTATCATGAAAACAGAGCGGATGGGTAACGATACGCTGCTGGAGGTTGCTTTCGCCGATGCGGGTACCAAAAAATTGATGGCGAACAGCGCCAGACTGGAAAAAGAGGGGTGAAGATGCGGCAATACAGAAATGCGACAATAAAAACGGGCGCTTCTCAAAACGAGAGAAGCACCCTGCGGAATAGAAAGTGGTTTAGTCCTCCGAAAACGGTGTGCGAATGCGCGAGAGGCGGAAATTGACGGCGGCTCCCTCGCGGTTATGGCGATAAATACTCAGCGCCAGACCAATTCCGACATACAAACACAAGGTGGAAGAGCCGCCCGCAGAATAAAAGGGCAGGGTAATGCCCACAACCGGCAGCAGCATTAAGCACATGCCTACATTCACTGCAATTTGACCGGTCAGCATGGCGGCAAGACCGTAGCACATCAAACTGGTGGCATTGTCGCGGGACTGGTTGCCGGTAGACACGATTTTCAGTATAATCATGGCGAGTATGAACAGGGCAAACAGACAACCTAAAAATCCCAGCTCTTCGCCAATCACGGCGAAAATCATATCATTTTCGCCCTCAGGAATCAGATGGTTTTGTGTGTACTGTCCCTGAAAGAGTCCGGCGCCTGTCCATCCGCCGGAGCCGATGGCGGTAATGCCGCGGTCCTGTTGATAGATAATATCCGGATAGTCTTCGGGGTACAGCAGTGCAAGAATGCGATTTTTTTGAATATCCCCTAAAACAAACCGCCAGGCAATCGGCACGGCGGCAGCTACTGCGGCAAAGCCAAGGGCGATATGTTTTGGTGCGATGCCGCCCATGAAAATCATAACGGCAAAAATAATTAAAAAAATCAGGGAACTGCCCATATCGCCCGCCAGCATGACCAGCACAGTGGGAATAGCTCCGTGCAGGCAAAGCAGTAATACGGTCTTGAAATTTCGGATTTTATCCTTTACAATATCTAAATGAACGCCAAAAGTGACGATAAATCCGATTTTAACCAGTTCGGAAGGCTGGAAATAATAACCGCCGGGTAATTGCAGCCAGGAGCGAACATCGCTTCTCTCATTGGGTCCAACGCCGAAGACCAGGGTGAGCAGCAGCAGTAAAATACACACGCCCGCAATGACCGGCCACAGCCGAATGATGACCTCATAATCAATAAAGGATATAATGAGCGCCCCGACAATACCCACAACAACGGCAATCAGCATCGCTCTTACATCGCGGGAAATCAGCGAATCGGCGGGACGGGAATATTCAGTGGCGCTTGTAACCATCAGGCAGCCGAAACAGGACGCCGCCATACATAAAAGCAGAAGCGTATTGTCCGTTTCTCTCCAGGCTTTTTTGATAACGGATAGGATGGCGCTCAAGGGGATACCTCCGTATAATTCTTTCTTTTCTTCAAAAAAGTTCTCAGTAAATCTATTATACTGGCAGTTGCCAAATTTTTCAACAACTAATTTATGAAAACACAAAGGAACGATGAAACATGCAAACTTTATTTTCTTATTCGCCTAACCAGACCGAACGACTGGCCGGCGCGTTCGCGCTTGGCGTATCCGGCGGCACCGTTGTCGCGCTGACCGGCGATTTGGGGATGGGTAAAACCACCTTTGTTCGCGGTTTTGTCCGCGGTCTAGGCAATGCCGCCTCAGTATCCAGCCCCACCTTTGCCATTGTGAATGACTATGGCGGCAAGCCGCATCTATACCATTTCGATATGTACCGGGTCAAAACGATTGAGGATTTGCAATCCACCGGTTTTTTTGACTATATGAACGAGGAATCCATTCTGCTGATTGAATGGAGCGAAAATATTCGGGATGCGCTGCCGGAGAATACGGTATATGTGGATATCAGCCGCGGCATGAGCGATAACGCCCGGATAATCCGGATTCACAAAGCGGGGGAGAGCGCTTAATGAATGTCCTTGCGTTGGACAGCAGCGCGGTAACTGCATCGGCGGCGGTCACGCGGGACGGCGTGATTTTGTCGGATGCGTTTATAAACGCCGGACTTACCCACTCGGAAACATTGGCGCCGCTGGTGCAAAAGGCGCTGGATGAGGCGGGGCTTGGGCTTTTTGACATGGATGTGATTGCCGTTACAAACGGTCCCGGCTCGTTTACCGGCGTTCGTATCGGCGTTGCCCTGGCAAAAGGGCTGGCGCAGCCCATGGAAATTCCCTGCTTCGGCGTATCAACGCTGGAAGCGGCGGCCTTTCGGTTTCGGAATGCCAAAAAAGTCATTCTCGCCTGTATGGATGCGCGGCGGGAGCAGGTGTATTGCGCCCTGTTCCGCGGCTGCGGTGATCACTTGGAACGGCTGACGCCGGATGAAGCGCTTTCCGCCGACGAAGCGGTTTCGCGTCTACTTTCCTATGGCGGAGAATCGCTGATTTGCGGGGATGGTACGCCGGTGGCAGCGCGGAGCCTTTCGCGCCTTGCGGACGGCAAGGCTGCCCAGGTGGAAATCCCCGCCGGGGACGAAATTTACCAGCGGGCGTCCGGCGCGGCGCTGGCGGCGGAATACGCGCTGCTGTATACCGATAAAACACCGGTAGCGGCAAAATTTTTGAACCCGACCTACCTGCGTCTGCCGCAGGCGGAGCGGGAATTACGAGCAAAACAATCAGAAAAAAGGAGCACGCAAATATGATTGCGATTGGGTCAGACCACGCGGGTTTTGAATTGAAAGAGGCAATCCGCCTGCACTTGGAAGAAAAGGGGATTGCTTATCAGGACTGCGGGTGTTATACCGCAGATTCTGTGGATTATCCTATACAGGCGAAAAAAGTGTGCGATGAAATTACCGCCGGACGGGCGCAGCTGGGGATTCTCTGCTGCGGCACAGGCGTAGGCATTTCCATGGCTGCCAACAAGATAAAAGGCATTCGCGCTGCCTGCTGCTCGGACTATTTCAGTGCCAAGTATACCAGAATGCACAACGACGCCAATGTGCTTTGCCTGGGCGGCAGGGTGATTGGCGCGGGACTGGCGTGCGAGCTGGTGGATATATTCCTGTCCACTCCCTTTGAGGGTGGCAGGCATCAGCGCCGGGTGAATCAAATTTCAGAATTGGAGAAATAAACATGCAGCCATTACAATTTCATAACGGAAATTTTAAAATCATGCAGATTGCGGACATTCAGGAGATTGCGGATTTTTCTCCGGATACCGAAAGTCTTCTGCGCTGCGCCCTGATTCGTGAAAAACCGGATTTGGCCATTTTGACCGGCGACCAGATCAAAGGGTACGGCGTTACCATGCACACCGGCGACGCCAGAGCCCGCGCCGAGGCGGTCATTGGCAAAATCCGTGCCATTTTCGATGATTATCAGGTGCCCTTTGCGGTCCTGTTCGGCAATCACGATGTATTCCGTGAGGTGAGCAAGGAAGAGCAACTGGCGATGTATCAAAAATCCCCCTATTGCGTCGGCGAATCTGTAACCGGTTTGACCGGCTATGGCATTTACCATTTCCCGATCATCGGCAGCGATGGCAAGGTCGTATTCTCCATTTACGGGTTTGATTCCATGGGCTATGCCAAGGGCACCGGCGGCTACCACAGCCTGCCCGCCGACCAGATTGACTGGTTCCGGAAAAACCGGGACGCCCTCGCCGAGCAGGAGGGGCATCTGGTGCCCGCGATTGTGTTCCAGCATATTCCCGTTCCGGAGGTCTACGAGCTGATGGACGAGGTGCCCAAGGGCACAAAAGGGGCGCTGCGGGGCGCCTGTGCATATGCCGACCGGTATTATGTATTGGGCAGCAAGGTTTT
This sequence comes from uncultured Eubacteriales bacterium, assembly GCA_949293815.1. GTDB lineage: Bacteria > Bacillota > Clostridia > Oscillospirales > Acutalibacteraceae > RGIG2774. The sequence continues at coordinate 6,097 of CASFEZ010000005.1, read as the reverse complement.
TCCCGGCGGGTTTATGAAGGAAAACGCCGCCATTCCATCGGATAACAGCGGCGAGTTCGATGCGCTTTGTGAAAAAGGCGATGTGATGGCGCTGTTCTTCGGTCATGACCATATCAACAGCTTCAGCGGTCTGCTGCGCGGCGTGGAAGTGGGCTATACCCAGGGCTGCGGATTTAATGTATATGGTCCGGGCATCGAGAGGGGCGTTCGGGTGTTTGATATCCCCGAGGAAAATCCCCGTGCCTATACCCACCACACCTTAACCTACCGCCAGCTGATTGGCAATACCCCCCAGCGCGCGGCAAAGAACCTGCTTTATACCTACGCGCCCTCTTCGGTCAGCGTTGCGCTGGACTGGGCAAAAAAGGCGGGCGCCGTGGCTGCGGTGGCCGGAGTAGGTATGGGGACGCTTGCCGTTCTTGCAAAAAAAATGAAAAAGTAAGAGAAGCAGTTTTTGTTTCATTGACTGATTAGCGGAATAAATATGAAAAAAGGATGCAGTCGTTTGGCTGTATCCTTTTTATATGTTAGGAGAAAGTGTTTTGGTAAAATATGTGGAATGCAATTGAAAAAACTGTACGAGTTCGTTCCGACGCGCAGGTGACTGATTTTTTTGTAAAACAAAAAAATCGGAACAAGCGAAGCTTGCTCCGACGATATGGTGCGGATGAAGGGACTTGAACCCATATGAAATTGCTTTCACTAGAACCTGAATCTAGCGCGTCTGCCAATTCCGCCACATCCGCATAAGGTCGCTGCCAACCGATTGGTCAAGCAGCTTTTTTATTATATATTGTCTTGCACCGCTTGTCAAGAGAAAAAACAAGAAAAACCAAAAATTTTTCGCGATGTTTTAAAATAAGCAGATGCTTGTTAATGGCGCCGTCTTTTTTGCTGACAGACAGGGGAATTGCACAGAAACTGCCTTTTTATTGCGAACGAGCCGTGCTTTTGCGCTTTTGCGCGTGCAAGTATTTTGCGTTTATCGGCTGCCGCTTTTCAGCTTTTGTCTTTGTTCTGTGAATTGTGCTGCCCGCTATGCGGACCTTGTCCTTTGCCGTTTTTGTTGCCCTGACCATTGCCCTGTCCGTTGCCATTGTTCTGGCTGACCGGTTCGGTGGCGCCGTCCGGCTGACTTGTATTTTGCTGTAACGCTTCCAGGCGCTCACGCAAGGAACGCATTGTCTGGGATTGCACTTCCTCTGGGGTAATGGTAGCGTCCCACTCTTTCAGCGCCAGATAGATACGGTATTTTCCATAGGACAGTCCCAGCGCGTGGGCATCTTGTACTTCCTGAAGTGCAGCGGTGGCACAGTATGTGTTGGGTTGCCCCGCTGTACAGGTTTGCAGGGTATCGAGCACCCGGGTATTTTGCGCATCGCTGCCACCTACCACAGTAAGGGTCAGTTCTTCGTCCTGCTTCAGCAGCGCGGCAATATCTCCCTGCCCCAGCAGCAGACGCAGCGCCGCTTCGCAGCTTTGAAAGCGCAGGGACAGTGAATCCGCCAACGCCTGCCCGTCCTCGTTATAGCCTTTGACGGACAGCACCCGGTCGAACCGATTGAGAACCAGCTCCAGGGAGGGATTGATATCCACACTGACCGTCGCAGTGGGCGCAAAAACCGTCCAGGCGCCGCAGCCGGTTAAAAGCAGCACAACACATAATAAGATGGGAACAAGCCGCGAAGACCGGCGAACCGGACGGGGAGATCCGCCGCTGATTTTTGGGTGAAGGAACGCTTTGGTCTGCGCTTTCAGCCGCTCTTCGGCATGAACCGCATCAAATGCGTCCCGAATTTGTTTATTCATAATCGGCATCTCCTAATTTTTCTTTGAGCAGCGTCCTTCCCCTTGCCAGAAGGGAGTATACGGTGTTGGTATTTTTATGAAGAAGTTTGCCGATTTGGGGCGCGGTATATTCCTCATAATAATGCAGATAGATGACCTCTTTGTATTTTTGGGGAAGAGAAAGCACGGCCTCCAGCACCTCTCGGTGATCTGAAGGCATCGCGACCGCCGGTTCCGCAATTTCATCCAACGACAGGGTGCGGCTGCGAAAAAAGCTGCGGCGCAGGTCCTTACAGGCATTGATGGCAACCCGAATCAGCCAGGCTTTTTCGTGCTCCTGGCTTTGAAACGGCTCTTTTCGCTGTAGGTATTTCAGGAAGACCGTTTGAAAGATATCCTCACAGTCAGCCTCGTTTTTCATATATAGCATACAAATGCGCCGCAGCATATCCGCATACCGGTCAACGGCGCGATTTATTTCCTGTTCGCTTGGCATGAACTCCCCGTCCGTCCTTTGGCGCAGTGCCCCGCGCCGTTCTGTTGTTGATGGTAAGCGCGACCGTTCGCGTTGCCGTTACCGGCATTATCACAGATACCATCGCCGTCCGCATCTACATAGCGATAGCCATTGCCGCTTCCGGCATTGTCGCAAATACCATCGCCGTCTGCATCTACATAGCGATAACCATTGCCGTTACCGGCATTATCACAGATACCATCGCCGTCTGCGTCTACATAGCGATAACCATTGCCGTTACCAGCGTTATCGCAAACGCCATCGCCGTCCGTGTCTGCATAGCGATAACCCTTACCGGCCGTGGTCGTGGCACTGTTACCGGTTACGGTTGTAACAGGACAGGTACTGGCGGCATTTCCAGCAGTATCCGGCGCGCCGTTGCGGTTGCCGCCCGCAAAACCGAGTACGGTTCCCACCGACACCAGCAGCAGAATGGCGAGTAAAATAGCAAGTCCTTTTTTCATCATAATTCCTCCGTTCTTTGTTTTGTCATTTCTGACTTCATACGGTATACGATTGAACCGAAGGAATCCTTGCATAAAAACGAAAAATTTTATATTTTTTTCAAAAGCAGGCGGTACAAGGCGCAAATCTCAACCATTTGCGGCGAAAAACGCCTGTATTTTTGGCAAAATCTCGGGGTCGTAGTCCTGAAACAGGGAAAAATTATCCCGGTTAAAGCCGTGGGATGCCCCGGCGATTTCCACCAGCTCGCAATTTTGGTAAACTTCCGCTGCCCGGCGGGAATAGGAGATGGGTACAATGAAATCCGCCGTACCGTGAAAAATCAGCACCGGTCCCCGGTACGGGGCAATGGCGGAATAGACATCAAAGCCGATCAGGCTGTTGATATAATCCGCCCCCACGGAGCCGAACAGGGAGCTGAGATTTTCGGGAATGCTGCCGCCGTTCGCGGCAAAGGTGTTGACCTGTTCGGGGATGCTGAAGCCGGGGTACAGGAGCACCAGCCCGGCGATTTCTGCGTACCATTCGGCGGCGACCAGGGCGCTGACAAGGCCGCCCTGGCTGGTGCCGAATAGAAAGATGCGCCCGCTGTCCACCTGCGGCAGGGCGCGCAGCTGCGCCAGCACCGCCAAAAGGTCTGCTTGTTCGGTAAAAACGGTCATCTCGGACATATCGCCGTCGCTTTCACTTTGGGGACTGCCGCCGCAGAAGTCGAAAGTGTAGGCCGCATAGCCCCACTCGGCAAAGGCTTGCGCATAAGAAGTCAATGAATCCTGGGTTAAGGAAAAACTGTGGGATAAAATCACCAGCGGCAGCGGCTCAGCGGCACCTTTTGGCAAATAGAGCGTTCCGGCAATGCGCATGCCGTCCCGATTGCAATCGAGGACTTGAGAGGTGACCGAATAAGGCGCGCCGGAGGTTGAGGTGGTGGGCGCGGTGGTCGAAGCAGCGGTTGCAGCGGCGGACACAGGCGTTGTAGTAGTAGGCGTTACCGTAGCTGCCGCAGCTGTGGTCGATGTGACCGTGCTGACCGGCAGGGCAGTGGAAGAAGCGGAATCGCTTGTTTCCGCCATGGTGCTGCCGGTTTCCCCCGCCTGGGTCGTGCCGCCCTCCTCCGCCGTCTCGCCACAGGCGCAAAACAGCAAGGCTATCGCCAGACACAGCGCAACCATTTTCTTCATCCCAAAAACCTCCCGCCGGTATTCTTACCTTTATCATACGGCGTTTTGCAAAAAAAGTCAATCAAAGAGAAAATGACGAGCGATATGGTGAAACCATATGATAGGTGTAACCATTGTCGATTCTGGCAATAAGAGGAGTTGTATATAACAGACAAAAACCATATATTAAATGATGGTTGACAAACAATTATAAAATGGTTATTATATAAGTGATAACAAAAAAGGTGACCACTTGTCTTAAAAAGGCAGACGGTCGAGAGGTGAGGAAAATGAAGATGGGCAAACGAATTTTTGCAACCCTTTTGGCGGTGATACTCATACTAACCGGGATTCCCTTGCAGGGGGTGGCGGATGCAGCAAAAACAGGCGGAAACATACTGGGGGGATTTTTGGATTCACTGGTTGCCTCTGCTGCCGATACGCCGGATTATTCCAATTTGACGGTCAATCAATATATGGCAAAGGTGATGCTGAACCATAATTATGAAGGAGCAGCGCTCAATCATGGCTCGACCATTCCACAGGAGCAGCTATCTTTTTATTTAGATAGAAACTTTCCTTATCGTATCAGTACTTCTCGTGTGTTAGTGGATCAATTAAAAGCATCCAACTCATTTATGAGCGGCGTGGCCAGCTGGAAATTGTTAACTTTTGATCCCTCCAATATGGTGGAGGATTCGCTGGACGAAAAAGGCTATTATACCGCGATTATCTATAGCATATTGGATGTGGCCATGGAAAGCAGCGAGCTGCTTTCGGTGCTTAACAATGAATACAGCAAAACCAATATTTCCTTGTATAAATCCAGCCTTTCTCTTGCGGAAGAGTTGAATAATGCAGATGATTTATTGATTTCTGAAATGAAGAACCTGAAGTTGGCGGATTTTTCCGCAGAACAGCAAGCGGTGTTCTTGGAAAAAATGGCGCAGCAGGAAGCGATGGGGCAGTTTTATGAATATACCGGCAAAACCGTTTCGGCAGTGACAGATGTTTTGACAGTTTGCACCACGGTAGATGATGTGGTGCAAACCCTTGGCACCTATACGCTGTTGGCATCTGTGGGCGAAGAAATCGAAGCAGTGCTTTTGGAAATGAAAGCAAATTGTCCCACCTCCAATACTGCCATGCTGGCGGCGCTGACCGAAGTTTGCTCGGTTTGTGCCTCTGATTTTAAGGCAGGTATTGTTTCCATGGTGGAAACCGGCGTTCAGGTGTTTAATTATGCCTTCTCACAAATCGTAGGCGATGTGTGGAATGCCTGCCTGCAAGGTGTGGCGGGCGGCTTTGTTGGCGGCATGCTGATAGGGCAAGCTATTGGCAAGACCATTACCAATTTCTGTTTTTCTACGGACAAAATTATAGAACAGTTTTTTGCGATGGATGCGCTTTTGGCACTGGAAGATCTTATGTTGTCCACAGTGGAAGCCTTAGCCCAGAAATTCCGTGAAAATGAAAGCGAAGAGAATGCAGATAATTTCATTCAGGCGGTAAAAATGATGTTTTCCGTCTATAGTCTGGATGGCGAGTATGCGTATGATTTTGTCCAGATTGCAAAGACCGGCGGAATTATCAATCAGCTGTTCTATCAGGGAAATGAAATCTTTGTGGAAGATTTCAGAGCGTCGATCGACAGCATTCAAAGCAGTTTGAACTTTCAATGCGAATGGCTGACCGGTATGGAAGGGTACCGCTGGTATTATGAAGAAGACGCGCCAAGCGCGTATGCGGAATACTTTGCGCCGGAAAAAGAGTCCAACGGCTCTCTGCCATATATACCTCCCTATGAAGAAAATGTAGAGCCGCTGCGCATGGAACCCTTTGTGGAAAATTCCTCTTTGTTTACCTATCGCGAGGAAAGCGATGGCTCCCTGACCTTATTAACCTGTTTTCCTCTGGTCAGCGGCAAGGTAGAAATCCCTTCCAGCATTGCTGACCGCCCCATCCGCGCCATCGCCTCCGGCGCGTTCCGGGATTGCACCTTGTTGACGGAGGTTGTTTTTGGCAGCTTTATTTATGATGTAGGCTCCTCTGCCTTTTCCGGGTGCGCCAAATTAAGCAAAGTGAGCTTAAATGCCGGATTGCAGAGAATCTATGATCGGGCATTTAACGGCACGGCAATAACCAGCATAACGATACCGAATACAGT
>CASFEZ010000004.1 GCA_949293815.1 uncultured Eubacteriales bacterium | reverse complement strand
CGGATACTGCAACTATATCCGTCCAGTCAGACACATCACACTGACCATCCTCATTCCCTCCAGCTGCAACCACTGTACCATCTGATTTTAGCCCAATCCTGTACCATCCTCCAGCGGATACTGCAACTATATCCGTCCAGTCAGACACATCACACTGACCATCCTCATTCCCTCCAGCTGCAACCACTGTACCATCTGATTTTAGCCCAATCGTGTGCGATCCTCCAGCGGATACTGCAACTATATCCGTCCAGTCAGACACATCACACTGACCAGCCCCATTCCATCCAGCTGCAACCACTGTACCATCTGATTTTAGCCCAATCGTGTGCGATCCTCCAGCGGATACTGCAACTATATCCGTCCAGTCAGACACATCACTATTCCATCCAGCTGCAACCACCGTTCCATCTGATTTTAGCCCAAGAGAATGTGAATCATTCGCAGAAATCGTCATTCTTTGCGCAAGTGCTCTGCGAATGGCTTCACTTTTTCCCTCCGCATCTTTAATTGCTCCCGCTGCGTCATAAGCAGCAAGAGCACCACGCAAGTTGCCGCCTTTTTCAAGAGCTACCCCTTTTTGGTAAAGCGTTTCATTGAGTTGCGTCTTACTATCTTTAAAATCTCCCAATTCCGTAAACAGCTGAATGGCTGCGTCATAGTCACCCGCAGTTGCAAGGTCAAGTCCTTGATTGTACTTCGCTAGTGGTAAAATAACAGTTACAAGCAAAATCAAAAAAATATCAACGATTACGATAATCGGTATTCCAATCATGGCAGCTTTGCGGTTTTTTTTCTTTGTTTTCTCGGCGGCGATTTTGCGTTCCTCTGCTTCGCGTTTTTCCTTCTCTTCCAGTTCTGCGATGCGCTGGCGGCAGGTTGTGGCTTGTTCGGCGGAATCTTTGAAGTCGGCAAGCTGCTCGAATGTTTTTAACGCCTCTCGGTAAAGCGACATTGTTTTGGTATCCATCTGCGCAAGTGCGCGGTCATAGTTTACCTGATTTTGAAAGGTCTGGCGCAGGCTTGTACATTGTTCCAGTTCTTCCGGCGTTTCTCCGTATTGTTCGGCCTGTGTGAACGCCTTGATTGCAGCATCCAGCGCTTCCTGAACCCGCTGCTGGGTGATATTCGTTGCGTGGAATACCGCTTTTTTGTCATAGTCCGCAATCTGTTTTTGCGCTTCCTGCATTTTGCTGCGGCCATCTGCCAGCAAATGCTGATATGTGTTTGTGCGGTTTCTTTCCTTGATCTGCTCTACGGTGCTTTGCAGCTGGTTGCGCAGCGCTTCATCGGCGAAGCGCATGGTTTTTTGGTAATTGGCAAGCCCGTCAAACGGTTGTTTGAGCTCAATCAATTGGTCTTCTTTGCTCACATGCAGCTCCGCCATGAGCTTGCCGAGGTAGGCGCGGGGGTTTTCTGGGTCGAGGTCGAGGACTTTTTCGCAATACTCGTCGGCGCTGGCCCAGTCGCCGTCCTCTAAGAATAGAAAGGCGCGGCGCAGCAGAGCGCTTACATTGCTGCTGCTCTCTTTGACCACGGTCTTCTCGGTGGTGGCAGCAGCGGGAGCTTCGGCGGCGGTGATTTTCCGGATGCCGCGCACCAAATCCTGCATAAAGCCCAGTTTCGCCATATCCAGCGCCTGCAAATGGGAAAATTCCTCAGGCAAATCGTAGGGGTCCATGTCCCGGTAGGCGGGAATCAGGGTTTTCTTTTCCCCGGCACGAATGAGCGCCAGATACCGGCTCCACTCGTTTTTGACCCAAACCGCATTGAAATATTCCGGCTTGGTGCCCAGGACCACCATCACCTTCGCCGAATGAAGGGCGGCGAAAATATACGGCTCATAGGCGGTGCCCAGCTTATCCTCTAAGGTAATACGGGAAAAGAACACCCGAAAGCCGTCCCTGGTCAGCTCCTGGTACAGCTCTGTGGCAAGCACGCTGTCCGGCGTTCTCCGACCGGCGGTGTCGGTTTCTTTATAGCAGATAAATACATCAAAGGGCTCTTCTTTTTGTGAAATGGCAAGAATACCCTTTTGGATTTCATTGATGGTCTTGGCCTCCTGCTCATACAACTGCCGCTGGGCGGCGTCGGCATATTGCAGGGCGGAGCGGTAGTTATCGTCGTCAAAAATCGAGGTATACTGCGCCCGGTTCACCGTAGGAACCCGCCGATGGGTGGTCGGGTCCTCCACATATTCAATGCCATAGCGGCAGAGAACCAACGACCAATAGCTTTCCGCATCGGTAGGGTCTTCGGTTAAAATTTGCTCATACAGCCCCATGGCTTTGTCGAACTCATTGTTGCGGCGGAAATGATTGGCGCGGTCGTATAAATTCGCCCGCCGGTCGTCGTCGATTTTCGGCAAGGTCTGCTGTGTGCCGCAATATTCACAGGTGGCCACGCTGGAACCCGCATCGATTTCCATGCTGCCGCCGCACATTTTACACTTAAATACTGCCATCTATTACTACCCCTTTCTACTTTACCCTTTGAGCAGCTGCACCCGTTTGTTCCGCTCTTTGAGCAATAGAAGCATTTCATCCGCAAGCTGCTTCATTTGCGCCGGATCATCGGTTTCGACCGCCTCCCGCAGGTGGGCGAAACGCAGGGAAATATCGTTCTCCAGCGCCGCAAGGGAATCGTCGGACATGGGGTCGGAATAGCGGATGGCTTCATATACTTTATGGCACTGCACCTTGGCTTCCTCGGAGCGCGCCAGCGTCAAAAGCAGCTCGGCATCGGCAGTTAAGGAGCGGATAAACAGGGTTTTGCCCTGTACCTTATGGTCAACCTCTTCCACGATATCAATCGCGGCAGCGTTTTTGACCAGCGCGGCAATATTGATGCCCAATACAACCGCGCAAAGCACGCCTCCCAGCCAGAACGGCAGGAACGGCAGCAGCATGCAAAGCCCGCCCACCACAAAGGTCAGCACCAGACCGATATAGGCGGTGTATAACAGGGAAATGGAATAAAAGGCTTTGTGGGCGTTTTCCTCTTTTAAGGCAAAATAGCCGCAGATCAAATCGCCCAGAAGCGATAAATCAATCAAAATATAGCCGCACCAAAACGAGGGCGTAAACAGCGTCTGCCCGGTCAGGCGAACCAGCGCAAAAGCAACGACCTGAAAGACCGCAAACAGCACCGCCCAGAGAATTAAATAGGATTTAAAAAGTTTATTCATGGTAAGAACCCTCCCTCTTACAGTTTATTGCCGCATTCCAGACAGAATTTTGCCCCCGGGGGGACCTCTTTGCCGCAATTCGGACATACGGTCTGCATTTTTGCGCCGCATGCCGGGCAGAATTTGCCCTTCGCAACCGTCTGACCGCAAGCGGGACAGACAACCATTCCTGCGGGCGCTTTTTGCTCAACCTTTGCGCCGCATTCCAGACAGAATTTTGCCTGAGGCGGCAGCGCCGCACCGCAGGCGGCACAGGTCTCGGCGGTATTTTTCTGCTGCGCCATGGGGGACAGCGCATCGTTCATGGCGCCGCTGACCGTACCGGCAACCGCGCCGCCGACACCCGCCATGGTTCCCAAGCCAACCCCCAAATTGGTCAGCTCGCCGACCGCTTCGTTGCGCGCCACTTCGGTCGCCACATCAAAGCCCCGCTCCTGCTGGTAGGTATACCCTTCCTGCGCGCGTTTGGTCGCCTGGGCTTTGGAGTCGATAACCACCTTTTGCGCCTCGGTTTCGGCGTAAATCAAATCGGTTTGCTGCCGCAGCTTTGCCTCGGCAATATCGGCATATTGGCGGAAATGCAGCTCCTTGAATTTTTCATATTGCCTGTCGCCGTCGGGCTTGACAATATTGGTGACAAAAAACTGCTCCAGCCGCACGCCATATTCCTCAAAATCCGGCAATAAGAGCTTTCGCAGGCTTTCGGAAAAGGCGGCAAGCTGCTCGTCAATTTCAAAAATATTGATGGCGCTGTTTTTCATGGTTTGGGCAATATAGGTTTTGACCCGGGTCATCAAAAAAGCGCGGAAAAACAGCGTGAGCCTTTGCTGGGAAAGCACTTTTTCCGTACCGACCAGCTTCACCAGCAGCTTGCGGCTGTCCTCTGCCCGCAAGCTCATTTCGCCGGATGCGCCGATGGCCAGCGGGAAGCCATAGGTCGGCTCGATGTACTGCACCTTGCTGTCCGTGCCCCACTTAATGGACATCTGCTCGGTTTTATTGATAAAGTACACTTCGCAGTGGAACGGGGAATCGCCGCCGGTGGTGCGGTTCAAATACCGCCCAATGCCCGGCAGGTTCTGCGTTTCCAGCGTATAGCGCCCCGGACCGAACAAATCCAGCGCCTGACCGTTCAAAAAGAAAACGGCCTCCTGGCTTTCATGCACAATCAGCTGCGTCAGACTGTTGAAATCCTCGCTGGGATGTTTCCAGATGAAGGTGCTGTTATCCCCTTCATATTTAATAATATCGGCAATTTTGGCCATACCCATATCCTCCTTAGCCCATCAAAAACCAACTACTTCACTTGCAAACAAAATCAGCAAACATATGTGTCTACAGTGTAACATATATTTCATATTTTGGCAAGGCTTTATAAAAATAAAGAAATTCTGTCGAATTTTACGACAGCTGTTTCGCCTGTTTTGCAAGAGGGCAGCATCGCTTCTATGCAAAAAAATGTTGTTGACAACCCCGGCGGGGTGTGATAGAATAAGCAGGAAATGAAAAAGGAAATCCGTCACCGGATGGAGAAGCGTTTTGCTGACACCGTAGGTCTTAGTGGTGTCAGCAGAGCGCTTCTTTTTTTATTTTCAGGAGGTATTTTTATGTTGACACTGCTTGCGACCACGCTGACCACCAGTTTTTTTGACAGCCTGAATCCCTCTGCCATTGCCCAGCAGATGGTGCTGCAGGCTATGGTGAAAAAGAAGCGGCATACCTGGTTTTTTATTTTGGGAATCAGCCTTGCGAATATTCTGATGGGGCTTGCCATTTATTACGGGATTGCCGCCTGGATTTCTCGATTATTGGAACAAGGCTCGACGCAATATCCCCTCCCCTTTTATGGCGCGGAAACGGCTGCGGGCGTCATGATTGGGGGGATCGGTCTTTGGCTGCTGCGCAAAACAATCCGCCAAAAGATAACAGCTGATGCGGCTCAAACGCCAAAAACACCGGCAAGTCTCTCGCCGGTTTCCCTGTTTGTGCTCGGCGCCGCGTTTTGTATGGTGGAGCTGACCAGCGCCATGCCCTACTTTGGTTTTCTGGCGATTTTGGCGGAATATCAGCTTGCCGCGCCGCTGGTTGTCGCCTTTGTTTGTCTGTATACCTTTGTCTACGCCTTTCCACTGATTCTGCTCTATTTTGTTTACAACAAAGTGCAGGGCACCGGTCTGATTCAGCGGCTGGAACGGGTGCTGCAAAAGGTTTCCCGGTATATTGTACCGGCGGCTGTCTGCATTTTGGGGCTATTCTGCCTTGTGCACGGAGCGAAGAACTTGCTAATCCCTTTGTAATATCAAAGCATTAGCAACGCTACATCGCTCTTGGGATACTGCTGCTTTTTTCTGTTTTGGTGAGCCTATTCCCCTTTTATCTCTATCCACCGGCTTTGCTCTGGCAAGGCCGGTATTTCTAATATTTGGGTGGAAAATTTTTCACTGTTGCTGCGATGCACCTTATCTGAATCTGTGCATATCATGCATTGGATAGGCTTTTGACCTAGCCAATCATATCTGGAGGTGAAATATATGGCTAAGATTTTTTTAGACGCGGGTCATGGAGGCAGCGACAGCGGTGCGGTTTTTGGCAGTCGCAGAGAAAAGGATGACACGCTGCGCATGGCGCTGGCTGTTGGAAAATTATTAGCGGCGCAAAATGTTGAAGTTAAATACGCCCGAACGGATGACAGCAATCCGCTGCTTCGAACACGCACCAATGAATCAAATCAATGGGGTTCCGACTATTATCTGTCCATTCACCGCAACTCCTTTGACGGCACTGCCACGGGGAATGAAATCTGGGTGATTCGCACCGCTACCGATGCGACTGTCAGCAAGGCGGCGCAAATTCTCGCAACAGTATGCCAGTCAGATGGTTTGGCAAATCGGGGCGTAAAAAAAGGCGCGCCGTCTTATGATAATTTTGCAGTCAACCGCGACACCGATTGTGCATCTGCCCTGCTGGAAATGGGATTTATCACCTCGGATAAGGATAACGAGGCTCTGGATACCCGTTTTGACGCAATTGCCAATGCTATAGCAAAAAGCCTTTGCGGTATCGTTGGAGTTAGGTATCAGGAATCTGCTATTAGCGGTGATGTCAACGGCGATGGCAAAGTGACAACGGCAGACGCCCGGGAGGCGCTGCGAGCAGCAACCGGACTTACAGAGTTGTCGGAGGACGCAAAAAAAGCCGCCGATGTGAACGGCGACGGCAAGGTAACCTCATCGGACGCCCGCGACATCTTGCGGCAAGCGGTTGAACTGGATTAGTATTCTTTCAATCTGCCGCTCCTGCACTAAACGAAGTGATTAAGAATCTGCCTTGTTGCAAGGCTATAATTCGCGGTCTTCCCTACCGGTCAAAAACGCAGATAACAACAAAGAAAGGGATCTACTGGAGATCCCTTTCTTTTGTTAACCATTTACTGGTTCTTATTTTCTTTTCTTGGAAGCTACGAAAGCAGCACCGGCAAGAACAACAAGACCAGCGGCTACAGCGATGCCAGCATCACCGGTCTGAGGAATTTCGTCTTCAGCTTTGGTGGTGTCATCGCCAGAAGGAGTGGTGGAGTCGTCAGCAGAGGGAGCTACAGTGGGCTCGGTGGGAGCTGCAGTCGTTTTTTCAGTACCAGTCAGGGTGATCGTGGTGCTGTTGCTGGAAACGGTAACACCATTGATATCAGCTTTGCCGTCAGTTACGATCAGCTCAGCAGTGATATTGGCAGAACCTTCAGCAAGAACTTTGAAAGTCATGGTGGCGAGAGCAAGAGTATCAGCTTTGTTGGAGTTCATGTTCATATAACCAACACTAACATCACCAGCGGAGTTCTTTTCAGCAATCGCGTTGTCGTTGCCGGAAACAACATTGGTGAGCTCAAGTTTATCCTGGTCGAAAGAAACAATCAGACCAAGATTTTCCAGACCGGCAGCATTGCTCAGGGACAGGTCAACCGTAACGGTGTCACCAATCTGAGCGGTCGAAGTGCTGGGAGTCAAAACGAGCGCAGCATCAGCAGCGAAGGCGCTGATTGCAAGGGTGCTGATGAGAGCGATTGCTACTACAACAGCAAGGGCTTTTTTTGCAAGTTTCATTTTAGAACCTTCCTTTGAAAAATTTTTTATATAAAGAATCATGCGGTGCTGATTCATTTATATACAATATCGATAAAATTTAGCATCGCAGTCTGTCCGTGCAACAGACATAAGCCAAGAAAAATGAATCTTAACACGGTTTATTGTAGCATAACGGTTCACAAATGTCAAACGCTTTTTCATTCTCTCACGCATAAAATACAACAAAAATCGCATACTAATATTGTTGATTTTTTACAATGCAGTGTTCCGTGCCTGATTGTATTTTCTTCAGTTTACAAATGTCGATACCAGAAAGTTTTTTACATCCTGCGGCAAACACAAGCTGCGGTTGCCGCAGGAAAACAGAGATTAACCAAACAGTCCGCCGAACAGACCGGCAAGGGAATCGCCGATACCGGCAAGGAAATTGCCCGCATCGTTATTTGTTGTGGTAGAGGGAACGGTTACAGGGTTCTCAGGGTCTTCCCCCTCAACAATCGTAGTGGGCTCGGTTGTTGTGGTGGTAAACTCTTTTACCGTGTAGTCAAAATCGGTGTATTTAACAGTATCGGTTCTGGTGGCATAGCCAACCGGATTGTTCTTGTCGTCGCTGTGACGAATCTTGGTCAGGCGAATCTGTCCCCAGACATCAAAGCGATAACCCATCTGCATTTCCAGATTTTCGATATTGCCTGTAAACACATCCACAATCGCGTTCAGCGTGCAATTCTGATAGGTAATTTTGTAGTTAAAGTCAGTATTTGCTGCGTTGTACCAAATCCACTCTTCTTCTTCCAACAGACGGTTCATATCCTCACGGGCAACCACGGGGAACATGCAGGAAGTCAGTGATTCGGTTTCTTCTACATCCACTTCGTCATTCAATACGATGGTGATGTAATATTTGTTGCTCTCCGTCAAAACGCATTCGGCTTCTTTAATAATGGAGTTATTGGTCAAATCGCAAAGATACAGTCTTTCAAGCGCTTCTACGGTATCAGCCGATAGGGTTTGCACTTCCGATTTCTTTTCGCTGGTCAAATCGGTCTTAAACGGATTGTTCAGCGTGGTGCGGATAATGGAAGGACCGACCTTGACTTCGTCAATGCTTTGATATTCCTGCAAATTATAGCCTGCCTCTTTAATATAAGCCAGACGAACGCTCTCCGTATAAGCCATCAGGATTTCAAAGTCCGTATTGGGCTTAAAGAGCAGGTCTTCGGGCGTATACTCAGCAAGATCGGTAGCCAGACGAAGAATCAGGCGCGCATCGGAGGAATTGATGATGCCGTCACAGCCGATGTCGGCGGCAATAAACTGGGCGTCGGTCAAATCGCGTTCCAGCTTGGCTGCGTACCGCAGCGCAACACGCGCATCGCTGGTAAACACATTGCCGTCACCGTTGACATCGCCGGGATAATACATATAGGAAGCAATAGACAAGGCATTTTCTTTGGCATAGGTTTCCGCATAGGTATCTGCCCAGCAGTAAATTTCGGCGTATTTATCGTTGCCGCCGTCATTGTACAAATAGAATGCGTTGGTGCCGATATCTGTAACGGACGCGGGCACACGAACCGTGGTGACATCTTTGCAGTCATAGAACGCATAGCTGGCAATTTTGGTTACCGTATTGGGAATATAAACAACATCTTTATTGCCGTTATATTTAATCAGCATGGTGCCGGAAATAACGAACTCGCCCGCAAAGTTGTTCAGCCAGGCAGTACCCTCAAAGGCCATAAAGCCGCATTCATTCAGCGCGCCTTTGATGGTGATGTCTTCCAGCTTTTCGCAGCCGTAAAACGCATAATCGCCGATTTCGGTGGTACGAAGCGGAATGGTTACGGAAGTAATGGTTTTATTGTTATAAAACGCACCATCGGCAATCATTGTGGTAGAAGCGGGAACGGTTACTTCTTCATCGCTGCCCTTATAGCCAACCAGCACATTAAACCCGCTGGGAGAAGAGGCATATACAAAATCCGTAGGA
Source organism: uncultured Eubacteriales bacterium (assembly GCA_949293815.1). Taxonomy (GTDB): domain Bacteria; phylum Bacillota; class Clostridia; order Oscillospirales; family Acutalibacteraceae; genus RGIG2774. The sequence continues at coordinate 80,252 of CASFEZ010000004.1, read as the reverse complement.
TAGTTTTTGTACCATGCCGTATCCTGGAAAGCAAGCAGACCGACCGAGTCCAGCGTGCCGTTAAATTTCACGCTTGCCAGCGCCGTACAGCCGCTGAACGCATAAGAACCGATGGTCTTTACACTGGCCGGAATAACAACCGAGGTCAGCTCCGTGCAGCCGCTGAACGCATTGTCAGCAATGGCGACCGTGCCGTCCGGGATGACATACTCGCCGACAGCCGTTGCAGGATCAACCTGCGTCAAGGTTGTATCCGCCGCAGAAGATACAATCGGCAATATGCCCACTGACATGCAGCAAACCATCAGGATTGCCACAAGCCTTAGGACAAAACTTTTTTTGTTCCTCATCTCAAAACTTCCTTCCGTTTTTTAATTGGAATAGAGAAAATAAACAAGTGCAGAATCCAACTGCATTATATACAATAGAATTATACATCGAAACGCATGCCGTGTCAATGACTTTTTCAAATTATATAAAGATTTGTCTGTGCAAATCCTGCTATTTTTAGTAAGATTTCCGAATCAATCGCTAAAAACGCTGACAATACGCGCAACCGCTTCCCTGGTTTTTTCGCTGTCGCCGAAGGAAGTCAGGCGGAAATACCCTTCGCCGGAGGGACCGAAACCGGAACCGGGGGTGCCCACGACCTGCACCTTGTGCAGAAGTAAATCAAAAAATTCCCAGGAGGTCAAATCATCCGGCGTGCGCAGCCAGATATAGGGGGAATCCACACCACCGTATACGGTAAAACCGGCTTTGCGCAGCCCATCGGCAATGACTTTGGCATTGTTTTGGTAATAGGCAATATTGGCGCGCACCTGCTGTTTGCCTTGTTCGGAATACACCGCTTCCGCGCCGCGCTGGGTGATATAGGAAACACCGTTGAATTTGGTTGCCTGCCGTCTGCCCCAAAGGGCGTTCAGCTCTACCCCGCCGCGCTTTAATTCGTGGGGCACAACGGTATAAGCGCACCGCGCACCGGTAAAGCCCGCCGTTTTGGAAAAGCTCTTAAACTCAATGGCGCAGCTTTTTGCGCCCTCGATTTCAAAAATGCTGTGAGGTACATCCTCGCTGGTAATATAGGCCTCATACGCCGCGTCGTACAAAATCAGGCTGTCGTTTGCATTGGCATAAGCAACCCATTTGGCAAGCTCTTCTTTGGTAATGGACATGCCCGTCGGGTTATTGGGGAAACAAAGATAGATGATATCCACCTTTTTGTCCGGAATCTGCGGCAAAAAACCGTTCTCCGCCGTACAGGGCATATAGTGGAAATTGCTCCACAGCCCGTTTTGCAAAACGCCGGAACGATCGGCCATCACATTAGTATCCACATAAACCGGATACAGCGGGTCGCAGACAGCAACCAGATTATCAACAGAAAAAATATCGCCGATATTGCCGCAGTCGCTTTTTGCGCCGTCACTGACAAAGATTTCATCATCCGAAAGGCTGACGCCTCGGGCGGCATAGTCGTTCCGGTTGATGGCACTTCTTAAAAAGTCATAGCCGTACTCGGGCGGATACCCACGGAAGCCCTCGACGGTTTCCTGTTCCTCGACCGCTTTTTTCATCGCCTCGGTGACCGCCTCGGGCAGCGGGCGGGTCACATCACCGATCCCCAGGCGAATCAAGTCCGCCGAAGGGTTTGCCTCTTTATAGGCGGCGACTTTTTTGGCTATATCAGAAAACAAATAGTTGTTTTGAATTTTCAGAAAGTTTTCATTGATTTTCATTTTTTGCAGCACTCCTCAAAATTTTAATGGTTTTACGGCTCAGAGTTACAGCAAGCCGTGTTTTTTCAAATCGTATTCACCGGTAAAAACCGTTTCAGCCGGACCGGTCATATAAACATGGTTATCCATCGTGCTCCAGCGGATGGTCAGCGTGCCGCCCAAGAGGTTTACCTTGATATCGGTATCCGGCGCACAATAGCCGTTCAAAATGCTGGCGACCACGCAAGCGCAGGTGCCCGTGCCGCAGGCCAAGGTTTCGCCCGAGCCGCGCTCCCATACGCGCATATCCAGTTCCCGGCTGCTGAGCACACGGACAAATTCGGTGTTGATACGATCCGGGAAACGGGCGTGGTTTTCAAAATGGGGACCAATCTTTTCAATATCCAGCGTTTTCACATCGTCTACATAGACCACGCAATGGGGATTCCCCATGGAAACCAGCGTAACAGAATATTCCTGATCCCCAACAGCCAACGGCGCGGAAACCGCCTGTTCGCCATCAAACAGCGCAGGGATTTCCTCCGGCTTCAAAATCGGCTCGCCCATATCCACCTGGGCGCCGACCACTTCGCCGTCCTCATCTTTTATGATTTTAATATACTTAATCCCACTCAGGGTTTCCACCGAAATCTCATCTTTTTTGGCAATACCGCTGTCATACGCCAGCTTTGCCACACAGCGAACGCCGTTGCCGCACATTTTACCGCGGGAACCATCGGCGTTGTACATATCCATCTTGCAGTCGGCAATTTCAGACGGATCCAGACAAATCAGACCGTCCGCACCGATGCCAAAGTGGCGGTCGCTGACCGCCGCCGCAGTCTTTACGCGGTCGGGAATGGTTTCTTCAAAGCAATTGACATACACATAGTCATTGCCGGCGCCGTGCATTTTTGTAAATTTCATAGCCATGTTCCTTCCTCTGGGACAAAAAATGCCCCATTTCCACGAATAAGCATACTAAGTATACCATGGAAACGGGGCAAAAGCAAGACGAATTTACGAACAACGGTCGGCAATTGCGTTGTTGATTTGCTCGCGCAGGGATAAAAAGCCCTCGGCAGTAGCTGGATAGGAGCGGAAGGAATACCCGTCATACGCCTGCTGCAAAACCTGCATCGCCGCCTCTCTGCCGGCAATAGCTTCCAACAGCCGAAGCGCACGCTCATCCTGTAAGCTGTCGTAAAATACTTTTAAGCGCAGGGAGGGCAGAGGCTCGCCGTTTTCACCGGGATATACCACAAAGCCGTCGCCCGCCGGGAACCCGCCGCCGGAGGCAGTATCCTCAAAGGGATTGATACGGGCAGTCGAAAGTACGGTATACCAGAAATTATAGCCCCAGTGCAAAAATCCTTTGCAGTCATAGGCATACAGCGCCGCGCCCAGCGCACGGTTGCGCACTGAGGGGTAATACAAAAAGCGATTGATATAGTTTTCTTTTGCCGGACCGCCGCAATAATACGCCCACAGCTCGGGCACCTTGCCCCTGAATGCATCAATGGCACCAATGCTGGGAATCGGCGTTTTGGTCAAACCGTTTTGGTAAAAGACATATTCTGATAGCGCATCGATGCAGCGGTACTGTCCAAAGCATTCCTCGATGATTTTCGACGCCTTTTTATAGCTGAGCAAATCCTTAAAGCCCGGCTCATCGGAAACATGGAAGAAGCAGCGATCCTGTACGCCTTTCTGTGCCAGAAAAGGATTCAGCGCAGCGGCAAAGCACTTGAGAAAATGCTTATACTCCGCGCCGGAGGCGTTGGTTTCCCATCCGAACAGCCGTTTTTCGCCATCGGCGGTCTCGGCCATAATCTTGGGCGCATGCCTGGCGCCCCACTGGGTAAACAGATGGGACATTTCAAAATACTGCACCCCGCAGGAAAGACACAGATCGATCCACCGATCCAAAAGGGAAAAATCAAAGGTATATTGATAATCTTTGGCGGTCACGCCTACCAGCTGCACCGTGGGACGCTCTTTGCCGACGGCGGTATCCAGCGGCGGAGTAAACAGAGGCGTTAAAATCATATTGATGCCGTGCTTGACCGCGAAACGGATATACTTTTCAATAATCTGCCAATGCGCTTCCGAAAAAACCGGGGTCTGGTACTGGTCCGCGAGACAATCGCAATAAAACCAATGGGTGCAAATCAAGCTCTGCTCCGGAAGAAGCGCGTTGACCACCGCAAGCGTCAGCGAAACGGTCGCCTTGCCTTCCGGCAAAACAACCGAAAAGGCGCATTCCCGCCTGCCGGCGGCAAGGGGCTCTTTCGGCTCGATTTCCAGCCAGATGCTGCGCCAGCCCTTACCCCGCAGGGTCAGCTGCGTATCACACGGAACCAGCAAATCGGGATACAGCCCGGGTTTGCCCTCCCGCAGCAGGAAATCATCTTCGCACTTCTCCTTGGCATCCACATGTACCGGAATCAGCCCGACGGTATACAGATGCAGGCAATCCGCCAGTTCGGCCGGCGGCGTAATGGTCACCGGTGTTTCCTCTTTTTCGCAAAAAATGGCCAGCTGAAAAGAATACCGTTCGTTTCTCAGCATCGAGATTTTTTCCAGCCGTCCGCCCGGCGCTTCGTCCGGAAAAACTTTTTCCAGCGAATTGACAAAATACAATTCTTTCATATACTACCTCTCTTATCCCAGCTTGAACAAAAGCCGAATATTCTGCAATATTGCATAAAAGATATCGAAAAACATTTCTACAAAATCCAAAATGCCGATTTTTTCCAACACACTCGTTGCCCGATCTCCGGCAATTTGCGGGAACGCGCTTTCCGTCAACATCAGCGGCGCATAGGGCGTTTGCCCGTCATATACCGCCGGTTCTCCGTTCATGACAAGGAAGCTGAGCGTGCGTGTGCCCACGGGCGTTCCGGCAGCAATAGAAGTATAATAACGGACGGTGAGCTGCATTTTCCGGTAGGACACCGCCTCGGGCTCCCCCTGCACCGGCAGGCGCAGCGCCTCGCCGGGCGCCAACTGCTTCCCGGCGGCGGGAATCAGCAGCTCCTGACCAAAACAGCTGATATTCAACAGGGTCAGCGAATGGGTCGACGACAAATTTTTGACAATCAGATATTGGTCGTCTGCGCCCAGCTGCCCCTCGGGGCTTTGGTCAAAATATGCCGTTACCGCCTGTTCGGCGTTGGTGGTCGCGTGGAACTGAGAATAGCGCGGGTCGGTGTGTACATCCGCAATTTGGTCGGTCAGCAATAGAATTTCCAACAAATCCGAAGAATAGTCATCCCAATACACCATGCCATGGAAAAGCCCTTCGATAAAAAAGGTGTTTTCCGGCAGATACGCCGTGGAGGCGTCCACCGTCATGGCAGGCGAGATATGCACATGCTCCGGGTTTTGGCAGGTGGTATCCTGCCCCCGGTAGCCATCCGCAAAGCGCAGTCCATAGGGCGCGGTGAGAGCGCCGGTGGAAGAATGGGTGGTGATAATCGCATCCGAGTTTTCCTGAAGACCGGTGACAATCGGGGAATCCGTACCGGCAATGATATGAATCTTCACGCCCGCCGTCTGACAGGCGGCAAAATTTTCGGCATAATGGGGCATAATTTCGTAGTGCATCCGGTCGGACGCGGCAATCAGCGCCGCCGATTCTTCCGAATCCAAATACCGCGCCTTCATCTGCTCATAGTATTCGGGCGGCATAAAATCCCACAGACTGCCCCAATACAGCACCGATTCCAGCAAATACGGCACCAGCTCGCGAATCACATCGTCCAGAAAACCGGTCGCCTCAGCGCGCACCAGCCAATGGTAGTCGGTTTCACTCATAAAGCCATGCTCAATAAATTTTACCAGAGTCAGCTCATCAAAGTCAATATCTCCGTTAAAAAAGTCATAGGCAATCCCTGCGCCGCCCAACGCGGGTACCACCAGAACCGCGTTGTTCACCAGCCCCTGGGTGCCGTACAGGCTTAAATAGGTGCCTGCCACCTGCCCGCCATGGCTGATGGCCAGCAGATTCACCTTTTCGGCGCCGGTGTACTCCAATACTTTCAGAATATATTCCTGCAATTGTTCAGCACAGGCGATGGCGCCCATACGAAAGTCGGTATTAAAGTTGAACAGCAGCGCATCCCCAATCAAATCGCCGATGTCGCCCATAATATCCCGCTCGTACATCCCGCCGATTTCATCCGGATGCGCCAGATAATAGGCGTTGTTGGTGTTCTCCGGTTCGCTGTAAATCCGGCGCACGGAATAAACCGAGCTCCCGTCGGGATTGCAGCGCACGCCGTCCAGAATGGCGCGGGACTCCTCCCCCACCACTTTCGCCAGATACGCCGGGTCGCTGCCGCTGGCGGCCAGCCCCAGCCCCAACGCCAGTTCAGCAATACGGGCAAGCACCGCCTGTAAAATGGCGTCGGTATTCACGCCCCAAACTTGCTTGGCGGAGCCGTCCTCATACACCCGCTCCAGCCCCGAGGAACTGTAGCCCGGCAGCAGCACCACCGGATAATCGGAATACGCCTCTTCGGCGGAAGCTACCGGCAATACGGCAACCGCAAGCGATAACGCAACAACCAGAGCCAACACTTTTTTAACAAATACCCGTTTCATAAAAACCCCTCCTGAAACGATTAAGAATTTTCTTTTTTATCAATACCCTTCTTTTGCAGGAAGTATACCGGCAGGAAGATAAACAGCGATACCACGGCAGCTGCCGCAAACATTGAGCTGCCGGGGCATTCGGTCACAATGCCGTAATCGTTGACATAAGGCACCGAATCGAAAAAGCGGATGGATATATTGCCGATGGTCGGACCAATAATCATTGGCAGCAGCACAATAAAAATCATGCGCACCCCCTGGAATAAACCGACCTTGCCCTCCGGCGTAAAATCACGCACCGCCGCGTTCAGCATAATCATCAGCATCCCATAGCCAATCAGCGCCGGAACAAAACAAACGACGAACTGCATCAGGCTGTCCGCAAAAGCCGTGGCAAGCAGACCGACAATAAACAAAATGACAGAGAGGTTGATAAAATGCTTTTTGCCGTACCGATCCACCAGCTTGCCCATGCCGATGATTGCCCCGACAACAACCACGACTGCCGCCACAAGGCCGGCAATCAGCCCCGGGGTCAGGCCGGCAAGCAGTTCGTTCAAATCCAGTCCCAGTCCGTGCTGTAAATAGATAAAAAGATAGGGGAAGAACACCTGTACCGCCACATTAAACAGGCATGCCGCTCCCAGAGTCAGGTACAGACGCGCATTTTCCCTGACGACAGAGGGACGGAACCCATAAACCAACTCTTTCCAATAGCTGCCGCCGGTCTCCCGTTGACCGGTTTGCGAATCCTTTAAGGAGAAAAAGCCAATCAGTCCGCAAAGCGAAACAAAAACGCCCAACGCGATAAAGAAAGTTTGATAGCCGATGGCGCTGATCGCGCCGCCCAGCCCCATAACCACAGCCATGGCAGCTAAAGGCATAATCGCCAGAATCCCTTCGACCGTTCCGCGGTTGGTGCTGTCGGTAACATCCGTCACCCAGGCGTTAAAGGCGGAATCGTTGGCGGTAGAGCCCATAAAGGTCATCACACAGTCCATAACAATGACAATCGTAACGGTTGCCGTTAAAATGGCAACCGGATCGGATAACTGGAACAGCGCTGCGGTATTTCCTTTGGTAATGACACCAAAAACCATAACCGTAACGCCCCAAACCAGATAGCCGGCAGAGATGAAAATTTTTCTGCGGCGCAGCCGGTCGCTGAGCGCACCCATAATAAAGGTGGTAATGACCGCCGTGGCCGCCGACAGAGCCACCATAATATTGATGGCGCTAACCACGCCGATGGAGCCGTCCACCGCCTGCTGGGAAGCATCGGCATAAACCGAGTTAAATAAAAAGGTATTAAAGAACATATTTTCCACGTTCCAGGCGACCTGTCCCATAAACCCGAACATAATCAGGTTCCACAGTATCCGCCCGCCCAGGCGTGTACTGCGGATTCTTTCTTTTTTCTGCATACCGATCCCTCTTTTACAAACAATATCACAAGAGAATAATACCATATTTTACAGAGCTATGCAAGCAAATTTTGTACATAATGCAAAAGATTCAGGCAAAACAAAAAACCGAGGCTTCATCAAAGAAACCTCGGCTTTACAAGACGATATTATCCTGCCAGCACAGGAGCGCGAAAATCTCAGTCAGCGTCTACAACGATAGTGACACCGGCAGATTCGCCTTCAATCAGTCTGACATTGCTGCCGATAACATTGACAACATCTTCATTGGACAGCTGAACAGCATGTCTGAGGATCAGACGCGCGTCAGCAGTGCGAAGCACTTTGTCGCCATTGGCATCCGCCAGAACCAGCTGCAATTCGGTGGGCTCTTCAAGCTGTACGCAGATACGAAGAGCAAGACGGGCATCCGCAGAAGTGATGCGGTCATCCTGGTTTACATCACCAACAACACCGACAACCGTACCGGGCTGTTCCGTGGTGCTCTCATCCTCCGGGACATCGGAAGAAGGCTCTTCGGAAGAGGGTTCTTCGGAAGGCTCAACAGGAGCGGTGGTTTCTTCAGCGACAGTGGTGTCTTCAATTGGTGCTTCTGTAGTGGCTTCCGTTGTACCGGCTACCTCCGGAACAAGAACATCACCGGAAAAAGCGGTAAACAAGGCAACCGCGCTGATGCAAAGCACAAGAAGAACAGCAAGAACATTTTTTGAACTCTTTCTGATCATTTCTTTTCCTCCGTAAAATATAATACTGTACAAGCAACATTTGCTGCTTCATGAAGTATTCTACACCAAGGCGCAAGAAAAGTCAAGCCAAATATGTATAGAAAATATTAGAAATATAACGGGGGAAAGATGTTAATTTTCAGAACATTACACAAAATCCCCTGTTTTTTCCACGCTTTTCTAAAAAATGACAGACGGCTTATGCTTCAATCAGGCTCTCGCCGGTCATTTCAACCGGTTTGGCAAGACCCATCATTTCCAGCAGTGTGGGACACAAATCGCAAAGACGACCGCCGCTGCGCAGGGGCTTGTTCTGTCCGATGGTTATGACCGGCACCGGATTGGTGGAATGGGGGGTAAACGGCTCGCCGTTTTCGTCAAGCATTTTATCTGCGTTGCCGTGGTCGGCGGTAATCACCATTTTGCCGCCCATTTTGGCGACCGCGTCCGCCAGGCGTCCGACACAGGTATCCACCGCTTCCACCGCTTTGACCGCCGCCTCGAAAATACCGGTGTGACCGACCATATCGCAGTTGGCGTAGTTGATGATAATCACATCATATTTCCCGGCAAGCACCTGTTCGACCACCGCGTCGGTCACTTCATAAGCGCTCATTTCCGGTTTCAAATCAAAGGTCGCTACATCGGGCGAGGGAATCAGAATACGGTCCTCGCCGGGGAACTGGTTTTCCACGCCGCCGTTAAAGAAAAAGGTGACATGGGCATATTTTTGCGTTTCGGCAATCCGCAGCTGGGTCATCCCCAGCGAAGAAATGTACTCGCCCATGGTCATTTTCAAATCCTCGCTTTCAAAAGCGACGGATACATTGGGCATGGTGGCATCATAGCTGGTCATGCAAACAAAATGCACCGGGAAGAAGCCGTTTCTGCGTTCAAACCCGTTAAAGTCCGGGTCAACAAAAATACGGGTCAGCTGGCGGGCGCGGTCGGGGCGGAAGTTAAAGAAAATGACGGAATCGTTCGCCTGTACCATACCGGTTTTATCCACCACAACCGGCACCACAAATTCGTCGGTAACGCCTTTATCATAGGAATGCTGCATGGCTTTCACCGGGTCGGCGCACTGCTCGCCCTCGCCGTACACCATGGCGGCATAGGCTTTCTCCTCGCGATCCCAGGCAAAATCCCGATCCATGGCGTAATATCTGCCGGAAATGGTGGCAATGCTGCCGATGCCCAATTCGGCAAATTTATCCTCGCACTGTCCTACAAAGCCGATGCCCGATTCCACGGAAACATCACGCCCGTCGGTAATGGCGTGGACATAGACTTTTTCAAGACCCATCTCCTTTGCCATGTCTAACAGACCAAACAGGTGCTCGATATGGCTGTGCACACCGCCGTCGGACAGAAGACCTACCAGGTGCAGCGCAGTACCGTTTTCCTTGCAGTGCTGCATAGCATCAAAAAGCGGCTTATTTTTTATCAATTCCCTGTCCTGAATGGTTTTGGATATTTTCACCAGCATCTGATATACCACGCGGCCGGCGCCGATATTGGTATGTCCGACCTCGCTGTTGCCCATCTGCCCGTCCGGCAGACCGACATCCAGACCGGAAGCGCTGATCTGCGTATGGGGATTTTCCGCAAACAACCGATCCAGATTCGGGGTTTTGGCAGCCTCAATCGCATTGCCTTTTGCGCCCGGATTGATGCCGAACCCATCCATAATACAAAGAACATAGGGTTTTTTCATAGATAAATGCTCTCCTTATCGTACATTTGCGGATTGCTCCGCCGAAAGACAGCCCTCCGCCACTGGATACGCGGAGGGCTGTGTGATTAGTTTTCAGAAGCGGCTTTTACAATAACCGAAAAATCCGCTGCTTTCAGCGAAGCGCCGCCAATCAGTCCGCCGTCCACATCGGGCTGCGCCAGAAGCTCTGCCGCGTTGCCCGCGTTCATTGAGCCGCCGTACTGCACCACCAAAGCGTCCGCCGCCTCCTTGCCGTACAATTCGGCAACACAGTCGCGAATGGCTTTGTTCACTTCGTTGGCCTGCGCCGCCGTAGCGGTTTTGCCGGTGCCAATCGCCCAAACAGGCTCATAGGCAATGATAATCTTTTTCAGCTCCTCGGCAGAAACACCGCCCAGGGCAATTTTGGTTTGCAGGCGCACCACTTCTTCGGTGATGCCCTGTTCACGCTGCTGCAAATATTCGCCCACGCAGAGGATAACGGTCAACCCCGCATCCAACGCGGCGCGCACGCGCTTTTGCACGGTTTCGTCGGTCTCACCGAAATACTGCCGCCGTTCGGAGTGACCGATAATCACATAGGGCACACCCATGGCCTTGAGCATCTCGGCGGAAACCTCGCCGGTAAACGCACCGCTTGCTGCCCAATGGCAGTTTTCAGCGCCAATCTGAATATTGGAGCCTGCGGCGGCCTCCAGCGCGGCATTCAAATCCACATAGGGTACACAAAGTACCACATCGCAATCCGCACCAGCCACCAGCGGTTTCATTTCCTCAATGAGCGCCTTGGCTTCGGCGGGGGTTTTATTCATTTTCCAGTTGCCCGCAATCACCGGGCGTCTGAGAGCTTTATTCATAATACTATGCGTCCTTTCACCCGTGGGGGATTATTTATCGTCAATCGCGGCAATGCCGGGCAGCTCTTTGCCCTCCAAAAATTCCAGCGAAGCGCCGCCGCCGGTGGAGATATGGGTCATTTTATCCGCAAAGCCCAGCTTTTTCACCGCAGCCGCAGAGTCGCCGCCGCCGATGATGGAAATAGCGCCGGAATCAGCAACCGCTTTGGCTACGGCAATGGTGCCCGCCGCAAAGTTTTCCCACTCGGAAACGCCCATCGGTCCGTTCCAGATAACCGTGCCCGCACCCTTTACTGCGTCAGCAAACAGCTTCTGGGTTTCAGGTCCGATATCAAGACCCATCCAGCCGTCGGGGATTTCATCGGAATTAACTATCATGGCTTCGGTATCGGGTTTGTATTCTTTGCCCACTTTATTGTCAACGGGAATCAGGAATTTAACGCCTTTTTCCTCGGCTTTTGCCATGGTCTCTTTGGCCAGATCAACCTTGTCCGCCTCCAAAAGCGAATCGCCGATCTGGTGACCCAGCGCTTTCATAAAGGTATAGGCCATGCCGCCGCCGATGATCAGGGTATCGCATTTTTCCAACAGGTTTTCAATGACGCCAATCTTATCGGAAACCTTGGCGCCGCCCAGGATGGCAACAAAGGGACGCACCGGATTTTCCAGTGCTTTGCCCATCACTTCAACTTCCTTCTGCATCAGGTAGCCGATGGCGCTCTCTTTGACAAAAGCGGCAACGCCGGCGGTGGAGGAATGGGCTCTGTGCGCGGAGCCGAAAGCGTCGTTCACATAAACATCCGCCAGAGCGGCGAATTTTTTGCTCAGCTCTTCGTCGTTTTTGGTTTCGCCCGGCTCAAAGCGGACATTTTCCAAAAGCATGGCTTCGCCGTCTTTGAGGGAAGAAGCCAGCGCCTGAGCGGATTCACCGACCACATCGGAAGCAAGTTTGACTTCCTGACCAAGATATTTGGACAGGCATTCGGCAACGGGCGCCATGGAAAATTCCGGGTCAACCTTGCCTTTCGGCCGACCCAGATGCGAGCAGAGGATAACGCGCGCGCCCTGGGAAAGCAGGTATTTTATGGTGGGAAGCGAAGCGACAACGCGCTTATCGCTGGTAATGACGCCGTTTTCCATTTTTACATTGAAATCGCAGCGCACGAGAACGCGTTTGCCTTTGACATCGAGATCTTCAACGGTTTTCTTGTTTAAAACACTCATATACAATACTCCTTTTATAATATAGCAAAATCAACAAAACAGAAAGCCTGCGACAAGGCAAAAAATGGAATTGCCGCATATCCGCAGTATAATTTTATAATTTTTTACCGATTATTGCAATAGACAAAGCGGAAAAACTCATAAAATTCCCCCGCTTTTTTTATGATAAATAGACAGAAGAGGCAATCTTTACGCTCTCCCGTTCCAGAAAATATGCCCTGACGCCAGCACCGCCCGCACCGGTGCGGCTTCCGCGCCGCCAATCTTGACCGGCTGCGCCATTAAAAAGTATTCGCCGTCCGGCACCTCGGAGAGCACCAGTCCCTCCAGAATCGCGATATGCTCCCGCAGAAACGCCCGGTGCACCCGCGCCTGGCTGCCGCTGATGCCCACAGAATTGGAATCGGTTCCAATCAGGAGCATCTTACGCTCCGAAAGAACCGCGGCGCCGCTTTCGTGAAAATAGGCATGGCCGTTGCCCTTGATGAGCAGCCGGCGGTATTTGACCGGGAATTTACGCTCCACATAGTCGCCGGTAATTGGTCCGGGCGGCACGGAGAGCACATAGCATTCGCCGATAAAGTGCTCCAGCGCAAGCCGGTCAATGCTATCCCCTTGATCCATAAAATGCAGCGGCGCATCGGCATGGGTACCGTTGTGCAGGCAGCAGAACAGCGCGGATAGATTACAATCGGAATCCTTATCGATGGTTTGCACCCGCGCAAGGCGCGGCTGTGGGTCGCCGGGATATACCTTTGCTTTCAGCATATCGGCGGAAATATCGTACAGCATAAAACCCCTCCTTTGCGCCGAACTTACGGCGCTATTTGATATTGACTTTTTTATCCAGAAGCTCTGCGGTTACAATAAACAGTAAAATGGCAACAACCACCTGAAAATAAATCTGCGTTAAGGTCACCGAAGCCCCGCCGGCCGCCTGAATGGAATTGATGGTGGCGATATCCGCTGAAAGGGAAATGCTGCCGTCGGCGTGAATCAACAGCGCGGATTTGAACACATCCTCCAGCCGGGAAGAACAAATGGTGACAAGACCGAATACCACAAAGAAATACAGCACCGGTCCTACCCCGCCCGCCGCGTCAAAAGGACGCACATTGGCAAGGGTTAAAACAAAAAACACTTCCAATACAAAAACCGACAGCAGCAGCAGCCCTTTTATTGCGATTAAGATAATGGTTTTCACCAAAATATCCTGGGTGGGCAGCCCCACATCGGGCAGAGACTGCAAAATATAAGTCAGCGCCGCCGAAGAGCTTTCCCCTGTCCAATAGTAATAAATCAGCCAAAGGCAGAGGAACACCACCGCATAGCTGACGGTAATCCAGAACATGGAGGTCAGCCATTTGGCCAGCAGCAGCGAGGGACCTTTGACCGGCAGGGTATGGGTCAAATACCCCCGGTCGCCGAACATGGTTTTCTTAAAATCCCCCAAAGTCGCCATAATGGTTACAATAATGGCGGCAATACTGACGGCCATCAGCGCCAGAGAGGAGATGGTTTTGCCCACGCCCACATCGGCGAACAGGCAAATGCCCATGGCCGCCACGGCAATCATGGCAGCGACATAGATATTGGATACGCCCCGGAACATGGACTGCATATCGTGCTTAATCAACTTCCCAAGCATCGCCGTACACCTCCTGATATTTTTCTTCCACGGTCAATCCCTGCATACGAATATCATAAATATCGCTGCTCAAAAGCACCTTACCGTGCCCGAGAATGATAATGTGGTTAAACGACTGTTCCAAATCATGTACCAGATGGGTCGAGAGCAGCAGCGTGGAATTTTCGGCATAGTTTTTCATAATGATATCCAATATCACCTTGCGGGCAGCCGGGTCTACACCGCCCAAAGGCTCGTCCATCACATACAGCTCCGCCCGACGGGACATGACCAGCAGCAGCTGCACCTTTTCGCGCATACCTTTGGACATGGTTTTGATACGCTGATTGCTGTCCAACCCGAAGCGCTCCGTCAGCTCCGATGCCTTTTTGCGGTCAAAATCCTCGAAGAAATCGTCAAAATAATCGATAGCATCCGATACTTTGAACCAGTCCGCCAAATACGAGCGCTCGGACAAATACGCCACACGGGCTTTGGAATAGGCGCCGGGTCGGTGCCCGTTGAACAGTACCGTTCCCGAATAATCATGGATCAAACCGGTGATAATTTTCATCAGTGTGGTTTTGCCGCAGCCGTTGGCGCCCAGCAGCCCAACAATTTTTCCCTGCGGTATCCCCAGCGAGATATCATCCAGCACCAGCCGTTTGCCGTAAGACTTGCGCAGATGTTCAATCGTTACAATGTTTTCGGACATAACGCTCCCCTTTTCTGCTTTTCATTTATATATAAATAGTAGATATACTGCGACAAAACATACATCCCGTGCCGGTTTCAAACACTTTCGGCAAAGTGCTGCAAATCCCAGCAGAGCTTATCGGTTTCCTCCTGGGCGTCCTTATCCAGTACGGTTTGCACTTCCCAAGCCTGATACCGAGCCAAAAGGGTGTCGTACAGGGCGCGCTTTTCCTCGCTTAGCGTCTCTTTGTTTATCGCAAAGAAAGCGGGCGCAGCCTCCCGTTCCATTCGCTTGACATTCCGTGTGCCGTTAAAGCGGGGGAACGCCGGGTCGGACGCAACACCGGTAAAGCTGTCATCGCTGCAAATACGCGAAATCAGCTTCAGCGCCGCATCGTTGCCGCCCATGGCGTCGTGCCCCTGATTGGCGAAAAACCAGGTGCGCTGCGGATACAGACAGGCGGAAGCGTCCACACAGCCGTCGGGCGAAAGCGCATTTTCCTCCGCCGGGTTCTGGGGTTCATACCCCTCGGGCAGGGCTTCGCCCGGTATCGCGCACACCGCCCCCAAAGAGGCGGAAGCGGTATCCACAATCCCATCGCTGAGCACCTCGCCGCTGCCGCAGAGCGGGAACAGCCGTTTGCCGTAACCGCAAAGACTGAATATCTCCAGCCCCGCATCGATAAACGGCTGGAAAAATTCCTTTTGATTGACATGTATTTTATGCAGCCGGTCGGCGTCCGCCGCAATATGCGCATGATCCCCGTCCAATAAATACTTCTGTTTCAGGAACACATACCGGTCGCGGGGAACAGTTCCCCACATCATGGTGGAATTAACGGCAATGGTTTCAGACAGCGCCTCGGCGCATTTTTCCAAGGTGGCCTCTGCCACGCCCTCGGGCAGCATATCCAAAAGTCCGCTGAAGGTTTCCTCGGTGGATTTACCCATAGCGTGCAGCAGCTGCTTCGGGTCGCTCAAGTCGAAGTTTGCTTCCAAAATATCCGAAGCCAGATGCGTACCGCCCAAGGCAGCGACCACATTGACCACGCGCTTGACATCGCCTTTTTTGCCGAACGCATCCAGATACGCCAAAAGCAGCACCCCGCCCAGACTGACCGCCATCAGGTGCACCTGCTCGCTGCCGGTACGCGCTTTGACCTGCTGTATGTAGGCGTCCAATTCCCCGGCAATCTGGTAAGCATCACCGAAAGAGTTATAGGCAAAGAAAAATACATTTTCCTCGCCAACCGCCTTTGCCAGCCGTTCAGCGGGAACCATGCGGTTCAGATAGGCTCTTTGTTTCGGGTCATACTCGCTCAAAGGGAACTCCCAGCGGTCCGCTTTTAAGGGGTATTTGGTGCTGCCGTCCGGGTAGGAGGTTAAATCCTCCGCCAGAGACGCCACCGCCCGCGCCGCCGCATCGGAAAAACCGCCGTCCCGCCGGAACAGCATCATTTTCATCAGCGGTCCTTTCAGCGGTCCCATGAGCTTCTCCGCATCTGCGGAAATCGGCCAGGCATCCCGCACCGCATTGCCACTCTCGTCTATAACCTGCACTCTGGACTGCCCAATCCCGGGCAGGATAATCACAGGAAATTGTTCTGCCATACGCATAAAATCCTTTCTATATATGAAATACACAAAAATCTATCATGCAAGCCCGCAGGGCTTCCGACACTAACCGCTATCCACTAATCGCTAAAAAGTTACTTATCATCATCCAACTTCAGCACCGCCATAAACGCCTCCTGGGGCACCTCGACCGTGCCGAAGCTGCGCATGCGCTTTTTGCCCTCTTTCTGTTTTTCCAACAGCTTCTTTTTACGGGTAATATCGCCGCCGTAGCACTTCGCCAATACATCCTTGCGCAGCGCTTTCACGGTTTCGCGGGCAATGATTTTGCCGCCGATGGCCAGCTGAATCGGAATTTCAAACATCTGGCGCGGGATATTCTCCTTGAGCTTTTCGGCAATTTTCCGCGCCCGACCGTAGGCCTTGTCGGCATGGATGATAAACGACATGGCGTCTATCACATCGCCATTGAGCAGCACATCCAGCTTCACCAGCTGGGAGCGGGCGTAGCCTTTCATCTCATAATCAAAGGAGGCGTAGCCCCGGGTACGGGACTTGAGCGCGTCGAAGAAATCATATATGATTTCATTCAGCGGCAGCTCATAGTGAATATCCACCCGGTCCGGGGAGATATAGTCCATATTCTTAAACACGCCGCGCCGTTCCTGACACAAATCCATAATCGCGCCCACATAGTCGGGGGGCGAAAAAATATGCGCGTCGGCAATGGGCTCTTCGCAGTAATCAATCACCGCCGGGTCGGGGTATTTGGTCGGGTTATCAATCTCCACCATGCTTCCGTCCCGCAGATAGATTTTATAAATCACGCTGGGAATAGTGGTCACCAAATCCAAATCGTATTCCCGCTCCAGCCGCTCCTGGATAATCTCCAAATGCAATAGTCCCAAAAAGCCGCAGCGGAAGCCGAAGCCCAAGACACCGGAGGTTTCCGGCTCGAAGGACAGGGCGGCATCATTTAATTGCAGCTTTTCCAGCGCGTCCTTTAAGTTTTCATAATCCGCGCCGTCGGCGGGGTACACGCCGCAGAACACCATGGGGTTCACCTTGCGGTAGCCTGCCAGCGGCTCAGCGGCGGGGTTTTCCGCGGTGGTCACCGTATCGCCCACCTTCGCGTCCCGCACGGTTTTGATGGAGGCGGTAATATAGCCCACCTCGCCGGACACGAGCCTTTCGCAGCTTTCATGGCTGGTGGCGCGCATATGCCCGGTTTCCACCACGGTAAATTCCGCGCCGGTAGCCATCATGCGCATGGTATCGCCGGGTTTAATCTGCCCGTCGGCAATACGCACATAGACAATCACGCCCTTGTAGCTGTCGTAAACCGAGTCGAACACCAGCGCCCGCAGCGGCGCGTCGTCGTCCCCCACCGGGGCGGGAATATCCCGTACAATATGTTCCAGCACTTCCTGAACATTTTCGCCGGTTTTGGCGGAAACCCGCGGCGCGTCCGAACAGTCCAGCCCAATGATTTCCTCCACATCCGCCGCTACCCGATCCGGGTCGGCGGCGGGCAGGTCAATTTTATTGATAACCGGCACCAGCTCCAGATTGTGATCCAGCGCAAGATACGTATTGGCAATGGTCTGCGCTTCAATACCCTGCGTTGCATCTACAATCAGCAAAGCGCCCTCACAGGCGGCGAGTGAACGGGAAACCTCATAGTTGAAGTCAACATGACCGGGGGTGTCAATCAAATTCAGGGTATAGTCCTCGCCGTCCTTGGCGGTATAGTTTAAGGTAACGGCATGGGCTTTGATGGTAATGCCCCGCTCCCGTTCCAAATCCATATCGTCCAAAAGCTGCTGTTTCATATCGCGCTTGGCAACCGAGGCGGTCAGCTCCAAAAGCCGATCCGCCAGGGTGGATTTGCCGTGGTCAATATGGGCAATGATGGAAAAATTCCGAATATGCTCTTTTTTTATCTGCATGGTAACAAACCTCATTTTCGTTTTCAGACGCCCGTATCGTCCTGCTTGAATCCAAAGCCGAGAATTTCATCGGCACGGGTAATAATCACAAACGCCTCTTTATCGCAGCGGCGGATAATGGAATAAATCTTCTGCACTTCGCTGGGGCGCACAACACAGACCAGCATTTTTTTATTTTCACCGGTATACGCGCCCTGCACGGGAATGACGGTAACGCCCCGACGGGTTTCGGAAATCACCTTTTCGGCAATCTCACTGCCGTTGTTGCTGACCGCTAAAATCATTTTCCCGTTACCCGCGCCGTAGACCAGATAGTTGACCACACGACCGGAAATAAAGAATACAATGACCGCATAAAGCATACTTTCCATATTCCGGTACACAAGACCGGAAATGCCGACAATAACCATATCCAGCAGCATCACCAGCGTACCCATAGGGATATGGGAAAACTTACGCTTAATCAGCATACCGATAATATCTGTACCGCCGGAGGTCGCCCCCCGAATAAAAACCAGCCCGTATCCAATACCGGACAAAACGCCGCCGAATAACGACGCCAGCAGCTTATCGCCGGAATAGGGGGTAATAAACACGGCGGAAATATCAATAAAAACCGAGCTCATTACCGTCATCACAGCGGTTTTTGCCAAAAACTGCCAGCCGAACACCTTCCAGGCAATCAAAAACAGCGGAATGTTAATGACAAGAATCCCCATACCAATGGGAAAACCGGTCAGGTAATTGATGACGGTGGCAAGACCGGTGGCGCCGCCGGGGGCAATCTGGTTCGGGGCGGTAAACATATTGACCGACAGGGAAACACAGGCGCTGCCTGCTAAGAAAGCCAGAAAATCCACCAGCAAAACCTTTGGAGAAAATTTATATTTCTTATCAGACATCCAAACACCGCCTTCGCTTATACCTATTACGCAGCCCGCGCCGTTCTTATTTTTCTGTTTTATCAGCAAGCATTTTTTGCAGCAGTTCACACATACGCGCATGCTGTCCGCTCAAATATAAATAGCCGAATAATGCTTCCACGCCCGTGGCGCAGTGATAATCGCCCTCGGACATATGTTTTGGGGTATGGGTTGAATGGGCGTTGCGCGCCCGCCGGTACACCGCCGCTTCCCGCTCGGTCAGCTCCGCTTGAATCCGCCGGTACCCTGCCGCCTGGGAGGCGGCGTTCACCGCCTGTACGCTGCGCCGGTGCAACTCGCCCGCCTTGCCGCCGACAGTGAGCACCAGCATCTCCCGCACCAGAAGGGAATACACGCTGTCGCCCAAAAACGCCAGAACATGTACGCTCAGCGCCGCCGCTTCCCGCTCGCTCATGCGGCGGGTTCCGAGCAAAACGTCCGCCGGTTGGACATTTTCGCATTCAGGGCACATACTCAAACTCCAATCCGTAAATATCCACCACATCCCCGTCCTGAATCCCCTTTTCCACCAGCGCGTCAATAATGCCGCTTTTGCGCAGCACCCGCTGGAAATATTGCAGGGATTCGTAATCGTCCGGGTCGGTCTTATTCAATATATTCACCAGCCAGTCGCCCTGGATATAGTAAACGCCGTTTTCTGCGGTAACGGTAAAGGCGTTGCGCTTCGCCCGCCCCTGCGCCAGCGTTTCGGCGGGGATTTCCTCCCGCTCATAGATTTTTACCGGCGGCAGCTTCGCCAAGGTCGCAGCCGTATAGTCAATCAGCGCTTTGGTGCCCTCGGCAATGGGGGCAATGATTTCAAAATAGGGCAATTGCTTTTCGTCCTCAATAAAATGACGGAACCGGGCAAGCTGCTCTTCGGTCGCCAAATCCACTTTATTGGCGGCGACAATCTGCGGGCAATCGGCCAGATCCGGGTTGAATTTTGCAAGCTCCCGGTTAATGGTTTCAAAATCCTCAATGGGGTCTCTGCCCTCGCTGCCCGCCGCATCCACAATATGAATCAGCAGACGGCAGCGCTCCACATGCCGCAGGAATGCGTGCCCCAGCCCCACGCCGTCGCCCGCGCCTTCAATCAGCCCCGGAATATCCGCCATCACAAAGCTGCTCTCCGGACCCATGCGAATCACGCCCAAAACCGGGGTCAGGGTGGTGAAATGATAGTCGGCAATAATGGGCTTTGCATCGCTGACCACCGAAATCAGCGTGGACTTGCCCACATTCGGGAAGCCCAGCAGCCCCACATCCGCCAGCAGCTTCAGTTCCAGCTCCACTTCCCATTCCTCGCCGGGCACGCCGTTTTTGGCAAAACGGGGCGCCTGGCGGGTGGCGGTGGCAAAATGAGCGTTGCCCCAGCCGCCGCGACCGCCTTTTGCGGCAATGAACCGCTCGCCGGTGGACATATCCGCCATCACACGACCGGTTTCCGCCTCGCGAATCACCGTTCCTTTCGGTACGCGAATGATTAAATCCTCGCCCTTTTTGCCAAAACAACGGCTGCCCCGTCCGGGCTGCCCGTTTTCCGCCTTATATTTTCGCTTATAACGAAAATCAGCCAGGGTGGAAAGATTGCTGTCCACTTCAAATACAATATTACCGCCCCGACCGCCGTCGCCGCCGTCCGGACCGCCGGAAGCGATGTACTTCTCCCTGTGAAAGGTAACCGCGCCGTCGCCGCCGTCCCCCGCTTTGATTTTAATCACTGCTTTATCTACAAACATCGTTACAATTCCTTTGCTGTACCCACTCGCGGCGAACTGCCGCGTCTGCGTTCTGCCCTGCCGCGAGGACAGAAAAACTATTTTACATTGTATTCTACCACATTATGGATAAAATATAAATCCCTTTTTCTTTGTCAAGTGTAAAAATTTTTTAATTCTTTTCATCTCTTCTTTTTGCTTCTGCATGAGCAAAAAAAGAAAAAAAGCCTGTTTTTATGCTTTTTTCTGTCGAAGAAGCACAAATTGTATACGAAAACTTGACAGCCACAATATATTGTGGTATAGTTTGGATAGTAGCAAATACCGAAAAGGTGTCGAAATATTCCGACACCTTAGCGAAAATTTGTTCCCCAACATCTTGACACGCGCTCGAAAAAGCGCTATAATAACGCCGATGAGCACAAAAACATTTGTTCTTATCATTTTTGCTCTGGAGGGAAAGACATATGACTGCTTTCAATATTATCATTACCGCATTGGAGCTGCTGTTCGGTTTGGGCTTGGTTGTGATGTTCATGCGGCAGGAGCGGCTGGTCGCCTTTGAAAAACGAACCGCTGTGCTGCTGCGCTATGGCAAAAGACGCATCCTGCGGCATATACGCAGCGCCATCCGTCAGCGCAGGCTGAAAAAACACCTGCATTTTAATCAGAAATGCCTGTATATGCCGGCGCTGCCGTCCCCTTGCCCGGACTTTCCCGACCGGGCGGCATAAATTATGCGCCAAAAACCGCACGGTACCGTTTACCGCCGTACGGTTTGCTGTTAAAAATCCATACCGCATCCCCCAAAACAGCTGAAGCAACCGAACCGCAGCAAAAAGCGGTTCGGTTTTTGCTGCATTACAGGGAAATTTTACAACAGTAAAAAATGAACAGCATATGAATTAAATGTGTTTTTATTGACTTGCGTCTGCAACAATGTTACAATAAATGATGTATCGTCAGAGGCAATGCCATGCCCTTTTTCTCTATGGTTTTTGTCTTTGAACCGCTTCGAGAGGAGATCTTTTTCCGATGAAGATTCGCAATCAACTGCTCAGTATTCTTTTGTGCGCCGTGCTCTGTTTTTCCGCTTTCGCACCGTTGGGCTGCCTTGCTTCCGCCGAGGAGGAAAGCGCCTGGGCAGCATCCTGGAGCACCTCGCCGGTCAACACCGGCTACTATGTCGGTTCGCGTGTATTCAGCGACTTTTTACTGAACGCCAGTGTGCGCACCGTGATTCAAACCTCAGTCGGCGGCGAAAAGGTCCGGCTGCGCTTTTCCAACCGTTACGGTACCTCTGCGCTGAACATTACGGCGGTTCGCATTGCGCGTACCTCTTCCATGAGCGACACGGCAATTATCGAGGGAACCTCGCTGCCCGTAACCTTTAACGGCAGCGAATCGGTCAGCATTCCCGCCGGCGAAACCATCTATTCCGACGCGGTGGACATGCATACCGAAAATTTGGAAAAGCTGTCTGTTTCCGCTTATTATCAATCTTTTTCCGCCATTGCCACCGGCGGCTTGATTAACGCCCTTTCCTATGTGGAAATGGGCAATGCCATTGATAATCTGACTTTTTCCGCCAATGCACCGCTGACGCTGAACTCCGGTTCGATCACCTACCACACCACGCCCTTCCTTTGCGGACTGGATACATATGGTCCGGGGAACAGCTGCGTGGTGCTGTTCGGCGATTCCACCCTTGCAAACAACTCGCCCATGTATCTGGCGGAAAAGCTGTATTTGAGCGGTGCAACCAATGTCGGCGTAGCGCAGGAAGCGATTATCGGCAACCAGCTGCTGCATGATATTACCGGCGCTACCAATATCAGCAACCTGTATGGCGAAGCGGGTCTTACCCGTTTCCAGGAGGATGTGCTCGATCAATCCGGCGTAAAGGCGGTTTTTGTAAAAATCGGGCTGAATGATATTCTTCACCCGCTGACAAAATCCATGAGCGGACTGGTTCCGGCGCCTACGGTGGATGAAATTATTGCCGGATATCAATCCTTAATCAATATGGCAAAAGAAGCAGGCATTAAAATTTACTTTTTCGGACGGCAATCCTGGAAAGGATATACCCGTGAGTTCTACGGTTCCGAAGAGGGCGACCTGGTCTGGTCGCAGCAAGCGGACGACAAGCTGGCAGAGTTGAACAACTGGCTGCGTTATTTCTCAGGCTCAGATGGCTATATCAGCGTTACGGCGCTGAATGACCCGCAGGACAAAACCCGCATTTATGCGCCGTATACCACCGACGGTGCCCATCTGACCGATTTGGGTGCGCAGGTGCTGATGGATTTGATTCCCGCTTATGCTTTCAATTTGACAAGCCTGCCGTCCATTCAGGAATATTATGCGGCAGGGAACGGCGATATCGTCAACTATACGCCAAGCAACCTGTATACGGTTTATACGCCGCCGACAACCAACGATTCTTCCTCTTCCTCATCCGGTCAGTATGACCAGATGACCGGCGGCGCGGTGCTGCAAACGGACGCTGCCGCTACCGTACCCAATACCACGCGCATTACGCTGACAAATCCCGCCGGGGAAACATTGACCGAGATTATTCTGGTGGAGATTACAGACCCGCCGGAATCCGCGACGGTTCCTACCACTACCGGTCTTACGGCACCGGAGCAGCCCCAAACCCTGACCACCACCGCAAAGGTCGGCATTGCAGTTTTCGCGATTCTGACGGTCGTTGTGGTATCTGTAGGCGTGGTTTACGGCGTAAACAAAAAGAAATCTGTAGACTGAGCCGTTTCATTGACAGACCGCGGCAACCATGGTATACTGAAAAGAGCCGTTGCTGCAAGAAAAGCCAAGATACGCATGCCAAGACCGGCTTTCACCCGTTCGGGTGAAATTCGGTCTTTTTTGATAATAACGATACAAAATGGGGGATTTTATGGAACCGACAAATACCGCAGGCAAAACCGTACTCAGCCTGATTCAGCCCACCGGCACGCCGACCTTGGGCAATTATCTGGGCGCGCTGAAAAACTGGTCGCAAATGGCAAAGGACTACGACTGCCTGTTCGGCGCGGCGGATCTGCACTCGCTGACCATCCGCACCGAGCCGCCGCTTCTGCGCCGCCGCACACTGGAATTATACGCGCTGCTTTTGGCGCTGGAGCTGGATCCGGAAAAAAATATTATTTTTGTGCAGAGCCATGTGCCCGCCCACGCGCAGCTGGGGTGGATTTTGAACTGCTATACCCAGTTCGGCGAGGCTGCGCGCATGACCCAGTTTAAGGATAAATCCCAAAAACACGCCGACAATGTCAATGTGGGACTGTTTGATTATCCGGTATTGATGGCGGCGGATATTCTGCTTTATCAGGCGGATTATGTGCCGATTGGCGCGGATCAGAAGCAGCATATGGAACTGGCGCGGAATATTGCCGAGCGCTTTAACGGTATTTACGGCAATGTGTTCAAGGTGCCCGAGCCGTTTATCGGAAAAAGCGGCGCGCGGGTCATGTCGCTGCAAGAGCCGGAAAAGAAAATGAGCAAATCCGACCCGAATACCAAGTCCTTTATTTTGATGACCGACCCGGCGGATGTGATTGTCAAGAAAATAAAAAGCGCCGTCACCGACTCCGAAGCGGCGGTCTACTATAGCCCCGAAAAGCCCGGCGTGTCCAACCTGATGGACATCTACGCCGCCTGCACCGGCAAAAGCCGCGAGGCGATTACCGACGAATTTCAGGGCAAGGGCTACGGCGATTTCAAAGCCGCCGTCGCCGAAGCGGTGGTGGAAGAGCTGCGCCCGGTACAGAAGCGGCTGGCGGAGCTCCAGGGCGAAAAAGCCTACTTAGAAGAAACCGCCCAAAAAGGCGCCGAAAAAGCCGCCCGCCTCGCGAACCGAACCTTAGGCAAGGTTATGAAAAAGGTTGGTCTGTGGAAATAACCACCGGCTCTTATCAGTAAATAAGAATATTTCACGCATGCTAATACAACACAAAACGGAACCGACGCTGCAAAGCGCCGGTTTTTTTGTTTCTCTTTCCGGCAGCATGGAGCAAAAGACGGAATCATTTTCTAAATTTTAAGCAATTTTTTCCTTTTCGTTTCTAATTTGTAAGAATTTGATTACCAAATCTTTTGTTTTGTTTTTTAAAATTTAACTGAAAGAACGGTCGTCCGTTTTATGCAGAATAAACCAAAGATGGAAAGGAGATTTTTGCCATGATGATTCCCTTTGAAACCTGGGGCAGCGCCATTGCCATTTTGTATATGCTGGTGCTCGTCTTACAGCTGATTCGCCGCCGGACGGAAAAGCGGATTCTGTTTTGGAACACCGTGCTTTTGGCTGCGGCGGTCGGCTATCTGGCGCTGCGCGCACCGGATTTTCATGTCCCCACAGACCTTTCGCGCTATGCCGCCGCTTTTCAGCCGGAAGCGATTGCCAATGACCGGCTGAACACCCTGATCCCCTTCGGTCTGCTTTTGAGCGACCGGCTGGGCGATATGCGTGCGTTCCATCTGCCCGGCGTTATCAAAACCTATCTGGTCTGTTTCCTGCTGCCGCTTGTTTGGAGCATTGCCGCCGTTTGCCGGTTCGACCGGCAGGGCAGGCGCTTACAGGTCCTATGGACCATTGTCTATTTTGTGCTGGCAGAAGGGTGGATTTTTTTGCAATCCGTTAGCGGTTCAACCATTTATATCGACCCGGGCAACGGGATTTTACTGCTCGCCGGACTGTGTATTGGCAGCATCCTCGCCCGGTATCTTTCTGCGAAACGGCAGCTTCGCACTGCGAACGGGCAGGAAAAGGAGGTGTAATTCCTTGATTACCGTAAACAATCTGACAAAAATCTACAACAAAGGCAAGGAAAACGAAGTATATGCCCTGCGCAATCTATCGCTGCGCATGGAAGACGGCGAAAGCGTCTGCATCATGGGCAAAAGCGGTTCCGGCAAATCCACGCTGCTGCATATGCTGGGCGGATTGGATACGCCGGACAGCGGGAAAATCTTTTTCGACAAACAGGAAATCACCGCCCTGCCGGAGGCGCCGCTTTCCGTCTTTCGGCGGGAAAATATTGGCTATGTGTTCCAATCCTACCATCTGATACCGGAGCTGACGGTTCGGGAAAACATCAAGCTGCCCGCCCTTTTGGCGGACAAGGAGCTTTCGGATTGGTATCTTGACAGTCTTGTCGAGCAGCTGGATTTGAAAGACCGGCTTTCCCATCTGCCCAGCCAGCTTTCCGGCGGGCAGCAGCAGCGCTGCGCCATCGCCCGCGCGCTGATTAACCGCCCCAAGGTGATTTTGTGCGATGAGCCGACCGGCAATCTGGACTCCGCTTCCGCCGAAACCGTAAAGCAGGTATTGTTTGCCTTGCAGAAGCTGTACCGTCCCATTCTGGTTATCGTCACCCACGATGCGGATTTTACGGCTTTGGCGGATCGCACCATCCGCATTGCCGACGGCGGTATCTGCGGGGAGGGGTGCACATGAGACCCCTATTTCTCCTTTGGCTGCGTTTTTTGCGCGCCCATCCGAAAACCTACCTGAAAAAAGCGGTGCTATACCTTTTATGCAGCGCTTTCATCATCGGCGAAGGGATGCTGCTGTACAGCTTTCTTTGCACCCAAAAGGAAAACCGCGCCATGCTTTACGGGGAGCAGGATTTTTTGATTGCCGCCGAAAACGAACAGGCGCTGCAAACGATACGGCAAACCTATTCCCGCTGCACGTCGGGAAGCCTTACGGTGCTGGCGTACGGCAGCACCACAGAGGAGCTGTCCACACGGCGCCTTGTCATTGGCACGGCAGATGCGACGGCGCGGGATATGCAGCATATACGCCTTACGGCGGGCGTTTTGCCCGAAACAGGCACGCAAATCGCCGTGGAAGAATCGCTGCTTTCTCTGTTTTATCCCGACGCCGACCTTGGGCAAACCATTTCCCTGACCCTGTTTGCCCATAACGAGCAGACCATGCGCAAAACCTTTACCCTTTGCGGCATTTTAGCCGATACCTCCGCTAACCAGAGCCAAAGCGATACCGCGCCGCTGCCAAACGCGCTGGTTGCGGACAGCTTTGCAAAAGAAGAAAACCTGTCGCCGCTCTACCGGCTTTATGCGCTTACCTTTGAGGGGAACACCGCGCCGTCTTTGGCGGAAATCGAGAACCTTGCCGGGGTGGTTTCTGCCCAGCCGAACTATGGGGCAACCCTTTCCGCCGCGCTGGGACTGAACGAAGGGGCCTTTGTATATCTGAGCGCCATAGCCACCGGCGCTGCCGCAGTGTTTTTCATCGTCTGTATCTTTACCGCCGAAAAAAAAGACCGCAGCGAGCAAATCGGTCATTTGAAGCTCGGCGGTCTGACGGTTGCCGACCTCAAGCGCTATTACCTGTGGAGCATTTTTGCCGAGCTGCTGCCCGCTTCCCTTGTGGGCGCAGGGCTCGGGTGCGCCATGGTGCGATGGTTCCTTGGACGGGATACCGCGCCCTTTGCCTTTTTCTTTCATCCGGCGGTTCTGCTGCTGCTTTGGTGCCTTAGCGTTCTGCCCGTCTTTTTGCTGCTTTACGGCAGCTGCCTGAAGGAAATGAAAGCCCCGGTTCTGCGGAACCTGCTGTACTACAACGATGTTCCGCCGGCGGCAAAAAAGTCCGGTTTTACCTCAAACAACCCGGTTCTGCTCTATGCCATCAAAAGCTATCAGCTCAACGGCGAGAGCGCCGGAAGCGCCGCAGTGATGGTCTTTATATCGCTGATTCTGTTCGGCTGCGGTCTGTTCTGCGCCGACGCTTTTCGGGAGCGCAGCGCGCAAATTGCGCCCGCCGACTACACGCTGGTCTGTAGCAGCGGTTCCTACGACAGCACCGGCACCATTGCCATGAATCCATATTATGGCATATCGGACAGCGACATATCGCTTTTGGAAAACCATCCCGAGGTGCAAACCATGGCCGCCATCAAACGGCTGTACTGTTTTTCCCACGAGGGCAGCAATCCGGTGCCCTTTACCGCCGAAGAGCGGCAAACCTTTGGTTTTACACCACAGGAGAGCCTGACGCCCCGACTGATTATTGGGGTGAATCCGTCCTTTTTGACCCGCCTTGCTGCCCTGCCCCACGAAGGGAACCTCTCCCCCGAAGCACTCAGCAATGGCACGGCAGTTCTTTACACCTATGACAGCCGCAGCGAAACGCCCGCCTGGCAGACGGGCGACACCCTTGTATTGACCGCTGTTTTACCCGATAACGGAAGCTGGCGGCGGCAGGATTTGACCGTTACGGTTGCCGCCTGTCTGGACACCGCGGGGCTTTCCGAAAACAGCATGGACGCTCTGGCGATTGGAGAGTTCATGTGGTCATCGGAAAGTTTTTCCGCCCTGCAAATGCCTATGGCCAGCAGCTTTGTTTATCTCAGCGTCAAAAGTCCCGATGATACCGAAGAGCTGGAAAGGCTGCTGACGAACCTTTCCGACTGGTACCAAACCGAAGGGAAGCAATTGGATGTCCGCCAGAATTTACAGGAGCGGCAGCAGCTGGAAACGCTGGCGAACAGTCTTTCGCAGCTCAGCGCCATCGGCGGCACGGCTCTGGCGGTGTTTTCCCTGTTCGCCATGGCGCTGCACAGCAACCTGAAGGTCAACCGGCGCAGAAGCCTTTGGGGCTTTTTGCGGGCGGTGGGGCTGCAAAAAGGAGATTTCCGGCGCATTCTGCTGTTGGAGACGCTGCTGGAAATCGGCATTCCGCTTCTGTTGGGCACCGGAGCCGCCCTTGGCATTTGCGTGCTTTTGAACCGCACCTTCTTTTCTGTGGGGTACGGCAGTCTGCCCTTGACGGCGCTGCTGCTGTTTGACCTGAGCTATCTCGCGCTGGCGGCGCTGGCCGGTCAGCTGCCGGTATCCCGACTGTACTGCGCTCCCGTAGCCGACGCAGTACGCTGCCATGAATAATTCCTCAAACAAAACGCCCTGCCCGTAAGGCGAACAGCCTTACGGGCAGGGCGTTGATTGCCAAAGAATTGCCGTCTGAAGTTTATTTTTGAAAAATGAAAAAATTGGTTTTTCAGGCGTAATCGGACAATAATTTTAGCAGCAAGGACTGCACCAGCGATTGCACCGTGCAGGGCGGCGGTGTAAGCCCCACGATTTGCATGGCGGCTTTTTGCTTTTGGGTATGGCTGGTATATGGATAAACGCCGTGCAGAAACGGGAAAAAAGCGTAAAGAATCTCCTGCTTCTCTTTTTCGCTCATAGCGGGGAAGCAATGCGAAAGACAGTCGGTCATCGCCTTCAGCGTTTGCGCATAGGCTTTTTTGAACGACACCAAATTTTCAAGACGGCAGTTATCTTCCATATCATAAAGATTCATACTCATCAGCTTGAGCATACAGCCGCGCTTTTCCAGGGTAGCAGCTACGCGCTGCGCAAAAGCCTGCGCTGTCAAAGGTGCATCCTCGGCGGCGATGGCATAAAGATCCGCAGCCCACAACTCATGCTCACGCTGAAACAAACCGAGAAAAATTTCCTCTTTGGTCTGGAAATAATTATAAATGGAAGTGCGGGTAAAGGAGGTTTTCTTCCCGATATCACAAATGGTGATCTCCTTAAAGCCCATCGTCTCATACAAAGCGGCACAGGCGTTGAGAATTTCCTCTTTTCTGGCATTTGTCAGCTCCTGAGAACCCTTTGGCATGGCGCTCTTCCTTCCCATCGTAATCTTTGCGGCAAAAAACGACGCATATCGTCTCTATTATAGGCGGTTTTTCAGGATATGTCAAACAAGAAACCGTCGGCTGGTTTTCCGCGTGCTGTTTGCGCGGTTGACCGCGGTTTTTACAGCTGCTTTATAACTTCCTTTGCCCAAGCAGCGGCTGTGCCGGGATGCAGCAGCGCGCCCTCTTTCCAATTGGCGTTCGGCACCATGGTCTGCATGCTTTTCTCCGCCTTGCCGATGCCGCTGCCGCCGGAGGTGGCGAAAGGGATCAGCGTTTTGCCGGTAAAATCATAGCTTTCCAAAAAGGTATCGATAATCCGCGGCTGCACATACCACCAGATAGGGAAACCGATAAAAACGGTATCATACTGCGCCATGTTTTCCGCTGTCTTCGCAATGGCGGGACGGCAGGCAGGGTCATTCATCTCCACCGAGCTGCGGCTCTTTTTATTCATCCAATTCAAATCGGCAGAGGTATATATCTCCGCCGGCGCGATTTCGTATAGATCCGCCCCAATGGCTTCTGCCATTTCCTGTGCTACACGGGCGGTCACACCGCTGGCGGAAAAATAAGCGACAAGCACCTGATTCATTATAAGCTCTCCTTCAAAATTTCCAAAATTTCCTTTCTGTCAAGCACATGGTAACCGCCGGACATCACAAGCACGCCATGGGCAATCCCTTCGAGCATCTCTTCCGTTGCGCCCAAATCGGAAAGCTTCATGACAAGCCCCAGCTCCCGCATCCAGTCTTCCATGGCGGCAAGCCCTTGGACGGCAATGTCCTCATCACTTTTGCCGGTGGGCTCCACATCCCATACATTTACAGCAAAGCGTTTGAATTTCGCAAGACCGTAAGGCATGATATGCCGGTAGTAAGGAAGAGATACCGCAGAAAGTGTCATGCCGTGGGTCGCATCGGTGTACGCGCCCGCCGCCTGCCCGAGCATATGCACCATCCAGTCGGTGGATTTGCCGCGGGAAACCAGCGTATTCAGCGCCCAGGTGGCGCTCCACATCAGATTGCTGCGCGCCTCATAATCCTGCGGATTCTGATTGGCAATACGGCTGGCATGGATAACCGAACGCATCAGCCCCTCGCTCAAATAGTCGCTGGTATTGTCGTCCTCGCCGGAAAAATACTGCTCACAAATGTGATTGAAAATATCATAAATTCCGGCAACCATCTGGTAATGCGGCAATGTCAGAGTATACTTCGGATTCAGGATAGAAAAGCGCGGCATTATCTTTTCATCGGCAAATACATGTCCAATTTTCTGGTGTGTATGGGGATTGGTGATCACCGAACCGGCATTCATTTCCGAGCCGGTGCCCACCATGGTCAGCACACATCCTACTGGCAATACCTCACAATCCGGCTCCTCAAAACGCAGATAATACTTCTCCCAGGGATCTTCCCGGCAGTTGACGGATACCGAAACCGCCTTAGCATAGTCGCAAACCGAGCCGCCGCCCACGGCAAGCAGCAGATCTGCATTGTGCGCTCTGGCAATTTCGATGCCCTCATACAGTTTATCCACGGTCGGGTTGGGCATAACGCCGGCAATTTCGGCGACATTTTTCCCGCAGTCCGCCAAAATTTTCGTAACCGCATCGTAAATGCCGTTCTTTTTAATGGAACCGCCGCCGTAAATCAGCACAATATTTTTTCCATAATTTGCAAGCTCGCGCGGAAGATTTTGCAGCGCGTCCTCACCAAAATACAGTTTGGTCGGGTTACAATAGGTGAATGTTCCAAGCATAAAACAAGACTCCAATCGATTTTTTCTCTTACCGAATGCCGCATTTTCCGTCCCGGAGGACACAATACACGGCATTTATTCTGACATTCTGTCAGTGTTTATACTATATCACAATACTGACACCGTGTCAATCTTTTTTTAGTGTTCACCGGCCATTTTTCTTTCCAGCCCCAATCTTTAAAACAAAAAGGAACCGAAAGGTGGTCGCCTTTCGGTTCCGCATGCTCTGACAAGAGATATAACCGGCTGCTGATGCCTGCCGCCTCTGTATGCGGGGACATTTCCTGCTTCAGTTATTTTACTTCCTGAATCCAGCCAAATTCATCGGGGATAAGACCGTTCTGAATGCCGGTGATGGTGTCATAGAGCATTTGGGCGGTTTCGCCAATCTTGCCGCCGTTGATTACAATATGCTCATCGCCCACAATCAATTCGCCAATGGGCGAAATGACAGCCGCGGTGCCGGTGCCGAAGGCTTCCTCCAGCGTACCGTTATGTGCCGCGTCCAAAATCTCCTGCAACGCAATTTTGCGCTCGGTGGCTTTGTAGCCCCTGGCGCGCAGCAGCTCCAGGCAGGAACGGCGGGTAATGCCGCCGAGAATGCTGCCCTCCAAAGACGGCGTTACAATTTCGCCGTTTATTTTGAACATCACATTCATGGTGCCGACTTCTTCAATATACTTGCGCTCTACGCCGTCCAGCCAAAGCACCTGGGAATAACCCAGCGCTTCCGCTTTCTCCTGGGATTTGAGCGAGGCGGAATAGTTGCCGCCGGTTTTGGTAAAGCCATAGCCGCCGCGAACCGCACGCACATATTCCTGCTCCACAAAGATTTTGACCGGGTCCAGCCCCTCTTTGTAGTAAGAGCCTACCGGGGACATGATGACAATAAACATACAGTGCTGCGCCGGGTGCACGCCCAGGTGGGCGTCTACGCCAATCATGAACGGACGGATGTACAGCGAGGTGTTCTCCCCCTCGGGAATCCAATCTTCATCAATGGCAACCAGCTTTTTAATGGCCTGCACACAGAAGTCCTCATCAATTTTCGGCAGGCAAAGGCGTTCCGCAGAGAGGTTCAGACGCTCCATATTTTTTTCGGGGCGGAACAGCACCGCTTTACCGGCGGGGGTATGATAGGCTTTCATGCCCTCAAAAATTTCCTGCCCGTAATGCAGCACCACCGCGGCGGGGGACAGGGATAAATCGCCGTACGGTACAATGCGCGGGTCAACCCAACCCTTATCGGCATAGTAATCCATGATAAACATGTGGTCGGTAAAATAGTTGCCGAAGCCGAGCTTATCGGCGGCGGGTTTTTCTTTTTTGTGGGTGGTTAATGTCACTTTAATTTCCTGCATGAGTCAAACCTTCTTTTTGCAATTTCTGTATATTTATTCAGATGGCAGCCAGAATTTTGTCTGTCATTTCTGTACAGGAGATGGGAGATACACCGGTAGAGCCGACAATATCGGCGGTGCGCCAGCCGGCGTTGAGCACTTCATCTACCGCCTGTTCGATATCGTCGGCCACCTCGGGAATATCCAGCGAGAAGCGGCACATCATGGCGGCGGAGAGGATGGTGGCAATGGGGTTCGCCTTGTTCTGACCGGCAATATCCGGCGCGGAGCCGTGAATCGGCTCATACATCCCGCGGCTTCCCTCGCCCAGCGAAGCGGAGGGCAGCATACCGATAGAGCCGGTAATCTGGGAGGATTCATCGGAAAGAATATCGCCGAACATATTGGAGGTGACCACCACATCAAACTGCCCGGGATTTTTCACCAGCTGCATGGCGGCGTTGTCCACCAGCATATCGGTGCAGGTGACCTCGGGATATTCCTTGGCGACCCGGTGAATGACCTCGCGCCACAGGCGGGAGCTTTCCAGCACATTCGCCTTATCGATGCTGATCACATTCTTGCGTCGCTTCATGGCAGAGTTGAAAGCGACACGGGCGATGCGCTCCACTTCCATTTCGGAATAGCATTCGGTGTCATACGCCTCGGGACCGTATTTGCCCTCGCGGCGACCCCGCTCACCGAAGTAAATGCCGCCGGTCAGCTCGCGAATCATCATTAAATCAAAGCCGTTTTCGATCAGATCCGGGCGCAGGGGGCATTCGGCCTTCAGCGCCTTGTAGAGCTTGGCAGGGCGGATATTCGTAAACAGTCCCAGCGCGGAACGGATGCCCAAAAGCGCCTTTTCCGGACGCAGGTGCCCGGGCAGGGTATCCCACTTCGGACCGCCTACCGCGCCCAAAAGCACGCTGTCTGATGCCAGACAACCCTTGACTGTTTCCTCGGGCAGGGGTTCGCCGGTGGCGTCATAGGCGCAGCCGCCCATTAAATATTCTTCATAATGAAAGGTATGACCGTACTTTGCGCCCGCCTTATTCAGGACGGCAACAGCGCTGTCCACGATCTCCGGTCCGATGCCGTCACCTTTCAATAGTGCAATCTTAAATTCCATCGTCAGCAACCTCTTTTATTGAATTTTACCCTGTTTGACGGCTTCAACCAATCCGCCGCAGGAGATGATTTCCTGAATAAACGGAGGAAACGGCTCGGCTTTGAAGGTTTCGCCGGTGGTTTTATCCACAATCACGCCCCGGGACAGGTCGGCTTCCACTTCATCGCCCTCCTGGATACGGTCGGCAGCCTCTTCGCATTCAAGAATCGCCAGACCGATGTTGATGCTGTTGCGGTAAAAAATCCGGGCAAAGCTCTTGGCAATGACCAGCGAAATGCCGCTCTCCTTAATGGCAATGGGCGCGTGCTCCCGGGAGGAGCCGCAGCCGAAGTTCCAGCCCGCTACCATAATATCGCCGGGTTTTACCCGGGAAGCAAAGGTTTTGTCCAAATCCTCCATGCAGTGGGACGCCAACTCTTTTTTATCGATGGTGTTCAAATACCGGGCGGGGATGATAACATCGGTATCCACATTGTCCTGATACTTAATGACTTTACCTGCAAATTTCATCTTAGAGTACCTCCTTTGGCTCGGAAATTCTGCCGGTCAGGGCGCTGGCGGCCGCCACGGCGGGAGAAGCCAGATAGACCTCGGATTCGGGGTGCCCCATGCGCCCGACAAAGTTGCGGTTGGTGGTTGCCACCGCCCGCTCGCCTTTGGCCAAAATACCCATATGACCGCCAAGGCACGGACCGCAGGTGGGGGTGGATACCGCCGCGCCCGCGTCGATGAAGATTTTCAGAAGCCCCTCTTCCATGGCGTCGGAATAAATCTGCTGGGTGGCGGGAATAACAATGCAGCGCACACCGTCGGCAACCTGTTTGCCCTTCATAATCTCGGCAGCAATGCGCAAATCCTCCAGTCTGCCGTTGGTGCAGGAGCCAATGACCACCTGGTCGATGGCAATGGGTTCTTCGATGGATTCCACCGTATGGGTGTTCTCCGGCAGGTGGGGGAAGGAAACGGTGGGCTTTATGGTGGAAAGGTCAATTTCGTAAACGGCGGTATACTCCGCGTCCTCATCCGCCTCGAATACGGTATAGGGCTTATTGCCATGGGCTTTTAAGTATTCGACGGTCAAATCGTCCACCGGGAAAATACCGTTTTTGCCGCCCGCCTCAATGGCCATATTGGCAATGCAGAGCCGGTCGCTGACCGAAAGGTTATGGACGCCCTCGCCGGTAAATTCCATGGACTGGTACAAAGCGCCGTCCACGCCAATCATACCGATGATGTGCAAAATGACATCCTTGCCCGAGACCCAGGGGTTCAATTTGCCGGTCAGCTTAAACTGAATGGCGGAGGGCACCTTGAACCAGGCCTTGCCGGTCGCCATGCCGCACGCCATGTCGGTAGAACCGACGCCGGTAGAAAACGCGCCCAGCGCGCCGTAGGTGCAGGTATGGGAATCCGCGCCAATCACCACATCACCGGCGGTTACCAGACCTTTTTCCGGCAGAAGCGCGTGTTCAACGCCCATTTTTCCCACATCGTAAAAATTTTCAATCTGCTTTTCATGGCAGAAATCCCGGCACATTTTGCACTGCTCGGCAGCCTTAATGTCCTTGTTGGGGGCGAAATGGTCCATGACCATCGCAATTTTCTTTTTGTCAAACACCTGATCGAACCCGAGCTTGCCGTATTCCGCAACAGCAACCGGGGAAGTGATGTCGTTGCCCAAGACCAAATCCAGATTGGCAAAAATCAGCTGTCCGGCTTTGACTTCAGGCAGTCCCGCATGTTTGGCGAGAATTTTTTGGGTCATTGTCATACCCATGACGAATCAGTCCTTTCCAATAGTTTCGATAAACGCCGACGAAACAGCCGCACGGCGCGAAAAGCGCGCGGTATTTCATCCGCCTTACCCTTCGCTTCTGTTTTTAGAGAGTAAATATTCATAGGAATCGGTCAGGGCACGGAAGCTGGCCTCCGTGATGTCGGTGGAAACGCCCACCGTTGTCCAAACCGCCTGACCGTCCGTGGAATCGATTAGAACCCGAATGGTGGAATCCGTCGCGCTGCCGGAGGAAATCACGCGCACCTTATAATCGGTCAGGTGCATACCGGCAATGGCGGGGTAAAAATTCTTCAGCGCGTCGCGCATCGCCAGATCCAGCGCGTTGACCGGACCGTTGCCCACCGAACCGGCGATCCGGCTTTCATCGCCCACGCGGATTTCCACAATGGCGCTGGAGGGCATATGCCCGTTGGGGTAAGGCACATCGTCGGATACCTTAAAGAAGGTCACGTCAAAAAAGCTCTGTGCCAGTCCCAACGATTTTTTCACCAGAAGTTCAAAGCTGGCCTCCGCCGCCTCGTATTGATAGCCTTCCAGCTCCTTCTGCTTAAGCACCTCAACAACCTTGCCGGTGCTCTCGGAATGCTTTTCGGCGTTCGGGATAAATTTTTGAATCACCGGCAATACCGTACCCCGACCGGATACCTCGCTGGTCAGGAAATGCCGGTTGTTGCCCACGGTTTCCGGCGGGATATGCTCGAAGGACCGGGGCAGCTTCATCACCCCGTCGATATGCATACCGCCTTTATGGGCAAAGGCGTTCGCGCCGGTATAGGGAGCGGAGCCGGAGAGGTGGATATTGGCAATATCCGAAATTTTCAGCGCGGTATTGCGCAGCGCGGGCAAATCACAGCCGGTTGTCTGACCGCATTTGAGCATCAGGTCCGGCACAATGACGCTCAAATCCCCGTTGCCGCAGCGCTCGCCGAAGCCGGTAAAGGTACCCTGCACATGCTTTGCGCCCGCGCGCACGCCCGCCAGCGAGTTGGCAACGGCGCAGCCGGTATCGTTGTGGCAGTGGATGCCCACGGTAACCGCAGGGAAAGATTCGACCGCCTTTCGGGTGATTTCTTCAATCTCCCAGGGCATACACCCGCCGTTGGTGTCGCAAAGGCACAGGCAGGAAGCGCCGCCCTCTACCGCCGCGCCCAGGGCGCTGAGGGCATAGACCGGGTCGTTTTTATAGCCGTCAAAATAATGCTCGGCGTCAAAAATCACTTCTTTGCCCTGCTCGGTTAAATACCGCAGGGTATCGCGGATGATCGCAAGGTTCTCTTCGGGGGAAATTTTTAGAATTTCCGTGACGTGCAATTTCCAGCTTTTGCCGAATACCGCCACCGCCGGGGTGTTCGCCCCCAACAGGCTTTGAATATTCGCGTCCTCGGCGGGTTCGACACCGAACCGGCAGGTGCTGCCAAAGGCGCAGAGCTTCGCGTTTTGCAGCGTCAGCTGTTTCGCTTTTTCAAAAAACAGCAAATCCTTCGGGTTCGAGCCGGGATTGCCCGCCTCGATATAGTCCGCGCCGAAGGCGTCCAGCGCCGAGACGATATTCAGCTTATCCTGCACGGAAAAGGAAATCCCCGCCGCCTGTGAGCCGTCCCGCAAAGTGGAATCAAAAACGCGCACACGGCTCATGATACGCCCTCGCTCTGCTTTTCTTTGGCGTCGCTGTAAGCCATCAGCTGGTTAATGGCGTTGATATACGCCATAATGCTGGATTCAATAATATCGGTAGAAAGACCTCTGCCCTTGAAATCCCTGCCGTCATACTGCAAGGTTACGCGCACATCACCCATGGTATCATTGCCCTCGGAAACGGACTGGATGGAGAAGTTTTCAAAGCTGTGTACCGGCGGGTGGACAATCTTGTTAATCGCTTCAAAGGAAGCGTTAATCGGACCATCGCCCAACGCCACTTCCTCGATCAGCTCATCGCCTTTCTTCAAACGCACAACGGAGGTAGGCGTGGAGAAATTGCCCGCGTGGACATCAAACCGGTCGAAGTGGTACATGCCCTCCTGCACCGGCAGGGCGGCGGCACCGTGGCTGATCAGCGCGTCAATATCCCGGTCGGTAACCTCTTTTTTCTTATCACAGAGCTTTTTGAACGCTTCAAAGGTTTCCGCAATCCGCTTTTCGGGCAAATCGTAGCCCATATCCTTCAGATGCGCCTCAAAGGCATGGCGACCGGAGTGCTTGCCGAGCACCATCTCGTTGGTCGGCACACCCACCGATTCGGGCGTCATAATCTCATAGGTTTCCTTGTTCGCCAAAACGCCGTGCTGGTGAATGCCGGACTCATGGGCAAAGGCGTTTTTGCCCACAATGGGCTTGGTACGCGCGGCAGTCTGACCGATAATATTATAAACCTTTCGGCTGGTTTTGTAAATCTGGGTGGAGTCGATATTGGTATAGGCGTCGAACAGGGCACCGCGCACCTTCAGCGCCATAACAACCTCTTCCAGGGCGGTGTTGCCCGCGCGTTCGCCGATACCGTTGACGCAGCATTCAATCTGCGTGGCGCCGCCCAATACGCCCGCCAGAGAATTGGCGGTCGCCATACCCAAATCGTTATGGCAATGCACCGAAAAATCAACCAGATCGCTGCCCGGCACCGTCTCACGCAGGAAACGGATGCGCTCGCGCATTTCATCGGGGGTGGTATAGCCGACGGTATCGGGGATGTTAATGGTGGTCGCGCCGGCTTTAATGGCCACATCCACAACCTTTGCCAAAAATTCCGGCTCGCTGCGGGTGGCGTCCTCGGCGGAGAACTCCACATTGGCGCATTTGTTCCTGGCATAGCGCACATGGTGGTCTATGCTCTCCAAAACCTGCTCGGGGGTCATTTTTAATTTATACTGCATATGTACCGGCGATGTGGCAAGGAAAACATGAATCCGGGGATTGGAAGCGTTCTGAATCGCCTCGTATGCCGCGTCAATGTCCTTTTCCAGGCATCTTGCCAGGGAACAGACCGAGGTATTGCGGATATTGTCGGCAATGTCTTTTACGCATTGAAAATCTCCCGGGGAGGAGATGGCAAAGCCCGCCTCAATCACATCTACGCCCATTTTTTGCAGCCGGTCGGCAATTTGCAGCTTTTCCCGGGCGTTCATGCTGCAGCCCGGGGACTGTTCACCGTCGCGCAAAGTGGTATCAAAAATTTTAATCAATTTTGCCATGATAATTCCCTCTCTATCTAAACGTTTATTGATCCATCCGGTTGATATAGTTCATATTGCGGTCCTTCAGGCATTCCGCGCCGCGTTCGAGGGATATCAGACCGGTGCGGCACATTTCCAGAATACCAAAGGGACGCATCAAATCCACAAAGGCGTCAATTTTTGCCTCATCTCCTGCCAGCTGGATGATAAGCGAATCCCGCGCAAAGTCCACCACGCTGCCGCGGAACACATTGACCGCGTCCATGGCGTCCTGCCGGTTTTCGGAGGTGGTTTTAATCTTAATCAGCAATAAATCCCGGGTGACGGCGGTTTGGTCGATTTCCGTAATCTCCAACACCTCGTGCAGCTTGGTCAGCTGTTTAATCAGCTGCTTGCGGGTGTATTCATCCCCTTTTAAGGAAAGGGTCATGCGCGATACACCGGGGGTTTCGGTGGCGGAGACGGTCAGGGTGTCGATATTAAAGCCCCTGCGGGAAACCATGCCCGCGACCCGGGACAACACGCCGAACTGATCCTGCACGCGGATGGCAATAATCATTTCTTTACCGGTATTACTCATTGCCGGGCAGCTCCTTTCTGTTGACGATAATCTGTTCCACCGTGCCGCCGGGGGGCATCATGGGCAGCACCATTTCATCTTCATCAATCAGGCAGTCAATCAAATTGACGCCGTTGTCCTTTTCTACCGTATCCATAATGGCGCGGAACTCATCAATGGTATTCGCCCGGTAGCCTTTTGCGCCGAAGGCTTCGGCGAGCTTGACAAAATCCGTCGCGCGGTTCAAGGTGGTATTGGAATAGTGTTTTTCATAGAACAGGGTCTGCCACTGGCGCACCATGCCCAACACGCCGTTGTTCATAATAATAATGGTCAGCGGCAGGTTCTGCGATACGGCGGTGGTCAGCTCGTTGAGGTTCATGCCGAAGCTGCCGTCGCCGGTAAAGAGCACGGTCTTTTTGCCGGTGCCAACCGCGCCGCCGATGGCAGCGCCCATGCCGTAGCCCATGGTGCCCAGACCGCCGCTGGTCAAAAAGGTACGCGGCTTTGTAAAATGATAGGTCTGCGCAACCCACATCTGGTGCTGTCCCACATCGGTGGCAATAACCGTATCGGCGGGATAGCGGTTGTTAACCTCCTGAATAATCGAATAAGGCGAGATATCGCCGTAGTTTTTATAGGCAGTCGCTGCCAGCTCCTTGATGGCGGCACAATCCGCGTTCCATTGTTTATGCTCTCTGGGCGCAATGGCAGCAGTAATGCGCGAAAGCGCGTCCTTAATATCGCCCACAATGCCTAAATGCGCCCTGATATTTTTGGAAAGCTCCGCCGTATCGGTATCAATATGAATAATTTTGGCGCCCGGATTGAATTTTTCCTTATTGCCCGTAGCGCGGTCGCTGAAGCGCACACCGGCGGCCAGAATCAAATCCGCTTCCGCCATGGCTTTGGAGGCGGCATAGTCGCCGTGCATGCCCTGCATGCCCAAGAAACGGGGGTTGTCATAGGGAATGGCGGAAAGTCCCATCATGCTCGAGGCAATGGGCGCGTCGATTTTCTCGGACAGGGCGAGTATCTCGCTGCCCGCATCGGTGCGGTAAATACCGCCGCCCATATAGATAAACGGGCGTTCGGCGTCCTGGAGCATCTGTACGGCAACTGAAAGCTCATCGTCCGCCGCCAACAGCTTCGGATAGGGCGCAACCTCTGTTTGGGGGATGTATTCCGCTGAGGTAATCTGCACATCCTTCGGAATATCAATCAGCACCGGACCGGGTCTGCCAGATTTGGCAATTTTGAATGCCTCCCGAATGGTATCCGCGAGGTCCTCGGTCTTTTTCACAATATAATTATGTTTGGTCACAGGCAGCGTCACGCCCATGATGTCCACTTCCTGGAAGCTGTCGCGCCCCAGAAGATCCACCGAAACATTGCCGGTGATGGCGACCATGGGCACCGAATCCAGATACGCCGTAGCAATGCCGGTCACCAGGTTTGTAGCGCCCGGTCCCGAGGTGGCAATCACCACACCCACCTTGCCGGTAGCGCGGGCGTAGCCGTCGGCGGCATGGGACGCGCCCTGCTCGTGGGCAGTCAGCACATGACGAATCCGGTCGGAATTTTTATATAGTTCATCATAAATATTCAAAACAGAGCCGCCGGGATAGCCGAAAACAGTATCGCAGCCCTGCTCTATCAGGGTTTCTATGATGATTTGTGCGCCGGGGATTTTCATAGTCAGCATACATCCTTTCAATCGTTTTCTTTTGCCGAACAGACAATAAAAATAGCCTGCGGATACAACCGCAGGCCTTGTAATATCAAAACTCCATTGCCTATTTATAAGAGGGGGCGGATGGACGAATTACTGAACCCTTGTGGCTGCATCACAAACATCGCCGTTGGCCAGACCTACTAGTAGGACAAGGACAGCAGCGTTGATAAGGACGATTCCACTGGTGTTCATAAACTGATTCATAGCCGGAACAACCTCTTATCGGACTGAAAAAATACTTTTCTGTATTATAATACAACGGAAAAGCGATTGCAAGCACTTTTGTAAACTTTTGCGGGATTTGTGCAAAGCACCAAAGAAAACTTAATAATATTTAATAAAATTGTATGTTTAGCCAACTTCGATTATTGTTATCAAGACCTGCTATTTGATTTAGTTCGCAACCCTTACAGAAAACATTGTCAGCAAAAAAATATTTGATAATTTAAAAATGCAAGCATGTCAGTTTTTGACATAAAATTACAATTTATTACTATACAACATTACCAATTTTATGGTATAAATTTTATATAATTATACAAAAAAGATAAAAAGTATTGACAAAATAGCACAATTAAATTATAGTATAGATAGAATATACAAGTATAAAATAGGATGTCGGATTTATATTGTATTCTTTTATCTTGTATTAAAAAGAAAGGATGGTATAAGCAATGAAATGCAAATCGTTAAAAAAAATCATAGCAGTTTTTATAATTATTACAACATTGATTCTTACCTGTACTCTTTCCGCAAACGCTGCTGAGTATGTGCGTGAAACCTATTTAAGATTTTCAAAAAATTTTTTAAGCGACTATGACGACTTGTGGGAATATCCTCATCTTGGATTTAGATACCGCGATAGTTCCTGTGCCGTAGTAAATGCCACATTTGATTTTTATGTCAGACGATATAATTCGCCAACTTCAATTATATACAGAACAGTACTGACCTGCGAAAATCTGCCTTCACTCGTTGATGAAAACACTTGGGTTGGCAATATGTGGAATTATATTATTGATGGATATCCGCCCTACGCTTACCGAAATTATTTTAAGATTCACAATAATGACGGCAATCAGATTTATGCAAAACACTTTCAACTCATCAATAGAGACTACATAGCCGCCAGCTAATCTCTCCATCCGACATCCTATTTTTTAATTAAAAAGGAGGAAACACAATGATTGAATTGCACAATGTTTCCAAAACCTATCTGATGGGCGATACCGAAATCCGGGCGCTGGACCATATCACCTTTTCGGTGGAGGACGGAAAGTTTGTGGCGGTGCGCGGCAAAAGCGGGTCGGGGAAATCGACGCTTTTGCATATCTTAGGCGGGCTGGATACGCCGGATACGGGGATGGTGCTCATTGGCGGGCAGGATATTGCCAAAATGCAGGAAAAGGAGCTGGCAATTTTCCGCAGACAGCATATCGGCTTTGTGTTCCAGTTTTTCAACCTGCTGCCAGAGCTGACGCTATTGGAAAATGTGCTGTTCCCGGCAAAGATTGACAAAACCGTCCCCGATGATGACTATTTGGACTATATTCTGAATGCATTGGCGCTCGAGGAGCGGCTCCATCATCTGCCCGCGCAGCTTTCCGGCGGACAGATGCAGCGCGCCGCCATTGCCCGGGCCCTGGTCCTAAAACCGGAAATTCTGCTGTTGGACGAGCCCACCGGCAATCTGGACGAGGAGTCCGCCAAAGATGTGATCCGCATGCTCACCGCCATCCATAAAGAAAC
The DNA here is from genome assembly GCA_949293815.1 of uncultured Eubacteriales bacterium. Lineage (GTDB taxonomy): Bacteria > Bacillota > Clostridia > Oscillospirales > Acutalibacteraceae > RGIG2774. Next base: position 37,560 of record CASFEZ010000004.1, on the reverse strand, counting down.
CGGCACTACCATATTGCTGGTGACCCACGACACGGAAGTGGCGGCCGCCGCCGATTTTTCGGTGGTGATTCGGGACGGGGTGCTGTCGTATGAATAAAAATATTTTCTTTTACACCCGCCGGTATTTACGCAGGAACCGCAAAAAAATGGCGCCGGATATCCTCTGCTATTTTCTCTGCCTTACCTGTGTGCTGCTGCTGTTGACCTTGCTCGTGAGCTTCGGGCAGACCTTGCAGGAAAACGAATGGCAGCAGAACGGGCGGCAGGATGTGCTGTTTTCCTATATCGAAAGCGAAGAGGAGCTGTCTTCCCTCGAGCGGGATGAGGTGCGCCGGCTTGGGACCGTTGCCCTTTGGGGCAGCCAGAATATCCCGAAAGCGGTTTTTGACGGACAGCTGGTATTCGGCACGGCGGACGAGGCCGCCCGGGATTTATTGTATTTGCAGCTTTCCGCCGGGCGTTACCCGGAAAAAGCGGGAGAAGTACTGCTGGAGAACCGGATGCTGGTGGCGCTGAACGCTGAGATGGGACAGACGCTGGATTTTGCCATCGTTCCCATCGGCGAAGAGGCGGCGCAGACGGTGCGCCTTACGGTTGTGGGGGTCTGCGAGGACTACTCCCTCTCCCAGAGCGGCATCGAGCGTCAGCAGGAAATCGGCGACTGTCTGCCAAACGCACTTGTCTATGCCTCTCCGTTTTCGATGGAAACGCCCGCCCTCTATATGGCGCTGCTGCAATTTCGCAGCGGCTCAGTTCCGACAGATTTTGCCGCCTGGTACGAAGAGGCCACCGGCAAGGCGAGCGGAGCCTTTTACGCAAATAGGAACGCGGCGGCAAGCGCGCTGGGACTTTACAGCCTGTACCCCGTATCCGATGAAGCGGAGTTAAAATATATTTTCGGCGTGTTGATGGCGGGCTGCCTGCTGACGGCGATTTGCAGCCTGTTTTTGAACCCGTATATGAACCGGCAGCGCAGCCGGGAGGAAGTGCAGCGGCTGAAATTCGCGGGCTGCGGAAACCGGGAGGTGCGCGCCTTTTTCCTGCTGCGCTGTGCGGTCTGTTATCTCTGTGCCCTGCCGCCTGCCGCGCTGGCGACGGCGTTGGCGGCGCTGTGGTTTCGGGGGCAGATTGGGGACTTCTGGCAAATTTTCACGCTGCATCTTTCCGTGCCACTGCTGCTTTTGACGCTTTTGGGCGTTTTTCTGCTGGCGGCGCTGTTCCAGCTGGCAAGCATCGGCAAAGCCTGCCGCCTGCTGCCGCTGGAGTCGGAGGAGATAATCAGCGACCACCATTTTATCCTCAACCGCAGCCTTCGCACCCGTTCGGCGGTGCGCAATTTGCGCATCAAGGGCTTTTTCCACGACCGCAAACGGATGCGGGTTTGTCTTGTGTTGACCGCGCTGTGCGTGCTGCTGTTCACCGGCGGACAGACCTTGTCGGATATGCTGCTGCGGGATCTATCCTCCCAGTTCGATTATGACTATCAGGCGGCCATATCTAATACAAACTTTGTTACCGCGCTGGAAATTCCTGTAAATCCCGAAGCGGGGCTTACCCAAGCCCTGTTCGAGCGGGCCAAAGTCCTGCCCGGTGTGGAGGAAGCCTATGGCATGAAAGGGCTTCAGATGAAACAGGTGACGAGCGAGAGGGCGGAATACGAAGACGCCTCCCATTTTGACCAAGACGACGCCGGGGACGCCGCAGGCGTTGCTGCCGCCAAACGGCAATACGGCTACGCCGAGGAGGAATATCTGCTCTATTCCGGGCTTACCGGCTTCAGCGAGGAGCTGCTGGGGCGGATTACCCCTTATATCACCGCCGGTTCAATCGACCCGGAAGCCTTTCGGGCGGGAGAAGCGGTGATTCGGGTAGTGGAAAGCGGCAGCGGCGAGAGCCATTTGGGGAAAAACTTACATTTTTCCCAGCTTTTTGTCACCGAAGGGGATTTTTTTGCGGGAACGGCGCAGGTGGAGCGATTTGACCTGTATACCACCTGCACGGCGGTGATCAGCCTTGCGGGGGTGGAGGATCGGTGGCTGGAATCCCTGCTGGCCGGTTCCTACGGCGTGATTTGCAGCGAAGAGGCGCTGGCGCGTTTGCCGGTCGTGCTCAATTACACCCACCTGTTCCTGTTCAGCGGCGAGGAGGCGGACACCGGCGCCATCGATGCGTTTTTTGCCGATTTACAGTCCCTGTACCCGGACGCCCGGCTGATTTCCGCCCGGTCGGAGAACGCCCGGCTGCAATCGCTGATTGCAGTAACCGAGGTGGTGGTATCGGCGGTCAACCTGATTATCGGCTGCTTTGTGTTTGTGACGCTTTTCAATATGATTCGCAAAAAACAGCTGGAGCAGCGCCGCACGGTAGCGCTGACCCGCAGCCTGGGATTCGGCTACGGCAAGGCCGTGCGGGCGCTTTGGGGGGAGCTTGCGATGATGCTGCTGCCCGCCACCGCGCTGGGCACGCTGTTGAGTTTGCCGCTGCACCTGTTCTGCTTTTCTTACACCTTTGCCGAAACCTACCCCTGGCAGCGCCCGCTGCTGGCGCTGGGGCTTCTCCTGCTGCTTGCCCTTGTGATCAGTCTTTTCGGACTACGACCGACCTACCGGGAAAATCTGGCAGAGCTTTTGCGCAATACGGAATAATCACATTGGTAAAAATGCCGTCTTCCACAAACCGGAAGACGGCATTTTTTGCGTATTCAGCATTATGCTGGGTCCATGGGGGATAGGACTGCCTCGCGCCAGGCTTCGGTCAGCCGCTGTTCGCTCCAGGCGGCGTTGGCGGGGCTGGTGGAGGGCAGGACAATGGCTTTGCGGTGAATGTTTGGCTCAATGTATTTTTGATAAAGAGCTTCGGCTTTTTTGCCGTTGACAAAAATCTGCCGAATGGGCGCGCGGGAGAGAATGACCGTTAAATCGTTCGGCGTCACATTGCGGATGCTGCTGTCGGACGAGCCGGTAATATCGCAAGCGTGTATGACATCCCACAGGGCAAAATGGTTCTGTAAAATCAGCGCCCGTTTTTCCTCGATGGTCGCGGGTACGGCGCTGCCGCAGAGATTGGCCAGCACGCGCCAGAAGCGGTTCTGCTTATGACCATAGAAAAAGCCCTCCTCCCGGGATTTCACCGACGGGAACGAACCTAAGATTAAAATTTCTGACCATTCATCAAACAACGGCGGGATGGGATGCACCAGCATAAAGCCTCCCCTTTCGTTTGGAAAATGATGCTTATAGTATACCATAAATTATTCGGCTCCGCAAACGGCAAAAAAAGCCCCGCTTTGCGACAGATTGCGCTGCGCTACAGAAAAATTTTCCGGTTTTCTTGACTTTTGTCTTGTTTCGGACTATACTAATCCTATAAATTGTCCGAATACAGACTATTTTGTGCTGTGCCTTATGGAAAGAAGGTTTTGCCGATGCCACCGGATGTATCTGCGCTGTTATCCCGCCTGAACCAGGCCGATAAGCTGCTGGACGATTTATACCACCACTATGCCCAGCGGCACGGTCTGTCGGACTCGGCGTTTTGGATTTTGTATATTGCCGTTACCCAGGATGAGGAAAGTACCCAAAAGGATATCTGCCAATTATGGTCCTATTCCAAACAAACTGTCAACAGTGCGCTCAAGCGGCTGGAGGAACAGGGGGTGCTTTTTCTACAGCCCCAAGTGACCAATCGAAAAAACAAAACCGTCATGTTCACCGAAGCCGGTCTGCGCTATGCCCGCCGGGTCATCGAGCCGCTTTTACAGGCGGAAGAGGCGGCGTTTTTGCATTTCTCGGAAGAAGAACAGCAGCAGCTTTTGACGCTGATGCAAAAACGGGGGGACTATTTACAGGCGGAGTTATCGCCGTTTTTACAAAAAACAGAACAATCCGAACCGAAAGAGAACTAAGGAGGTTTTATTATGTCAAAAATCATTACCATCAGCCGCGAATTCGGCAGCGGCGGCAGAGAATTGGGCAAGCGCCTTGCCGATAATTTGGGCTTTGCCTATTATGACCGTGAAATATTGGAAGAAATTGCCAAACAAACCGACACCGGCGAATGGTATGCGGAAAATCTGCTGGAACGCAATTTTTCCGCTTCCATTCCGCTGCATTTCGGCAGCACCTTTACCGCCTACCAATCCCCCACGACCCAGCAGACCGTCAAATTGATGGTCGCCGAGCAAAAGGTGCTTTGCCGCCTGGCGGACAAGGGCAATTGCGTTATCGTGGGACGGGGCGCGGCGGCGCTTTTGGAGCCGTGGAAACCGTTTTCGATTTTTGTATACGCGGATATGGAGTCGAAGCTGGCGCGCTGCCGGGAGCGGGCGCCGGAATCGGAAAACTTATCCGACAAAGAGCTGATGAAAAAAATCCGCCAGGTGGACGCCCAGCGCGCCAAAATCATTCAATGGAGCGCCGGGGTCAAGTGGGGCGAGAGGGGCGGATACCGGCTCTGCGTAAATACCACCGGTCTGCCGATAAAGACCATTGCCGCCGCCGTGGCGGACTACGCGCGGCATATTATGGAAATTAAATAATAGTAATATCGAATCGCTCTGCTGCACCGGCAGCCCGAACGGCAAAATGCCATAGGCTGCCAAAACAACAGAGTAGAACGAAGGAGCGTTATTTTTTATGAATTCGACGGTTTTGTTTGCAAAAACGCCGCCGGTTAAACTATTTTTCATCGCATCGCTGCCCGGCGCCGTGGGAATGCTTGCGTCGGCGCTGTACCAGACGCTGGACGGCATCTTTGTAGGGCGATTTTTGGGCGAAACGGCGTTCGCGGCCGTAAATCTTGCCATGCCCTTTGTCATTATCAATTTCTCACTGGCAGATCTTATCGGTGTCGGGTCGGCGGTGCCCATTTCCGTAGCACTCGGAAAAAAACAGGAAAAAGAGGCATGCAACCTGTTTACCTGTGCCTGTCTGCTGATTGTTGGCGCGGGCGTTGCCATTGGCGCCCTTTTATATGCACTCGCGCCCCTGCTGATTCGTTTGATGGGGGCGGAAGGGGAATTTGCCGAACTGGCAGTGGAATATATGCGCACCTACGCGCTGTTCTCCCCGCTGACGACCATTGTTTTTGCCATGGATAACTTTTTGCGCATCTGCGGCATGGTGCGCTACAGCATGTTTTTGAATGTTCTCATGTCGGCGCTGATTGCCGGTATGGAAATTTTATTTCTCGCGGTCTTCCGCTGGGGCGTTTGGGCGGCGGCGGGCGCAACCTGCTTCGGCATGACGATCTGCGTCATTTTGGCGCTGATTCCTTTTCTGCGCAAAAAAACGCTGCTGCGCTTCTGCAAACCGCAATTCCGCCCGCAAGATTTGCGGCAGATGATCGCCTGCGGCAGCCCGAACTTTTTGAACAATATCGCCGGACGCATTACCTCCATTTTCCTCAACGCCGTTTTGGTGCGTTTGGGGGGAGAAGCCGCCGTTTCCGTCTACGGCATTTTGATGTACGCCGACGGGTTTATCCAGCCGCTGCTGTACGGCATGTGCGACTCGCTGCAGCCCGCTGTGGGTTATAACTGGGGCGCGGGACAGTTTTCACGGGTGCGAAAAATCGAAAAATGCTGTTTTGTTGCCAGCGCCGTGGTATCGCTTTTGTCGGTCGTTGTGCTTGCCCTGTTCCCCGCGCAAATCACCGCCCTGTTTATGTCGGAAACCACGGCAGAAATCCAGGTCATGTCTGTGGGCGCACTGCGGCTGTTCAGCCTGACCTATCTGACCCGCTGGTACTCTTTCGCGGCGCAGAGCTATATGCTTGCCATTGAAAAACCGCTGCCCGCCTCCATTATCTCGGTGAGCACCGCGCTGGTCTTCCCGGTGATTCTGGTCGGCGTGTTCTGGGCGCTGGGACTTACGGGCATCTGGCTGAACTTTGCGGGCACGGCTGTATTGGCCGCCATCTTGTCCGGAATTCTTTTGCGTAAATACAAAAAAGAGCTGCACGCGCCGGATACCGATACCCTTACTCCGGCAACAACCGGCTAAACCGCGTTTGCGGCAAAAAAACAAACCGATGAAACGGGCTTCCTGCCCTTGTTTCATCGGTTTTTTGCATATAAATTAAAAAGCGCTCATCGTTTTTGCTCGCCATGGGTGTTGCGTGCCCAAAAAACACCATCGGCATAGCCTTGAATGGTTGGGTTCTGCTCGACCATTTCCAAACGCTGCTCTGCCCACACGCAATACTGGGGTTCTGTCTCAATGCCAATATAGCGGCGATGCAGCTTTTTGGCAACCACACTGGTCGTTCCCGAGCCCAGGAACGGGTCAAGCACCACATCCCCCACCGAGGAGCTTGCCAAAATCAGTTTTGCCAGCAGCTTTTCCGGCTTTTGGGTCGGGTGGGCGGTATTTTCGGGCATCGACCAAAAGGGAATGGTCATATCATCCCAAAAATTAGACGGACAGGTATCCCGGTACTTCCCGTCCGGGGTTTGCTGCCAGTCTTTTGGCTGACCGTCTGCGCGGTGATAGGGGGCGATGACTTTTTTGCGGATTTTCACCGCGTCCAGATGGAAAGTATAGTTTGCGCCGACGGTGGCGAACCAAATGTCCTCCATGCCGTTTTTCCAGTTGGCCTTAGCGCCCCTTCCCTTTTCCCGCTGCCAGGTGATGCGGTTGCGGATGCGGAAGAACTCGCCGAGCACCCGACCCACAATCAGGCTGGTTTCCCAGTCGCAGCACACATAAACCGAGGCAGTGTCCTTCAGCAGCGGTCGGATCGCTTGCAGCCATGCACGGGTATACTCCTCGTAATCCGCCGCTTTCTTTTTGGAAAAGGTGCTGCCGTGAAAGGATTTTGTCAAATTATAGGGCGGGTCGGCAATGAGCAAATCCACACTTTTTTCCGGCAGCAGCGGGCAAACCGCATGCATATCGCCGCAAATGGTTTTATCCAGCACCGCCGCAAGGTCGCTTGTTTTTTGCGTCAGTGTCACACAGCGGCGCAGAAAATCCTGCCCTTGGGCAAGGGGCGTATCGATGGTTCTGTTGTTTTTGGCCTTTTTATCCGCCATAGGCACACCTTTGCTTTCTGCGGCGTTCCGCTGTTTTTTATGTATAGATAAAAAAGAACGGCAGATGACGCCGTTCTTACCGGGTATTGGTACGCTGCGGCGCCTCAGTCGCAGGGCAGGCGCCAGTCTACCGGGTCGTTCCCCAAAAGCGCGTTGGTTTTGGAAAAATGGCGGCATCCGAAAAATCCGTTGTATGCCGAAAGCGGGCTGGGGTGCGCCGCTGTCAGAATATGGTGGTTCGGATTGGTGATAAGCGCCGCCTTGTCTTTGGCAAACCGTCCCCACAACAGAAAAACAATGGGCTTTTCCCGGGCATTCAGCAGTTCTATGATACGGTCGGTAAAAATTTCCCAGCCAATGCCCCGGTGGCTGGCCGCCATGCCGCCGCGCACCGAAAGCACGGTATTCAGCAGCAGCACGCCATGCTCCGCCCAAGGGGTCAAATTGCCGCTGGGGGGGATGGGATACCCCAAATCATCGTGGTATTCCTTAAAAATATTCATCAGCGACGGCGGCGGTTTTACCCCGTCCCGCACGGAAAACGACAGACCATGCGCCTGGTTCGGACCGTGGTAAGGGTCCTGACCGAGAATCACCGCCTTGACGGCATCATAATCGGTAATTTTCAGCGCGTTAAACAGGTCGTTCATGTTCGGATAAACCGGATAGGCGGGATTTGCGTATTCCTTTTTCAAGAACTCCCGTATTTTTAAGTAATACTCCTTCTGAAATTCCTCCTGAAGAAGCATATCCCAGGAATTGTTCAGCCGTACCAAGGGGTCACCTGCTTTTTGATTCAATTCAATAATATCCACTCTCGTAGGGGCGGGTCTTGTGCCCGCCCGGGGAAGAAGCAGAAATTTTTTATTTTCTATGCACCAATGAAGACGCTCAAATGGATTGATTTCGGGAAATATATTGGATATTGGATGCCATCTATCGCAAAACAACGGCTTTCTGCCACGCCCGACCTGTACCGGCAAAGGGCATTGCCATCCACGCCCTCGGGCGGGCACAAGACCCGCCCCTACGCTGTGGTGAAAATTAGGTCTGTTCGCCTTGTGCGAGCTTTTCTTCCCGCGCTTCCCGGCGGCGGGTGACCTCGGCAGTCACATCGTCCATAAATTTGCCGTGCAGCTTAAAGCGGGCGGTATAGATAATCAGCGACAGCAGCACGCACACGGCGGGCACGATAAACATCATGCTGTTAATTGCATTCTTAACGCCGATGGCATTGGCTGCATGCAGATTTTCATCATATTTGGTAATATCCAAACCGGCGAACAGAATAATGGTTTCGATGGTGTATGCCATTTTCTGCAAAAAGCCCTTCATGGAGAAGGTGCCGGATTCGGCGCGATAGCCCATTTTGACTTCGCCGTAATCCACAATATCCGCAAGGAAAATGGTTTGAGCAATAAACATGGACGCCATGCCGGTGGAGCCAATCAGGTAGCCGATGCCGAGCACAACAGCGGAATCCATTGCCCAGCCGCCGATGCCCATGAGCACATAGCCCACAAAGCTCAGCGCCAGCGAAAACTGATAGGTGCGGCGCTTGGTGGTAAATTTCGTCATCACCGGAATAATCGCCAGCCCGAGAATCGACCCCACCGCGCCGAACGCACTGAACAGGGACTGCTCGTCGGGGTTGCCGACCACCACATCAAAATAATAGGCGGCGACACCGGAAATCATATACCAGCCGGTATTGGAAATCGCAGCAAAGACCATAAATACCTGCAATTGGTCATTGTCTTTTATAATCTTGAAAATCTTTTTAAAGCTGAATTTTTCATCACTCTTAATATGGTTGACCTCTTTGATTTTCGCCATGGACAGCACGGAAAAACCAATAAGCAGCACCGCGCAGATCATTGCCCAATAGCGGTAGCTGTATACATCGTACACCTTATTGCCGGCGCTGTCGGTGGTGCGGGAAAACCAGCTGTAAACCAGCGGCGAAGCAATGGTGATAATGCCCTGTCCCAAACCGGAAAAGGTACGGGCAATGGTGGCCAGCATATTGCGCTCACCGGGGTCGGAGGTAAAGGAAGGAATCATGGACCAATAGGGGATATCGGCGGTGGTATTGGTCATCCCCCAAAGCACATACAGAATGGCCATGTAAATATAAATGCCGATACCGCCGTTCAAATCAAAGACGGAGGGGGTCAGGAAAATCAGCGTCAGCACAATGGCATTGGTACACGAGCCGAAAATCACCCACGGTTTATAGCGACCAAATTTCGTGTTGGTCTGATCCACAATAACGCCCATCATCGGGTCGTTGATGCCGTCCCAAATACGGGCAATAGGCGTTAAAAGCAATAAAAACCGCTTATTCAAATGTAAAATATCGGTCATGTATTTGGCAAGCCAGTTGTAAAACAGACCGTAACTCAAATCCAGACCGATGGCGCCGACGCCGTAAAACACATTGCCTTTCAGGGCGGCGAGCTTGTTTTTCATCTGCAAAACCCCTTCCAACTCAAAAGAAGACCTCCGCCGATGTGCGGAATAGGTATATTGTAACACAAAGCGACACGGGCTGTCAATTGTTTCCGACGCCGCTGCAAAAAGGGAAAACGCATTTTTCAATCTTCCGTTTTCCGGCAAAAAGCGGCACGGCAAGACCGCCGCGCCGCATCTCTTTTATGATGGATACCGTCAGTTGCCCAGCTCAATGCTGATGGAATTGAACACCGTGAGCAAATCATCCACCGAAGCGTTCTTTTTTTCCTCGCCGGCTTTATCGAGAATGGCCTTGCCCTGGTGCATCATCACCAGACGGCTGCCGTATTCCACCGCAAAGCGCAGATTGTGGGTCACCATAATGGCGGTAATGCCGCTGTCTTTGACAAAACGGTCGGTCAGCTCCATAATCCGCTCCGAGGATTTCGGGTCCAGCGCCGCCGTGTGCTCATCCAAAATCAGCAGCTTTAGCTCGGTCATATTGGCAATCACCAGCGCCAGCGCCTGACGCTGCCCGCCGGACAGGGCGCCGACCTTGGTTTGCAGCCGGTTTTCCATGCCCATATCGCAGCGTTCCAGAAGGGTTCGGTAAACATCCAGCCGTTTTTTATTGACCGCCCGCCCGAGACCAAAGGGCTTGTTTTTGTTATCCGCCAGCGCCATATTTTCCAGAATGGTCAAATTGGAGCAGGTTCCCGCTTTCGGGTCCTGAAACACTCTGCCGATAAACGCAGCGCGCCTGTGCTCGGGCATGGCGGTGATGTCCTTGCCCTCGAATACAATATGACCGCCATCGGGACGGTAGGTGCCGCAAATCAGGTTCAGCATGGTGGTTTTGCCGCTGCCGTTGGAGCCGACCACCGACACAAACTCCCCTTTTTCCACCGAAAAACAGAAATTGTCAAACAGGGTGGCTTCGTCCGGTGTACCCTTCATAAATTTTTTGGTAATATTTTGCAGTTCCAGCATCGGTCACACCTCCTGCTTTTTGCGGTTCAGCCGCCCGCTGAGCACCAGCGCAATGGTAAACAGCAGCGCCATAATCAGCTTATTATACGCAGAGGGCACGCCGAGAATCGAGGCAATTCCCAGGCAGGCCTGGTAAATGACCGAACCGAGAATCACCATGGTTGTAGGCTTCATAAACCGAAGCTTACCGAATACGGAAAGACCGATAATCACCGATGCAATACCGATAACAACCATACCCAGCCCCATGCCCTGGTTGGCGTTGCCTCTGGACTGGGCTATCAGCGCGCCGGAGAGCGCCGCAAGCCCATTGCCCAGCGCCAGCCCCAAAATTTTGCTGGTGCCGGGATTTTTGGCAAGCATGGTGGTAAACTGGGCATTATCACCGGTGGCGAACAGCAAAAGACCGCTTTTGGTTTTCAGATAAGCATCCAGCAGCAGCTTTACCAGCAGCGCAATCACAAAAAAGGAGACAAGCTGCCGCAGGTTTACCTGCCCCACGGTTTCCGGCAATAAGGTAAAGGGGAATACCCGGAAAAGCGCGGGGGAAGAACGGCTGATGGTCACATTGGACAGGGCGCCGTCGCCGCTGAAGGAGCCGCCGTTGCCCACAACCGCACCCACCAGATTGACGGTAATCAGCGCCGTGGATACCAGAATGCCGCTCAAAAGCGGACGAATACCCAGCTTGACATGTAAAATGCCGGTTACGCTGCCCGCAATGCATCCGGCGAGAAACGCGGCAATCATGGCAAGGTAAGGGGTAATCCCCGCCTCAATCATAATGGCGCAGACCACGCCGCCGGTCAAAACCGTGCCCTCAACGGATAAATCCGGGAAATCCAATATGGTAAATGTAATATAGAAGCCCATGGCAAGAATGGCATACATAAAGCCGTCTTCCAAACAGACCTCCAAAGAGCTTAAAATTGCCACAAGTTACACACCTTTTTTGTCGTATACTGCCCACAGGGATAGGCGCCGCTGGGCGGCGCCAGTGATTAGTGATTAGTGGTTAGTGTCGGAAGGCTTCGCCTTGATTTGTAGATAGTTTTGTCAAATTGGGTAGATAGAGGGTTGAAGAGAAGAAAGATATATACAAGGTATTTTCTACACCTGCAAACAATCTATAATCTACGCCCGAACGGGCGTCCGAATCTTCACTCTTCACTCTTCACTCTTCACTCTTTTCACTCACTCTTCACTCCTAATAAAATATCCCTTCCGTGCAGCACAGTGAGCAGCTCGCGCTTTCTCACTGTGCTGTATGATGACTTTATTCTTCCGTCACAATGGTTTCCGCTTCGTTCATCAGCGATTCCGGCATGGTCAGGTTCAGCGCCTCGAGCACCTCGGTGTTGACAACGGGGGTGGAGTCGGAGACGGTGCGCACCGCCATGGTGGTGATGTCCGCGCCGTCGAGAACCTCTGCCGCCATATTGCCGGTGGTTCTGCCAATGGCCACATAGTCCATGGAATTGGACGCCAGGCAGCCTTTTTTGACCTGCTCAATTTCAGAACCGTAAACCGGAATGCCTGCCGCATTGGCAGCGTCCAGCACCACGGAAAGATTGTTGACCACATTGTTGTCGGTAAAATTGTTAATGCAGTCTACCTCGGCAGCCAATGCCGCAGCGGCGGCGGGAATATCGGAGGCGTTCTGCACGCCGGAAGCCTGAACGGTAATGCCGCGGGCTTCACAGATTTCGGTAAGATTATTCAGCTGGGTGATGGAGTTGACCTCGGAAGTGGTGTACAAAACGCCGATGGTCTCAACATCCGGCTGCAGCTGCTGAATCATATCGACCTGACCCTCCAGATCCAGCACATCGGAGGTACCGGTGCAAAGGGTGCCCGGCTCTTCGATGGAATTGACCAGCTTGGCGGAAACCGGGTCGCTGACCGAACAGAAAATCACCGGAATATCCGTGCCCTCGGTGGCGGCGTAAGCGGAGGAGGCCGCGGGGGTGGCGATGGCGATAATCATATCATAGCCCTGGGCCACCATATTATTGGCGTAGGTAGCGCAGTCCGCGTCGGCGGAGGAGTCGGAACCAATCTGACGGTCAATAATCACATTTTCGCCGTATTTAGCCTGCAGCGCTTCCTCAATGCCCTGATAGCAGTTATCCAAAGAAGAATGGCTGATATATTGAATCACACCGACGCGCAGCGTTGCGCCTGACGGCGCCGAAGCTTGGGTGGAGCCTTCGTCGGAAGTGGTTTGGCTGCTGCCGCAGCCAGTCAGTGTTAAGAGCATAAGCATCATAGCGGAAAGTACCGCAGATAAGATTTTGATAGACTTTTTCATCGATAAGACCTCTTTCTTTATGAAATGATTTTGTTATTTTCTGGTTTACTTCTGCTTTAGCAGCTAAGAATGCGCCATCGGAAGCCGGAAAGGTACATCTGCATCACCTTTTATCTGAAAAAATAAAAAAACCTGTCCCATTGAAAACAATGGGACAGGTGCATAAACCTGCGGTGCCACCCAAATTCGCCCGCTTTTTGCGGACGCACTTTACAGCGTACTGCATACGCCTGCCGCGGTAACGGTCGGCCTCCGTCTTCCCTACTTTCCGGCAAGGCAAGCTGCCCTGCTTCGCTTTCAGGTTGCCCTCATGAGTCCATTCGCCTGTTCGGTGTCACTGCCGCAATCTCACCGCCTGCGGCTCTCTGCCAGCGTCCTTGAAACAGGGTACTACTCTCATTCATCGGTTTACTTGTAGTACATCTTAGCACTGCGCGCAAAAAATGTCAACACTTTTTTTAATTATCCGCGCCTGAAATTTCGCCCATCTGCTGCGCCTGCTCGGTCAGGTCGGTGATTTTACCCAGGCTGACGATAATCACGCCTTCCTCTTCGGTAATATATCCCTCTTCCGGGTAACCGGGCATAATCAGGTTCAGCGGCACATAGCGTTTATACTGGTCGTAGGTTTCCACGGTATGGAAATCATAGCCCAGATAGTCGTACAAACGCATAATCTCCATATTCGGCTCTTCAAACGCACAGGTCGCCCAGTACAGATAGGAATTAAGGTTGCTGCGTACAAATTTATAAGTATCGCTGCCGTAGAAAGTGCTGATATTGGTATAAATCTGATACTGACCGATATTATAAAAGAACGCGGCGGCTTTCTGAACCCGCTCGTCATCTCGGGTAATGGTGCACTGGTCGGTAATGGTCGAGCTCATTTCATATTTGCCGATAAATAATACCGGTTTATTCTGCACATCATAATTGGCGTTCAGCTCATCGCCAATGGTACGGGCAACCGCAATTTCCTCTTCGCTGCGCTGTACATCCAGCGCCAGCCAGTTATTTAAGTCATACGCCTGCATAAAGACCAGCCAGAACGCCACACAACCCAGCGCGGCAGATAAAACGCGGCGGGCGGTTTCTTTTTTTATTTTCTTGGTTGTCCTGAAGAAGCCGTTCAGCCGCTCGAACAAAAGCATGGCCAGAAAAGCGATGAAGAACGCATAATACTGGCTGGTACGCCCGGGCGCCAGCCGCCCGCTCAGCAGTGTAAGGAAGAACTGCATAAAGAACAGGGCAAAGAACAGGGCGCCGATGGTGAAATTGCGGTTCTTAATCCAGGAAGCGAACATAAAAACCACGCAGATTACAAAGAACGCGCAGAGAACTTTAATGGGCAGATAATGACCGGCTGCCACATAAAAATACAAAACCACATCGGAAATCAGCCGCACGATAACCTCGGCGGTGGTCATCTCCTCGCTGAACCACCAGATATCCGTGGCGGCGTTTTCGCTGGCGGTCATATCCAGAACCTGCAAAACTATCTGTCCGGCGGCAAATTCCACCAAACACGCCAGCCCCAAAATACCGATGGCGACCAGACCTTTCAGCAATACCTTGCCGAACTTGCCCTTTGCTGCATCGGCGGGATTATAGTAAAAGTTTAAGATAAACAGCATGATAACGCCGCAGAGAAAGACCACCGCAAAGGACTCATACAGCGAAACCACAAAGAATAAATCGATGAACATCCACAAAAGCGGCAGCTTCTTTTTTTCGGCATACCACTGCTGGAACAGCAGCAGCGCCGCCGCCGTCATCACATACCCCAGACAGACATTCACATTGCCGCCGCCGTAAACGAATATTTCGTTCATCAGCGGGTAGGATACCAAAACACAGGAGAAAACCGTCTTCGCTGCCAGCGAGAGCTTGCCGCCGATGGCGCGGTCAAAAAAGATACAATACAGCATGGCTGCCAGCGCAAACAGCACCACGCTGAGCACATCGCAGAAATAGGGCACATTTTTCAACATATTGAAAAGATTTGCCAAAATGACAATGGTAAATCTGCCCTGCGCGACCATTTCGCCCTGAAGCGGATAATAAATATGGGCGGTAAAATCGTCGGTGCTAATCGAATTATGTACGATGGAATAGCCATACCCGGCGATGATGGTCACCGCAAGCGCAATCATAAACGGCGCGTTGCCCGCCAGTGCACGCAGTTCCGCCGCCACTGTTTTCTTCTGAACAGGCGGCACAACAGGTGCGGAAGCCGCAGCGTCGTCCGACGCAAGCGCAGCGGAGGCTTCCTTGCTGTTCTCTGCTTGCTGCTGTACAGCAGTCGTAGACATAGAATCACTCCTTCAGGGAACATTATACACGCGAACCGTTTTTTTTTCAACCGGTTTGTCAAAAAATGCACAGAGAAGCGAAAAACGGCAGAGCGCAGGAAAAGAAAAACACAGCGCATCGTATCCGCTCCGCGCCGGTGCAGCGTCCTCCTGCGTTACAAAATGGACAAATTTTTTTTACAAAAAGGGAAATCCTTAGCCATTTGTCGGCTTGTTTTTTGCTATAGGGCGTGATAAAATATGGCGGTTTTCAAAAAAGGGCAACCAAGCGTGCAGCATTTTGCCGTTTTGCTCCGTCTAATAGACAAGAAAACCAGGAAAGGACAAAAAGAGCATGGATGCGTCACAAATTATTCTGGTGCTGATTGCAGGGGTTTTATTGCTGTCAACCTTCTCCGGCAAAACCAAATAAGCCGCCAAACCGCTATTGCGCAGTATCCTCTGCGGTCAAATCCGGAAAAGCTGAGAAATCTATTTTTCTATCTTTATAATAATATTCCCGGTCATGCTGTGAAATTTCGCGAATCACCCGGCAGGGTGTACCGTAAGCGACGCAGCCGGCGGGAATATTTTTTGTTACCACGCTGCCGGCGCCGATTACCGTATTATCGCCGATGCTAACCCCGGGCAGTACAATCACCCCGGCGCCGAGCCAGACATTTTTGCCGATATGCACCGGTATATTATACTGAGCGACCTTCAGGCGCAGCTCGGGCAGAATCGGGTGTCCCGCCGTCACCAGCGTAACATTCGGTCCAATCATGGTATAATCGCCGATGTAAATATCCGTATCATCCACCAGCGTTAAGTTAAAATTGGCGTATATATGGCTGCCCAGATGGGTATTACAGCCCCAATTGGCGTGCAGCGGCGGCTCGAGATAGCACCCCTCGCCCATTTCGGCCAACAGCTTTTTCAAAAGCCGTTCCCGCTTCTTGCCTTGCAGGGGGACGGTTTTATTATACCGGTGCAAAAGCTGCAGCTGCAATGTCTGTTTTGCCATCAGCTCTTTGTCATCGCAGGTATACAGTGCGCCGGATTTCATTTTTTCAAAGCTGTTCATACAAAAAATCTCCCTTCTTTTATGCCATGCACCCCATGAATACCCTTATTATAACGAAGTCTAAGATTTTGTCAATCGGATGGGAAAAATTGTATAATTATACCAAAGGCTGTATATTTTTACTGATATTTTCTGCATATAAAGAGTCGTTTTGTTTACTTTTTTCGCCGTTCTTTCTTGACACTATAGAGAGAATTCTGTAAAATAGTTGGGTAAAAATACAGTTTCTTTTTCATACTGTATATTTAACCGTATATTCCAAGCAAAGAGAGTTGACGCTTATGCCAAAAGAAGGCGAAGTGCGGATCCCCGCAGGCTGCGCCATTGCCGGTGTATTTGCCAAAGACGGCAGAAATATCAACGGCGAGCTGATTGTACGCGCCATGACCACCATGCACGACCGCTCCAACGGTCTTGGCGGCGGCTTTGCCGGCTACGGCATCTATCCGCAGTACAAGGATCTTTACGCGCTGCATGTGTTCTATGACAACATGGCTGCCCGCGGAGAATGCGAAAAGTTTATTGACGAGATGTTTGAGATTGTCAATCTTTCCAAAATCCCGATTCGCAAATCCCCGAAGATTACGGACGAACCGCTGATTTGGCGGTACTTCGTCACCCCGCACCAGAACAAGCTGGCCGACAGCCAGCTGGATGAAAAAGAGTATATGGTGCGCTCCGTCATCAAAATCAACACCAAATTTGACGGCTCCTATGTGTTTTCCTGCGGAAAAAATATGGGCGTGTTCAAAGCGGTTGGCTTTCCGGAGGATGTAGGCGAATTCTATCGCCTGGACGAGTACGACGGATATTCCTGGACAGCGCACGGTCGGTATCCGACCAACACCCCCGGCTGGTGGGGCGGCGCGCATCCGTTTTCCATGCTGGATTACTCCATCGTTCACAACGGTGAAATCTCCTCCTATGACGCCAACCGCCGTTTTATTGAGATGTTCGGCTATAAATGCACGCTTTTGACCGACACCGAGGTCATTACTTATATCATCGACTTTCTTCTGCGTAAGGAGAAGCTGACGCTGGAAGAAACCGCGGCGGTCATTGCCGCGCCGTTCTGGGAGACCATTGAAAACAAATCCCCCGAATCGGCGGCACGCTGCAAATACCTGCGCAATGTTTTCTCCAGCCTGCTGATTACCGGACCGTTTTCCATTCTTTTGGGCTTTGACGGCGGTATGATGGCGCTGAACGACCGCTTGAAGCTGCGCTCCATGGTGGTCGGCGAAAAAGGCGACATGACATACTTTGCCAGCGAGGAATGCGCCATTCGCATGATGGAGCCCGAGGTCGATAAGCTCTGGTCGCCCCGCGGCGGCGAACCGGTGATTGTCCGTCTGAACGGAGGTGCCGAGTAATGTCCATAGACTTTTTATATCCGGATTTTGAAGTGGTGCGCAACCAGGAACGCTGCATCGCCTGCCGCGTCTGCGAACGGCAGTGCGCCAACGAGGTGCATTCCTATGACGCGGAGCTGCATTTGATGGTCAGCGATGAGTCCCGCTGCGTCAACTGCCACCGCTGTGTTTCCCTCTGCCCGACAAGAGCGCTGAAGATTGTAAAATCCGACCACACCTTCCGCGAAAACGGCAACTGGACCGGCGACGCGATTAAAGAGGTTTACCGCCAGGCCGGTTCGGGCGCGGTGCTTTTGTCCTCCATGGGCAATCCCACCAAGCTGCCGGTGTACTGGGATCGTATTTTAATCAACGCTTCCCAGGTCACCAACCCCTCCATTGACCCGCTGCGCGAGCCGATGGAAACCAAGGTGTTTTTGGGCAAAAAACCCACCGCCATTGCCCGTGACGAAAACGGAAAAATCAAAACCGACCTGCCTCCCCAGCTGGAACTGGAGCTGCCGATTCTGTTTTCCGCCATGTCCTACGGCTCCATCAGCTACAACGCCCACGAGAGCCTGGCTCGCGCCGCCGTGGAAATGGGCACCTTTTACAATACCGGCGAGGGCGGTCTGCACAAGGACTTTTACCGTTACGGCGCGCATACCATCGTACAGGTTGCGTCCGGGCGGTTCGGCGTACATAAAGAGTATCTGGAGCAGGGCGCTGCCATTGAAATTAAAATGGGACAGGGCGCAAAGCCCGGCATCGGCGGTCATTTGCCCGGCGCAAAAATCGTAGGCGATGTTTCCGCCACCCGTATGATTCCCGAGGGCACGGACGCCATTTCCCCCGCGCCCCATCACGATATTTATTCCATTGAGGATTTGCGGCAGCTGGTCTATTCGTTAAAAGAAGCGACCGAGTATAAAAAACCCATCATCGTAAAAGTGGCTGCCGTTCACAATATTGCCGCCATTGCCAGCGGCATTGCCCGCAGCGGCGCGGATATTATCGCGATAGACGGTTTCCGCGGCGGCACCGGCGCGGCGCCTACCCGTATTCGCGACAATGTGGGGATTCCCATTGAGCTGGCGCTGGCGAGCGTGGATCAGCGGCTGCGGGAAGAGGGCATCCGCAACGAGGTTTCTCTGGTGGTCGGCGGCAGCATCCGCAACAGCGCCGATGTGGTCAAGGCCATTGCTTTGGGCGCGGACGCGGTGTATATTGCTACCAGCGCGCTTTTGGCGCTGGGCTGCCAGTTGTGCCGCACCTGCCAGACCGGTAAGTGCAACTGGGGCATTGCCACCCAGAACCCGGAGCTGGTCAAACGGCTGAACCCGGACATGGGCTACCGCCGGCTGGTCAATTTGCTGACCGCCTGGGAACATGAGATTAAAGAGTTTATGGGCGGCATGGGCATCAACTCCATTGAAGCGCTCAAGGGCAACCGCCTGATGCTGCGCGGCGTCGGCTTGAACGAGAAAGAACTGTCCATTTTGGGGATTGCCCATGCGGGCGAATAAAGGAGGTCAGAGCCGATGAAACGAGTTTATGTGAACGAGCAATGGTGTCTTGCCTGCCATTTATGCGAATATTACTGTGCCTTTGCCAACTCCGGCGAAAAGAGTATGGTCAAGGCGCTGAAAAACTTAAAAATCAATCCGCGCATTCAAATTGAGGAGCGCCACGGTATTTCCTTTGCCGTATCCTGCCGCCACTGCACCGAACCCCTTTGTGTTAAGGGCTGCATTTCCGGCGCGCTGTCGCAAAAGGACGGCGTGATTGTGATTGACCAGGACAAATGCGTAGGCTGCTTTACCTGTGTGCTGTCCTGCCCCTATGGGGCGATTCGCCCGTCAGACACCGGCGTGATGCAGAAATGTGAGCTTTGCACCACCAACGCCAGCGGCACCCCCGCCTGTGTGCAGGGTTGCCCCAACGGCGCGATTGTATTTGAGGACAGGGGGGAACCGGCATGAAATACGTCATTATCGGAAATTCCGCCGCCGGCATCGGCTGCGCGGAGGGCATCCGCCGGGTGGATACTGCGGGAGAAATCCTGATTCTCAGCGATGAAAAATACCATACCTATTCCCGTCCGCTGATTTCCTATCTGTTAGAGGGCAAAACCGATTTACAGCGGATGAAATACCGTCCCGATGATTTTTATGAAAAAAATCATATCACCTTCCGTCCCGAAACCACCGTCACCGCCATTGACCCGGACAAAAAAGCCGTAACCACCGACAAAGGCGAGCAGCTTTCCTACGACAAGCTGCTGTATGCCGCCGGATCTTCTCCGTTTATTCCGCCCACCGAGGGGTACGACAGCGTGAAAGAATCTTTCACCTTTATGAAATTGGACGATGCGCTGGCGCTCAAAGAGGCGCTGACGCCCGAAAGCCGGGTGCTGATTGTGGGCGCCGGTCTGATTGGTCTAAAGTGCGCCGAGGGGATTCACGGACTGTGCAAGGAGATTACCGTGGCGGATTTGGCGGATCGAGTGCTTTCCAGCATTCTGGACGCGGACACCGCGCCGGTGATTCAGAAAAAATTAGAGGAAAACGGCATCCGCTTCCTGCTGAACGACTGCGTGACCCGCTACGAGGGCAATACCGCCCATATGAAAAGCGGCGAGACGGTGCCCTTTGATGTGCTGGTCACCTGCGTGGGCGTACGGCCGAATGTGCAGCTTCTGAAAGACGCGGGAGCCGCCGTAGGACGCGGCATTCATATTGATACCGCCTCAAAAACCAGCCTTCCGGATGTTTACGCCGCCGGGGACTGCACCGAATGTGTGGATATCTCCTCCGGCGATACCAAAATTCTGGCGCTGCTGCCCAACGCCTATAAACAGGGCGAAATTGCGGGCATGAATATGGCGGGCGCCGAAAAGACCTTTGAGGACAGCATTCCGATGAACGCCATTGGCTTTTTCGGGCTGCATATGATTACCGCCGGCACCTATACCGGCGAGGTAATTGATAAATCCCAGGGCAAAAATGTGAAAAAGCTGTACTGCAAGGACAATCTGCTGAAAGGCTATATCATGATTGGCGATGTGGATAAAGCCGGTATTTATACCTCCTTAATCCGCGACCGGGTCGCCTTAGACAGCATTGATTTTGCGCTGGTCAGCGAAACGCCGGGCTTGATGGCTTTTTCCAAAAAATATCGTGACGAAACCTTAGGAGGTCTGCGGCGTGGTTATTAACAGCAAGGGCATGGATTATCAAACCCTGAACGAGAGAATCAAAGCCTGCGACGATGCGGATATTACCATCGGCAGCTGTCTGGGGCAGCGCTTTATTGCCGCCGGTCTTGCGGGTAAAAATATTACCATCGAGGGTACCCCCGGCAACGCATTGGGCGCGTATTTACACGGCGCGAACCTGACGGTAATCGGCAACGCCCAGGACGCCACCGGCGATACGATGAACGACGGCAGCATTGTTATCTACGGCAGCACCGGCGATACCTGCGGCTACGCCATGCGTGGCGGTAGCATTTATGTCAGGGACAACGCCGGGTACCGCGCGGGGATTCACATGAAAGCCTATAACGAAAAATTTCCCGTCATGGTCATCGGCGGTCATGCCGGCAGCTTTTTGGGCGAGTACCAGGCAGGCGGTGTCATTATTGTACTGGGGCTGGGCTGCGACAAGGACGAAAACATCGTCAGCAATTTCTGCGGCACCGGTATGCACGGCGGAAAAATTTATATTCGCGCCCCGCGCCTGTTGGCAAAGTTCCCGCCTCAGGTGCATGTGAAAAAGGCGACAGACGATGATATAAAGGAAATCGAAAAATATATCGATAAATATTGCAAATTGTTTTCCGTTGATTTGTCTGCGGTGCTCGCAGAGACCTTCTGGGTCTTAACGCCGAACACCGACAACCCCTATAAACAGCTGTATGTGCAGAACTGACCGCCCGGCGGCGTTCTGATTTTTTGCAAGCAACTGTATACCAGGAAGAAGGGCTGCTGGCTATGCAACCAAAGAAATTTGAAGCCGATATCCTGTGCGTTTCCGCTACGGCCAAGGGAATCACCTTTATAAAACAGCTTTTGCCTGATGAAGCGGTGCGTTCCCTGACCGTTGCCGCCTGCGCTGCCGACGCCGCGCAGAAGATGCGGCAGCAAAAATTTGATATCTGCCTGATCAACGCGCCCCTGCCGGACGGCAGTGCGGCGGCGCTGGCCAAACAGGCGGCGGGCGATTACGATGCGGCGGTATTGCTTTTTGTAAAAAGCGATGCGTATGACGAAGCGGCAGCCGCTACCGAGGACTACGGCGTTTTCGTGGTGGAAAAGCCCAATTCCGAACGGCACTTCAAACAGGCACTCGCACTCGTTTTTGCCGCCAAGCGGCGCACCTCGGCGGAGGGAAAAAAGATTTCCGATTTGGAAGCCAAGCTCGGGGAAATGAAAATTGTCAACCGAGCCAAGCTGGTGCTGATTCAATACCTGAAAATGGATGAATCCACCGCCCACCACTATATTGAAAAACAGGCGATGGACCGGCGCATTACCCGCCGGGAAGTGGCTGAAAGCATTATCTCCACCTACGAATACGGATTTGAATGGAAATGAAGGAATCGATTATGCAAAAGTATATTTTTGTTACCGGCGGCGTGGTCTCCGGTTTGGGCAAAGGCATTACGGCGGCTTCTCTCGGCCGTCTGTTAAAAGCGCGGGGACTGAAGGTCGCGGCGCAGAAGCTGGACCCGTATGTGAATGTGGATCCGGGCACCATGAGCCCCTATCAGCACGGCGAAGTTTTTGTTACCGAGGACGGCGCGGAAACCGATTTGGATTTGGGACATTACGAACGGTTTATTGACGAAAACCTGAACCGCTACTCCAACCTGACCACCGGCAAGGTCTTTTTCAATGTAATAAACAAAGAGCGCCGGGGGGAATACTTGGGCGAAACGGTACAGTATATTCCCCATATCACCAATGAAATCAAGGACTTTATTTATTCCGTTGGCAAAAAGACCAACGCGGATGTGGTGATTACCGAAATCGGCGGCACCACCGGCGATATTGAAAGCCAGGTCTTTATTGAGGCGATTCGCCAGGTACAGCACGAAGTGGGCTCGGAGAACACCCTGTTTATCCATGTGACCCTTGTGCCCTATCTCAAGGGCTCCGGCGAGCACAAATCCAAGCCGACCCAGCATTCGGTTAAGGAACTGCAGGGCATGGGCATTATGCCGGATATCATTGTACTGCGCAGCGATGAGCCGATTACGGATGAGTCCATTAAGCGGAAAATTGCCAATTTCTGCAATGTCAAACCTGACTGCGTGATTGAAAACCGCACCATCCCCGTTTTGTACGAAGCGCCGCTGATGCTGGAGGAAAGCCACTTTTCCGAAATCGTCTGCCGCGAGCTGGGGCTTTCGACCCCGGCGCCGGATCTGCGCGACTGGCAGACGATGATTGAAAAAATACATAACCGCAATAAAACCGTCACCATTGCCCTGACCGGCAAATATGTACAGCTGCACGATGCGTACCTTTCGGTGGCGGAAGCGCTGCGCCACGCAGGCTATGAGCACGGCGCGAAAATCAATATCCAGTGGATTGACTCCGAAACCATTACCGAGGAAACCCGCGACACAATTTTGGCAGGGGTGGACGGCATTTTAATTCCCGGCGGCTTCGGTGTACGCGGCACGGAGGGCATGATTTTAGCGGCGCAGTACGCCCGGGAAAAGGGGCTGCCCTATCTTGGCATCTGCCTTGGGATGCAGATTGCAGTGATTGAGTTTGCCCGCCATGTGCTGGGACTTGCAGACGCCAACTCCCGGGAATTTGACGAAAACAGCCCCCACAAGGTCATTGACTTTATGCCCGACCAGAACGAGGACATTGACAAGGGCGGCACCCTGCGCCTTGGCAGCTATCCCTGCCATATTGCCGAGGGCACCCAAATGGCAAGCTGCTATCAGGCGTCCATTATTCACGAGCGCCACCGCCACAGATATGAATTCAACAACGACTATCGGGAAGAGCTGGTGGGCGCCGGACTTGTTATCAGCGGCACTTCGCCGGACAAGCGCCTGGTGGAAACCGTGGAAGTGCCGAACCGGGATTTTTACATCGGCGTGCAGTTCCATCCCGAGTTTAAGAGCCGCCCCAACAAACCCCACCCGCTGTTTTTGGGCTTTATCGGCGCGGCGATTAAACATAGGGAAGCGCAGGATTGATTCCGCGTTTTCCCGATTTTCCTTTCCGCGTGCAGGAAACAGCGCAAATGCGGCGTTTGTTTCTTCCCATTACAAGAAAAAGGCAGGGTAAGTTTTGGCATAGGCATGCGCCAAACTTACCCTGTTTTTCATCCCCTCCCCTGCGTGACAAGCCGGTACCTTCCGCCGCTTCTCTCCATTTCGTGCAGAATCCGATACTCTGAATGCTCCATTTCGTGCAAAATCCGTCTTGCTGAATGCTCAATTTCGTGCAGAAACGGAGCGACTGAATGCTCAATTTCGTGTATTTTTCTTACATGGATATATTATTAATTTCTTCCAGCAACATATCATACAAGACTGCCGCAAAGCAAACGGCGGTTTTTTTGGTTTACAGATGGTTCCGAGTGGCAATTTCCGTCGGCATGTGGTATACTCTGATTGAAATGAATGCAAAAAAGTGTCAAAAAACGGGGATGTTACGCGCCGTTGCTTGCTGCAACGGCGCGGAAGGCGTATACTAATGGAAGGGATGCGAATATCTATGCTGAGCGATAACTTGAAAAACCGCAGAAAAGCGCAGGGGCTGTCGCAGGACGAGCTGGCAAGCCGGGTGCATGTGGTCAGACAGACCATATCAAAATGGGAAAACGGGTTGTCTGTTCCCGATTCCGATATGCTGCCGCGCCTGGCCGAAGCGCTGGACACCTCTGTATCTATGCTGCTGGCGGAACCGGCCGCGCCGGAGGAAGAGACGCAAATACAGGCAGTGGCGGCAAAGCTGGCGTATCTGACGGAGCAATGGGAAAAACGCAGCGAACGCCGCCGAAAAATATGGCGGGGCATATTCATACTGCTCGGGCTTATCGCCGTCCTTGCGTTGTTTTCTGTTTTGACCGATTCCATACCGTACCAGGCTGTAATAAAAGAATACAGCGACGGTATTTCCGTGATCGGCGGTTATAACGGGGCAACAAATATTTATATCGCAAACAGCGTCTTACAGACAGGTGTGCCGGTTGCAGCCCTTGCGGCTATTGCCGTATCTGCTGTCGGCTTCTATAAAACGCGCAGGAAATAGGGAGAATGGTGCCAATGAAAAAAATCGTCATGCTGTTGGTTTTGCTTGTATTCTTTCTGACCGGATGCAACAGCAGCCGGGTTCCTCATATCGAAGATTACGGCTGGGTCATGACTTCCGTGCAAAGCGGCGAAGACGGACAGGCGGTTGCTTACGGTGAGAGCGGGAGCAGCACATTGGATACGGCAAAAAAAATTGACCTGTACTGCCGGGCGGCGGACGGGGAACTGACGTTGACCGACAGCACCAATCAAAAGACTTATACGGGAACATACGAAGTCTATCGCTCCGACCCGGAATCGATGACTTACCGGGTCACGGTCGAAGGCCAAGACGGTCTTGCCGTTGTTGGCATGACAACCTTTCACGACAAATCGCAGGCGCCAACCTTTATTATCAATATGGGGGAATATGCGATAAACTTTTCCGCAGCATAACAACGATGCTGTAAACAGCAAAAAAACCGGAACCTTTTTACAGGCTCCGGCTTTTTATATGCGAAAGAATAGCATTACAGCTGGTCAGCAATGGAATAAATCAAATCCCTTGATTTTTCCCAGCCGAGGCAGGGGTCGGTAATGGATTTGCCGTAAACGCCGCCGCCAATCTTCTGGCTGCCGTCCTCTATGTAGCTTTCAATCATAAAGCCCTTGACCAGCTTGCCAATCTCCGCGCTGTGGCGCATGGAGTGCAGTACCTCGTTGCAAATGCGAATCTGCTCCAGATACTGCTTGTTGGAATTGGAATGGTTCGCGTCCACAATGCAGGCGGGATTTTTCAAATTTTTTTCCGCATACATGACGCACAGGCGCTGCAAATCCTCATAATGATAATTGGGCTTGGAGGAACCGTATTTATTGACGCTGCCGCGCAGAATCGCATGCGAGAGCGGGTTTCCGGTGGTGGAAACCTCCCAGCCGCGGTAAATAAAGGTGTGCTGCCCCTGCGCCGCCACAATGGAGTTGAGCATAACCGAATAATCGCCGCTGGTGGGGTTCTTCATACCGACCGGTACGGAGATGCCGCTGGAGGTCAGGCGGTGGTCCTGATTTTCCACCGAGCGGGCGCCCACGGCCACATAGGAGAGAATATCGTCCAGATACCGGTAATTGTCGGTGTAAAGCATTTCATCGGCGCAGGTGATGCCCAACTCGTCCACCGCCTTGGCATGCAGGGAACGAATGGCGATAATGCCCTCCAGCATATCCGGCTTTTTATCCGGGTCCGGCTGATGGAGCATCCCTTTATATCCCTCGCCGGTGGTGCGGGGCTTATTGGTGTAAATACGGGGAATAATAATGATTTTATCCTTGACTTCCTCCTGCACCCGAACCAGGCGGGAAACATAATCCATCACAGATTCTTCCCGGTCGGCGCTGCATGGACCGATAATCAATAAGAACTTATCGCTCTCGCCGGTAAACACCTTGGCAATTTGCTCATCGCGCACCGCCTTGACCGCCGCCGCCTTTTCGGACAGCGGGAATTGCTTTTTAATCTCCTGCGGAATCGGCAATTTCCGATGAAACTGCATATTCATATTGTTTTTCCTTTCCTGATTTTATATCAATTCTTACACCAATCGTGAAAAATTCAGACGATAATCCAACGCCCGAACTGCGGCAAAAACCGGTATTCCCTGCGCCGCACGCGGGCGGGCAGGACCCGCCCCTGCGATTATCGTATATTTGACAAAGAGCGAGATTTTTCCCGCTTATAAAATTTTCGGATTGTTCCGGGCTTTGGCGGTATGCCAGATATTGGCGGCATATTCATTGATAGAGCGGTCGGCGGCAAAAATACCGGAATTGGCAACATTGATCAGCGACATCCGGTTCCAGCTTTCCCGGTCGGCATACAGCTCTTCCGCCTTTTTCTGGGTCGCGCGGTAATCGGCAAAATCCGCCAGCACCATATAGGGGTCGTGCTGAATAATGGTACCGGACAAATCCGAAAAGCTCTTGCCGGCAATGGTTTGGGTGTTCATAAAATCAATTACATGTTTCAGCTCCGGATTGTTCAAATAATAATTCATGGGCACATACCCCTGCGCGGTCAGGTTGTTCACTTCCTGGGTATTCATGCCGAAGATGATAATATTATCCTTGCCCACCGACTCAAAAATTTCCACATTCGCGCCGTCCATGGTGCCAAGGGTAATGGCGCCGTTCATCATAAATTTCATATTGCTGGTGCCGCTGGCCTCGGTGCCCGCCAGGGAAATCTGTTCGCTGATTTCCGCCGCGGGAATCAGCAGCTCGGCGGCGGTGACGCAGTAGTCCTCAAAGAAATAGACCTTCATAAACTTGCTGACCACCGGGTCGCTGTTGACCATATCCGCCAGCGCGCAGATAAAGCTGATGATTTTTTTCGCCACATAGTAGCCCGAAGCGGCTTTTGCACCGAAAATATAGGTATGGGGCGTATAATTGCCGTTGGGGTTATTTTTGATTTCCAGATATTTCGCAAGAATCTGGAAGGCATTCATATGCTGCCGTTTGTATTCGTGCAGCCGCTTGACCTGAATATCAAAAATCGAGGAGGGATCCAGCGTAACGCCGGAAGTCTTTTTGATATATTTGGCAAGCCGCTCTTTGTTTTGCAGCTTGATTTTTTCCATTTCCGCCAGTACCGCGCCGTCATCGGCAAAGGTCTCAAGCTTTTTCAGCTCGGACGCATGATAAACAAAGCCTTCGCCAATCTTCTCGGTCAAAAGCGCCGTAAGCCCCGGGTTCGCCTGGCAGAGCCAGCGCCGGTGGGCGATGCCGTTGGTGACATTGGTAAATTTATCGGGGGTCAGGCGATAAAAATCATGAAACACGGTCTGTTTCAAAATATCGCTGTGCAGCGCCGACACGCCGTTGACGCTGTGGCACGCCGCGACGCAGAGATTCGCCATTTTCACCATACCGTTGGAAATGATGGCAGTGCGCTCCACATAATCCGCGTCCCCGGTGCAGCTCCACACATACCCGCGGAACCGGTTGTCAATTTCTTTTATGATTTGATAAATACGGGGCAGCAGACGGGAAACCTGCTCCTCCGTCCAGCACTCCAGCGCCTCTTTCATCACGGTATGGTTGGTATACGCCACGGTTTTGGTGACAATATTCCAGGCGCTGTCCCAGCTGTAGCCGCATTCGTCCAGCATGATGCGCATCAGCTCGGGAATGCAGAGGGTCGGATGGGTATCGTTGATATGCACGGCAATTTTCTCCGCCAGATTATCCAGCGTACCGAACAGGTGCAAATGGTGACGGATAATGTCCTGAATGGAAGCGGACACCAGAAAATACTGCTGCTTTAAGCGCAGGCTTTTTCCCTCAGGGTGATTATCGGCAGGATAGAGCACCTTGCTGATCACCTCTGCCATGGCGTTCTGCTCCACCGCCTGCAAATAGTTGCCCTGGTTAAACGCAGCCATATCAAAGCCCGGCGCTTTTGCGGACCACAGGCGCAGAAGGCTGATGCCCTTGCCGTCCTTGCCCGCCACATACATATCATAGGGCACCGCCTTGATCACCGTGGGGTTTTGCAGCTCCACATGGTGATATGCGCCGTCCCAGCTCTCCTGCACATGACCGCCGATGGCTACATCCACCGAGCTTTCCTCTTTTTCCACCAGCCAGACTTCGCCGCCGGGCAGCCAGAAATCGGGCAGCTCAGTCTGCCAGCCGTCCACTATCCGCTGCTTGAAAATGCCGTATTCATACAAAATGGAATAGCCTCTGCCGTGAACACCCTGGGTCGCCATGGCGTCCAGATAGCAGGCGGCAAGCCGCCCCAAACCACCGTTGCCAAGGCCCGCGTCCGGCTCACAGTCATACAGTTTTTCCAAACTGATGCCGTAATCCTTCAGCGCGCCGGCAACCGCATCGGTTAAATTCAAATTATATAAGGTATTCTTCAGCGAGCGCCCCATTAAAAATTCCATGGAAAGGTAATATATGCGCTTCGCGCCCGCCCGTTCGGCGGCTTCGGAAAAATCCCGTCTGCCCTCCGCCATCATATCCCGAACAATCATGGAAATCGCCCGATAATAATGATCGAAGGTCGCGTTCTCAACGGAAACACCGAAGAAGTGAGAGAGCTTCGATTCAATCAATTCTTTCGCTTTTTTCTTTGTGAGATGATAATTCATATACCCCTCCACCTTTGCTGTTTTGTTACAAAAAATTTTTTGGCATTTTTTGTTTATTCTTACCAAAATCCATCCATAGAAACCGGATAAATGATATGCAATAATACATATTATATCATATTATATCCCTGTTTTCAAGCGATTAGCAATATTTCTTAAAAATCCTGCACAAAATGGTCGCCCTGTTTCGACCGGTTCTGAGCGAACCTGCGCCGCAGCGGCGTTTTCGCTTTTTATTCAAGAACCCCTCATAATTTATCTGTTGACCCTCTATGACAAAGCCAGTATAATATAGTTGGTTTATTATTTATCCATCCGACAACGATTTCGATATGGGGTGTTACCGTGAAACATACAAAAAAATGGCTGTCCCGGTCTCTTGCGCTGGTGCTGCTTTGTACGACCATTTTTCCCATGACGGGAATTGTCGCAAATGCAGGTACCTTTCTATTATACTGGCCGGTGCCCGATTCCGCCACTGTCAGCGCGGGTATTGACGATGGGCGCGACCACGGCGCGATTGATATCGCCGCCTCCAAAGGCACGGCGGTCATTGCCGCCGCCCCCGGGTATGTGACCTCTACCTATACCGGCTGTACGCATAACTACGGTAAAAGCTATAACTGCTGCTACTCGCTGGGTAACCATATCCGCATACAGCACACCGGCTCCATCGGCGGCAGCACCTATTCCACCAGATACGGTCATTTGACCGATGTATATGTCAGCGTAGGCGACTATGTACAGGCCGGGCAGGTAATCGGCACGGTGGGTTCCACCGGCTATTCCACCGGCAACCATTTGGACTTCAAGTTCTATATCGGCGACACGGTTTCCGACCCCGCGCCCTATATTCAGGTGCCGTCCAACTTGAGCTATATCGGCAGCGACTGGGCCAACAACAGCAGCTTTATTCAGTCCCTGCGCGCCTATGGCAGCGTAAATACCACCTACGGCGGTCCGGTATCTTCGGTGATTCCGGGACAGGATACCGGCGGAAATATCAATACCGGCGGCGGCGTTATTACCAGCGGGGCGCTGTATGTTTCCAGCTACTCTTATCCCTCTTTCATGAAACAGGGCGCGAAAGACGCAGGGGTTACCGGTACCATTCATTCCTCCTCCCCCATTCTGGCCGTTACGGCGCAAATCATTACCCCGGACAACCGTGCCATGTCCTCGGTATCGCGCACGCCAAACACCACAACCTTTGACATATCCACCATTTCCGCCAACCTCGGCTTTTCCTCCCTGCCTGCGGGCGACTATATTTACGAAGTCTTTGCCACCAACGCGGGCGGTGAGCTGCGTCTGATTTCCCAGAGCTTTATTGTAACCGATGGAGACGGTATTATCATTGTAGAAAACTCCCTGCCGGACGCCTTAAAGCCCGGGCAGTCCTTTACGGTAAAGGGTGAAATTTTAAGCATCAACACCCTGACCAATGTGACCGCCGCCGTTTTGAATGAAAGCGGCACGGCGGTACTCTCGCGCAGCGTGGCTCCCAACGCCAACCGTTACGATTTATCAAAGCTGGATGCTGACTTGAAATTCAACACCCTGGCAGACGGCATTTATACTTATCGGGTCATGGCAACGGACAGCACCGGTACAACCCAAACGCTGGTGGATAAGCAGTTTTATGTTTCCGACAAAACCCTGATTACCGGCGAAGTGACCATTTCCGGTCTTGGCTGGCAGGGTTCCTCCTCCGCCAATCTGGCCTCACCGTATACCTACGCAACCTTGAAGGCGGAAGCGCTGATTGACCCGTCGGGTGCGCCGCTTTATTACCAGTGGTACGCGGACGGCGCCGCCATTCCCGGCGCAACAGGCAGCACCTATACCGTCACATCTGACAAAATCGGCGCCCGCCTGTCGGTTACCGTAACCACCGGCGGCAATTATTTCGGCTCGGTATCCAGCAGCCAGACCCAGCCGGTTCTGGATAAAAACTCCATCATTGGTGATATTATTACCGACATCACCGGCCGTCCCACCGAATATCTGATTACCCTGTCCGATATGACCATCTCCCCCGCTCTGGCAGGAACGACCTGCAATGAGCTATTGGAAAAGATTGTGTTTTCCACCAC
Source organism: uncultured Eubacteriales bacterium (assembly GCA_949293815.1). Lineage (GTDB taxonomy): Bacteria > Bacillota > Clostridia > Oscillospirales > Acutalibacteraceae > RGIG2774. The sequence goes on along the minus strand of CASFEZ010000004.1, from coordinate 6,526 downwards.
CTTCCGCGGGGTCTATGACAAGGATTTGAACGAAAAGGACGGCATGGACACCCTGTGCACCGGCGACTCCGTGCGCTCCGCCATTGGACAGATTACCATTTCCCGCTATTATGTCGTGGTTGTAGGCGATATTAACGGTGATGGTCATGTAACCACCTCCGATGCGCGTATGATTCTGCGTCACGCCGTCGATATGGAACCACTGACCACCGCATGGGCGCAAAAAGCAGCGGACGCCGATCATATAGGCGGCGTAACGACCGCCGATGCCCGGCTGGTGCTGCGGGCTGCCATGGCGCTTGAAGCCCTTTCCGCCGTTTAATTTTCACTGTTTTACATTGTTTTTTAAAACACCTTCCATGTTGCAGGAAGGTGTTTTTTAATTGTGCCGCAAATTATGCCACGGCGCTTGCTGCTGTTTTAAAATGAGATGGTGTTTTGACTATTTTTATACAATAAACCTTTCGTATATACTAAAAACAAACAGCATTGATATTTTACATGATATTCTACTTTTTTTCATTCATACAGGCGATAAGCAAACGATATAAAAAAACGAATCACATTTTTCACCAATTCTTGACACAGCTTACAGACTTGTTGTATCATATAACAAGCAAACGAAAAGGAGCAGGAGCAATGAAAAGTCTGTGTGAGTGTCTGGCTTTGTATATGGAGAAAAAAAATACTTCTGCGTCTTTTCTGGCTGCACGCACAGGCATTGACCGCGCAACCATATACCAGTATATAAACGGAACCCGCCCTTTGGTGAACGAAAACCACTTAAATACCATTATGCACGAGCTGCACCTGTCGCCAAGTGAGCGGACGAACCTTTTAAAGGCATATAACATGGAGCGTGTGGGTCCGCAGACTTACAACCGACGGCTGAAATTTGAAGAACTGCTGCGCTCGTTACAGGATTTTCCTATGGTACCGCTGCCTACAGCGCTCAGCCAGGACGCCGCAGCGCTGCCGGCAGAAGCACTGCCCGTTATGGCAGAGGGCGAGCTGAAAATCAACGCCGTTTTGCATCAAATTTTTTTGGATGCTGCCCGGCGCGACGCGGATCTTGCGCTGTTAACCCAGCCGGACGGCAGGGCTGCGCTGGACGCATTGCTGCTGCTCTGGCCGCAGACAAAGCATGCGCGGATTACCCATTTAATCTGTTGGGAAGCCGACAGCAATCAAAGCAGTGAAATCAATTTAGCGTATGCCAAACAGGTTATTCGCTACAGCGTCGGTCTGGTGCGGTACGACCCCTTTTATTTTTACGGCGCAGCGGATGAGCACTATGGCTCCATGAATCTTTTGCCCTATTTAATTTTCAGCGACCGGTATGCGGTACAGCTTTCCGCCAACTGGCAAACCGCGCTGATTTATACCGATGAGCAGATTGTTCAGTACTTTTCCAAGGCGTTTCGGCATATGCAGGATCGGAGCCGCCCGCTGCTGACGCGCATGGAAGGGATTGCCGGGCGCGCCCAATGGGGCATGGATTATCTGACGGAAGCGGATTTTACCGGCATCCTTTCCATGCACCCAAATCTGACAGCCTATCAATTCTGGGACGAGGAGATCATTCGCACCTATTTAAGCGAAGCGATTCCGAACCGGGAGGAAATGATTGCCGCCTATACACAAATCACCTCTTATATGAACCGGCTGCATAAAATGTACGGTATCCACGATATTGTCAACGCCGCTGTGGTGGAAGATTTTATCAGAAATGGTATATTCAAAGAATTTCCACCGATTCTTGCCGACCGCCCGCTGTCCAAAGCTGACCGGCGGCGGCTGATGGAGCGAATGATAGCCGGTATACAGGAGGGCTGGTACCATTTTCAAATGCTGCCGCCGGAGGTTTATGTTGCCAATATCCACTGGGAAATCGGCTGTCAGCAGAACAGCCATCTGCTTCTTCAGCATTCAACCCAAACCGGCTTTCATATTTATCGCTTTGAAGAACCGGATATTGTACACACGGCATACGACTATCTGCAAAGCCTTGTCAACCATCCGAATACCTTAAACGAAATACAAGCCATTCCGCTGATTCGGCAATGGATGAACCAATATCTCAGCGAAGATGAATCTGCTGCCGGTCAGCGATAATCCGCAAGAACAACGCCGTCTGTCGCGCCGCTCGCTACGGCACGGTGTTGTTCTTTCGCTCTTTTTCGCCCTACAAGACTATTCTAAATAATAATAAATGAGGTGTTGTTATGTCTGCATTATCCGAACACTTAACCTATCTAATCGAAAAAAAAGGCGAAAAAACCAGGCAGCTGGCCGAACGCACCGGCATTGACCACTCAACCATGCACCAGTATGTGAAAGGCTCTCGTCCACTGCGGAATCGAAAGCAATTGGAAGCAATTATGACAGAGCTGCACCTGACACCGGATGAGAGAAGCAAGCTACTGATTGACTGGGAGATTGCCCAGGTTGGTCCGCAGACCTATAACCGCCGCCTCCGCTTTGACCGGCTGGTGCGCACATTGGAACCAATGGCGCAGGAATTTGCGCTTCGATTGACCGAAACAGAGAAGCCGGCGCCGGAGGAAATAGAAATACAGCCGCTGCCGCCTGTGGTACAGGGAGATTTGGAGCTGAACCGTGTTATCGGTATGATTCTGCGCGATGCCGTGGTGCGCGGGCAGAATATTCTGCTCATAACCCAGCCGAGCAATCAAATGCTGCTGCAAAGCCTGCTATTGGTGTGCTCGTATGCTGCGTCCTCACAAATCACACATCTGCTTTGCCTTGACCCGCAGGGCGATACCGACCGCTTTGACAATTTAGATGCCGTTGAAACAGCCATTCGCTGCACGCTTGGCATTCCCGGCTATGAGGCGTGGCGGTTTTACGGCGATGCCGCCGAACATTACGGCAGCATGAGCCTATTGCCCAATCTGCTTTTGACCGACCGGTACGCGATGCAGATTTCTTCCGATTACAAAACCGCCCTCATACATACAAACGAGTCTGTCCTTGCTTTTTTGAAGGCACAGGTTCTCAAGATGCAAAAGCAATGTGCGCCGCTGATGACAAAGCTGGACGCACTGACGGCATCCCTCGATTCATGGAAGGATTATTATCTAACAGAAGAAAAATACAGTAAAATTGATTTATATCCCGGCTTTCTATGCACCGTCTTTTGGACAGAAGAACAGATTCGCACCTATACCAACCGGCAGCTGCCGATGCGGGAAACCATTGTATCAACCGTCGCCGGTTTTGCCCGCGCAGCCAACCACGCTTATCGTCAAATAAAGCCACGCATCCTGATGTGCAAAGAGTATGTTGAGGAATTTTTGAAAACCGGCGTGATGCATGATTTGCCGCAAATGCTGTTGGAAAAGCCTGTTTCCAAAAAAGACCGGCGTTATCTTGTTCAGCAAGTTCTGCAAGCCTCCGAGGAGGGTTGGCTGCATGTTCGGCTGCTGCCCCGGGAACAGTTCCCGCTCGCCAACCAATTCGAGATCTGCCTAAGACCCAATCATGAAATCATTATCTCCCTGCAAAACGAACACTTTTTTTGCCGGTTTCAGGTTACCGAGCCGGATTTGCTTGCGTATTGCGAAGACTATTTAATTTATCTCTACGAGCTGCCGCAGGTACTGGATGAGACGGCATCTGCGCAGCTGCTAAAAGAGTGGATAGAGATTTATCTATCGGAGGAAAACAACGAAGAACTATAAGTAAACGATTATTATCTTGTCTATGGAGTGATCATCTTGTCCGCATTGTCCGCTAAATTAGAATATTTAATACAAAAGAAAGGGAAAAAGATTGCAACGATTGCCGCGCAAACCGGCATCGACCGTGCGACCGTCCACCAATATATCAAAGGCACCCGTGCCCTGCAAAACCGCGAGCACCTGAACGCCATGATGGCAACGCTGCAGCTGACGCCCAATGAGCATGCCGAGGTCTTGCAGCAGTGGGAAATCACCCGCGTGGGCGAGAGAACCTATAACCGCCGCCGTCGCTTTGAGGCGCTGCTCTCCTCGCTGCAATATTTAGAGGATGAAACACCTCTGCCGGTGCAGCGGGAAAATGCAGCGGAGAATTTGCCGCAAAGCATAAATGTGGCACCGATTGTGCACGGCGAGCTGGAAATCAACCGGCTGCTTGGAATGGTGATGCAGGACGCGGCGGCAAGGGAGAAGGACATGCTGCTGCTGACCCAGCCGGACTATGACGCGGTAATGCAGGCGCTGCTGCTCATTTACCCCTATACCAAAACCGCAAAAATTACCCATCTGATTTGCATGGAATCGGACAGCGGCACGGACGGCTGCGCTAATCTGGACAATATACAGGGCACGCTGCGCTGTGCCGCCGGTATTCCCAGCTATGAACCATATTATTTTTACGGCAAAGCGTCGGAGCATTACGGGGAAATGAACCTGCTGCCTTATCTGGTGCTCAGCGACCGCTATGCGCTGCAAATCTCTACCGACCGAAAAACCGCGCTGGTGCATACCGACAATGAAATCATTATCTACCTGACCCGCCGAATGGAGGAGATGCGCAAAAGCAGCAACCCACTGATGCTTCAGCTCGATGGGCTGAGCGATGAGCGCGCCCTGTGGGGAACAAACTATATACAAAAAGCCGCGCAACAGGAAATCTACAGCATATATACCGGACTTATCACAAATCCGTTTTGGGACGAAAGGTTGCTCCGCTCTTATTTGAATCATAATTTGCCGAATTGGGAAATGCTGGTACAGGTCTATATTGCCCAATCCCAAGCCTTACACGCATCTCTTCAAAAGAATCATATCATTGAAATCATGTGCCGGAACAATGTAGAGGATTTTATCAGAACCGGCGAAATGCGCGAATTTCCCTCGTTGTATTTTGAAAAGCCGCTGTCCAAAGCCGACCGGCGTCTTCTGGTTGAACAGGTGATTCAGGCGGTGGAAGCAGGATGGCTTCACATTCGGCTGGTAAAAGCAGAAAACTTTGCGCTGGGTTACGGCTGGGAGGTCTGTGCGCACCGCAACGACCACCTGCTGCTGCACAACCCCAACAAAACCAGCTTTCGGGTGTACTATTTCAACGAACCGGATATTATCGACTGTGCCTATGATTATATGAAAAATTTGTGCGAAAAACCCGATGTGCTGGACGACAGGGCATCTGTAGCACAGCTGCGGCAGTGGATGGACAAATACCTGACAGAGTGACCGAAAGACCATTTTACAGATCCCACAGCGCATGAACAGCACCGATACCGTATGACCGCAAAGCCGATTGACTTTGCGGTCATTTTTTGCAGAAAAAGAAGCCGGAACGGGCAATGCCCGTTCCGGTCTGGTCGGAGTGAAGGGATTCGAACCCCCGACATCCTGCTCCCAAAGGCTTTGGAACTCCTTGTTTCTATTGCTTTCGCATCATTTCTAATGCGTTCTAATTATTTTTAATCCCTTTTCTGACCTCTCGTGCCCACTGTTTCCGTGTACTCCGGTCGGCAAAGTGGGATAAACTGTGGTCAAAAAAAGAATACCCCACGAAACAAAAGTTTCGCGGGGACCCCGTGTTCTCCCCCGAAACGATGATTTTCATCTCGGGGGAGCTTTGCGTCTGTATGTTAACTCTGGATCGGGAGTTTGTCAAGGTCTTTGCGGATTGTCGAGCGATTTGATTCAACGGAAGTATTTATAGTGAATTTCATTTATGGTTTCTATGTACACGTTAAAAGATGGATGATTGTTTTTTCTCCGCGGCGCAGGTACATATTTTTCTTTTCCAGGTATAAATTTATTACCTCAAGCCAAAGGTTTTCTCGTTTTATATCTCTAACTTTATCAGTCAATCCTCTTGAACTCGGAGCTTCGTTCCAATACCATTGGTCAAACGTAACAAAACCTGTTTTTCTGTGAATCAGGCGCTCCCAACCGTGTCTGCTTTCGCGAACAATAGCAAGATCAATTTTAAATTCAGTTTTGTTGCCTTTTTTGAAATGCCTTAATTCTGTTGATAAAGCAGAGGTTGAATCTTGACAATCATCCCAACCATTGTGTTTCAAGACTGCATTAAAATGTTTTTGGATATGATTCTTGATTGTTTCGCCATTATTGAAATTAATTCCAAACACTTCAAGCACACAAAGATTGTAGTCAAGATCGATGGGTTCGTTAGCGTTTTGCGTGATGAGATTTCTTGCTCCGCTTCCGACTAAATGAGCTTCAACTGTCAGCATTGAATCATTATTGATGCTTTGTACAAGTTGGTTGACAATGTCGGAGCAAAGGCTTTTCATTCGTTTTAGAAATTCCTTGTCTTCGATGTAATGATACATAATTTTCTCCTTTTCTCCCCAACCCGTCCAAATAGCATTGCTTGCTAAATTGTTATATTATACTACAATTTTTTAGTTTGTCAAGTGCTGTTATCATTATATCATAAAAATTTTGTACATTTGTCAATGATGTGAGACCAAGAAGAAAAAGAAAAAAAAGAGCAGAGAAAAGACAATGTGCTGCTGGAACGGAGCGTAGCGGAGTGGAAG
>CASFEZ010000003.1 GCA_949293815.1 uncultured Eubacteriales bacterium | reverse complement strand
AAGGATCAGCGCGTTTACTATTTCAACACCAAAGAGCTTATCGATAACAAATTCGGCACGCCGAACCCCATCCCCTTCCGTGTGGTTGATTCAAAGATCGGATTGGATGTGGATGTTTCGGTGCGCTGCTCGGGTGTGTATTCGTATAAGATTGCAGATCCGCTGCTGTTCTATACCAATGTCTGCGGCAACGTGGAGCAGGAATATACCCGTGACGAGCTGGACGGTCAACTGAAAACAGAGTTTATCAGCGCTTTGCAGCCGGCTTTTGGACGACTGTCAGATCTGGAGCTTCGTCCCAATCAGATTGTGTCACATAACACCGACCTTGAAAATGCCATGAACACGGCGCTTTCGGAAAAATGGGGTGCACTTCGCGGCCTTAAAGTCGTCAGCATTGCATTAGGTTCCGTCACATTGCCGGAGGAAGATGCCGAACTGATCAAGCAGGCTCAGCGCACGGCAATCATGCGCGACCCGACGATGGCGGCGGCTACTCTTGTGGGCGCACAGGCGGATGCGATGAAGGCGGCAGCTTCTAACGAAGCAGGCGCTATGACCGGATTTATGGGAATGGGAATGGCAATGAATGCAGGTGGCGGCATGAATGCACAAAACCTGTTCGCCATGGGTCAGCAGCAACAGCCGCAGCCTGCCGTGCAGCAGCCGCAGAACGGCAGCGGCATGGAACAATGGAAATGCGCCTGCGGTAATATGGTCTCCGGCAAGTTCTGCCCCAACTGCGGTTCCAAAAAGCCCGAGCCTCAGCCTACGGCAGGGAGTTGGAAATGTAAGTGCGGCGCTACGGCTACCGGCAAGTTCTGTCCTGAATGCGGTTCTCCAAAGCCGGCGGATACGGACGGCTGGACCTGCTCCTGCGGTGCGGTCAACAAGGGCAAATTCTGTCAGAACTGCGGGGCGAAAAAGCCGGAAGGAGCGCCGTTATTCCGCTGTGACAAATGCGGCTGGGAACCGGAGGATCCGAAGAACCCTCCCAAGTTCTGCCCTGAATGCGGCGATATCTTTGATGACAGCGACAAGCAATAATACTTAGAGGGAGGTGTCCGCCGTTGCATAAAGATCCGGTTAAAAGGAAAGAAAGATTATACTCTCTTATTGGTTTGATTGTGGGTATCGGTCTTCTGGTGGCTGGGATCATCGGTGTTATTACCAGCCGGATTGACGCCGATGAGTATGCAAATACAGACGATATCCGAAAGGTTGAGGCTGTAATCGAAGAGATTTCCAGCAAGGATGAAAAAGACGATGACAACATGATAACGGGAACGGATTATCGGACGAAACTTTCCTTTGTTGTTGATGGAAAAACTTTTTACGGCAATTATGATTTTTATGCTTCCGCACGCGATTATGAAAAGAAAGCTGCCTATGACCAGCTGAAGAAAGACGACACCATTTCTGTTGAGATCTATAAGACCTCAGATGGAGAATACAAATTATCGCCGGACAACAACCCCTTTATCTTCCTTCTTTATTGTGCGGCAATTCCCGTCGGTGCTTTTGTGATCTACGTTTTTGTCAGAGATTTGTTCGGCAAAAAATCGAAGCAGGAGAACAGCAATCCCACCAGAAAGGGCAAAAAGAGCCGAGCCGGGAAGGCAGGAAGATAATGTATGAATATTTGGGAAGCATTTCTGTTGGCGGCGGCATTCACGTTAGCCTGTGCTGGTTATGTTGGTAAAAAAGTCATCAAAATTGACCTTTCCTGTCTTTTACCGAAGAATTGGAAACGGGCAAAGCTTAAAAGGCTGCTGGAAGAACGCCGCACCCCTTTACAGGGTGCAGGGCTTCGCAATGATATAAACAAATCATTTGAGAATGTCCTGCTCCCTCTGAGTCGGGCGGATAAAGACCTGCTCCCGGCGAGAATGGATATGACCTTCCGCAGGAATACCGAGCGTCAGCTGGAATTGCTGAAGCAGCGGAAGCTTCGCCGGGAGATCCGGCTGGCAGATGTCGTACCAGTGCCCAAAAACGACTTCAAGCGGTGGAACGATGATGGTCGGGAATGGCGTGAGTCCATTTTGCAGTGCTGTGCGCTGGAGCGCTTTGTTCCATCGGGAGGCGGCAGACCGGTTCAGGAGACCTATCACAAAAAAGCCTATGCCCGGATCCTCCAGTCCAGGCATGTCCGCAATGCGGACCGCACTGGGAAAAAGGAAAACTACTACGCGGACAGAATCAAAGTCATCTGCCCTTCCTGCGGCGCAGAGGTGGAGCTCAATAGCCAGCAGACGGTATGCCCCTACTGCGGCGGAGTAATGCAAAGCGATTTTTACGACTGGCAGACTGAGGCTTTTGAAGTATACGAAGAAATCGGGGAAGATCTGCAAAGGGCTTTGTATCTGCTGGCGTCGTCGATGATTCTCTTTATCTGTGTGTTCCTTTGCCTTTGGCTCATTCCAGATACACAGGTGTCTCTGGCGGCCGGTTTCGGCGTTGCCATTGCCGTTTTAGCGTCGATTCTTATTATTATCAGCCGCAAAACGGCGAAACAGGAAAAGCTACCTGAAGAAATCGTCCGCTATTCCGAAAACTACCTGCGCTCCTGCATCAATGAGTCGCTGTACCAAAAAATAAGCGATACCGATCTGATGGAGTACAGCGTTGGCAGCATTATATTAAAAAAGGTTGTCAATACGGAAAAAACAACCCAAATAACGGCCCGGGTGTATATCAGCGAAACCTATCTCCCCGAAGGAAAAAAGCCATATACGAAGAAGTATAAAAGGACCCTGACCTTGCAAAGAGCCAGGTATCCCCAAAGGAGGAAATCAGACGGCAGCTTTTTCACAGAAAAGGATTGCCCCTCCTGCGGCGCCAACTTCATACCTGATGAAAACCACTGCTGTTCGTTCTGTGGGTACGGCTTACAGGTCAACAATGCAAAATGGATTGTTAAAAAAAATCAATAAATGGAGGATCAAAGCATGGGACTATTTGACAAAAAATACTGCGACATCTGCGGCGAGAAAATCGGACTGCTCGGCAACCGCAAGCTGGAGGACGGCAATCTCTGCAAGGATTGTGCAGGAAAGCTCTCGCCGTTTTTCAGCGACCGCAGGAACTCTACCGTTGAGGAAATAAAGGCGCAGCTTGCCTACCGTGAGAAGAACCGGGAGATGCTCGCCGGCTTCTCACCGTATATCACCTTTGACGGAAGCAAGAAGGTGTATATCGACCCCGCTGTAGAGTATTTCATTGTCACAGGGCTTTCCGACTGGCGCAGCGGCAATCCCGATCTCATTCATTTCTCACAAGTGATGAATGTCGAGACGGACATTAAGGAAAATAAAGAAGAAGTTTTCTATGAGGATTCCGACGGAAACGAAAAGAGCTATGAGCCGCCCCGTTATACATACGAATATGAGTTCAATGTCACAATCTTCGTGGATTCCCCGTGGTTTGACGAGATAGAGCTGGAACTGAGCGACGGCAACCGCCCCGACAGTCCCTATACTGACCTGTACCGTCAATATGAGCAGAGGATGCACGAGCTTGCGGATATTCTGATGAACCGTAAGGATATGTCCGCAACCTATGATGGTCCCGGACCCGGCATGTTCACGGTCGTTGCGCACAATCCTTCTCCTGAGCCGAGTCCTGTACCCGCTGCGCCGCCGATTGATCACGAGGAGTGGCTCTGCCCTTCCTGCGGCGCACAAAACGACGGCAAGTTCTGCAAAAACTGCGGATGCCAAAAGCCTGCTGCAATGACGATACACTGTGAATCCTGCGACTCCGATATAGAATACCGGATTAAACCGCCGAAGTTCTGTCCGGAGTGCGGCAATCCATTTCGATAAAATTATGAAACACATTGTATACAAGGTGGTAGCGATTGTGTCAATTCTGTCACTGCTGTTGGGGCTTTTCGGCTGCGGAGGAAACAAAAAATACACTGTAGATGATATCGTTTTGGTTCATACCGTTTATTACGGCATGGAAAGCAATCCAGTATATTCTTTCGCCATGCGAAAGGAAGAAGACAACTGGGTTTTCTCCGCAAGCTGTCGTGTGGGGAGTAATAAGGACCATTATACGTCGTTCAGTTCTTTCCCGATAACGGATGAAGATGCGCAGGGCTTTCTTCAGGTCATCCGTGAGGACGGCGAGATAGAGAGGCTTTTCAAACATCGCAATCCGATACGCATTTTCCATATATCAGACGCGCCGGTGCGCAGTTTCGGTATGACTTTCTCTGACGGAAACCGTGTAGAGAAAGAGACGAGGCTCGGCGACAGGGGGCTTGATTATCTCTATGCGCTTGCCGACAGGTATTATGAGGAAGCTGAGAGTTCGGAGGACACTCCGACAGACACTCCGACAAACTGAATGATACTTTCTATCACCTTATTAAAGTAAAAAGGAGGGCTATTATGGCTGATAAATGTGCAATCTGCGGAGCAGATATCAATTTGATCCAAACCCAGAGACTGGCGGACGGCAGCTGCATCTGCCGAAAGAACTGCAGACAAAAAGGATTCAAAGTATATGACTATGTACACGGAAACCTTCCCGGCGTAAAAGCACATCTTGCCCAGGTGGAACGCGGTACCAGGCTGTGGGAACACTATTTCGTACCGCGTGAAAAAACAAAGGATAAAACCCAAAAGCTCAAGCGCTTCGGCAGCTATCTCTATGTGGCTGAGGATATCGGACTGATGGCGTTAGTCCAGAACGATTACAAGTTTATGATATTTGGTAAGACCACCCGTGCGTGCGTATACCGTATTGCCGACCTGCGCAGCTATCAGTATGAGGAAGAGATCGTAAGAAACGCAGATAAGACCGAGACAAAATCCCTGGCACGGCTCAGCTTTATCAATACCGAGGGGCTTTACGAGTTTGTAATCACCATGAGCAGCAGCAAGGAGTATGAAAAGATGAAAAAATACTTTGATACGCTGTTCGGCATACAGAACACACTCGGAAACGCCGCGAATGTATGGAAGCAGCAGATGGCTGCGGTAAAGGATATCACCGTGGGATTTCATGCCGCGGTGAGAGGAGAGGCCGACGCCGAAGCCAAAGCGGAACAGGCAATCAACTCTTTGGATGCTGCAATCTACGGAGACCGTGCCGAGTGGATCCAAAGGGCGGATGCGGCGCTTGCGGCATTCGACGGATAACATTCTTTGAGAAAGGAGTTTTTTCTATGCAAACCTTGCAGGAATATAAATGTCCCTGCTGCGGCGGCGCCATAGCCTTTGACAGCACGCTCCAGAAAATGAAATGTCCCTTTTGTGACACGGAATTTGACATGGAAACACTGGCAGGTTATGACAGCGTGCTGAAGAATGAAGCGTCGGATGATATGAGCTGGGAGAGCACCGCCGGAGCCGAGTGGCAGGAAGGAGAAGCAGACGGACTTCGCTCCTATGTATGCAAGTCCTGCGGTGGTGAAATTGTGGGCGATGAAAACACGGCGGCTACCTCCTGTCCGTTCTGCGGCAACCCTGTGGTGATGATGGGACAGTTTTCAGGTGCTCTTAAGCCCGACCTTGTCATTCCGTTTAAGCTGGATAAAAAGGCGGCTAAAGAGGGACTGAAGAAGCATCTTACAGGAAAACGCTTTTTGCCAAAAATCTTCAAGGATCAGAACCATATCGACGAAATCAAAGGAATCTATGTTCCGTTCTGGTTATTTGATACGGATGTGAACGCACAGGTACGCTACCGTGCCACTAAAACCCGCACATGGAGCGACAGCGACTATAATTACACCGAGACCAGCCATTTTATGGTACATAGAGGCGGCAGCGTCGGTTTTGAACACGTGCCGGTAGACGGTTCGTCTAAAATGGCGGACGATCTGATGGAGTCCATAGAGCCGTATGACTTTTCGGAAGCTATGGATTTCCAAACGGCTTATCTTGCCGGATATCTGGCAGATAAATACGATGTAGACGCCGAGGAGAGCATTGACCGCGCCAACCAGCGAGTCAAGCGTTCCACCGAGGAAGCCTTTGCCAAAACGGTAAAAGGATACTCCACCGTGACGGCGGAAAACAGCAGTGTGCAATTCCATGGCGGGAAAGCCCGTTATGCGCTTTATCCAGTTTGGCTTCTCAATACAACCTGGAACGGTAATCAATACACTTTTGCCATGAACGGACAGACCGGAAAATTTGTCGGTGACCTGCCAGTGGATAAAGCAGCGGCGTCTCTCTGGACAATTATGCTGGCGGCGATTTTTGCGGCTGCAACTTACGGCGGTGCATGGCTTTTGCACCTGATCGGGCTTATATAAGGAGGGATACGGAATGAAAAAGAAAATGTTGGTGATTCTGTTTTCTCTTGTTATCGGCCTTTGTGTGTTAGTCCCCGCTTTTGCTGCGCAGACAGACGGCTTTGCAAGCGAATACGAGCGCGTTCAGGATCTGGCGGATCTGCTTTCCGACAGCGAAGAAGCTGCGCTTTTAGAAAAGCTTGATGAGCTGTGCGAGCGTCAGAAAATGGAGATTGTCGTACTGACGACAGATACACTGGAAGGACTGACACCCCGTGACTATGCAGACGATATTTACGATTATTGCGATTTCGGCTATGGGGAAGACAGGGACGGTGCGCTGCTCCTTATCAGCATGGAGGACAATGATTGGTACATATCCACATGCGGCTACGGAATTACGGTATTTACCGACGCGGGAATCCAATATATCGGTGAGCAGATCAAAGAGTATTTGTCAGGCGGTGATTTTTCAGGAGCCTTTGACAAATTCGTCGGGCTTTGCGACGATTTCATCACAAAGGCAAGAACCGGCGACCCCTACGATTCGCACAATCTGCCCAAAGAGCCGCTTGCTCTGATTTGGATCCCGATTTCGATTGCGGTGGGTGTATGTCTGTCCTTTATCATTGTCGGGAACATGAAGGCCAAGCTCAAGACGGTTCGCTTCCAGGCAGCGGCAAGCAACTATATGAAGAACGGCAGTCTGAATATTACAGAAAGCCGTGATCTGTTCCTGTACAATACTGTCACGCGCACGGCAAAGCCGAAAAATAACAGTTCTTCGGGTAGCAGTACGCACACTTCTTCTTCCGGCTCGACTCACGGCGGCGGGGGCGGTAAATTCTAACGGTACCAAGGTAATTCACCTATAAACATATTCGGGAGGATAAAAACATGAGTATCTTTGATAAACTGAAAAGCACAGCCCAACAGGCGGTAAGCACTGCCGCACAATCTATCGGCAGCAAGCGTGAGATATTCACCTTTACTTCGCTGCCGGAAAGCCTCGCTGAAATGCAGACGCTGCCCGAAGCGAGCCTTGACACACCTTTCAAGACGGCGGCACTCACCGTCCTCGCTCTCTGCGCCTACGCAGCGGACCGGAACATCGGGACAGAAATGCTCAACTGGCTGCGCGGTCCGCGTCCGCTGAACGGACAGGACATTTCTTTCCTGAACGACCGTTTCCGCGACGGAAAGACCTATCTGCCGTTCACTTATTTCACCGGTTCCACACCGGACAATAACTACACCCCTTCCGAGCCGTACACTATCATCATCGAAAGCAACCACGTTTCCAGTGAGGAGCAGGGTTATATAAAACTATTTATTCCCTGTGGCGGTGCGGATGATCCCCGTCCTATCAAAATGCGCCAGCGCGGTTCCGACGGCAAATGGTTTTTGTGGGAACAGTATCTGCTGACCGGCGTGCGCACACCGAAAGCTGCCGATCCGTGGGCTTAAGCGTAAAGCAAGTGAAAAAATCAATGTTTTAGGATAGTTTATCCGGTAACATCAAGCAAAAAAGGAGGAAACAAGATGGATATCCGTGGAATTTGGAAAGTGAAAGAAATGCGCCTGCCGTCACCGGACGGCGAGCTGGTCTTTACACCCGGTAATTTGCCGGATGACGAGCAGTTTGAAGAATTTGGCCGGATGATGCAATGCAGGACAGAATTTGCCGATGACGGTTCCCTCAATACACTTATGTTTGTGCCCGAGGAAATGAAAGCAGAGGCGGCCGAGCATGGAGTTGTTGTGCGCGAAGATGGCTATGCTGTTATTGAGAGCACAACTTGGAAAGAAGAAAACGGAAAATTCTACTACGACACCAAGACTGAGGGTGAATTTTTGGGAGAAAAAGTAGATCCATTTGCGGAAATCACGGTAACCGAGGACGGCTGTCTGCTGTACAATTACGAAATGGTTCTTTTGGAACGAATCTGATCGGGTTTGACAAAAGCATTGGATTTTACCTATTGGGAAGTAAGAATCGAGCAAAACAAATATTAACAAAACAGGAGGAATTACTATGAAAAAAAATATTTTATCTATACTTGTAGCTGTATTATTAACAGTGACTCTCGCCGGATGTTCCGGAGGCCCTGCTGTAACTGATCCTGCGGATATTACAGGTGAAACTTTCGGAGACGGAAATATCAGTGCGCTTGTTCCCGACGGGTGGATGGGCTTTCACGGCACAGATTACTTTGATGAGTATGAAGAAGGCTATGATCCTAATGTGATTCAAATCGCTAAAGGCGCGAAAAGTGAGTGGGATCTGCTCTCAACACCTTATGTCATGATAAGTTATTTTGGACCTGATAATCCGATGATGGAACCTGTGAAAGAGCTGTATGAAGAATCTGCCGACATTGAGCCCGTTACTATCGGGGACTATACCTGGAATGGATTCACGGGAAAAAGCATAGATACTCCTATCGCAATCCTTTGGACAGGAGAAGAAGGATCAGATCAGATACAGGTTATGATTTGTCTTGAGAACGGAGATAAGATAAGTCTTGAAGACGCAGATGTTCAGGCTATAATAGCGAGCATTAATATATCTAAATAAAATAAGCTGTATTTGTACACTACTTATGGAAAATTGATTTCGGGACTGTTTTATGTTCTGCGGGCATTGCATAAGTGAGCATGGTTTGGATTGACAATGTTGAACTAACTGCTATACCAGCGGTCGGGAAACCAACATACTTCAATAGAATCTTCTCCATGTACAATGGAAAAGGCAGTTTATGTGTTTGAAATGTAATACCGATATTATGAAGGTTAGGGTTGTGCTTTTAGAAGGTGGTGTTTGAATGTACCGACTGCGCTCCCTTTGAAAATCCTGCGGCGCAAAAATCGACGCGGGTGCAGAGGAACGGTTCTGCCCCGTATGCAAACAAAAATTACATTATGAAGGGAGTGGATAGCTGTGGCAGCGAAAGCGGAAATGAACTGGCTGGAGCAATGCGGCTTCGGCCCGAAGGTAATGAAACGCATAAAGGTCTGTCCCCACTGCGGCACGGTAGTGGACAGCGAGCAGAGCGTATGTCCCGACTGCGGTATGCGGCTTCTCAGCAAAACCCTGTATGACCGCTACCGGGAAAAACATCTCTGCTGTGACCGCTGCGGTACGGTGCTTGCCGCCGACGCAAGATTCTGCCCCCACTGCGGGCAGTCGCTGTACCGGAAAGCTTTTGTCGGCTGAAAGACCCCGCACGGCGGTCTTTCACACAACAATCTGAATGAAGATAAGGAGGAAAAGCAATGAAAACCAAAAAGCGAAGTAAAATATTAAGCCTTTTGCTGGCGCTTTCCATGCTCGTCGGCATGGTGCCGCTTTCGGTCATTCCGGCCAGCGCGGCGGAGGACTGGACGGTTGTCAACAGCTATGCAGAGCTGAAAGCGGCGCTGAATGGCGACAGGAGCGCCAATATCAAGCTGGGACGGGACATTGACACAAAGGATAAATTTCCCTATGGTCTTCGCGATGGCGATATAATTACGGTTCATGGAACAAAAACACTGGATCTCAACGGCAAAAAGCTGACCCTGCGTTCCGAAGGTGGAGTGGGACATGCCTATATACGTGTGCAGTATAGAGATAAGCTTACGCTCCGGGATACTGTGGGCGGCGGCGAAATCTATCTGGATCAAAAAAGCGGCTCGACTTCCCTGATCGGTGTCGAGGGGGTTTTTATTATGGAGAGCGGAAAGCTTAACGCTGTCATCCGTGTACCCCCTGGGTTTTACAAAAGAGGTCTCAAACTGATAAACTGCGAGAACGACTTAGGCGTTGTCAACATTGAGGGCGGTGACCTCTCCTGCGGATATGCGGACGGCACCTTCTCTGATGTAGGTGAAGATTATCCCTATTATTATGCTCGTATTTTGACTAGGAGCTCTTCCTGCTTGGCGCTGGACACAAGTAGAGGGGATCAGACTACCATCAGCGGCGGCACATTTACAGGTTATGTGTACTTACGGTCGGACGATGATGAGAAGGTCACGATCTCCGGCGGTAAGTTCAACAACCTCGTCGGATTTGATGTATTAAATGATATAGATGACAAGGAATGGGCGGAGCCTGTCATCCGTGTCACCGGCGGCGAGTTTTATGATGTGTGCTCCTACTTAAAAAGCAACGCAACACCTACCACTGCGATCGCCATCAGCGGTGGTACATTCGAAAAATTTAACATTAAAAGTAATGCTGGTGTTACTGCTAATAATGATACTCAAGGAAGTCATTTGGAGAAAGAGAAACCCTACCTGCCGCTTCAGATTACCAGCGGAACATTTGGCACGATGAATTTGCGTTTTTATGTAACGGCTTTCAAAGACTCTGAAACTACTGCGCAATTCATTACATCTACGGCATTCCGGCATCTCCTGAACGGTTCCTTTATCAAGATGGCGGGAAATATCTATACCGCCGACAGTGTTTATCCTTTTTTCCCTATTACATTAGAGTATACAATTATTCCGGGATCAATGGATCCGATACCGACGGGCAATTATTATAGACATTTCATATTCGAGGCCCCCGTCACCATCATTCCCGGCGGTCAGGTAGAGGCCACCCTGGACGGCGAACCCATCGGCTACTACAAAGATTGGAAGGGGCCGGTGGAGTATCTCGACAACAGCACGGCTCACACCCTCAAATTTACATGGGCTCCCCTGCCACAGGAGGCGAAGGACGCGGGCTACTCCTATGATATCCTTTTTGACTACTATGCCCCCGGCGCAACTACGCCGACTACGGTTACCCTCGACAGCAATGCAACCGAATACAGCTGCACCATCCATGCGGGGAGCAAGGCCGGTATCCATGGCTACGATCTGCGTCTGAATCTGAAAAAGAACGGACAGTTCGTCGGTGCTATGTCCAATGAGCATATCGTGCGCATATTCCTGTTGAACGGAACCAGCACCTCTTATGTCAAATTCAGCGATGTGGTGACAGTAGACGAAGTACCGCCCACCGCTTCCGCAGTCGGCTCCGGCTACACCGTGGACAGCATCGGCTGGTTCACGGACAGCGGGTGCAGCACGCAGGCGACCGCCTTTACGAAAGGAACTGCTTACTACGCCAAAGTCGTCCTGAAATCCTCGGGAAACCACGTGTTCGTGAATGATGAGGATCTGGGCTATCCGGTGGTCATTCCTCTCTGTGACGGCGACAACGACAACTACAGTATTGTCGGCCGGCCAACCATTTCGGATAGCGGCAAGACGCTGACCTTTGTGGCAAAGTCAACGGCGATCACCCCCTTTGTTTGGGAAAGCGTCGATACTGCGGACATGACCCATACCATCGGAACCACAGGCGTGAACCTCCACGCCAAGGCAGTCGGCGGCGACGTGTCCCAGTACCGATACATCACCTACAAGCTGTACACGCAAAAAGACGGCGAGACAACGGTAGTGAAATCCGCAACAACGCAGGATGAATTCGCCCCTGTCT
The DNA here is from genome assembly GCA_949293815.1 of uncultured Eubacteriales bacterium. Classification (GTDB taxonomy): domain Bacteria; phylum Bacillota; class Clostridia; order Oscillospirales; family Acutalibacteraceae; genus RGIG2774. The sequence continues at coordinate 106,956 of CASFEZ010000003.1, read as the reverse complement.
TCTGGCCTGCCGAGGCTGGCGTCTACCAGTGCTGGTTTGAAGCCACGCGAGGTTTCGATACCATCACAAGCACCCCATTCACCCTGACGGTCAGCGCCCCCGGTCTGCCCATCAACAATCAGTCCGGTGATTTCACCATCATGCAGGGTGGGTACGCGCGCCTGTTTGTCATCGTCGGCAGCGTTGTCAGCGGTGTGGACTATCAGTGGCAGGTCAAAAGTGGCGGCAGCTGGACCGATCTTCCCGGCGAGACCTATTATGACTACAGGGCTGAACCGGAAGAAATCGGTGACCATATCTACCGCTGTAAGCTCACGAACAACTACGGCGAAGTCGGGTATTCCAACGAAATGACTGTCACCGTGCTGGAGAATGAGACGCTGGGCCGCACGCCGGTCTATATCCTGCCGGCTGTCAACGAGCCGGCGCCCGATCCCGCCGTACTGTGGCCGGAAAAGGTGATCGACTATTACGACCTGCAAGATCAGATTTTGACAAAAAAGGCCGAGTTCAATGTGACCGCCGGCGGTTACTTCCAGGCAGAGGCGTTTTACTCCGTGATCCCCGGGGACGAGGGCTACATTTTGGAGATGCCCTCGGGAACGCAAAAGAATCTTTATTACGCAGATTTCGATAGTGATGAGGTGGACACCGCGGTGATGGGAACCATCACCTACAAATGGGAGGCTACCTCGGAAGTTGATCAGTGGGGATTCCCCACCAAATACACCGAGCTTGGAACTGATCCCATCATAAATTTCCCCATACCTGAGGGTGTGGAGACTTACTGGGGCAGACTGACTATCACCAACACCATCGGCACGGGCGACAATGCGGAATCCAAAAGCAGCTATGTGGAAATCACCTTCCATGTTGACCAACCCGGCGAACACACGCCTGCTTCTACATGGAACAGCGACGGCGAGTATCACTGGAAGACCTGTACGGTAGCGGGCTGCGGCGTCATTATCGACGGCAGCAAAGCAGCTCATACCTCAACTGGCGCAAATGTTGCTACCTGTCAGCATAAAGCTGTCTGTGATGTTTGTAATGTGGAGTACGGTGAAAAAGCGGCGCACAATCCTGCTTCCGGCTGGACAAATGACGCAAGCGGTCACTGGCATGCTTGCCAGACAGCAGGCTGCACCGAAAAATGCGGTTTTGCAACGCATACACCGGATCATGAAGGTCACGCTACCGAGGAATACGCCATTAAGTGTACGGTGTGCGGCTATGTGATCGAAGCACAGCTCGGTCATACCCATGTGTTTGACAAGGAAGTAGCAACCGATGCTTATAAGGCATCTGACGCCACCTGCAAAGCAAAGGCAACTTACTATAAGTCCTGCGCCTGCGGCGAAAAAGGCACGGAAACCTTTGAGCACGGCGAATTTGGTGAGCACAACTGGACTCCTGCTACCTGTACTGCTCCAAAAACCTGCTCTGTATGTCAGGCAACCGAAGGTGATCCTCTCGGACATACCGAAGGCACAGAGTGGAAGTCTGATGCGGATAAACACTGGCATGTATGCACCGTGGCAGGCTGCGGCGTTGTGATTGATAGCAGCAAGGCTGCACACGAATTCGAGTGGAAAATCGATAAGGAAGCTACAGCGACCGAAAAGGGCTCTAAGCATAAGGAATGCACCGTCTGCAAGAAGGTTCTTGAAACCGCACCGATCCCCGCAACAGGCCATTCCTTCGGCGAGTGGACGGTGATACGAGAAGCGACGGTGGAACAGACCGGATTGCGGGAGAGAATCTGTTCGGTCTGCGGTGCGAAAGAGCAGGAGGAAATTCCGGCTCTGGCTTGGCTCACAGGTGATGTGAACGGCGACGGAAAGGTGACTTCGTCTGACGCACGGCTGGCGCTGCGGGCGGCAGTCGGGCTGGAAGATCTGACCGAAGCACAAAAAGCGGCGGCGGATGTGAATCGGGACGTTGGAAAATTTGACGAGGAATAAATTTTAGCAACGAAAGCAAAAAAGCACCAATGAATGCTTATATAGGCACTTCATTGGTGCTCTCTTTTTGTTGTGTGTTTTTTCAGGCAAAATCATAACCACCAGTTAAACTGGTGGTTTGCACAGCCCCTATAAGGGGCGCCTACTGGCTCACCGCCTGAAAGGCGGCACTGACGGTTTGACATCGCATTACTTTTCAATAGTTGGGGTAAACCCGAAGAAATGAAGAGTGCCGACAGGCGGCCGCCAACAAGCGGCAGCTTGTCGGCATTACAGTTTTTGATGGGAAAACATATATTCAAGACTGTGCCGCCGCTGACAGCCTATGACAGCGACTTAACAGACCAGGCAGTCAGCGAGATCCAACTGAAAGGAAACGGCACGATAAGCCTTGTACTTATAAACGGTCAGAGGATCGGAAAGGAGAAATCAGCATGATGCAAGCAACAAGCGTACAGCCCCCCAAAACCGTCCGCATTATTCCAGCAACGATAGACACCAAAGCGGCTATCACGCAGAGCTACCGACAGCTTCAAGTTGCCGCCTACTGCCGAGTATCCACCAAACAGGATGAGCAGCTAAACAGCTACGAGGTGCAGCGTACCCATTACGAGGAGCGCATACGCACCGAGCCGAAATGGTCACTTGTGGGTATATTCGCTGACAAAGGCATTACGGGAACAAGCATGAAAAAGCGTGACGAATTCAATAAAATGCTCCGCCTCTGCTACAAGGGCAAGATTGACATGATTATCGTAAAATCTATCAGCCGATTCGCCCGAAACACCCTCGATGTTATCAAGATAACGAGGAAGCTCCGAGAGATCAATGTGGATGTGTACTTCGAGGAACAAGGTATCCACAGCATTGATCCGACATCGGAATTTTACATCACCATCTACGGCTCAATAGCCCAAAGCGAATCAGAGAACATCAGCGCCAATGTCAAATGGGGCAAAGCACAAAGTGCCAAGCAAGGCAATGTGCCATTCCAATGCAAACACTTCCTCGGCTACACCAAAAACGCAGACGGCGAAATTGAGATCGTCCCCGAAGAAGCCGAGATTATCCGAGAGATATATGAGCGATACCTATCCGGCGAGAGCCTGCACGGAATCAAATGCTATCTCGAAGCAAAAGAGATACCGACGCCTGCCGGATGCAGTGTATGGAGGCAGGAAACCATTCGCTCTATCCTCTCGAACGAGAAATACAAAGGCGACGCCATCATAAACAAAACCTATGTGTCCGACTGTATCAGCAAGAGAATTAAGGCAAACAAAGGCGAAAGGAACAAATACTATATTGAGAACAACCACCCTGCGATCATTGACGCAGGCACCTTCGCAAGAGTCCAGGAGGAAATCGCAAGGCGCTCCGGCAAGCCAAAGGTCAAGCAAAAAGGCACGAAAACCGAACTGAGCCGTTATTCGAGCAAGTACGCTCTGAGCGAACTACTGATCTGCGGCGAATGCCGAACGCCTTACCGCCGATGCACATGGACTGCCAAGGGCAAGAGGAAAATCGTATGGCGATGCATTAACCGACTTGACTACGGCAAAAAATACTGCCACCACTCACCGAGCATTGAGGAAAGCCTGCTGCAAAACGCCGTTATGAGAGCCATCATGCAGACGGCAAAGCAAAATATTGAGGTGCTGAAAACACTGAAAATCCATATCGGGATGGGGCTTACAGACGAAGTCACCGAGGACAAAACACTCGACATTCAAATCCGAATTGCCGAAATCGACGCTGAGTTTCAAAAAATGCTCAAGGCGGTATCCGCTGACAATGCAGACGGCATCGATGAGGAACGCATCACCGAGCTGATGAACGAAAAGCAAATGCTGACCGTACAGCTCGAACAGTATGCAACCATGCGGCAAAAGAGAGAAAGCGCAAAATCCCGACTCGATGAGATTTTCACCATACTTGACGGACTGCAAAATCACCAGATGAAATATGACGATACGCTCGTCCGACAGATTATTGAATGCGTAGTGGTGGAATCAAAAGAGAAAATCAAGGTGGTCTTTATCGGCGGCACGGAAATCGAAATGACGCTGTAAACAGCCTTGAAAACAGAAACGGAGTGATGTAGAATGATTGTGACGAGTGTTCAAATCAAGACAGTGAAAACGCAAAAACATCTTTATTGTCCTGTCTTCACATGTCGCTGCGGACGGCATATCGTGCGCGGCGGCTTTTTATATCAAGCGACTATTGCTTCCCCTGCCCTGTTAGGAGAATCTTTGTTTTGTTTGATAAAATCTTCCTTTTACTAAAAAAGCCTTCCCCAACGGAAGGCTTTTTATATGGATGCCGGAAGCAAAAAACGGAATGTTTTTTCATTTGCGTCACAACGGGAGAAAACAACTCAACGGCTCCGGTTGGTTATGCCGTCTGCTCTTTCCATAACCAGTGCCATTTCCCCCATGACGCGGTAGGCTTGCAGAACCTGATTTTTTTCATAGGAAATCGCGCCGCCTTGCAGGGGGTCATGGAACAGGTAAGCGGTGTCGGTATAGCCCACGAGCAGCAGGTCGGGCGTGATTTCGGTTTTGGATTTCAGCTGCCCCAGCTTTACGGGCAGACCGCAATCCTGAATCAACGCGGTGAGGGCGTCCAGCCCCTTCTCTGCGTTTTCTTTGCCGAATACCTCCTGCGCAAAACGGGTAAATTTATCTCTCGCATCGGCAAGAATATGCCGGTAATACACCGGATGGATTACCGCGAGCGGGCGAAAAAACGCTTAGAAAAGCAAATATATTTTATCCTTATTATAAAAAAAGGACTGTCGGGACTGTCGCACATAAATGCTTTTTTGCTGCATCCATTTACGTGTAACAGTCCATGTTTTATTCTTTTGCTTTTCGGTCTGCGCGAAAGGCAACAGCCCCTGCTGTTTTGTCAGGCCGTGCGGCTGTCAGCCGTTTGCGGTGGCTTTTTCCTGTTTGACCGTTTGAATGGTATGGAACAGGGAAAGTTCGTTGTCATAAGGCACATCATCGGTAAAGTGCCAAATCATCATGCCGCCGATACCGACATCCAGCGCAAAGGCGGTTTTATCGGCAACCATCTGTACACTGTTGAAATACTGGGGGGTTGCCAGCGGATTGCCATCGTGGTCAAAGGTATTGTCATAGACCAGATTGTTGTATCTGCCCATCTGCTGTGCGTAATCGGCGTAACTGCCCCAGAACGCATAACCATCGATGGGACGGGAATAGAACGGCAGACCAAAGTCAATCTGTTCCGGCGCAAACCCTGCGTCAATGGCTTGCAGTACATTCTGCGCCGTATTGGGGAAAGAAGCCTGATACCCAAAAGAATCCATCAAATCATAGGTCATCAGCTCAATGCGGTCAATAGCGGCAATAACCTCTTCCGTGAAATGCAGATTCCACGCGGAGGTGGCAACGCTGAGGATTTTGTCGGGAATGGCTTCCCGCACCGCCAAAAGGAAGTTATTGTACATTGCCCATTCCTCTTCGGTATAGGGATATTCATAGTCGATATCATAGCCGTCGAAATCGTACTTATAAATAAATGCGCGAATGCTGTCCGTCGTATTCGCCATTTGATCCTGCATCATGGACACGATATCCTTACCATCGTTACCATAAGGCATGGCAATATCGGCAACCAGGCGGATATCCCGATCGCCAACGGCATCGCGGACAATCTGCACCAGCCGGGCATATTCGGACTCTTCAATCTCCTCGCCGCTACCGTCCACAAAAATAATATTACCGGCAGCCGTAAACTTAGCACAGCCGAACAGAATCAGATCCGTACAGGCAGCAAGACCGGAAAAATCGGTATCCTCTGTAACTCTGTCCATCCGCAGATAGGCGGTGACCCGCAAATCCTGCGCATTTTCATTTTTATTATAATAGACAGAAAAACCGTTGATATCATATTCACCCTCAAAATCCGTCACAAAAACGCGGATATAGCGGTACTGCATATCACCGGTATAGCAGACCCTTCCGCTGCCGATGGTATCGCCCTGATAAATAAAGGTGTACCCCCGGTCGGCGGCATTGCTCGCGTAAATGGCAAACTGCTTAATGCAGTTGCCGTTTTCCGTTAAGGTAATGGTATTGAACCGTTTGGAATCGCCCAAATCCACGGTAATATAATTGCGCTTGGAATCATTATAGGTCAGCGAGAAAGCATTCAGCGCCTCATCGTTAACATCGGTATAGCTGCTGCCCGCTGCCAAATCTCCTTCCGAACCATAGTGTAAAAGAAATGCATTGCCATTGTCCGCACCGGAGCAGGAGGACAGGAATAACATACAGGCGCAAATCAGCAGCGCCAGCGCAGAACAAACTTTTTTCTTCATAATAACTTCCTCCATTTCGATGAAAAACAACGAAATTCCATGTTTTTCACTTGACATAATTGTATAAAATCGCAGCAGAATTGTCAAGAATTGTCAGAAAAAAACCGCCCTGTCAGAGAATATGCCGCAAAAAGAGCGGCGTCATGACACGGCACCTGCTTGCATGGATTGCGTCTGTAATTCCGCAGAGTCTGCCTTTTCCGCCGCGGATGTATCCTCACCGGTATAGAACGGGCAATACAGCACCGCCGCCGCGCCTTCTTCATAGGCAACCGTCCGGAACCCGGCTGAGGCGTAAGTCGGGTACAGCGCAGCAGACTCATCAAACCGCAGGTCTATCACCACATATTCTGTGCGTCCGGACAAATCGGGCGAAGAGGCATTGAGCTGGTACAGCACATCGTTTTGATACAAATGGGGCAGAATAAAGGTAGAAGCGTATACCGATGCGTCTTCGGGAACGACCTCTATGACCTCGTCAATCTGCGCACAGGTTTCTTTGGTTGCCTGATAATAACCGATATATCCCATTCTGCCGCCCACAAAGGAGAAGGCGCCGAACACCGCGACAGCGGCGCACCAGGCAGCCAATATTCGCTTCTTGTCCACGCGCAGGCGCGATAAATTGACAATGGTTAAATAGAACAGCAGCGCCGCAGTACCGAAATTATACTGGAAATCCAGCGAATGCTGATACGGATAATAGGACATCAAGTTTATCAGCATAAACGGTCCCAAAAGAATATAGTGATGCGCCCTGCCGCAAAACAGCGGCAAAAACCCCAGAGGCAGCAGGATTTTCAAAGCATATTCCAATTTTTCAGCGTCCAGGCACTGGCTGAATACATATCCCGGATTTGTCACACAGGCGCGGACAATATCCATAATACTGCCGCCTTCTTCAGAAAAGTTGGCGTAGCGATAAAGCATCGCACCGTCGCCGTGGCTGTCCAGATACCAGACCGCAACCAGAAAATATACAACCGAAAAAACCAGAAGCAGAGCAGGCTTGAGAAATTTTTTCTTTTCAAAAAACATCCAAAGAGCTATAAACATTAAATAGATTGGCGCGTCCTCTTTGACGGTACAAATCAAACCTGCCGATAAAATCAGCCCAACGGTGCTGTCCCGGTCTATTGAAACCATTAGCCACAACAGCAGCGGCGTTAAAAAGCAGTTTTCATGAATATCATAAAAACAGCCCGCGCTGAGCGCCGGATAAAATACATACACCACGCCCAGAGCCAGTGTAACCCAGTCGCTCAGCTTATGGTGCCGACACAATAAATATAGCGGAATAACGCCGCTTGCCAAAATGACAGCCTGCGCGATATTCAGCGTATACGGCGTATCAAAGAGATAATAAAACGGCAGAATCAGATAATAAATAAAGGACAGGTGCACATTGAAATGGGACAGCAGCGTATCCCGCTCGCAAGTGGTGTAGGGGATTCCGGTTTCTTTCATATTATCGAACATCTGCGCAAAAATACCGAAATCAAAATTCGGCGCAATGTACATTTTATAGCGCAGCGCCGTCAATCCGCCGACAAATACCGTAAAAACAACCGCCAGCGCCGTATAAGCGCCAATGAGAAACGGGCGGTTGATTTTTGGGCGCAAAGGTCCGTCACCATAAAAACAATAAAGAGCAATGACGGCAAACACACCACAGCTGATTGTATAAAGCCAGATATCCTCCGCCCTGTACAAAATACTGCAAAAGAACAGAACCGCAGCGCCAAATAAAATGGTTTTATCCGGCTTCATGGTTTTTGCAGACAGCAGCGCCGCCGTTAAAAACAGCACGCCCGCTATTTCTACCGCAAGCAGCAGCGGCAGCTGCACGGTGTTAATATAAGCGGTTTCCGTATAACTGGCATCCGCGCCCCACAGCGAAACCGCATTGACCGCAAGAAAAACGCTGAGAAAGCGCACCAAAAGCTTTTGCGGCGTTAAAGCCGCCTTTTTCATCCAATTTTGTAAACGCTCCATCATAACTCCCCTGTTACTCGCTGTCCCCGTCCTTTTTCTTTTTCCCGCCGTGAATCACACGGAATTTCCCCATTTTTTTATCATATCGGACGCCGATAACAAAATACGCCACGGCGGCTGCCAATATCAAAAGCAAAAGCAGAACCGTCACCGGTGATGAAAAAATATTGCGGAAAACGCCAACGATCAGTCCCGGCAAATCAAAGGAAATGTCCTCAGCCGCCACCAGGTCTACCGTGGTCAGCACCTGCTCGCCGTAAAGCACCTCCGCCTTGCCCAGCACATCCCCCTTTTTGACCGGTGCGGAAACCTCTGTTTCCGTCTGGTCCTCTATAATACGGAACACCACGCTGCCCGTATCCACCGAAGAAGGCACCAGCGCGGTAATCTGCTCGGCAGGAACCAGGCGCACATGGTCATATTTCAGTGAATAGCGCACCGCCACTTCGCCAACAGTCTGCGTGGTATCGGTAATCACCCGCAACCGGATGTTACGGAAAGTCCATGTCAGCATTGCTTTACAGTCGATAAAAGCGTAATTTTCGTTTACGCCGTTGTTATCGTCATCGATATATGCCCCTTTCATCACCACGGCAACATAAGTATAGCCGTCCCGGGAGGCAATCAGGGCAACGCAGCGACCAGCGTTGGTGGTGGCTCCGGTTTTTGCGGCGGTAATATAGCTGTAATAATAGGAGGTATAGCCGCTGCGCAGCATCAGATTGGAGGTATACACCTGACGCGCTTCAGAGAGGTTTGTCGCCGGGAAATCATAGGTTTGAACAAGGCTGATAGAACAGAAAGTTTCATTTTTTCCGGCGTCCTCCATCATTTTAGCCACATCCTCCGCCGTTGTATACTGCTCTTCATCATCCAGCCCCGTCACATTTACAAAATGAGTATTATCACACCCCAGAGACACCGCGTATTCGTTCATCAATCCAACAAACGCTTCCACCGAACCGGCAACGCCTACCGCAAGGGTAATGGAAGCGTCCGCCGCCGATCGCATAAGAATACAGTGCAGCAAATCCACCACACGAATCTGCTCGCCGCCCTTAAATAACATGGTCGCGCTGTTCGTGCCCGCCAAAATGGCATTGATATTTTCCGGTACAGTAAATTGCGTAGCATTTATATCCGACACATGATTCAAAACCACCATGGCGGTGGCAATATTCAAAAGCGCGGCAGGCGCGCAGCGCATGGTGGCGTTCTTATCAAAGATAACCGTGCCGTCATCTACACTTTTCAAATATAAAATTTCCGACTTTACAGAAATTTCGGAATTATAAAGCGATTCCGCGGCGGCGCTGACCGGCAGCAGCGCGACCAGCAAAACAGAAAGAAACGCGGAAAATAATTTTTTCATAGACAACCTCCGAAAAAAGGTGTAAAATATGGAATGGTAACAGGCTGAAACCGAAAAATATAAAAGGACGGGCGCATATGATTTATGTTACGGGCGATACCCACGCAGACGCCGCGCGGCTTTCGCCGCAAAATTTAAGGAAACTGAAAGAGAATGACACGCTGATTATCTGCGGGGATTTCGGTTTCCTGTGGAACGGCGATAAAAAAGAAGAAAAAATCCTGCGGGAACTGGGCAGCCGAAAATACCATATCTGTTTTATCGATGGAACCCATGAAAACTTCAAATTGCTGAACGAAGCTCCGACTGTTGAATGGCGCTATGGCAAGGTAAAATCCATATACGGCAATCTGCGCTATCTGCTGCGCGGAGAGCTCTACCATATGGAAGGTATGAAAGTGTTCGTTATGGGCGGCGGCGAAAGCCCCGACATGGATATGCGCGCAGGTACCGGTCACTGGAGCCGGGAGGAGATGCCTTCAAAGGAAGAACTGTACCACGGGCTTGCCAATATAGAAAAAGCACATTTTGATGTTGACTTTATTTTTACGCACGAACCGCCGCTGAAAACCAAAGAATTTCTGGGTCTAAGCGGCGATGGCGAAATCCGCGTGTCCGCGCTCAACTCCTATTTTGACGAAATCGGCAAAATCTGTAAATATAAAAAATGGTATTTCGGCAGTATGCACCTCGACAAAAAAATCTCACAGACCCATATCGCCGTGTTCCGCGATATATTAAACGCCGTAACCGGCGAAAAGCTCAAGCCGTAATCAGCCTGTCTTTCCCAAAGAAAGCAGCGCCTGCCGGGCATCCTCGGCGGTAAACCCACCGGGTGTGCGCGCAAAGTTCGCGATCTTAGCGTCCTGCCACCGCCCGGCAATCCGGGCGGCTTCCTCGGAGGTAAACACCTCGTTTACCCCCGCCAGCGATACGGTAACGGTTTGTATTTCTTTACGGTCCACACCAAGCGCGTGCTGTACACGGTTCCATTTTTCCGGTGCAAAGCTCTCTGCGTGTGCAAGAAGAACCGGCGTAAAAGCGGCGCAGGCACGCCCGTGGGCAATGCCCCGCTGCTCCGTCAATACATATCCCACTGTATGCGGAAAAAGCGTACCGGTGATATTGATTGCCAGACCGGCTAAAATAGAACCATAGTATAAGGTTTCCCGCAGCGCATCCTCCGGCAGCTTTCCGGTCTGATAAAACGAAAGCAAACCTTCCCACACCAAAGGCAGCGCACGCAACGCATAAGTTTCTGATAAAAGATTGCTGTTTTCGGCAATGGCGCTTTCCAGCGCATGGGCAAAGGCGTCCAGTGCCGTGCTGACCGTTACGCCATAGGGCACGGAATGCGTATAAGTCGGATCCAATACAGCCAGTGTTCCGTAACAGTCTGCGCCGGAAATACTTTGTTTTCTGCCGCTTTCATTGGTCAATACCGCAACGCCCGTTACCTCGCTGCCGGTTCCCGCCGTTGTACCTATCAATATGGACGGCAGCGGCGTATGCCCGGATTGACGGCGCGTATAAATATCATCCGGCGCAAAATCCGGATTTGCCGCATAAAAGCCAATGGCCTTTACCGCATCCAGCGGTGAACCGCCACCGACACCTGCCAAAAAATCCGCCCCGAATGCGCGTGCCGCCTCCCCTGCCTGGTGACAGGTATGTGTGCGGGGATTCTGTTCAACACGGTCAAAAATACGGTACTCGATTTGCTTTTCGGAAAACACACGCAGCAAATCCGCCAGCGCGCCGCTTTTTACCGCCGACCCGCCGCCGGTGACCACCAGGCATTTTTTACCAAGACCGGCAATGGATTCGGCTGCACGGTGCATGGCGCCGGCACCGCCAAACAATGTAACGGGCATATAACCGCTGATATGCATACAACAATGACCCCTTGCAAGAAAAAATAATACATCCGGACATCGGACTTATGATACAATGTTCTCAGACGGGCGTGAAGCGCCCTGTCCCGCGAAGCGGGGACAAATCCGCCGGTAAGCGGATTTGTGTCTGAGGTTATTATACCATAAATCATCCCCGGCAGGGGGGCGGCGTTCAGCCGCGCTTTTGCCAAGGGCAAAAGGATTGATGGTACAATGTTCTCAGACGGGCGTGAAGCGCCCTGCCCCGCGAAGCGGGGACAAATCCGCCGGTAAGCGGATTTGCGTCTGAGGTTATTATACCATAAATCACTCCCCAACAGGGGGGCGTTCAGCCGCGCTTTTGCCAAAGGCAAAAGGATTGATGGTACAATGTTCTCAGACGGGCGTGAAGCGCCCTGTCCCGCGAAGCGGGGACAAATCCGCCGGTATGCGGATTTGTGTCTGAGGTTATTATACCATAAATCATCCCCGACAGGGGGGCGGCGATATGCCGCGCTTTTGCCAAAGGCAAAAGGATTTATGATACAATGTTCTCAGACGGGCGTGAAGCGCCCTGTCCCGCGAAGCGGGGTGAATCCGCTGTAAGCGGATTTGTGTCTGAGGTTATTATACCGTCAATCATCCACCGACAGGGGGGCGGCGTTCAGCCGCGCTTTTGCCAAAGGCAAAAGGATTGATGGTACAATGTTCTCAGACGGGCGTGAAACGCCCTGCCCCGCGAAGCGGGGACAAATCCGCCGGTAAGCGGATTTGTGTCTGAGGTTATTATAACGCATGCCCGAACAAAGTGCAACCGGACAAATCTTAAAAATCAGGAAATATCCTGCTTCCGATTGGAGTTCTGATATACTTTGCACATTCCCATTTTATATATTGACAAAAATATCATCGTCATACAAAAGCCCCCGGGGGTTCTTTGCGAAGAAAGCGGAAAGGGCAACAGCGTGTTCCCCGTGCTGCGTGCCCATTGCCGCAGTTTGGGCGAGGAAGAGGACATTTATCCCGTGCACCGGCTGGATCGAGAGACCGGCGGCGTAATGGTCTATGCCCGCAGTCAGACCTGCGCTGCCTATTTGTCGCGCCTGATTGCTGAAGGGAAATTACAAAAAACCTATTTGGCGGAAGTTTCCGGCTGCCTTTCTCCGCCAGCGGGCATGATGGAGGACTACTTGTTCCATGACCGGACAAAGAATAAAACCTATGTGGTCAAACGGCAGCGAAAAGGCGTAAAAAAAGCGGTTCTGACCTATGAAACGGTGCAGACATCCGCCGACTATTCCCTATTGCGCATTCAGCTGCAAACCGGACGCACCCATCAAATCCGCGTACAGTGTGCATCCCGGCTGCACCCGCTGCGAGGCGACCGCAAATACGGCGGTGACAAAGCCGACAGACTCTATCTCTGGGCACAGGAGCTATGTTTTCCCGCGCCAAACGGTGAAATGCTCCGGTTCTGTGCGCCCGCACCTTTCGGAATAACCGGCGAAAGCCTTTAAAACATCCCCATAAAGGAGAGATTATATGGATTCCTTGAAAAACTTCCTGCATAAAATAAAGCTCAGCAGTGTGGTGATTGCCCTGTTCGGACTAATCGCCGGTCTGGTCGCTTTTTTCCGCCCGGCTGCCGTTTCGCTCGGACTTTGCCGTTTGGTAGGCGCAGGACTGCTGGTCTGCGGTATCAGCTGCGCTGTTTCTTATTTTACCTCCAATACCTTCCGTTTTTTGAAAACGCTTGAAATCATCGGCGCGGTACTGTTCAGCGCGGCAGGCATATGGATTCTGGTGCGGCCGGAGGGCATTTTGCGGTTTATTTATATTATTCTTGGTCTTTTGCTGATTGCCGATGGCCTGGTTGATTTACAGATTGGCAAAGTATCGCTGTTCTTCGGCAAATCGCGTATTTTTTGCACCGTAACGGCGCTGATTACCATATTTTTAGGCGTTTTAGTTATCTTCAATCCCTTCCGAACCGGCGCCGCCGTAATGCGTTTTGCGGGACTGATGCTGATTATCGGCAGCGCATTGGGCTGCTGGATGCTTTACAAAGCTGCGAAAGCCGCCGACGATATGTTGGACCAACCCTGACAAATACAACCGCAGGGACTGTTGCAATTAGATGCAGCAAACATTATCTCCCTCCCCCCCCCCGAAGCTGTACCAAGGTACTGCGAGCAGGCGAAAAAACGCATAGAAAAGTAAATTATTTTATTCTATAAAATAAAAAAAGAGGACTGTCACACATAAAAGCCTTTTTGCTGCTTCCAGTTGTGTGTGGCAGTCCCCCGCTTTTATTCTGTTGCTTTTCGGTCTGCGCGAAAGGCAGCAGCCCCTGTTTTATTCTCTTGACAACAGGCTGTCAATATATTGCCTGGCAGCCCGGGGAGAACGGCCACCCTTGCGCATGGCAAACGCCTCTGCCCCACGGCAAAGCTCCTCCCGGTCTAAAATCAGCCCATGGCTGTCAGCCAGCGCACATACAATGTCCAAATACGCTTTGCGGTCGGGATGGATATAGGTTACCGTAAGCCCGAACCGGTCAGACAGAGAGATGATTTCCTGCAGGGTATCATTGTGGTGCACCTCGTCGCCGTCCCGGTCACGGAAGCTCTCCTTTACCAGATGCCGCCGGTTACTGGTAACATATATGGCAGTGTTGGCGGCTTTTGCGGTAACTGAACCTTCCAGCACCGCTTTCAGCGCGCCGAAGTCATCGTCATTGCCGGAAAAAGATAAATCATCAATAAAAAGAATAAACCGCAGCGGATTAGCGGAAAGCTCATCGGTAATCATGGGCAAATCGTGCAGCTGGCTTTTGGTTATCTGAATCAGCCGCAGCCCCATCGGCGCGAAGTAATTGGCAACCGCCTTTACGGTAGAGGATTTACCGGTGCCCGCATCCCCGGTCAAAAGCACATTCTGCGCGGGTCTGCGCTCAACCAGCGCACGGGTATTTTCGATGACCTGGCGCCGCTCGTTTTCATAACCTTTCAAATCCGACAGCGAAATGCGGTCGGGATATTGCACCGGCACAATGGCGCCGTCACGCAAAATAAACGAGGTATATTTGGCGTAGATGCCGTAGCCGTGCTGCGAAAGCAGCGAGGCACGGCGATGGTATTCCTCTTTCAGGTCACAGCCATTCTCTTCCCAACCGGGCAAAAAGCCGGTATATCCGAGCGCCCGCCGAAAATCATCGGGCGTCAGCGCTGCTATACGGGCAAACACATCCAGCTCCGCCTCCAGACACTGCTGCAAATAGGTGGGAATCTCCTCCTCTGCCGCTTTTTTGCGCACATACAGGTTATCGTCCTCTAACAGCAGGGCGGCAATGCCGCCGCCCAAACTGCCCGCGCTTTGGTATACGGCATGAACAAGCCCGCCATAGGCAAAAAGCGCCGCCTCTTTTTCCCGGCGTGCCAGATGCTCGGAAAAATTTTTCAGCTCGGCAAGAATCGGCTCAGAAAGCAAATGACGGAAAATGACCAGCGTATTCAAACTTTGTGATATGGTTTCCAGATTCAGCATAAACATTCCTTCTTCAATCCAACGAATCAATCAGCAAAAACTGCTCCGCTCTGCGCGGCTTGGGTTCCGGCGCTTCCAGCCCGTTGCCCACCGCAATGGAAATCATAAATCCGGCGGTATGCGGAACGCGCAGAAGCTCTTTCCACTTGGATGCAAACGGTCCGTCAAACAATGCGCCCACGCTGGCGATGATACAGGAATCCAGACCGATGCCCTTTGCCGCAATCGCGATATTTTCCACCATAATGCCCGCGTCCACCCGGGCGTCTGATTCGGCAAACAAAAAGAACATACAGGGCGCGGTCTGGTAAACCGGATTGCTGTCCCAGCGGGTATAAGCCGGGGTATCCCACCCTACGGTATCTTTAAAATCCCAGTTCAGCCGGTCCAACATTTCTTTATTTTGCACCACACGCACCAGACAAGGCTGCGCATTTCTGCCGCTGGGCGCCCAAAGCGCACACTGCATCAGCGTTTGCAGCTGTTGCTCGGTCAGCTTTTGCCCGGAATAAGAACGCACGGTACGGCGCGACAAAACAGCATCGGTCACCTGATTGTGAATCAGCAGGGATTCATCCATTTTACCCCTTCTTTTTTACAAAATGTTACCTTTTATTTTACAACGCCGCCTCGCATTTGTAAAGAGCAAAAAACAACGGCGAGGCGTTTTTTCCCGGCGGCGCAGCTTGGGCATTCGCCTGAAAGGACCGGCGTTTTCCTACAGGCAAAATATAAAAAAACTATTGTCAAACGCCGTTATAAATGGTATGATAATACAGTTAATAAAGTAGCCGTTTATGCGCTTTCAGCCATGGAAAACGCGGAAGGATGGATAATATGATTAAACTGGTCAAATACCTGAAGCCGTATCGCGGGTTTGCCGCCGCGTCGGTCTTTCTGGTTTTGGTTTCCAATATTTTACAGCTTGTAAATCCGCTTCTGACGGAACAGATGATCAACGAGGGCATTCAAATGGCCGACCCAGATAAAATACTGCAAATCGGCACCGCCATGCTCACCATTTCCGCCGTAAATATCGTGATTTCCGTGTTGAATACCTATTGCAACGCAAAAACCTCGTCCGGCTATTCCACGCTGCTGCGAAAAGCCATTTTCCGCAAAGTACAAACCCTTTCGCAAAGCGATATCAATAAAATCGGCGTTGCCTCGCTGATTACCCGTTCATCCAACGACATTACCCAGGTACAGCAAATGGTGATGACCGTTTTACAGCAAATTATTGCCGTGCCGGTGCTGCTGGTCGGCGGGCTGGTGATGGCCATTTCCAAAAGCGCCGAGCTTTCCAAAATTATTCTGATTATTGTTCCGGTCATTCTGGTACTGTTCCTGGTTCTTTTGGCTTTTTTAATGCCGTTGTTCAACAAAATGCAGAAAAAAATCGACAACCTGAACCAGGTGATTCGGGAAAAACTCAGCGGAATCCGCGTTATTCGTGCTTTCAACCGCAACCAATATGAGGACGAGCGTTTCCGAACCGCGAATCTGGATTTGACCTCCATCGCCTTAAAAGTACAGCGCATTTTCGCTTTTATGCTGCCGATTGCCGTGCTGCTGGTATTCGGGCTGATTGCCGTTTTATTCTGGTACACCGGCAACCATGCCAATTCTTTGGACCCGACCATTGCCGCCCAGCGGGAAGAGCTGGCTAATACCATTGGTACGCTGTCCGCGTTTGTCACCTATTTGATGCTGGTTATTTCCGCCGTTACCCTTGGCGCCTCGCTGTTTGCCGTCATTCCGAAAGCTTCCATTTCCGCGAAGCGTATTCTCGCCGTGCTGGACATGCAGACCGAAGTCAACGACCCTGAAAATCCGCAGCCTGCCGTGAAAGAAAAAGAGGGCTGGGTCGAGTTTCGTGATGTCAGCTTTACTTACCATGACGCGCCCAGGGAAGAGGAAAAGAAAAAAAGCCGCTTTGCCATGCTCCTAAGCGGCGAAAAGAAAGAAAAAAAGGAATCCGCGCCCGCTATGCCGCTCGGCAGCAGAAAAAAAGACGACCCCATGGACGCGCTTGTACCGTCTGCCGATGACGATTCCATAAACACACTTTCACCGGCGGACACACATCCCGCCGCCAACGAGCGGAGCGAACTGGAAAAAGAAGCGCAGCAAATGGTTTCGCTGGAGAATATCTCCTTCACCTCCAAGCCGGGCGAAGTCACCGCCATTCTCGGCGGCACCGGCAGCGGCAAATCTACGCTGGTCAGCCTGATTCCCCGCCTGTATGATGTAGACACAGGCGAAATACTGGTCAACGGCGTCAATGTAAAAGACCAAACGCTGGCGGATTTGCATGCCTCCATTGCGTATATTCCGCAAAAGGCCTTTTTGTTCAGCGGCACCATTGCCGATAATATTCGCTACGGCAAACCGGACGCCACCGAAGAAGAAATCAACCGCGCACTGGAAATTGCCCAGGCAAAGGTTTTTGTTGATAAAATGCCCGACGGCATCAACAGCATGATTTCGCAGGCGGGCACCAATGTTTCCGGCGGACAGCGCCAGCGGCTCGCCATCGCCCGCGCGATAGTGAAAAATGCCAAAATCTGCATTTTCGACGATAGCTTTTCCGCGCTGGATCTGGCTACCGATGCAAAACTGCGTGCCGCCATTCGCGAACACCTGACCGATACCAATATCATCATTGTGGCGCAGCGCATTGGCACGGTTTTGGACGCCGACCGCATTATTGTATTGGATCACGGCAAAACCGTTGGCATCGGTACCCATAAAGAGCTGATGGAAACCTGCGAAACCTACCGGGACATGGTGTATTCCCAGCTGTCAAAAGAGGAGGCGGACGCATTATGAAAAAGGACAAGACAACCCCGACCGTGGCAGCCGGCACTGTGGACGAAGCCAAAAAGAACAAATACGCCGCCTATCGAAAAAAGGAAAAAAACGACCAGAAGCCCGAGCATTTTAAAGGCACGTTGCTGCGGCTGGTCAGTATGCTCAAGCCATACCGCGTCGCCGTTATCGTTGTGTTTATCGTTGCTTCCGCCGCTACGGTGCTTAATATTTTTACGCCGGATATTTTCGGCGACATCGTTGAGGCTTTTACCGTTGAAATCAACAATAAACTTAATATTGCCGGATACGACATGAATTTTGACAATATCATCCGGCTGCTGCTGCAAATTTTTCTTTTCTATTTCGGCTACACCTTTTTTTCGTTTATTCAAACTTATATTATGGCAGGTGTGTCGCAAAAACTGGTATGCGATATCCGCGAAAAGGTTAACTATAAGCTCTCGCATATGCCTCTGCGGTATTTTGACAAAAATACCAAGGGCGAGATCCTGAGCAAAATGATTAACGACTGCGACAACCTGTCGAATTCTTTGCAGAACAATATCACCACCGTATTGACCTCCGCCATTCAGGTCATCGGCGTGGCGATTATCATGTTTGTCATCAACTGGCGGCTGGCGATTGTTTCCATGATTTTGGTGCCTATCAGCGGATTTTTTGCCCGCATTATTTCCAAAAAATCCAAAAAACTGTTTCGCCTGTATTGGGATCGGGTCGGCGATTTGAACGGTCATATTGAAGAAATGTATACCGGTCACAATATCGTCCGCATTTTTAACCATGAGAAAGAGGCCATTCGCGAATTTGACGAAATCACCGATGAACTGCAAGTCAGCTCGGTACGCGCGAACTTTGTTTCCGGTCTTTTGCGTCCGATTCTCAACTTCTTTTCCAACTTTACCTATGTACTGGTCTGCTTTGCGGGCGCCTTGATTGTTCTCAGCCTGGAGGAAAACCAGCCTGGTCATTTGAATACCAATATCGGCATTATCATTTCCTTTATTCAATATGCCTCCCTGTTTTCCAGCCCTATTAACAATATTGCAAGCATCATCAATACCATTCAATCCTGTCTGGCGTCTGCGGAGCGCGTATTCACCCTGTTGGATGAAGAAGACGAGCCGGCGGATACGCCTGTACATGAATTAAAGGACGCTGAGGGTGTGGTTGAGTTCCGCCATGTCAGCTTCCGATACCTGCCGGACAAGCCGCTGATTGAGGACTTGAACCTGAAAGCGGAAAAGGGACAGCTGGTTGCCATTGTCGGTCCGACCGGCGCTGGCAAAACCACTCTGGTCAATTTGCTGATGCGTTTTTATGACATTGACGATGGCTCCATTACTCTGGACGGAATAGATATTCGCGAGCTTTCCCGTGAAAATCTGCGCGACCAGTTCGGCATGGTGTTGCAAGACACCTGGATATTTAAGGGAACGGTAAAGCGGAATATCGCTTACGGACGTATGGATGCCACCGACGATGAAATCGTTGATGCGGCAAAGGCAGCAAAGCTGCATGACTTTATTATGAGCCTTCCGGACGGATACGATACGATTCTGGAGGAAAACGGAGCCAATATTTCCCAGGGACAGCGACAGCTGCTTTCCATTGCCCGTGCGCTGCTGACCGATCCGGCGGTACTGATACTGGACGAAGCAACCAGCTCGGTCGATACCCGCACGGAGCTGCAAATTCAGGAGGCCATGAATAACCTGATGGAAGGGCGCACCAACTTTGTGATTGCCCACCGCCTGTCTACCATTAAAAACGCGGATGTCATCCTGGTGATGCGCCGGGGTGCCATTGTGGAACAGGGCACCCACGAAGAGCTGCTGGCGAAAAACGGCTTTTACGCTTCGCTGTACAACAGCCAATATCAGGGCGGTATCCCGCCGGAGGAAGCGGAATAAAAACGCCAATAAAGACAGTACCTTTCTCCTGTTTCCCATTTTTTCGGCTCCTGTTTTTATTTTATAAAACAACCAATCCCGGTCAACAAATCTGGTGAAATTCATTTTATGCGTTACACAAAAGAAGAGTTGTTTGAATCGCTGCCCATTCCCCGCGCGGTGGCTGCGCTTTCCGTTCCAACTGTTTTGAGTTCGTTGGTTATGGTATTGTACAATACCGCAGACACCTATTTTGTCGGTCTGCTCAATGACCCGGTACAGACGGCGGCGGTAACATTGGCGGCGCCGGTGCTGCTGGCGTTTAACGCGGTCAACAATCTGTTCGGCATTGGCAGCTCCAGTATGCTCAGCCGGGCGCTGGGCAGCAAGGACAGCGAAACCGTGCGCAGAAGCAGCGCGTTTGGCTTCTACGGCTCGTTTTTTGCCGGCATTCTGTTTTCCGTCCTTTGCGCGATATTCCAACCGCAGCTGCTGCGCTTAATCGGCACCGACAGCACCACTGCGGATGCGACCCAAAGCTATTTGCTGTGGACGGTTTCGTTCGGCGCAGCGCCTTCAATACTGAATGTGGTCATGGCGTATCTGATTCGCGCGGAGGGTGCTGCCGTGCACGCCAGCATCGGCACCATGAGCGGCTGTTTTTTGAATATTGCGCTTGACCCCATCTTTATTATGCCCTGGGGGCTCAATATGGGCGCTGCCGGCGCGGGGCTTGCCACCTTTTTATCCAACTGCTTCGCGGTGCTGTATTTTCTGATTTATCTGTTTGCCAAGCGCGGCAAAACCGTCGTCTGTATTTCCCCCAAGGCCTTCGGCTTTCGCAAAAACATCGTCAAGGGGGTTATGGGCGTTGGCGTTCCGGCATCCATCCAAAACCTTTTAAATGTAACCGGCAGTATGATTTTGAACAATCTTGCCGCGCCCTTCGGCGCTGCGGCGCTGGCTGCCATGGGCATTTGCACCAAGATCAATACCATTCCCATGTATATTGCGCAGGGCATTTCCCAGGGCGTAATGCCGCTTATCAGCTATACTTACGCCTCCGGCGACCACACGCGCATGAAAAAAACGCTGCGCTTTTCCGCCGTTATCTCAGAAAGCATTTTGATTCTTTCCACGCTGGTCATGTTCTTCGCATCCGAACCGCTGAACCGGGTATTTATTGACGACCCGGAAACCATTGCGTACGGCGCAAGAATGCTCAAAGGCTTCTGTTTGGCGCAGCCCTTTTTGGCTTTTGACTTTCTGGTTGTCGCGCTGTTTCAGGCCACCGGCTTCGGCAGAGAATCGCTGGTTTTCGCAATCCTGCGCAAGGTGGTATTTGAAATTCCCTTTATTTTCCTGTTCAACTACCTCTGGCCGCTGTATGGTCTGCCCTACGCACAGGCAGCTGCCGAAGTGCTGATGACAATCATCGCGGCGGTAACGCTGCGACAGTTCTTCAAGAACTTAAAACAAAACGCCCCGCCGCCTATCACTTATAAAAAGAACGGAACCGCTTAAAACGGCTCCGTTTTTTGTTGCGTATTTTATAATGAAGTCAAGTTAGCTGTCCGTTTTTTTACCCATGGCGCGCACCATCTGTCGGAAGGTTTCGGCGATGGTTTCGGCGGAGAGCAGACCGAGGGAATTGGTTTCGTGGTAGTGCTTATTGCCGAACTTGTCCACGGCAGAATCCAGGTAGGGACTATTCGGGTTCAGCACAAATTCATTCGGGGGCACTACATAGCCGGTCATATCGTTCGTCACGCCGAAAATCAGCAATTCCTCATCCCCGGCAATCTGCGTCAGCGGTTCGGGGTTTTCACTCTCGCTTTTGCCGGCGGCGGAATGGTTTTTATCCCGATACCCGCCGTAGGCCAGCGCCGGGAATAATTCGCCGGGCAGCAGCAAAACCTGAAGCCGTCCGAATTGCAGCAGGGTCATCTCCGATTTCAGCGCCATTTGCAGTGCGCCTTTTTCGCAGGGGTATTTATCGCAGCTCATCACCCCGAGCATCGACAGAAAGTTGAGCACCGTATTGTCAACCGGATAATAAAAAGGCTGGCAAAGCACCGCCATTTCGGGCTTCAGCTCCTCTTCCCTGTCAATCGCCAGCGCCGCAGCTGCCAGCGCCTCGCCCTGCAGGCGCGTACGCTCGGCGCGGTCATCGCTGTACATCCCGGGGTCAACCGCCCCGATGGCGCCGACACCGAAAAGCACCTGCGCCCGCTTCTGGCGCATAATGGACTCGCGCAAATAGTAAGGATAGTCGGCGCTGACAAACCGATTGGCGCCGCCTAAGGTATTGGGATGGGCAGCAAAGTTCAAAAACCAGATTTCCGCGCTGCCGTCTGCGGGCACAAAGCGCAACCGGGTCAGGGTATCGTGATATACCTTAGGATAGCTGCGGATATGCTGCGCGTCCGGCACATGGGCATAGCCAAGGTGCAGCGTCCCCGGTCGGCGGTTATCGTATGCCTTGCGGCAGACGGCACAAATGCTGTCGAACAGCTGCGCCATATAGGCGTCATTTTTGCCAGTCAGCGGCAGCTTACCCCAATAGCCCACGGTATCAAACCCCGCGTGGGTATGAGAGCAACAGATATTCACGCTTTTGCAGCCGGTTTCCAGGCAAAAGGGCAGCAATCTCTGACGAATCTGCCGCACTTCGGTATTGGTCAGGCCAATAATATCCGCCGCCACCATCAGCACCGCGCCGCCCTCGCAGCCAATCCACATGGCGCTGACGGTAATCGGGTCATGTACGCCCTCCATCGGCACCCCGGGTGCATGACCGGCTATAGCGTAAAAAGAATCTGTGACGCTTGCGGGCATAACGGTTTTACAGGCATAGCCGCAAATATATTGCCCGCCCGAAAAGCGAATCGGCTCCGCCTGCGGGATGGCAGGCGCGGCATATTTTTTATGGACAGACGCGCTGTTTTTCTTCGATATGGCGGTTACTGCTTTTGCCGCCAGCGCGTTAAAATCAATACCCATCGTTCAGAACACCTCTTTCTTTTTGTATTATACAAAGTTTTTACAGCAAAAGCAATCGATTTTAGCCAATCCTTATAAAAAAATACAAAATCACCGGAAATCAGGTACACAACCGTGTATTTCCGGTGAGCTGTTTTTGAGAATATGCGCCGCAGAAAACCGTCAGACGGCAAAAGCAGCGCGCAGGGTATTTACAATGGTTTCAAAAATGGAAACCAGCGTTTCAAAAAAATCAATCATGGTTTGTATAGAAAATAGATTATGCGAACCGATATTCAAATTGCCGGTGCCATCGATGGGCGCACCGTCATATTCGGATGAAAACTGACTCAGCCAGGCAATCATGCCGTTCGGATAAGTCAGTGTTACGGCGCGGCCGTTCCCATCGATTGTTGACATATGGGGATAGTCGCCATTTTCAATGGAAAACATATCATAATTCACCGCAAACCAGGCGTGGTGCGAGCTGGAGGTCGGGGAACCATCCGGATAGCAGACACGCGAAAGGGTGGAAAAACGGCAGTTTTCCGGCTGGCTGCTGGCGGCGACAATGCGGTTCCAGGTAGGAGTAACCGAGGTATAGTAATTGACCAGCGGATCCAAGGTGCCGGAGGTAAGCCAAATCGGCATATCCGCCAGATACTGCGCATACTGCGCGTCCATCGCCCAGGCAGGGCAGATAGGGAATGCGGCAGCAAACATTTCGGGATAAGCGACAGCCATTTTCAGGGTCATTTTACCGCCCATGGAAAAGCCGCCGATATAAATGCGCGTCACATCGATATTCTCTGCGTTTTTTTCAATAAAATCGTCAATGGTTGCCCGCAGTGGTTCAATCATGGAATCGTCCCAGAAAATCATCCGTTCCTCGAGCGAACGCGGCGCTAATATGAAAGCGCCTCCGGCATCGGAAAACCGGCTTTGAAATTCCGCGCTTGTCCAATATGCGATATCGTTATTGATAACCTGCTTGCCCTCGTAAGCACCTTCGCTCATGCCATGCAGCCAGATGACCAGCGGATATTTTTGCGAATCGGTCGTGCCCACCGGTGAATAATACCGGTAATCCAGCGTATAACCGTTGGTTTCGGGTCCGATGCCCGGCTGGAACTGCGCTTGCAGCGCTTCTAATCCCGCAGCAAGCGGCAGTGCGGTTTCGTCTGCTGCAAAAGCAGCTGATGTACAGCAAAACAGGGTCAGAACCGCCAGAAGGGCGGCAAGGCTTCGTTTTCTTATCATAAGCAGCCTCCTTTTCATGCTGTCTATATTATAGCTAAAAAAATGGAAAAAGTCCATAGACAGTTGTTGATTTGTTGACTATTTTACGCAGCTGCCCACAGTCATTATCGGTTCTTTTTGTTTAAAATTTCCGCAGCCCAGAACGCATCTACGCAAAAAACGGCGGGCTCTGCCAAAAGCGCCTCGTTATAGGTTTTCCGCACGGCTTGCAGCATCTCATCGGACAAAGGGACAGCCAAAGGCGCCCGGTCTTTACAGAGCACAGTCAGCTTTTCACCGTCTCCCGCCGGCTCATAATAAAGCGCCAGTATCACAACATCAGGATACTGCTGCCTGACATCCAGCCACACATGGTACTTGCACAGCTCCATCAGCCGGTCGTCCCGTCCGCGCTCAAACAGGCGCACTTTTTCTACCAGCGCATTGGCATCGGGCACCAGCCGCAGACGCCACCGGGCCGCCTGCGCATCGTCAAGGATTCGCAGTTTCAGTTCCTCTGCCGCTTCCCTGGCGGTTTCCTGCCGGATGCCGGGCACCAGCGAAACCATAAACTGCTTTTCGTGGTTTTCATAGATACAGCCGTAAGACAGGGGAATGCTTTGTCCGCAGTGGGGACAAATTTGCCAAAACAGCTGTCCATTTGTGACTTGCCGCGCAATGGCCTTGTCCTTTTGGGCGTCTATCTGGGTATAAATGGTGTCCTCCGCCGTTTTATGGCAATGGGGACAGGTCAGGCGAATTACCTGGGATACGGACATGGGAGCCTCCCCTTTATTTTTTCTTTTTTTCCAGCTGCTCGATGATATAATCGCCGACCCGCTGCGCAGAGCTGCCGTCGGTTATGGTATGTATTTTGTGCATCACGGCGCGGCGCTCAGCCCCTGTGACATCCTCGCCGTGTTTGACATGGGCAAGGAAGGTCAATAAATCATCCACGGTCGAAAGATGTTCCCCTTTCAGGATTTCCAAGGGGTCTTTGAACACAAAGCCGCGCTTCGCCGTGTATTCCGCCAAATCGTCAATGGTCAATCCGATGGGCTTATCGCAGAGCAGAAAATCATAATAGACCGAGGAATAGTCGGTAATCAGCGCATCGCAGCGTCCCAGCAGCTCATAAAGCTGCACGCCTTTTTCCCGCAGCAGTTCGTCACTCAGCAGCACAATATGCGAAAGGTCAATGGCAGCCATCGCCGACAAATCCTGTGACGGATGGGGCTTTATGAGTAAAAGGCAGTTCTGTTTTGCCAAAAAGTCATTGACTTTCTGCAAATCCTCCTGCGTTTCCAGCGTGGGCAGCCCCGTACCGTGTACAGTCATTTCATAGTCGCTCACCCTTTTATTCTTAGCAGCCACATTGCGCTGGCGGAAGGTCGGCAGCCAGAAAACCACCTTATCATAACCGGCAAAACCAAATTTTTGCAAAGATGGATTTTCCCGCAGCAAAAGGTCGTTGCGCGGGAAGCCCATATAAATCAGCTTGTCCTTGTCCACCCGGAAGTCCTCGCTGAATACATCGGCAAAAAATTCGGATTCGCAAAGGCTCGCGGTACAGCGGTTGTTGATGCAATAGGTGCCGTTGGAGCGTTTTAAGGGCATACCGTGCTCCAGGCAGAGGGACAGGCGGTCTTTTCCATAAACGCCCAACAGGCGGTTGCTGTACACAAGCCCCCGGGCGGTGGCAATGGTTTTCATATACTTGAGCTTTTCCAAAACGGTACGGGCATGGGGGGCATCGGTTAAAAAGCGTACATTTTTTTCCGGGAAGTTCTGGTAACGGGCTTTGCGCTCGGTTAGCCAGACAAAGGTATATTTTTCGTTCAAGCCTTTTTCCAAAAGATACCGGTACACCGGATAGGTATTACACGCCATTTCCGGATGGCTTTCGAATACAATCACATCCTTTGTGGGCAGGCAGGCGAAACACGCCAAGATGAAGTTATAGACCTCGTCCTTAAACGCCTGCCCAAAGCCCATATCGCTGACCTTGGCAAGAAATGCCACATATTTCGCGTAGATATCCGGAAAATGCAGCACCACCCAGCCGATGGTCAGCACCTTGCGCTGTTTGAGATTGATATTTTTGACCTGCCGCGCCCGGGAGAAGAAAAAGTCAAAATCCTCGTGCAAACGAGCTTTCACTTTGCCGTAATACATACCGCCGCGCACGCATTTGGCAAAGGTGACAATGGCGGAATCCAATGCGTTCAGCGCCGTCATTTGCGCAAGTTCGGGCAGAGCGTGCTTTTCAAAAAACAAAGCCCGTTCGATAAAAGCGTCTTCTCTGTCCAAATTCTTCAGGCTGAATTGGCTGCCGGTAATGCTGGCAGGATGCTTGATATAGGTATAATAACATTTCCGGGAAATCACAATTTTTTTGCAATTGTAAATGATTTCATGGATACGCGCTTCATCCTCGTTAATCTTGCCAACCGGGAAATTGATGCCGTCGAATACTTCCCGTTTGTAAATTTTATTCCATAAAGTACAATAAAAATTCGAATACGGTTCGCAAAGCTTACGCAGGTATTCCTCGCCCGTAATTATTTCATCTTTCACGGGACAGTGCATATTCAAATGATCCAGCGGGTTTCCCTGGTTGTCAGTATAAAACACATTGCCCGCGGACATATCCGCCTGATGCGCAAAAAGGGCGGCAAACAGCTCCTCGAAGGACTCCGGCAAAATCAAATCGTCACTGTCCATAAAGTAGAGGTATTCGCCCTTGGCCTCCTGCAAACAGCGGTTCCGCGCCGCCGACACCCCGGCGTTGGGGGTGTGAATCACCCGGAAACGCTTATCTTTTTCGCAGAAAGCATCGCAAATGGCGCCGCTTTGATCGGTAGAACCGTCGTCTAACATAATCACTTCAAAATCCGTAAAGGTCTGCGCCGCAACACAGTCCAGCGTTTTTTGCAGATACTTTTCTACATTATAAACAGGCATTAAAACACTAAGCATAAAAGACCTCCCAAAAGAAAAGGAAAAAGAGAGCAATGCCGATCAAAGAACAGCATTGCTCTTTCGCAACTTAAAATACCAGTTTTGCTTCGATGTAGGAAACCAACTGTTCCATGGGCAGGCGCACCTGCTCCATGGTATCCCGGTCGCGGACGGTGACACAGCCGTCTTCGGCGCTGTCGAAATCATAGGTCGCGCAAAACGGCGTGCCAATCTCGTCCTGGCGGCGATAGCGTTTGCCGATGGAACCGGCATCGTCATATTCCACATTAAAATGCTTTGCCAGGGTTTCATACAGTGCCTGAGCAGGCTCCGAAAGTTTTTTGGACAGGGGCAGAACAGCGCATTTCACAGGCGCAAGAGCGGGATGCAGATGCAGCACCGTGCGCACATCGCCCTTGGCTTCGTCCACAACCTCTTCATCATACGCCTCGCATAAAAACGCCAGCGCTACCCGGTCGGCGCCAAGGGACGGCTCTATGACATAGGGCAGATAGCGTTCATTGGTTTCCTGGTCAAAATATTCCATGCTCTTGCCCGAGGTTTCCTGATGGCGGGTCAAATCAAAATCGGTACGGGAAGCAATGCCCCACAGCTCGCCCCAGCCAAAGGGGAAAAGATATTCAATATCGGTGGTGGCGTTGGAATAGTGGGAAAGCTCCTCTTTCTCGTGGTCGCGCAGCTTCATGTTTTCCGGCTGCATTCCCAAGGAGAGCAGCCAGTTTTTGCAATAGTCTTTCCAGTAGGCGAACCACTCCAGCTCCGTGCCGGGCTTGCAGAAAAATTCCAGCTCCATCTGCTCGAACTCCCGGGTGCGGAAGGTAAAGTTGCCGGGGGTAATCTCGTTGCGGAAGGATTTGCCAATCTGGGCAATGCCGAAGGGGACTTTTTTGCGGGTGGTGCGCTGCACATTCTGGAAATTGACAAAAATACCCTGGGCGGTTTCCGGGCGCAGATAAATTTCATTCTTGGCGTCCTCGGTTACCCCCTGGAAGGTTTTGAACATCAGGTTGAATTTTCGAATATCCGTAAAATCGCATTTGCCGCAGTTGGGGCAGGTGATGTTATGCTCTTTGATATAAGCGGACATCTCATCAAAGCTCCAGCCCGCAGGATTGACGCCGGTGCTTTCAATCAGCTGGTCGGCGCGGTGGCGGGTCTTGCAGGCCTTGCAGTCCATCAGCGGGTCGGAAAAGCCGCCCACATGACCGGACGCGACCCAGACCTGCGGATTCATCAAAATGGCGCAGTCCAGACCGACATTATGGCGGGACTCCCGGACAAATTTTTCCCACCATGCCTTTTTCACATTGTTCTTAAATTCCACGCCCAGCGGACCGTAATCCCAGGTATTGGAAAGCCCGCCATAAATCTCGCTGCCCGCATATACAAAACCTCTGCCTTTGCAAAGGGTAACGATTTTTTCCATGGTTTTTTCGCTGTTCTGCATACGATGCCTTCGCTCCTTGTTTTCATAGATATCTATATATTACTATTTCACCGAATAAAAGTCAAGAATTATCGCCATCTCCCCCGCGATTCGGCGTAGAAAAACCGCAAAAAAAGGACCTCCGGCCGGGGAGGTCCCGTTATCACACGCTTATTCTTTGCGCAGCGCATCGATGGGGTGCATTTCGGCTGCCCGTTTGGCGGGGTACATACCAAAGAAAATACCAATCGCGCTGGAGAAGCCGACGGAAATCAAAATAGAATAAAGCTGCACATGAATTTCAATATTTATAATTGCGGAAGCAATAGCGGAAAGGATAAAGCCCAGGATCATACCGATAAGACCGCCGATAAGACAAATCATAACCGATTCGGTCAAAAATTGCAGCATAATACTGCGCGTCTTTGCACCAAGCGCCTTGCGGATACCAATTTCGCGCGTTCGCTCGGTAACAGATACAAACATAATGTTCATCACGCCAATGCCGCCGACAATCAGCGAAATACAGCTGACCGCCGCAATGAACAGGGTAAAGACGGTGATCACCGTGTCCAGCAAGTCTACAAAACTCGCCAGATTGGTAACCGTATACACCTCTCGGTCATAGTTATTATGCCGCGCCTGTAATTTTGCCTGGGCAGCAGCGCCGACGCCGTCCAGCTCCGAAGGATCGTCCGCCATGATGTAAATGGTGTCGTACCGTTCCGCCGAGCCGTTCAGCTCCAGCGCTGTAGAAGCCGGCACCAGCCCCATGCAGCTTGCTATTTGCATACCACCGCCCATGGACTGCATCATTTCCACCATTTCGCCGCTATCGCCGCCGAAAATGCTGGCGATGTCCATCACGCCGATGATTTTCAAAGAAACGGTAATATCATTGGCGGAATAGGAGATAGTCTCACCGACCACATCTGATGAACCGAACAGCATCAGTGCGCTGCTGGCATCGATGATGCACACATCCTTGGCGCTCAATGACTCCTCTTCGGTAAACATTCGCCCGTATTGGCAGCTGAGGTTCAAAATCTCAAACACATCTGTGGTGCTGCCAATGGGCATAAACAGACCGCTTGTGCCGTCATCCAGGGTAAAGTTGCCCAGCCCCATAACAACCGGCGCAACATTTTCCACATGCTCAATTTCCCGCAGCGCGTCCAAATCATCAGCGGTGATGTAGTCGCTGTCCGAAGCGGTGGACATATTGACCGTAATATTGATGGCGTTGGAACCGCCCATGTCCTCAATCATACCGACAATATAATCACGCGCACCGGTGCCGAGGGTCATAATGGCAATGACCGCCGCCACGCCGATAATAATACCGAGCATGGTCAAAAAGGAACGCACCTTATTGGTTTTGATGCTGTACAGGGCCATATGAAAATTTTCTTTAAAGTCCAAAGGAAAGACCTCCTACCCTGCCGGAATTATTTATCAACGACTTTTACGCGCATATCATCCTCCAGTGAAACGCCGGTACCCTTAATCACTTTGACAACCTGCTCGCCCTGTGTAAGACCGGAGGTAATCTGATAGGTATCATCACCGGAAAGTCCGATGGTCACCACGCGATATTCCACGCGCCTGGTTTCCGGATTATAGACATAGACATATCGCTCGTTATTGGACGCGCGCAGACATTCAACGGGAACGGTAATTACATTGTCCGCTGTTCCGGTTTCAATGGTCACATCGGCGTCAAAGCCAATGACAATACCGCTGTCCGGATTATCAATGCTGACAATGGCTTCCGCGCCGGTGGTGCTGCCGCTGCCGCCGGTCAGGGATCCGACCATGGATCCCAGGTCAAGACCTTCGCTTTCCGTTGCAACGGCGCTGATATAGGTAACCGTACCGCTGTAAGTATGGTCAAGGTATTCAATGGTTGCGCTCTGCCCTTTTTTGACATTCTGCAAATCATATTTGCCCAAATTCAGGCTCAGATACAGGTTATTGTAGTGTTCAATCACCAGTGCGCCGTTATCGTTGGCAGAGGAGGAAAAACCGGCAATGGCATTGATTAGAGAAGAGTAGTCACCCGAGCCGTCCAAAAGCCCTGCCAGCGCGGAAAAATCCAATCCACCGCTTTTTTCGGTTTCGTTGGTATAGGTCTGACCGGCTGTTAAATTGACTTCCGAAACAATGCCGTAGCAATCCGCCGTCCAGCCGTCCCGCAGCATACTCATGGCGGCCTGATAGCCCTCGTATTCATCCTGGGCGCGGTTGGCGGCATCTTTCATGGTGTTCAAATAGGTTTCGGTGGTAATGACTTCATATACCGCCTTTTGCGCTTGCAGCTGCACCAGCTGCGACTGGTCGCTGATGCCGCCCATGCTGGAATTGAGCAGAGAGGAGAGCTGGTCGGAACTCATAATTGAAGATAAATCGCCGTTTTGCAGGCCATTCAGCGCGTCAATCAGCTGCTGCAACTGGCTCGAGGTGCCGCTGCCGCCGATGATGCTGTTGATAATGGAATCCAGCACCCCGCCGGAAGAAGTATTGGATGATGCGACAGTCGTTGCCGGAGCGGTTGCTGCCGGTGCGGTGGTTGTAGTGGTAGAGGTTCTGTCCGCCTCAATTTTCTGCTCCAGTTCGGCAATCTGCTGTTCAATCTTGGGTAAATTCTCTTCCGCCTCCGCTGCCGCATCGACCGCATCATCATAAGCGGTTTTGGCGCGCTGATAGGATTTGCGCTTGCTTTCCAGCGTATCTCCCAGTGCAGAGGTATCAAAGGTTGCAAGAACCGTCCCCTCGTTGACCACATCGCCGACCTGTACTTCTACGCTGTTGACCACAACGCCGTCCAGCGCTTCATATATGGTCTTTTCACGGGACTGTACCTGCGCCGTGGTAGAATAGTGCTGAGAAACGCTGCCCAGCTCCGCCGAGGCGACAACCACCTCGGGCAAATCTTTCCACTGATTATAGAACGCGCCCCCAACGCCGGCGCCGACGATGACCACACACACGACAACCGCAATGATGATTTTTGCCGTGCGGCTTAAATTTTTCACACTTGCCATACTAAAAACACTCCGCTTTACATAATTTTTATTAAAAACATATGGATTACATCCGTTCACAAAATATCAGAACGGGGATTGGCAGGACATTATGAAGAAAATGCTTTGTATTTGTTTGCTTTTATGCGGGATTTTGAGTTTCTCTTCCTGTACGGAATATCGGACAATGGATGTTTTTGCATTCCTGAATGCCTTTGAGCAAAGCGAAAGTATGCCGCAGCGGCAGGAGGATATGCTGATAAAAGACGGGGTTTATTATATTTTTTACCGCTGCGAAACACAGCCGGACGCGCAGTTTATGATGAGCGTATCCGTTGACGACTGGGATGTACCGCAAATCGTGCGGCTGTTTTTTGCAAAAGAAGAGGGAATCAGCGCCAACAGCGCTGCTGTTTTGGCTTCCCAGACACTGGCTGCCTTTGCCGGTATCACGGCGGAAGAGAGCGCCAACGCCATTGCACTGCTGCGGGGAGAAAACGATGATTCTTTCTATTCCTTTGAACGCAAGGAGGCGCAGATTGACGGGCATATATTACAGCGGACATCCACGCCCCTTTTGGCGGTTTATGATTTTTCCGTCAGCTACCCGTCAGTTCAGGGAGAGGAATGAGATTTCCGGCGTATCGCGGAAATCGGTAAACAGAATACGCAGCTCCTGCGCTTTCAGCGTGCCCAGTTCACAAATGGTTTGATAGCCGATGGTATTTCCCGTGTAAATCGTGCGCCATCTTCCCCGCTTGTCGGGTGTCTGAATTTCAAATCCCTCTATGCGCTGACCGGAAGCGATATGCTCACGAATGGTCAGCTTATCAAACAAATCTGCTTCCTGGAGCTGGATATGAATCTGCGGCTGTTTATCGTTATCGGCAGGCCGCCAAAAACGGTCGTTCTGTTTGTCTTTGAGGTTCTCTACACGGTACACTTCGCTTAAAACGCTGCTGGCGGACAGCTCGCCTTTTTCCGTAATTAAGTTATAGTCAAAATGCAGCTTCAAATCCCGGGCAAAGCTCATGAGAATCGAACGGTCGGTTTCGTGGAACTTCCCTTGCTTATCCGGACAGATGCCCAGCATCAGAGCGGCGTTATTACCCACGGAATCCAGATACAGCCGCCAAAGCTTATCCTTGGTTTTGGCGCTGTAATTATCGTCTTTCAGATAAAACCAGTGATCCCGCAGCGGCACGGCAGCTTCCAGCGGATACCAGATAAAGTCTTCATCGGCGCGAATGGTTCTGCGGCTGCCGAGATCCGGGTCGGCAAAATTCATTTTTTTCCCCTCGCCGGTATAAAAGCGGGCGGGAATAACGCTCCATTCGTTTTTGCGGGCAAAATATTTACCATCGCCGTTCCAGCGGATATCCGGTCCCAGACCGGCGATACAGCAGTTCGGCTGCAATGCGCGAACCGTCTTTATATACCGCGGCAAATCAAAATTTTGCATGGTTCCGTTTACGCCCGTACCCGCTCGGCAGTCCAGCCACAGCTCAAAAATTTCCCCGTAATTGCTTAAAAGCTCTGTCAGCAATCCGCAGAAAAAATCATCATAAGCCTTGCCGCTGCCGTAGGTCGCCTCGTGCTTATCCCAGGGGGACACATACAGCCCGAAGCCCAGCCCGTATTTGCGGCAGGACGCAGCCATATCCGCAACAATATCGCCTTTGCCGCCCCGCCAATTGGAGCTGCTTTTTACAGAATAGTCCGTCTGTTCGGTCTGCCACAGGCAAAAACCGTCAAAATGCTTTGCGGTAAAAACAATGGCGGACATGCCCGCATCTTTTACAAATTGCGCCCATTCATCGGTATCAATATGCTCGGGCCAGAAGCTCTCCGGTGAGGCGAACCCATCGCCCCACTCAACGCCTTTCAAGGTATTCATGCCAAAAGAGAGCATGCAGTAATACCCATATTTTTGCCAGTTTAGCTGCCGAGCCGCCGGCAGGACGCCGAGGGCCTTTGTGTAACCTTTTTCGCTCATACATTCTCCCCGCCGTCCGCAGACGGCGTTTTTTATTATATCATTCCTGTTTTTCTTCGCCCGGCGCTGCGGTGGAATCCGCCAATTTTTCAATCATACGAATAAATTCCTCCGCATCATCGCCCAATGCGTTAATGGCATAAACCGCGCCGTCATACAGGGACTTGCGCAGCTCCTCCACTTTTTTTGCACCAAAAGCTGTCAGCTCCACCAACACCCGGCGACGGTCGTTTTTATCAATGGTACGCAGAATACAACCTTTCGCCTCCAGCGTTTTTAAAGCAGCCGCCGTTCTGGCCGTGCTGGTTTTCATGGCGCCGCTGATGCTGCCGGGGGTTGCGCTTTCCGGGTGCTGCTGCAAATAATTCAGAATAAAGGATTCCCCCTGAGAAAGGGAGTGCAGGTTGGAGACCACATCCGAATTGAACAGGGCATCCATACTGCTTAAAAAGGCGGAAGCAAGTTTATTATGCTCCATACTTGTCACCCTTTTGATAGAATCGAGCCGTGAAAAACAGCCCACAAAAAAATAGCTAACAGTGTTAATCACTAACACTGTTAGTATTTTATCCCTTTTCTGTCAGAAGTCAACACTGCCGCAATAGAATTCATACTTTTTTTACAAACCACTTTATAAAAATCCGTCTGCGGGACGAAAACTGAACAAATCACTTGGAATGTCCAAGTTTTTGCCTGTCCCTTGACTTTAGACAGCAATCCCCGTAAAATAGTAAAAAACAGCTGTTGGGGGAAAACATAAATGACCTATCGTTACGAAATACACTGCCACACAAAAGAGGTCAGCCGCTGCGGCAAGGTGCCCGCCGCCCAGATTGTATCGCTCTATCGCGAGAAGGGCTACAACGGCATTGTTATCACCGACCACTTCTCCCCCATGACCTTTTCCCTGCCTTCGATTTTCTGCCCGCAGCGCTATATTGATTTTTATACCAGCGGCTACCACGCGGCCCTGAAAGCAGCGGAAGGGCTGGATTTTACCGTACTTTTAGGGATGGAATTACGGTACTATGCCACCGCCAACGACTATCTGGTTTACGGCGTAACAGAAAATTTTTTGAAAAACAACGGTAATCTGATGGTCTATTACCCCCGCCGGTTTTATCGGCTGGCGCAGAAAAACGGACTGGTTGTTTTACAGGCACACCCGTTCCGCGAGGGTATGATTCGCACCAATCCTGCGTATCTGGACGGCTGCGAGGTATTCAACGGAAAAAATATCGGCACAGACGCCAACCGGAAAGCTGCCGACTGGGCCGAGCAGAACCATATGCGCATACGCTCCGGCGGCAGTGACTTCCACCGCCTCAAGGATTTGGCCACCGGCGGCATTGAAACCGACCGCAAAATTCAATCAAACGAGGATTTGCTGGCGGTGCTAAACAGCGGCGCGTATACATTGATTCAAACCGGATGATATACGCGGTAAAATTAACAACAGAATCACAGGAATATATAAGGCGAAAATGAAAATGACCGAGCGTAACGCTCGGTCATTTTCCAAATGAGGGGTTGCTTGAGGAGGGGTAATGCTCAAAGGACGGTGCGGCTCCGTCTCAATGAGCTTGTACATATAATACGCAATAGATATTAAAAGCGTATGAACTGCATTTAAAAAAAGTACCTTTTTTATTTGAAATTTTATTGACGATATCATCATATTTTGCCAGATATAGCTATAAACAGCGTTATTTTGCCGTATCTGGTCAGCAAAAAGAAATCCGGCACAGCCGCAAAAGCCGTGCCGGTAACGGACTGGAATATTTGAATTATGCCTCTGCTTCTTTTTGCTTCGCAAAGCATTCACTGCAAAGAATATTTTCCTTATTGCGCAGGGACGCGGGAACTCTTGCTACGCCGCCGCATTGAGAGCATGTGGTTTCAAACATTTCACGGGGCGCTCTGCCCGCCGCTTTTCTTGCATCGCGGCATGCTTTGCATCTCTGCGGTTCGTTTTCAAAGCCCTTTTCGGCATAAAACTCCTGTTCACCGGCAGTAAACACAAATTCATTGCCACATTCTTTGCAAATGAGTGTTTTGTCTTCGTACATTGGATTTTACCTCGCTAAAAAATTTTTCGCCTCGGCGCGGGTCAAGCAAATGTTTGCCACTACTTGTCAATTGCTGAGACATCTATGAAAAAGCCAACGGCTTATTCATCCTGTTTTTGCTACGATTTTAATTTTTTGCGCACACGATAGAGGGTATTGTTTACGGATTTGATTTCGCAGCCATGCTTTTGTGCAATTTGGGCATACGAAAGACCGGCAAGATGGTCAAGGATAATCGCGCGCTCTTTGTCGGAAAGCTCGCGGCTAATCAGTTGACGCAGCCGCTCCAGTTCATCGCGGGCAATCACCTGTTTTTCCGGGCTTTCCGTCTCCGGCAGCGGCGCTTCCTCAATGCTGAGCGTCTGCACCTGACCGCCGCTTTGGCGAATCAAATCCCGGAAACGGTTCATCACACAGGCAAGGGCATAGGTCTTAAAGGAAGTTGTCCGACCGGCATCAAAGGTTACCGCCGCGCGAATCAGCGCAATCATGCCTTCCTGGTACAAATCATCCTGTTCCATGCTGCGGCAATACACATTGGATGCCTTTGCGGCAACAAGACGGGAATACCGGCGAAGAAGAACGGCGAGCGCTTCACTGTCGCCCGTCTGAATTTGCCGGCAAAGAAGTCGGTCAGCAGAAGCGGCGTCAGATGCCGCACGGTCAAAATCAGAAGCCATAAAACACCTCATGCGGCGGTGATTAAAGCTATCATAGCGCATTTCATTCGATTTGTCAATCAAAAATTAAAAAAATCCTAAAAAATTTGCATTTCTTAGGATCTTTTTCGCCCATATTTCACAAAACTTTTGATAAAAAGTCCTGCAATCGAGGATTTTCGGGTTTTGCAAAGAACTGCTCCGGCGTATTTTCCTCTAAAATCAACCCTTCATCCATAAAGAGTACCTTCGAGGCAACCTCACGCGCAAAGCCCATTTCGTGCGTCACCACTATCATGGTCATGCCGGATTCCGCCAGTTCTTTCATCACATCCAACACCTCGCCGACCATTTCCGGGTCAAGCGCGGAGGTGGGTTCATCGAACAGCATCACTTTCGGCTGCATGGCCAGCGAACGGACAATGGCGATACGCTGTTTCTGCCCGCCGGACAGCTGCGCGGGATAGGCATCGGCTTTTTCTTCCAAATTGACCCGCCGCAAGAGCGCCAGCGCGTTTTCCTTTGCCTCTTCCTTGCTTTGCAGCTTCAGCGTCACCGGCGCCAGGGTGATATTGTCTATAATAGACAGGTTATTGAACAAATTGAAATGCTGGAACACCATGCCCATATTGCGGCGCACTTTATTGATATCGGTTTTTTTGCCGTTGACCTGCACATCTTCAAACCAGACCTCGCCGGAGGTCGGAATTTCCAACAGATTCAGGCAGCGCAAAAAGGTGGACTTGCCGGAGCCGGAGGGACCGACAATGACAATCTTCTGCCCCTTATCCACTTCGTAGTTAATGCCTTTCAGCACCTGTAAATCGCCGAAGCTTTTATGTAAATCTTTAACGGTTATCACTCTTGCGCAGCCTCCTTTCCAGTTTGCCCAGGAGAATGGTCAGGATTTTGATGATGATAAAATACACCACGGCGGCGATGATAAGGGGCGGGAATGCATCGTAGGTACGCGAGCCAATCAGATTTGCCACACGGGTCAAATCCTGCAAGGCCACATAACCGACAATGGCGGTTTCCTTCATCAAAACAATAAATTCGTTGCCCAAGGGGGGCAATATATTTTTAACGGCCTGGGGGATCACGATTTTGCGCATGGTTGTCGCCCTCGTCAGGCCCAGCGAACGCCCGGCCTCCATCTGGCCGCTATCAACCGCCAGAATACCGGCGCGGATAATCTCGCTGACATAAGCTCCACTATTGACACCAAAAGAAATGATTGCAATCACCGTTCCTGAAAATGGCGATGCGCTGAAAATGACAAAATACATAATCATCAATTGCAATACAGATGGTGTACCACGAATCACATCAACATAAATGGTTGCAAGCAGGCTAAAAATAGAGTGTTTGCCATTTTTACGGCGAGACAGTTGCATAAAAGCGATAACAAGACCAATGAGAACACCCAGAATGGCAGCAAACAGCGTTATCTCTAAGGTTACAACCAATCCGTCAAGATATAATTTCCAGCGGTCTGCCTCAATAAACGCATTATAAAATCGCTCGGAAAGGCTTGTGGAAGCAAGAAGAATAGTAGCAGTCACGGCGATGCGCCTCCTAAGTCAATTAAGCAAAAGAGGACGGCACAGCCGTCCTCTTTCGGCAAAGGGTATGGTTTTAGTTATTGCCGATGTATTCGTCGACAAGCATATCAAATTCGCCGCTGGACTGAATTTCACTAAGAGCTGCATTGATTCTGGCAACCAGCGCCGTATCCCCTTCGGGGCATGCAATGGCATAATATTCATCTTCAAAATCAAAGTTCTCTGCTCCCAATAACTTTAACTCCTCAGTATTCTGTCCAGCAAAAATTTCACCAGGTGTCTGATCGATAATCACGGCATCAACATTTCCATTTTTCAAATCCTCGACAGCCAATGAATATGAAGTATATTGCTTAACCTCTGCATTTTCAACAGCTTCAGTCGCTACCTTATCACCGGTCGTACCCAGCTGCACGCCGATAGTCTTACCAGCCAAAGAAGACATATCGGTAATCTCAGTGTTATCGGCGGCTACCAGAACATTCTGAATTGCCTTATAATAATTATCAGAGAAATCAACCGTCTTTTCTCTCTCCGGATCCACGGTCATACCGGCGATGGCCACATCAATACGGTTACCGACTGACGCGCAAAGAGAGTCAAATTCCATATCCACAACTTCAACTTCAACACCGATTTTTTCACCAATTAATTTAATCAGCGCAATGTCAAAGCCATCGGGCGTGCCATCGTCGCCCAGATACTCAAAGGGCGGGAAGGTTGCGTTGGTACCAACGGTCAGAACGCCGTCCGCCAAACGGTCGGACTCGGCCGCTTCGGTGGTACCGGCTTCGCTGGTAGCCTCGGCTCCGGCGTCAGGTTCATCAACATCATCGCTCGATCCGCAGGCGGCGAAGCAGCCGACCACCAAAACCAGGCTCAAAACAAGAGCCGCGATTTTCCAAAGTTTTTTCATAAATCATACCTCCGTATTTGCCTGCCAGAGATTTGGCAGGTATACCTGTAGCGAATGAAACCGTCTTAGCGGCAAAACAGAATCGACCAGAGCCGACTCTGTAAAAGCTAAAATATACCGCTTTCATTCAAATAACTACACGCTTATTATATCATAAATTCTCCCCCGACAGGGGGTGGCGGCGTTCAGCCGCGCTTTTGCCAAAGGCAAAAGGATTTTATGATACAATGTTCTCAGACCGGTGCGCAGCGCCGTCCACGCGAAGCGTGGATCAATCCGCTTTAGCGGATTTGTGTCTGAGGTTATTATAGCATAAAAATACAAAAAGTCAACCTGTATTTGCATGATATTCCATAAATTTGCAGCGAAACGAAACATCACGCACATTTTACGATTGCAAAACCACCGCCGAACGATTATAATGGAAAAAACGCGTGCCACATGCGTTTTCAGCAACACCTGTTGAAAGGGGATATCAACTTGAAGCAGAAAAAAACCCATCGCCCCGTCAAGTTTTCAAAAAAAGGCGCAAAAATAACCGCCGGTCTGCTCTGCGCCGTGCTTGCCATCGGCGCTGCGGGCGGCGGCATTGCCTATACAATACGCGGAAAATTACCGGACAAGGCGCTGGATGCCGCCTTTACCGAAGGGCTGGCCGAGGAAGAAGCCGAACGCCGTAACGATGGCGATACGCGCGTGATGTCGGCCAACCTGCTGGTACATTACGAAAGCTGGGGCGGCAGCGACGCCGCGCCCCGGGCGCAGCAGTTTATTGAAGTATTGAAAACCTTTACGCCGGACGTGGCGGGGCTGCAGGAGGTCAGCGGGCAGTGGTTCTGCCTTCTGAACCGGAACATGCCGGACGGCTACCGGTTTTTGCACCCCACGGCAACGCTGTTCGGGCGGTTTACAACCATGATATATAATGAAAATACCGTTCGGGTGTTGGACAGCGGCAGCCAAAAATACACCCAGGGCACCGACGCCAGAGTGCGGCGCATCGAATGGGCGCTGTTCGAGCGGCTGGATACCGGCAAGCAGTTTGTGGTGACCAATACCCATCTGGATTTGCTGCACGAGGGCAGTATCGAAGAAGAATTGCCCATTCTGCAATCCGAAGCCGAGGAACTGATTGCCTTTTCCAACGAATTGAAAGAGCAATACGGCTGCCCGGTGTTTTCCGCCGGCGACTATAATGCCATGGAGGATACGCCTTATACCAAAGAAGTAGACGCAAAAGAGATTTATGCGCTGCTCGCCGATTCTCTGACCGACGCCAAAACAGCGGCTCTGCGCGCAAAAAGCGGACTGGCGTGGAGCTTGTCCGAGCCGGTTTACGACCATATTTTTGTCAACGGCGAGGTCACCATTTCCCAATATCAGCTGCTGTCCAACTCTTACATGAACGACCTGTCCGACCACTATCCGATTTTTGCGGATTTTTCCCTATGAAAACGGTTTATGCAAGAACCGCCGATGGCTGTATGTCACCGGCGGTTCTTTACTTATATCGCAAACTTGCCGGAAAGATAATCTTCGGCTGTTTGGGCGTCACCTTCGGCGGCGATGGCGCCGTTCTGCAGGAACAGGGCACGGTCACACAAGGCGGCGACACATCGAATATCGTGGGTAACGGTCACCATGGTCATGCCGGTTTCCCGCTGTAAGGTATGCAGAGCCTCTACCATCGCGGTCAAATGCCCCACATCCTGCCCCACCGTCGGCTCATCCAGAAAGAGCAGCTCCGGTTTGGCAGCCAATACGGCGGCAAGGCCCAGTCTGCGCTTCTGCCCTTCCGACAGCGAGTGGGGGTGACGCTCCTCCAGCCCCGAAAGACCGAACAGGGAAAGCATTCGCCGGGCATAGCCTTCAGAAACCGCCGAACAGGTTACCTCCTGCAAAACCGTAGGCATAAACAGCTGATAGGAGGGATTCTGGTAAACATAGCCAGCCTTTTGAAACCAGACGGCAGACGGGCGTTTTTTTCGCCGCTGTTTGATCAGGTTCTGCGCATATCTGCCCGCATCCGGTCGGACAATACGCGCCAGCAGCCGTAACAGCGTGGTTTTGCCGCAGCCATTTTCGCCCAGAAGAATCAGCTTTTCGCCGCGGGAAAGCTGCAAATCCACGCCTTTGAGCACCGGCTGTTTCCCGGGCGCGTACCGCACACCGGAGAGCGTAAGCAGAGGTTCCCGCAACCGGTTCTGCGGCGGGTCATAGGACAGATGAATCCGGTTCTCCGTCAAAAGCCGTTCGGTATCCTTTGCCCGGACAACCTTGCCATCGGTCAGCTGATAAACCGTATCCGCATAGGGCAGCACCACATCCAGCCGGTGCTCAATCAAAAGCACCGCGTACCCCTGCCGGGTCAGCTTGCGCAGGGTCTCCAGTAATAGCAGCGACCCCTGCCGGTCGAGATTGGCCAGCGGCTCGTCCAAAATCAATATTTTTTGCCCCATGGCCAGCGTAGCGGCGGTAATCAGCCGCTGCTTCTGCCCGCCGGACAGGGTTTTGGTGGAGGCATTCGGCGCAATCTTCATCAGCTCCAGCGCCGCCAGGGCGCGGTGCTCTATCGCATCCGACGGCAAATTCAAATTCTCGCAGCCAAACGCCGCTTCATCCAGCGCTTTTTCATAGACAATCTGTTCATCCGCGTTTTGCAGCACGGTGCCGACCAGTTTTGCCCGTTCGCTGACCTTGCGGGCGGTGCAGTCCTCGCCATCCAAAATAATCTGCCCGGTCAGCTTTCCTTGGGTTAAAAAAGGGATCACACCGTTGATGATGGAAAGCAGCGTGGTTTTTCCCTCGCCGGAAACGCCGGAGAGCACGGCAAATTCCCCGTATGGCAAAATGAAATCCGCTTCGTTTAAAATCATTTTATCTGTGCCGTCATAACAGAAACTGACCTTGCGGCACTCGACGGCATTGCTCATACCATCACCGCCAATCCCACAGAAGCTGCCGCCGTACCGACGGCAAACAGCGCGTCCCGCAGACGAAAGCGCACCGGACGAAAAACGGCAGCCTCTTTGTTTTCAATGGCAAATCCCCTTGTTTCCAGCGACAGGGAAAGGGAATCGGAAATATTAATCACCCGCATGGTCAACGGAATAAAAAACGCCCGGTAAACCGTGCCCGGGCGGTACCAGGCGGTGCGCACGCCCCGGGTTTTCATGGCTTCGCTGATTTGGCGCACCTCGGACAGCAGCACCGGAATAAAGCGAATGGTGACCAAAATACCCAAAGTAATCGCACCGGGACATTTCATCTGCCGCAGGCAGCGGGTCA
This sequence comes from uncultured Eubacteriales bacterium, assembly GCA_949293815.1. Lineage (GTDB taxonomy): Bacteria > Bacillota > Clostridia > Oscillospirales > Acutalibacteraceae > RGIG2774. Next base: position 64,982 of record CASFEZ010000003.1, on the reverse strand, counting down.
TTTGGGCGGCGGGGATGCTGAGCATGGGCGCGGCTGCCACGCCTAACAGCAGACAGCGCCCAAGTGTTTCAAAAAACGAATCAAAGCTGCCCGCTGTCAGGCAGGAAAGCACGCCCGTCAGCACCCCGAACAGCCCCATCATCACCGCTGCGCCGAGCACCGCGCGCCACAGACCAAAGGCGGCAAACAGCACCGCCAATACGGCGATATAGGGAAAAATCATCAAACTTTTTGAATACAACATCCCCACAATCAGTGCCAGGGCGGAGCAAAGGAACCCCACCAGCGGAAACAGCGGGCGTTTTGCGTGAAATTTCTCAAGCATCGGCATCCTCTCCATAGGGCTTCAATTTGCCCGCTTTTTGCAGCTCCGCCGCAATCTTGCAGCCCGCCCAGGCGCCAAGGAAACCGAGCACAATGGTACCCAGGGAGGTGAAAATGGCGGGAATGGGCGCGGCGACCAAATCGTTAAAGCTCGAACCGTTCAGCCACATACTGAACACCAGCGTCACCGGCAGCGACAGGGGCATATAAATACCGGCGGCGAACAGTACAGCCCCCTTTTTTTCGTACCGCCGGAAAAGCAGCAGCATCAATCCTTCCGCCAAAAGCGCCGCTACTACATTGTTAAAGAACATCACCAGCGACATAAACGCCAGCGGTACGGCGGAAAACAATCCTAAAACACTCAGCGCGCCGGTTTTGCGCACCTTCATCAGCCCGATGGCGCAAAACAGCGCATACAGCGGCGCGGCGACCATATTCCGCAGACCGAACAGGGTGGTGTGCATCACCAGCGGCATGGTCACGCCCCCGGCCAACGTCATGGCGGCTGCCAGTACGGCAAGAAAAACAAAGTCTTTCAGCTTGAATTTTTGAAAATATCCCTTCATTTGCGTTTCTCCTTTTTGGCTTTGATAACGCCCTGCATGGTGCTCAGCGCGTGAGCGGTACCGGCAATGGGGTGGGAAAACAGGGTGCGCGGTCCGGCGTATTTCATCACTTCTTTGATTTGCGCGCGCATATCCGGTTTGTAGCAATGCACCGGGCATTGGCTGCAAAAGGTTTTATCGTTGCCGAATTTGCAGTGCTGTAGCCTGCCCAGCGCATAGTCCTGCAAGGCGGCGCAGGAGGCGCACAGCTCCCCTTTCTTTGTATGGTGATTGCCATGGCAATAGATGGCAATCATATCGGGGAGCATCTCTTTTTCCCTTTGGATTCTTGTTTTTTTCATGACTGCCTCCCATGATAGACGGTATAGGCTTTGTCGGCAATGCCCTTGGTGGAGGGGCGGTGGGACACCAGCACCACGCTTTTTTCGTGGCGGACGGCGTCCAGAACCTGTAAAATTTTTCCCTCATTCAAGCTGTCCAGATTGCTGGTCGGTTCGTCCAAAAGCATCAGCGGCGCATCGCTCAAAAAGGCACGCGCCAGACCAATGCGCTGCTTTTCTCCGTCCGAGAGCAAATCGCCCAGCTCGCCCACATCGGTATCATAGCCTTTTGGCAGACTCATAATAAAATCGTGAATCGCCGCCAGCTTTGCCGCCCGAACGACCTGCTCGTATGTGGCGTCGGCTTTGCCGATTTTGATGTTGGCTGCGATGGTGTCGTGGAACAATACGGTTTCCTGGGTCACAAGGCTTTGGTTTTGCCGCAGAGAGGCGGTGTTGATGGTTTTCAGATCCGCGCCGGACATGGTAATAGAGCCGCTGTCCGGGTCCCAAAAACGCATCAGAAGCCGCAGCGCGGTGGATTTTCCCGCGCCGCTCGGACCGGTTAAGCCGAGAATGCCGGTTTGGGGAACCGGCACCGTGAAATGGTCGAGCACCGCCTCTTTTTCATAAGCAAAGGAAACATCCCGGCACGCCATGCCGGTAAAGCGCACATCCTTTCCGCCTGTCAAAACCGGAACCACCGGCGTTTCTTCCAAAATAGCGAGCACCCGCTCCCCCGCCGCCAGTGTATGCGCCAGGTTGCCGGTCAGCGCGCTGAGCGCCGCCACCGGTCCGAAGGAGCTCATCATGCCGACCGTGGAAAGCAGCACCGCCGAAAAATCCGCCGCGCCGCTGCGGGAAAGCAACACCCCCGCAAACAGCATCAAAAACGAAAAGAATAGAATGAGTGTATCGGTAATTGCGGCGATATGCCCTTCTGCGGTTTTCAGGCGTTTTGAAAGCCCGTTCATCCGCTCGCCTACCCCGTCGATTTCCGCCGCACGCTGCCCGGTGCACTGATAGCGAATGGTTTCTCCAAGACCGCGCATACTGTCCAATAAAAAGCCCGAAAACGCGCCTGCGCCGCTGCGATAGGCCATGCCGTCCGCTTTGACAAATTTGGAGCCAATCAGCGGCACGGCGACCCCAACCGCCAGATACGCCACAAGGGCGATGGCGGCAAACAGCGGATGGATCGACCAAAAGAACACCAGCATCACGGCCGAGGTCAGCACCGCAATACAGATGGGCGAAATGGTATGGGCATAAAACACCTCCAAAAGCTCAATATCGCTGGTAATCATAGACACCAGGTTCCCCTTATCCCGGCATTCCAGCTTGGCGGGCGCAAGGCTTCGCAGCGCCCGGAACACTTTGTCGCGAATCAGCGCCAGCAGCTTAAAGGCTATATAGTGGTTGCACGCCTGCTCGCCGTAATGCAAAAGTCCCCGGGCGACGGCAAAAACCGCAATACAAATAAACAGCTGCCTTAGCATATCGCCCTGTTCACGAACAGCGGCAAGCAGCGCCGCCGAGCCGAGCACTGTAATGGAAATGGCGCATAAAAAGCCGATAACGCCCAAAAGCACCGCCAAAAGCATAAAACCGGATAAGGGTTTGACAAGACCAATCAGCTTCGCCATAATGCGAATGCCGCTTCTTCTCTGACTCATGCCATCTCCTCCCCTCTTCTTGCGAATTTTTCCAGTTCCCGCTGGGTGCGGTACATGTCGGCGTAGAGACCACCGGCGGCGCAAAGCGCGCGGTGGGTGCCGGATTCCACAAGCCGCCCTTTTTCCATCACAAAAATCCGGTCGGCGCGCACGGCATTCTCCAGCCGGTGGGTAATCATCAAAACGGTCTTTTCCCCTGCCGCCTGCTGAATGACATCCATAATATCCCCCTCGCTCTCGGGGTCGATATTGGAAGTCGCCTCGTCAAAAATCACCATCGGCGTATCGTGCAGCATAGCTCTGGCCAGCGCGAGCCGCTGCCGCTGCCCGCCGGAAAAATTCGCTCCCTGGGGCTGCAAAAGGGTTTTAAGCCCCTGCTGGGTCTGTAAAAAATCCCAAAGCTTCACCTGCCGCAGCGCCTGCTCCAGCTGCTTATCGGAAGCGTTCGGCGCCGCCATACGCAGGTTGTCGGCAACCGTACCGGCAAACAGATAGCTGTTGCAGCTGACGGAGGTCAGGTACCCGGTCAGGCTCTCTTCGCTGACCTCGGATACCTCCCGGCAGCCGATGCGAACCGACCCGCGATAGCCCCGAAGGGTGCCGGATACAATGGCGGCCAGCGTGCTTTTGCCGCAGCCCGATTCACCGACAATCGCGGCAAAACCGCCCCGGGGCACCGAAAGGGTTACATCCCGCAGCACCTCCCGTTCGCCGTCATAGGAAAAACTCACATTCTTCAGCGTCAGCGATGGCTCCTCCCCATTTAGGGCTTGGGAACCGGACTGCGGCTCTTCCAGTTCGAGAATGCGGAACATTTTGTCACTGGCTGCCATGCCGTTCATGGCAACATGAAAGAAAGAGCCGAGCGCCCGCAGGGGCAAAAAGAAATCCGCCGCCAGCATAATAATCAAAAACGCCTGCCAAACTTCTATCTGCCCGCTTGCCACCTCGCTGACCGCCACCATCACGCCCGCCGCGCTGCCGCCATAGGCGATAATGTCCATGACCGTCACCGAATTGAGCTGCATGGTCAGAACCCGCATGGTGATTCGGCGGAACGCCTCTGCCTTCTCGTTCATCACCCGATGCTTTTCCTCGTCCGCCTGATAAATTTTTAAGGTGGTCAAGCCCTGTATGTTCTCCAAAAAGGTATCGCCCAAATCGGTATATTTTCCCCAATAATTGCCCAGCAGCCGTTTGGCTATTTTTTGCACCGCCACAATGGAAAGGGGAATCAGCGGTACGCAAACCAGCAATAGTACCGCCGCCCGTAAGCTGACAAAGGACAGCACCGCAAACAGCGTTACCGGCGCCAGCAGGCTGTAAAATAACTGGGGAAGATACTTACCGAAGTAGATTTCCAGCTGGTCCACCCCTTCCACAAATACCTGAATGAGCTCGGAGGTGGAAACCTTTTCGTGATAGGATGCGCCCAGGCGTGTCAGCTTCCGATAGAGCTGTTGCCGTAAGCTTTTCTTCACATTTGCGGAGGCCGCAAAGGAGCACCGTACCGCCAGCATACTGCTGCCATACCGCACCGCCGCCGAGGCCACACCGATGGCCGCAAGCGCCAGAAGGGCACGAACTGGGATGTCTACGCCCTGAAACAGCAGCCGAAGCAGCCCCGCCATGGCGGCAACCATGCCGATATTTGCCAGCAGCTTGACCCACTGTGCCAACACGGTCAGCGCGATATAGCGTCTGGACTCTTTCACCTGATTGATCAGCTTTGTTTTAATCAACAAATAAAACCTCTTTCCCGATACCGATACCTTTTTATTTTGGATAGCGATTGCGATACTGCACAGCCCGCGCAATACAAAACGCGATCAACACAAGAACCAAAACTACGGCAAGGGCCGTCAAAAACCCCGCGCCAAAGCCGCCGGAAGAAGCTGCTGTTTCAGCGCCAGATTCTTCCGCATCTTCTGTTTGCTGTGCGGCAAGTGCGGTTGTTGGCTCTGCCGGTTCGGTGGCTGCCGCCAAAACCGTTGTTTCCGCCGCCGGTGGTTCCGTGGCTTGGGGGGCATCCGTCGGCGCATTGTCTGCCGGCGCCGATGCGGCAGGAGTGGTCTCGGGCACGGCAGTCGGCACATCCGTCACCGGAGCGGCAGCGGGCAGCTCTGTTACCGGCGCGTCTGTTGCACTGGGCGATGAGAGCGCCACCGCATTCTCATAATCGATATACACCCGCGCCGAAGGCTTGACCGGCATAATCGGCGCTTTGAAAATGACACCGACCAGCTGCCCATCCCCCATCAAAGGAAACCGAAAGGTGGTCGAATACTCCTCTCCGGCAATGCTGACCGTACCGGCTGACGGCACCTCGGTAGAATCACCGCTGACGGAGCCGTCGTTATAATACCAGAACTGCATCCCGGGAATCACCGAATCCGACGCCATGGTCAAATAGGCATTGCCGCCCGAGACCTCCAAAATACCGGTTCCCACCACATAGCTGTTGCCCATGGACGTTTTGTCCTCCTCCGCGTGCCGCAGCTCGATAGGCACTTCATAGGTACCGTCCGGCAGACTGACCGCCGAAGCGCCGTTTAAAAACATACAAAACAGCCCAAGCACAATACAAACCACTGCAATTCGTTTGCGCATAACCATCCTCCTTTTATTAGTTAAAGCTAACTTCTGCGGCAAAAAAACAACCTCTGCCGCACGTTTTTCCCGTATCAGGAAATTCAAGGCAGGGGCACCCAAACAATTAGCACAAACTAACTACTGGAATAAAAAAAAGAAAACAATTTTTTGCCGCCTTCTGTTAGTTTATACTAACATGCTTCATTTGTCAAGGATTTCTTTCGCAAAGCAGGGATATTTTTTGCAGAAAAAAAGCCGCGCCCTTCCAAAAAACAGAAGGGCGCGGCGATTGCGGGTGAACTGGCGTTTCTTTAGTTGGCGGCTTCGGTATCCTCAATAGAGATAACGCCGTTAAATACGCCGACATAAGCCTTACCGTTCGGACCGATGGTAATCGGTCCATAGCTGTTGTTCCAGTTTCTGCCGCAGCCGGTGAACACTTTATACAGGGTTTCGCCGGTTTCAAAGTCAACGGCAGTCAGGTACCAGGCAACCGCGTCTTCGGGAATATCCTCGTTCATCTCGCGAGTATAAAGATAGACAATTCCGTTCGCGGTCGAGAGCTTCGGCACCACAGTGGGAGACGCTTCCCGGCTCTCCCAAACCACTTCCACACCGGTGCAATCCTCGTTCAGGTCGATTCTTGTCACGCCGGGGTAGCCGGTGGGGTTGCTTTCCAAAAAGCCGGAGCCGGTTTCGGTATAGTTGTTTTCAATAATAAAGGAGCGACCATGACCAATCAGGCTGTTTTCGCTGACGCTGAATCCTTCGTCAAAGACCGGCTCGGTTGCAATGACTTCGCCGGTGATGCGGTCGTAAACCACCAGATTCACCCGACCGTCCGCGTTGTCAGTAATGCCGCAGACTTTCCGCACAGAGCCGTCGGCGCAGGGCACATCCAATAAGGTGGGCGTGGTGCCGCTGCCCTGGTTGATTGCGCCGGGCTTGGAGGTGGTTCCCCGGTCATATTCGGTACGCCAGGAATAATAAGGATTTCCGTTTTCATCTACATCGAAGCGGTACATGGCGTGGTCGGAAACGATATAAACGCCGTCCTCGGCAATGGCAAGGCTGTTCTGGATTTCTTCGCCCTCAAGACGGATAAATTTTACCTCTTTGGTATCCGGCTCCACAAAGCCCACATCGCCGGGGCGGGTAACAAACCAGATTCTGCCGTCGTAGTCGGGAATCGCGTCGGTGATATACGCGCCTTCGGGCAAAGCATCCATAATATCATATTCCTGCTCCACGACCCACTCCGGTTTGCCGGAAGATTCGTCCACACGGAAAATCTGAATCACATTTTCAGAGTTGCCGATAATGGGACGATCCCCTTCCAACAGATGGAAATAGGCGCCGCCGGAGGTATCCTCAGAAATTTTACCGAAATCCAGCGACAAAATGGCGTCAATCGTGGACGGGCGCTGGGGCAGGCGCGTTTCCGCCAGAATTTCCAGCGTATCCGCATCAAGAAGCAGCAGCCTAAAGCCGACTACATTGCCGCTCATGCACATAATGCGACCTTTGCTGTCAAAGGTCAGCGTGGCGACCAGACCGCCGAATACATTCAGCGAACGGCTCTTGACCAGAGGGTTCACACCTAAGGGACCCATATAATCATAGGTTCCGGTGTTATAGGAATTGCCGTGCATACCGTTGCGGCCTTCTTCGGCCAGATACGGGTGCTGGGGCACCTGCACGCTCTCCAACGGGTTCGCCACGGCAGGCGCGCCGTAATACGCAGGGCATTCTGCCGCTTCCGAGGGCTGACGAATCTGCCCGCCCGGGCTGAGAAAAAGCATTAAAAATGCAGAGAGAAACGATAAGATTTTCATAAACAGGGTGCTCATTGCATTCGCTCCTTTTTCATAATGTAAAAATACTATAACCTTTTCTTAGCGGCTTGTCAATAATTTTTTATATTTTATCCATTTTTTAGCCAAATTTTACACAACACACGGCCAATGTATAAAAAACTCCCCTGGCTTGTGTTTTTTCAGGTACTGTGCTATACTCAAAGAAAAAACCGGAGGGCAGAGGGAATGAAAACAAGTGCCAAATTTTTACGTACCATCGATTGCGGCGGCAAAACCACCGGTGGAGAAAGCCGCATAGCAGGCAATCACTACCTGACCGGCAAGGCGTTTTTATCGTCCGCACAGGGCATTACCAACGACGGCACCTATTATTACTGCACCGGCGCGTTTGTGCCGATGAAAAAAACCGGTCTGACCAAAATCGATATGCAAACCGGCGAAGTGGTGCTCATGCGGGACAGCTATATGCCATCGGAACTGAAAATTCAAAATTTTAACCATTTTGGCGGCTGCACCTATTTTGAAAACGAAATTTATGTGGCGGTGGAGGATCGCTATCGGAAGCACCCCTGCCTTGCGGTATTCGGCGCCGAAACGCTGGCATTTACCGGCAGGTACCAGATTTTGGGACCGAAAATCCAGCCGGAGGGCAACCTGCCCTGGTGCGCCGCCGATGAAGAACATCGGCTGCTGTACACCGGCTATTTTAACCACTGCGAGCATATCAATGAATTTGATATCGACACCCTCTCTTTCCGCCGCTCGATTCCCATCAGCCGGGTGGTGGAAAAGACCCAGGGGGGCGAAATGTGGGACGGGCAGATCTATATCTCCTGCCACGACTCCTGGCGCAAAAAACATATTTACCGCATCGACCCGCAAACAGGTCAGGTGGAAACGGTGATGGAGCGCAGCGCGGGACCGCATATTGTGGAATCGGAGGGCATGACCATCTGCCCGATGGAAGACGGCTCCTTTTTCCACCAGCTGGATGTGATTTACCCCTTCGGCGTTGCCATACGCCGGTACGAAAAAACAAAATAGGGGCGGACAATTTTTCCGATTGCGCGCATAAAAAGTGGCTGCTGCATCAAAAATGCAACAGCCATTTTTTATTCAAAAACAATATAAAACCGTACGAAATCGCCGCATCAATACAGCTTTGCGCCTGCCGGAATGTGGTCGTCCACCATCAGAAGATGGAGTTTTTCCTCACCCTCTTCGGTGTGAATGGCGGACAGGAGCATGCCGCAGGATTCAATGCCCATCATCGGTCTTGGCGGCAGGTTGACGATGGCAATGCAGGTCTTGCCGACCAGTTCTTCCGGCTCATAGTAAGCATGAATGCCGCTTAAAATAATTCTGTCTTCGCCGGTGCCGTCGTCTAATGTGAATTTCAAAAGCTTCTTGGACTTCGGTACGGCTTCGCAGGCAAGTACCTTTACCGCGCGGAAATCGGACTTGCTGAAGGTTTCAAAGTCCACAAACTCCCGGAACAGGGGTTCAATTTCAACCTTAGAAAAATCAATCGGTTCCTGCTCTGTAGCCGGGAGCGTTTCCAGCTGCTGGGTGAGCACTTCCGAAGCCTGCGCCATCGCATCGACCAAATCGGGCTGGGCACCAGCTTCATTGGTCGTATTGCTGTCTTTTAAGGATTTCATGGTCGGGATTTCATGACTTGTGCTATTTTTCACTAACATATCCCTCCGTAGTTCCTCATATCCCCCATCTCTATTCTCCCCGATAGTCATATATCGGCATATCTGCTCGTATATAATCATCGTATTGGTGACGAAAATGGAGATGTTGGAGAAGACATCTATAAGAGCCGTCGATTAAACACTACACTTAGGATAATAAATTATATCACATAAATCTCCAAATTTCAAGATGTTCGGCAGCATTGCCTCAACTCCACCGGAAATTTATCTCTGCTTTCTCCATTGCTCGAACCGCCTTCGGGCGGTTTCTATATCAGCCATATTATCTGAGGTAATATAAATATGTATAGAGCGGAGTGCCTTCTTTATTAACACGCAGATGATTTCGGGATCATTTCTTGCGGAAATGCAAACGCACTTTATTCCTCTTACCTTACATAAGTGATCTGCTGCCGTAAACGTATCGCGTTCTGTTTTAGTCCCTCTATCTATAACAACAAAGGCAAGCCTTGATTCGGGTATGTAAGCATCAAGCAAGACTCCTGTTATTGTTTCATCATTTAATATAATATCGACATCATGGCTACCACAGTATAGCAGCATAAGCAGTTGTGGCAACACACGTCTGTTTCACTCCACATATATTTCTTCCATAGTATCAAGGCAAATGCATCCGAGAGGATTGCCAAATACAGCTCCGCAGTCTATCGCAATATGATTGTTTCCTTTCCAGATTCGTCCTGTATATTCCGGATCAATGAACCCGGTGGGCGTATGGCCTGTCACAATGAGCATGTCTTCAAAATACATTTTTTCATACTCCGGCTCACCCATAATGAAATCTGAAATTCGACAGCTATCAATATTAAGCATTTTTGACTTTTCCGGAACCGTATGTGCAAGGAAAAACTTCTGTCCTTCGATTGTCAGCTCCTCAAAAAGCGGAAGAGAGTTAAGATAACTCAGAGCCGCCTGCTGCTCGCTTTCGTCCAATTCCAGAAACTCCTCATATGTTGTACTTCCGCCATCGGAAAGCCACAATCTGAATGTTTCTTCAAGTCCGTCCGCAAAATAGCCGTCATTGGGAATTGCAAAGTTTCTCAGCAGTATCAGCGCGCAGTGGTCGTGATTTCCCCTACAGGAAAACACATTTTTTCTGTCGATGAGATCCAATACAATTTTCATTCCCCCGCTGCCGCGATCCACAATATCACCGAGAATATGCAAAGAATCATCGGAAGTCATATTCAGGCGTTCAAGAAGTTTTATATACTTGTCATAGCACCCATGCAGGTCTGATACCGCGTATATCACACGCATCCTCTCCTTTGTCGTTCTGCTTTGCTATGATCATACCGCAACATATGCACCAAATACGGTACGCGCCGAGGATTAGAATAAAGGTGATGAAAGTCTGCATTCGATGTTGCAAGCGGCTTTGGATTATCGTATAATATACAAAACAATTAGGAAAGGATAGAGACACATGGACGAATTAAAGAAAACAAAAGAACTGGTCGAGAAATATCTAAAGAAAAAATATCCCGACGCGCAATTTACAGATGAAGATTTGGAATTTCTGGCGAGGTATTCTGTAAAAAAGGAACCGAGCGCAAATACCATTCTTAAATCAATTGGTAACGATATTCAAACGGAGCAGGCATATTATAATGCCCATCCGGCTGTAAAGGCTGCTAAAGACGATTTTCAATACATAAACGGGCGTTTTAGCCAAAAACAGAAGGATTATAAAAACGCATTTAACGGAAGTTTTGAAGCTTTTTTGGCTTGGTGGTGCGAAAAAACACCCGAGAACGGAATAAGGCATTGTTGCTATTGCGGGATTGATGAAAACACGCTAAAAGACGCTTTTAAAAATGGGTTAGTTATCTCTAAAAAGCCGTCTTTCAGCGGAGAATTGCAAATTGAACGAAAGGATCCCGACGGGGATTACAGCACCGACAACTGCGAATTTGCCTGCGTGATTTGCAACAATGCCAAAAGCGATATGATCTCGGCGGAGGATTTCACAAAATTCTTTGTTCCGGGTATTAAAGAATACTGGGCGCATATCGAAGAAGAGATAAAAAAGAAAAATTCTTGATATTCTTCTCTCATAGAAAAAGAGGAGGTCTTTTCTATGATTTACCTATCAAAATCAAAATATTGCGGACTTTGGCAATGCCCAAAAATTGCATGGATGAAAAAATACAAACCGGAAGAACTCAATCTTGACGGAAGCGTCGTTTCGCGCATGGAAGCCGGCAATGAGGTCGGCGATCTGGCAATGGGGCTTTTCGGTGATTATGTTGAAGTGACGGCGTATAACAACGAAACGCTTGATCTTTCAAAAATGATTGAAAACACCAAAGCAGAAATGCAAAAAGGCACGCCGGTCATCTGCGAGGCTTCGTTTGAATACAACGGTCTCTATTGCGCTGTGGACATCCTCAAAAAGGAGGGGGACGGCTGGGCAATTTATGAGGTCAAAAGCTCCACAAAACATGAAGATCAAAAGGATGATAAGCCGGTATACATTGCGGATGTTGCCTATCAGAAATATGTGCTGGAAAACTGCGGCATAAAACTCAGCGGGACATACCTTGTCTGCCTAAACGGGGACTATATCTTTGACGGCACTCTGGATATCGGCCGCTTATTCACGATTTCCGATATAGCGGAGGCCGTTGCGATTGAAGAAAAAAATATCACTGCCAATCTGTCTGTTGCCGAAAGATTGCTCAACTCCCCCGACGAGCCGGATATCGATCTGTCTATCGGCTGCAAAAATCCGTATCTCTGCGGATTTTGGAACTATTGTTCAAAGCATATCCCGAAGCAATCGGTATTTAACCTGTACAGAATGTGGTTCAGCAAGAAGATTGAATTTTACAAGAAGGGACTTGTTACATATCCGGAATTGCTGAACAGTTCTGTAATTAACAACAAGACGCAGCTGCGCCAAATGGAATTTGCCTTGCAGGACAAAGGAACCTATATCGAAAAAGAAAATATCCGGGACTTTCTTTCAAGCCTTTCTTACCCGCTCTACTTTCTTGATTTTGAAACCATGCAGCCGGTCATTCCGAAATATGTCGGAACCAAGCCCTACGCGCAGATTCCGTTTCAATATTCACTGCACTACATTGAGACCGAGGGCGGCGAGTTGAAACACAGGGAATTTCTTGCTGAGTCGGGAACGGATCCGAGAAGAAAGCTTGCCGAGCAACTTTGCGCCGATATTCCTATGAATGTCTGCGTTACTGCGTACAACAAAGCCTTTGAATGCACCAGACTGAAAGAATTAGCGGAAACATTCCCCGATTTGGCGGAGCATTTGCTCAATATAAGAGATAACATTGTCGATCTGCTTGCTCCGTTTCAATCAGGCTATTATTATAACCGTGCAATGGGCGGGTCCTTTTCCATCAAAAGCGTGCTGCCTGCCATTTTCCCGGACGATCCAGAATTAGACTATCATAACCTGGAGGGTGTGCATAATGGCGGCGAAGCAATGACGATTTTTCCGAAAATAAAAGATATGCCGCCGGAGGAGCAAAAGATAGCCCGACACAATCTGCTAAAGTATTGCGAGCTTGACACCTATGCTATGGTTAAAGTCTGGGAAGAACTTGTTCGCGCTGCGGAATAACTATCATTCTCATAAAATCAGCACAGCCACCGAATCACAACGTGTTTCGGTGGCTGTGCTACTGTTTTTTTAATGCTTAGTCTTTGTGCCAACATTAAATGGACTTGCACGCATAAGTTATACTGCCTTCGGTAGCACCTCAGGAAGAATTTCAAAAAGGGTCATCTGTATAACACGATCTTCAGCAACAAGCTCCGACTCATCAATCATAAGAGTTTCCGGATCGGGCAATCCGTATTTGTTTACCAGATCATCCTTTGCAAGTTCAATCGCTCGTTCAACTTTACCGATATCAAAAAGGTATTCGGGATGTTTGTCTGCGCTCATATTTTCTTCCTGCTTTCTCTCTTTTTCTAATATAACAACCGCGCTGTCGCGGCGATTTAATTTTTTGAACTATTAAGGGTCTGTTTTCTCTAATAAATCGAAACTCCTGGTTACAGCAAAATACTTCGAACCGAAGTGCCGCTCTTTATCGGGATATGTGCTGTCAGCACATCATTAAGGCGAATTTTGCAAAGACCGTTTTCCGCATCGAATGTGATATTTTCTTCTTTCACATATATTCGCATTCGCATTTCAAGATAGAAGCGGACATCGGCTTCGTCAATTGGCTTTTTTCTGGCTCCTGCACCTACAAAAGGGACTGTATGGCTGACAAAGGTATGCCTTTCAAGTTCAGCTTTAATACCTTCGGCATAGACATGGTCGCACTCTAAAAGTTCCACTCCTGCATTGTAGAGTTTGCGTCTTGCCGTCAATATTCGTCTGATTTCATTTTTCTTATCATCCGTGGTCAGTTCATTTCCCAGCTTATACAATTCAATACTCCTCCTTCTTCGGCTATACTGTTGATGTTCACGGCGACTATTTTTTTATCAAATATTTCCGTTGCTCTTTTTACCGTCGTTTCATCCTGTGCATCAGAGAAGACAGGCAGAAGAATATGCTTGTCGGTTTCGAGAAAATTGAGATAGCTGCCCACAGCGCTTATACCGGCAGAATCGAAATACGGAAAATCCAAACACGAAATGCCGTGCTTTTTCAACGACATTTTTACCTTTTGTTCGTAACCGTTTTTGTAAGGAGAGGCATTGCCGATCATCGTGTTTTCGTTCACAAAGCGTACCACGCCGTCTGCGTGGCCCGTCATATCGCTTATAAGCGACGGAATAATAATTATCTCTGCTTCGAGCAAATTTTCAAGCTCTAATAAAAGAGTATTCTTGTCATATTCGGGATTTTCCGAAAACACTCTGTCGGTAATAACGGCTTTTGCCTTAGACGGCGAAAATACAACATTTCCGCCGTCAAGATTGATATTTGAATATGTAACAGGCAGTGTGAAATGCGGTGCAATATCGGTTTTAAAATTTGTTCTTAACTGCGAATCGTCTGCCAGATAATTCGGCTCGTACCGAAACGATATATATTGACCGCCTTTTGTTCCGACAGGCATATAATCCCTTGCCCAAATATCCCTTGCTCCATCAAAAAGAGCGAATTTTTCTCCGCTTTCGGATAAAGCGGAAAATAAATTTTCCGCTGATAATGAATATTTGGGGTTGGTTTTTAGAAGTGATGAAAAGTAGAGCATGTTTCACCTTATTTTATATTTTTGAGGCAATATCCCAAATGTTCCTTGCACCATTTTTCCTTATCGAAATCATATGTTGAAAGGAAGCTATATGCAAGACTCTCAATATGAGGAAGTCTTTTCTCAATAGAGTATGTTTTATCAAAATTTTTAGCTATCGCCAAATTTAGCGAAGCATACCGTTTCTTTATTTCTTTCTGAAAATCGGAATCCTTAACATTCAGTCCTATTCTCGTAGTATACCCCACAATATCGGTTTCGCTTTTATTGTAAGATATTTCAAGAATATCGTTTTTGTTTGGTAACAAATCATAAGCTTTTCGTATTTTTGCGCTTAATTGTGACTGAGTTGTAAATTCCCCGTTTACTAAAGTATATTTGAGCAAATATGAGAGATAATACTTGCTTTCGTTTCCTTCACATAAAGAAAGGCAAATATCAACACCGCTTCTGGAATCATCCGTCTTATGGTGAAAGTATAAAATGCCAAATTTAGCTTGTTCTTCTTTGCCATGAATAAATGGATCTATAAATCCTTTTTTAACATTTGAATAATATGCTTCTACCCATAATGGTTCTACCGTTATATCCCCAATTTTAATAACATAATCAGTTATCAACTTTTTTCCTAAAAGTTGTAGCTCTTTTTCGACTTTCTTATAATCGTTGTTCGCAACCGTAATTTTAGAAAGTTCTCGTATTTGATTTTCCAAGCTATTCATTTTGCGTTCCTCCTTTTTTTACTCTATTATACCACACTTTATAACTGGTGAAAAGTATTTCATAGCGATCTGTACATCCTAAGAAAGTGACCGGACCGCAAAGCATAGAATCGTAAGGATCAGAATTTAGAACGGTAATCTTATCAAAAACCGCACCCTTTTGGAATAAGGTCCTGTCCTTTTTACAAATGGCTTTAATTTTTTCTTCCATTGTAAGCTTTTCAGACAGCATTTTCCGTCAACCCAAGTATGTATTTACTGCATAAATGTTTTGCTGCGGTATATTAAACATATTCATAACGATCTGCGCCGCAGAGCCATAGTCGGTGGTCTCTACAACGATTTTACATAGGTTTCCGCTGCAATTTTCAAGCGGGAAATACTGAACTTCAATTTTCATGTTTCATCGCTCCTTGCTTTCTTAAATGGTATGCGGTCATATTACCACGGCAAAGCAATACGCCGGTTTCAGCGCATTGCTTTGCTATACCCTAATTCCCGAGCCGGTCTTATACAGCCACATCAGTGATAACGGAGCTTTCTCTGATCTTTTTAACATCAGAGTGAAGCAGCGTTTCCTTCTCAATAAGTGCAGCGGCAGCCTTCTCCAGAAAATCTCTGTTTTTAAGAAGGATATCCCTCGCTTTAAGCATATAGCGTTCAAGCTCTGCATGGGTGACGGCTTCGTTTCTGGAATTCATATTCTCCGAGGTATCCGAAAACCTTTTTGTGGCCACATCAATCATTCCGAAGCCGAGAGTTGCATTCTCCGAAATACCCTTTCTAATGTAGTTGAAAGCGCGGTTTATATCGGTTGTGCAGCCGCTCGCGACGGCATCGGAATAATAAAGTTCAACAGCCGCCTTCCCCGCAAGAGATACAAGGACGTAATGGGGGCTTCTGGAAAGCTCCTTGCATCGGTGAATAAAGCCACCGGTGGAGTCTCTGCCGGTAGAACGGAGGGAGGCAAGTCCCACACTTCCCGGACAAAGAATTTCGGACACAACAAGATGTCCCGCTTCGTGGAGTGCTGTTTTCTTCATATCTTCTGCGGATGTTTTTGTAAAATTATCCGGTGAGTCATATTGCATCCGCAGAACGGATTTTACAAAATCATCCATTTCAATACTGCTTTTTCTTGCGTGAGCAGCACTGATTGCTGCTTCATTCAGTATAGTCTCAAGCTCGGCACAGGAGCTGTAGCTGATCATCTTCGAAAGGTCGTCCATGTCAATGTTTTCGGCAACCTTTTTGTCCGAGAGATAATGTTTAATAATTTCATCGGCATCTTTAGCGGTAGGGCACTGAACCTCAATTTTTCGGTCAAAACGACCTGACCGCACAAGGGAGCTCGGCAGCTTCCACATCTCATTTGCAGTTGCAAGAACGAACACATTACAGTTCTTTACCTCATCAATACCGGACTGAACCGCCACATATTCTTCCGCATCACGATGGTTGGTGTCCTCGTTGGCGAACTTATCCATGTCATCAAGAAAGACAATGCAGGGGGCGGTTTCTCGTGCCGTTTGGAAAGTAGCCGTAATATCCCCGATAAAGTCGTCGTTACCCTTATTTCTCCGGACAACATAAGATTTAAGACCGCTTTCTTCTATAAAGCACTTTGCAATAAGGGTTTTGCCGAGTCCCGGATCGCCGTACAGCAAAATCCCCTGAGGCAGCTTGGCTCCCAATTTCTCGTAGACTTCTCTGTTGTGAATCATGTCGCAGATCTGCAGCAGCTCGTTTTTGATCGTCTCATAACCAATCACTTTGTCAAATGCGTTCATAGTAGTACCTCCACTTTTTTTGCTTTTCTTTTACGATAAGATTATATCAAGCGCAATGTACGATATTTGGTGCATTACATTTTATCGGCAACATCACTTTTTAAAACATATGAGTTTAGGCTAATTGTCTGATAATTTGCATCTTCCGAAAGTATCATTCTTAGCCCGACAGCCTCCTTTTGAAATCCAAGCTTTTCAAGCAACCGAACAGATGCGAGATTTTGCGAGAGTGTTTCTGCCTCAATTTTTGCCTCTCTGTCTCCTGTAATCTGACCGGTAAACCATAACCAAATCAGCAAATTGAGCGCATCTGTTCCGATACCCATTTTTCTGAATTCCTGAAAAATATAGAATTCCAGATTGCTTGTTTCCGGTGTAACTCCTACATATCCAACCATAATATTTTCCTGTTTCAGATATACAGAGTAATAAATCACATTCGGCGTCATCGTGTTAATACATTCAATCAATTCTTCTGTCGGTTCGCAGCCATATTGAGTAAAAAGTTCATCTGCTTTTACGACATGCTGCACATAGCTGCTCCAGTCTACGCCCGTCATGTTACGAAGCTCAATTTCCAAGCCGGAAAGCGGCTTTATGCCGGCGTCTTTGAAATCAATCATGTAAAAGTCCTCCATTAAATACTTGCACAGGTAAAATGATAATGATTTGATCCGTCACTTTTTATACGGACATCGGTTAGTTCAGTAGCCCTTAGGCCAAACTCATCAATAACCTTGCTAACGATGCATTCCTTGTTGAGTATTGGATTGAGAAAGACAGTAGCTTTACCGTTTTTAATCTCAACACGACCTCTGGGATAATAATTAAACGATTGTCCTTTCGTAATTTTTCTGTCAATGCGTTCCCATTCAAGCCGGTGGTTAAAATTATTGCCGGATTTCGAACTGAACTGCACTGGCTCCTTTGAATTGCCGTTTTTATCGCAGACAACCGAAACTGTAATTAGCTCCGGGAATTTTGTATCAAAATTTGTACACCAAAAGATGCCTTTTTTCATATAAGCTCCTTACTTGTCGCTATAGTCATTCTGATTTGGCCAACCCTGAACCCTATAAACGCAGGAAACAATATTGCCTTCTTCAATTCTTGCATTGTCTGAAAACTCAGAGTGCATTACAGCATCGTATTCATTCCCGAGGCAGGAAAGCGAATAAAGGACATCCGATTCATCAAATCCGAATTGCGTGGAATTACCATAGGTTTTAACAACCTTTCCATTCAGAATAATATAAGGAGATTGAACGAAGCCTTCATTCCGGGAAGCGGAAAATAATCCAACAGGAATAACAGATTCAAAGTGCATTGATTTATTTGTTTCCTTGTTGTATGTTTCCTCGTCTTTGTAAACAGTAGGTTTGCCTGCACATTCTAAGATGAGCTCAAAATCCTGCTCTTTATTTATTTCAACATCTTCGTGAAATACATTATGTGTTTCTATAGGAATAGGAAATTCAACCTCACTGTCTTTTATCAATGCCTTTAATAATCCGTTTCCATCATCATCCGGTTTTGATATCCATTCTTTCGGTTCGACAATCATAATATATACCTCACTTTTGTCGTCTTTTGTATATTGAGTATACCATGTGTAATGTCCCAAATAGGGTACATTAAATCGTCCTGAAAAATTCTGAGATATCCTTATTGCCGACTTTCACATTAAAAGAACCATTAAAATTCTCTCCCGGAAGCCTACATAGAAAATGAATATTTGCTGAAAAAATCGCTTCGTTTCCGGGAATAAAAATCATTCGTTCGGCTTTGACCTCCTGCACAGGCGTTCCGGGAATCAATTGTCCAAATTCTACCTCATGTTTGTGATGAATGATATTAATTCTATTCCATTCTTCCATTATGCCTTCAAAAGTAAACATCCTCTAACTGCTTGCATCCGGTAAATGTACCCTCTTTAATGGCCTTAACTTTCCGTGGAACAGTAATTCTCTTTAATCCTGTGCATCCTTCAAAGGCCCCTTTAGGGAATCTCTCGATGCTTTGAGGCAAAACGATGTCCGTTATGTTGCTTTTCCCTGAAAAGGCTTGGCGGCTGAATGTGATTACAGGGACATTTCTCCCGTACCGATTCATCGATCTCTCCGGAATCTTTATTATACTTAATCCGGAATCTCCGATCGAGGTCACACTTAAAGGAAGATTTTGCGGATGCAGCCACATAAACGCCAACTTATATTCAATTGTATCCGGGTAAGGCACATCTTTGATCATTTCTTCATATTCTCTATAATTCATTTTGTTTTCCCTTCATAAACAACTTAAAGCACCCATCGGTACGATGAGTGCTTTAATGACTCCATCATCCAAGCTTTAGCACCTTTCCCTTAGGCAGGTTACTGTGCGGTCATCGGGCTTGTCCCTCGCGTACTCTATATGGAAATATTAAATTGTGATTTTAATGTTCAGTTATATTAGGTTGCCTCTCTTTTGATCATTAGACTTCATTATAATCATTTGTCTTTCTGATTTTGTTTTATCAAGAAATTTCTCGAGTTCAAGATAATCATGATCTTTTGTAGAATCAACAATCAACGGCCATTTTTCGTGATTCATATCTCGAATATTTTCAAAGCAATCCCAGAAATCAACAACTGCGAGATAACATTTATAATCAAAAATTCTTTTGTTGCGCTCCGTAGTTTCTGCTGAAGGACTGAAATCATCTTCGCTACAGCAGATAAATTCCCCATCTGGGCATAGTTTTATCTTATATCCATCTGAGGGAAAATTGCTCATCTCATAGTCTTTGATATACTCCGCAAGACACGCTCGGAAGCTTCTTGTCCGTCCAAATCCATTTGTCCTTTTTTGAAAGTCCCCCGATTGATAATACTTGTCCGGATCTTTGTAATGAAGGAAACGTTCTGCATAACCTCCCTTGGAATCATACCGGTAACAAACAAGACTTTCTTCTTCCTCGCAGAGACGTACAGCACGATAAATCGAAGATGAATCTACTACCAAATCATTTTCACGGTCAACCAGTTTATAATCGCATTGGTTTTCATGAGGCTGACCTTTTGCAGTAATCATATATGGATGGTCATTAATTTCCAGACCCATATTGATATAAGTATTTTCTGTAATAGCATTGTTTGCAGCACAGCCTGACAGACTTTTATTACCGGTTACCAGACCGATTGCTTTAATAATGTCATCTGCATTGTCATCAGATATCTTGGTGAGCTGTCGGTGGAAAGAAGTCTCGAAATGTCTGATTTTTCCGAAGTTTTCAATTGTCAGCGTTTTTAGGATCAATCAATACGTCCTCCTTTCTTTTCTGTTCCTAATATACAACTCACCGTTGTCCAAATGTGGTACATTAAACGCAGAATCCAATTCGTCTTTTTTCGGTTTTGACGCACGTTTTCGGGATTTCAATATCTTCAGCGGTAATTAACGCAATATCATCGCTTACGATAGAATCGAAATCCATTGCCAGCAATCTTGATGCTTGAGCCATCTTGGCTTTTTCAATTATGTTTCTGACATATGCTTTACGCTGCTGATTCTGATTGAAAGAGTTTGTCTTCATTGAGATTTTTCTTACCTTCTCACGCATTACTCTGCGATTATCGTTTTCCTCAGACCACTTTTCAGAAACTGTAAATCCTTCGAATTTATAAAACTGCATGCTCTGTGCCTCCAGATTCTTTTCTTTTCGGTTTAATGATAGCAAAAGTAATGTACCTGTTTTGGTGCTCTACAATTTCGATAAAACTAAAGCAATTTTGGAACGATAGGCAAAAAGGAAAACTGATCCTACCCATTCAGAAGATTAAATCAACCAACATAGTGCCTATAAATATGGCAAGCCTATAACCGTTCTTTGGCTGCCGAGAAAGTTTTTCTCGAATCAAAGCATTGTCAAATAATCTTTTTTTACAAACGAATAAACATTAGTGATATCAAATAATTCATTGAATAACAGAAAATAGCCTCATTATATGCCAAATATGATACATTACATTATTGGAGACTCGGAATAATCCGGGCCTCCAAGTCGCATATATTTTCAGTCGACGAAATTGACCGCAGCCATCATCTCTCTGAGTTTTGTCATCGCTGACCAGGAAGGTTCCTGATTATATCGTGCTTTTATTTCATCAATATAGTACTTGCCCCATCGATC
The DNA here is from genome assembly GCA_949293815.1 of uncultured Eubacteriales bacterium. Lineage (GTDB taxonomy): Bacteria > Bacillota > Clostridia > Oscillospirales > Acutalibacteraceae > RGIG2774. The sequence goes on along the minus strand of CASFEZ010000003.1, from coordinate 44,091 downwards.
CATGGCAAATTGTATTGTATGGCTTGCATTTTCAAAATTCCAATGAAATATTGCAATGCGGTCTTTTCTAATCAAATCCCGTCTTGAAAAAACACAATTATGCTGGAATTCTCCTTCTTTCAGTAATTGTTCTGATGTGTGCATTCTCTGAAATGCGTTCGGGAACAAATCATTAAATGCTTTTTCCAAGTCATCGAATTTCGATGGGGTAGCAACCAAAAGAACATTTTGTTCTGCAGCAAGGTATTCTTTTTCTCTGATTAATTCTGCCAACTTGTCATGGGCTTCTTTTAGTTTGTTTGAACTGCTACTGAGTCTAATTGGAGCATTACATTCAATACTCATATGAATATAATCACCGATAAAGCCATAAATTTCGTCCTCCGAAAAGCCTCGTTCATACCTATAATAGTTCGTTAGAAACTGTTTTATTGACTCTGTGCTATTCAAACCATCAAATAGGTTTTTTAATGAAATGCAATTTCTCACAATTTCCGGAGTTAATTTCAAAAGCACAGGATAATCTTGCTCGCTGATAAAAGATGAGACCTTCCTAATCACATATCCGACGTTCATGTCGGATTTATTGAAATTGATATTTAAAAGATTGGATTCCGAAGCAACAAGACTCATCACTTCGGAGGGAGTGTGGCAGTTGAGCGTACTTTTTAGCGAAATCGAAGGCAAATAATAACCCCAATCTTTTATAGTTCTGCCGATATCTTTCAGAATATATTTTTTTTCGGCATTCGCAATCATGAAGAAAAAACTTGATGTAAATGATCTAAACTGGATATTGCTAAACAAATTGCGGTTAATCCTGTAGTTAATGCCTTCCGTAACTGTCTGCGGCTCACCTCTATGCCTATCCTGATTATAGAACGTTGCATCCCAATATCCAAAAAAGGTATCTTTGCTGTATTCTGATAAATAGATGATTGGTATATTTTGGAGAATCAATGTTGCTGCAATGTGTTTGCCAAATGTTCTGTGGTATCGAACACCTTTTATGTAATGAAAAGTCAAACGCCAGGAGCCTTCGGTTTCTGTATAACAAGCACACTGCGGTAATTCCCATTTATCCCCCGGAAAGAATTGCATTAATTCATTTAGACAACCTATTGAATTTTTAGATAGCTGTGACTCTAATACATTTCTAAGCAAAAAAATTTCTTTTTCGTAATCCTTGTCCAAAGTATAATAATATAACTTTTTTCCCCGCACAGCGGATGAGCCACAGTCAAGTGTGTATGCACATACATCATATGTTTTCATTAGTATTTCCTTAATTTGCTCATTGTACATTGCTCAAGCCTCCTATGTTATACGGTTATCCTTGCAACCTTTCCCCAAGGAGGATTTACTTCTTCGTTGTTCAACAGCCAAAGCACCGGAATACCTCCGGCAAGTTTTTCCTGAGGGAAGGGGGCATATCCATCTGTTAATATGATAATACTTGCCGGCAATTTGTCGGACATATGATGAAATACATATTCAAAAATGATTTGAAAGTCGGTTCCGCCGCCACCGGCGGGTTTAATTACCTTGAACTCGTTCTCGTCGCTGAACGGCTTCGGTTTTATAATCGCCGCATCAAAGAATCCGAGCCAGCCCTTGAGCTTTCCGTCAAACTGGTCAATTGCTCCTTTAACCTCTGAATATGCTGCTGCAATCATATCGTCCGACATACTCCCTGATGTATCAATCATAAACAGGATATCTTCCACCATATCCTCCTTGCCGTTGAAATCAGGCAAGAAAAACGGACTGTCATCGAATCTTCGATCCGGTGGAGCAAACGAATAGTCAACAACTTCTTCCTGAATAAAATCATTCAAGATTGTGCGCCAATCGGTTTGCGGTTTTTTTATCTCTTTAAGAATACGCTCTGCAAAAGCAGGGAGAAGACCTCTTGAATTTGAGGGGTCTCTGATTTCAATAGCCTCCGCCGCGTCTTCAAATCGTTTGACCCACACATCTCGGAGAGTATCATCTTCCTCATATTTGCCCCACTGGGAATGATCATCCCAAACCCATACGGGTTGATGTTTATCTTTGGCAATCTCTTTTTTTGCTCTGCCATCAGCAGAACCGGGACTTTTATCCTTGCATTTTTTGTTTGGGTTCTTCGGAAGCATGGCGTAGACCTGCTCGGCAGTATATTCATGCCCCTCTTTTCCATCCGGTGCAACATGCATTGATGTCCCGTATTTACTGAGCGTTATACTGCTCGCTTTTCCTCCGTTTTCGAGCATGATATTTGAATTAACAACAATGTCCGCCGCAATATTATAGCTTTCGGGATCTTCAACATCTCCGCGAAGGCAATGCTGTAGCACGACATGCAAAATCTCGTGCATCATGACAAAGTCAAGTTCTGCATCTGTTAGGCTGTCGAGAAACTCAGTGCCGAAAGTAATCCTTACTCCATCCGTACAAGCGGTTTCAACTTCTTCGCTGACAGCATAAATCATGTGCATTAAAAGCAAACCGTAAAATCCATGGTTACACAAAATACGCATGCGTGATAACAGAAGTCTTTTTATGTACCCTTTTATCTTGTCTTCAGACAGAGCCATTCATTAACCGTCCTTTCGTTTGAAGCCACTTTGAAAATTCAGGAATAGTCATAAGTTTTTCTTTGTAATGCTTGTCGATGTACATATAATCTTTCATCAGAACTGTACTGAAATCGGGGGGCATTTTTTCTGCATATCGGATGGAGTTTGCAATTCTGCTCATTTCCTCTTTGTGATCTCTTGCATAGGTCGTCATTGATGCTGTCAATGCGTACATAGCATCTGTTCCGGTCGGCATCTTCATCGTTTTACCATCAAACACATCTTCGATGTTCGGAAGATCTTTATATACTTTAGCCCATGTTCTGAACTCGACCGCAACACCCGAGCCTACAATTCCTGAAATAAGCGAGAACATATCGTCAATATCATCACTGACACAGTTGAGCAGATTACTTACCGTTTCCCAGGAACGCGGAGTAGCAAAAGCGAGATCATCAGAGCTCGAATCAAATCCCATCAGGTAGCTCTGCCTGAAAGACAAAAAACCTAAAACTTTTTCATTGATTCCACTGCGTATTGCCCATTCCTTCCATGAGTTGAAGCTGCCTGAAATTTCTATATGCATCAAACGGTTTGCCAGTGCTTTCGGCATTTTGAACGCTACGGATTTATCTGTCATACGGTTTCCGGCGGCAATCACGATGCAATTATCGGGAAGCTTGTGCTCACCGACAACTCTGTCCAATGTAATCTGATAGGCCGCCGCCTGAACAGACTGAGGCGCTGCGGAGATTTCATCAAGAAACAGGATGTTGACAATATCGTCACTTGCATCCATCTGGAATATCTGCGGTTTCAGCCATACTGCAAGCGTTTTGTCTGCGTTGGCTGTAGGAATACCGCGCAGATCAATGGGATTGAAAAGAAGCAGCCTGACGTCGGTTACATTGGCCCTTTTGCCGGTCCTCTCGCCAATCTCTATTGCGATCTGGCGAACTGCTTGTGATTTACCAACGCCGGGAGGTCCCCACAGCATCACTGACGGCATGGTTTTGATGGGATAGTTATTTTGAATGATTGCGCAGTAAGCGCTTGACAGTTTGTCAACCATTTTCCCGACATGCATAGAGGGTATGTTGGTCATTTTTATATCGCTCATTTCTTATCTACTCCTAATTTCTTATCAAGTATTTCGAGTTTTTTGCGGCAATCCTCAATCTCATCGCTGAAACTTTCTTCTTTCCTCAATTCTTCTTTAAGCTGACGTTCTCTTTCCAACAACTTGGCAAGACCTTTATTTAACTTGTCCAGATGCGTTTGCAGATCATTAAGAAAATTATCAATTCGAATTAAGTTGCCCGTATTTGTATCTCCGAGTTCCACATAATAGCGACCTTTTCGTTTCAGCCAAACATAAGGTTTTTCGCGTGTCATATTGGCAGGGAGAATAACCTCAAAGCCGCGATATGTCATGAGTATTTTTTCTTTCGGTTCAAGAACATATCCCATGAGAGAAGAATGAAGATAATCTCTTAATTGTTTGCGCTTTTCTGCTGCATCCTTCTTTACCTTATTATCAGATGGTGCCGGATTTGCCCGTTTCCACCCTGTGTAATACGCAATATCGGCTTCACATCCAGCGATATTGTTCTTTTGATTGGACATTTTTCCGGGCATTTCTAACAGCTCTTTTTCCATACGAATTCTCGACTCAACAAGTTTGCGCTGTAATGTCAGATAGCGTGAAAGCTCGTTTGCAGTCTCCACACGCTCTTTGACGAGAGGATTTCCGACAGCCAGCGCCTTGACTTCGGCATAATCGAGCACAGTATCCTCAATATCCGTTCCACTACGCTCTGTAAGTAATCCGGAAAGTAGCCCTGTGATAAACCGCTGTTTCGTTTCGAGCAACTGCCACGAATACGCATCAAAACTTCCTTCTGTGATATAGCGGAAAATCTGTACCTTTGAATTGGTGTTTCCTTGGCGCAGAATACGCCCCTCGCGCTGTGTCATATCTGCAGGCCTCCACGGAACATCGATATGATGAAGAGCAATCAACTTATCCTGAACGTTCACACCGAGCCCAAGTTTAAAGGTGGATCCGAGCAGCACACGGATATCACCGTTTCTGACTTGAGCAAATAAAGTGTTTCTCTGTGCTTCGGTTTCCGCATCATGAATAAATGCGATCTTGTCAGATGGAACGCCTTTACTCTGAAGCATAGCCTTCACTTCATCATAAATGTTAAAACCGGTTTTTGGAGTCGATGTATCGCAGAAAATGATCTGTGCAGACTTCTGGGATATTGTTCTGAAATATATATCAGCAACATTTTCAACACAGCGCGCCACTTTGGATTGATAAGTGAACGCAGCATTTGGATCGACCAGCCTCAAATCAAGTGCAGCCTTCCTTCCGTCCGTTGTGATTTTCAGCATATTATCATCTTTACGGCTGACATATCCCTTTCGGACATCCTCTGCTCTCTGCGAAATACCTTTCAGATAGTCTGCAAACTCATTTGTTTTTGAAACCAGCGCATCAGTATATCCGTCGATTTGCGGAATGCCGGATGATGTGTCCACTTGATGAAAATCGGCAATGGAGGACAGCAGAGATGTCAGCTCGGGAAGATTATGGAACTTAGAAAAACGGGTTGCAAGTCGGTAACTGCTTGTGTCAACATCAATTTCAAACTCAGTGCTCCTTTCTGCAAACATACCGATCCAACTGTCAAAGCTTTGAAGATCCAGCATGGCAAGCTCGCCACTTTGCAGGTACATTTGCATGATAAACGCATCCGTGATTGAATTCGTTATCGGAGTTCCTGTAGCAAACACAACGCCTGCGCCGTCGTTTTTCTTCTGCACCATACGGACTTTGTCCATCATATCCTGGCACTTCTTAGATCCGGAAGCACTGATACCAAGCACCTTATCCGCTTTTGTTTCGATAGGTACGTTCTTAAAATTGTGCGCCTCATCTACAAAGAGTCTTGTGATTCCGAGATCATCAAAATATACGCCGTTATACAAATCATCCATAGAAGCGGCAAGTTCAGATAAGGCTTTTGAAACCGCCTCTTGTTTTTTCTTCAAACGAGAAGTGGCTTTGTTCTTTTTGCCCGCTATTTCCGCGATTAATTCCTGCTCATCAATAAGCTGGTTTTGATAGTATTCCTTTGACAACGGAATCTGCTCAAAACAACTGTAAGCTATAATAATCCCGTCGAAGTCCTCGTCACGTATTCTTTCGAGAACACTTTCTCTTTTTGAGGGAGCGAAACTTTTCGGTTCGACACAAAGAATATTGGCGCTTGGATACATTGCGTAGAAAATGGTTTTCCATTGACCAACTATGTTATTGGGAACGACAAACATATTCTTTTCAGACAGCCCCATACGGCGCATTTCCATTGCGGCAGCTATCATAACGTAGGTTTTTCCAGCTCCGACATCGTGTGCCAATAAGGTGTTCGGAGTAAAAAGAATCCTCGCGACGGCGTCTTTCTGATAAGGATAAAGGTTTATCGCCGGTGACATGTCAGGAAACCGTAAAAATGATCCGTCAAAAATTCTTCTGCGTACACAACTGAAATTGTTCTCAAAAATCATTTCAAGCCGTTCTTTTCTTCTTTCATCCTCCCAAACCCATTTCTGGAACGCCTTTATCATTTTATTTTGCTTTTCAATGGCGAGAATGGTTTCAGACTGGTTAATAACTCTTTTCTTGCCTGATGAATTTGTATTACATACAACCTCATCGGTAACAGCTACCGACTTCATATTTAATGTCCTTTCGAGAATATGAAGGGCGTTTATTCTGTCAGTACCATACGTTCGTGTTACCTTAACGTCGTGATTATATCTGCTTTTGAATGGTATTTCCCATGTGCCGGTCAATTCATCGTGTTTAGTATGGAAATCTTCTTCGTCGTTGATGCCATACCAGTGTCTGCGCCAATCGCCAAGAAGATACTCTATAAAATCGTCTATTACATCAGCAGGTACCCACGGTGAGCCAAGCGTTACATAGATATCTTTCGTGGCAACAGTTGGAGGAAGAACTTTTTCAATGGCCCTGATATTATCGGCAAAATAGCCGTTGTATTCTTTATTGGCGTCTTTAGCCGCCTTCCATTTTCGCATCATGTTGCCGGACAGGTATTCCTCAGAGGTTTCCCAGCCTTTGTAAAAACACTCGCCCCATGTTTCCGGGTTCTGATAGATAGATCCTTTCAGCGCACAGATAATTGTTTTATAGTCCTCTCCGGTTACTGACGAAATATATTCAATATCAACCTGTCCAAGATTAGACAGGCTGTAAATGAGACCATCAGAAATGCTATCAGCGTGAACACCTTGAGTCCTTATATCTTGATTGAACGCATTTTCCCAATCGAGCGGAAGATCCATGCTTGTAACTTCTCTGATATGAGCTTCCTTACGTTCTTTTGCCTCACGAGCTTCTCTTTCTCGTCTCTCGCGCTCTTCCTGCTGTCTCTTCTTTGCTTCGATAGATTCTTTCTTCCGTTTTACACCGGATAGTTTATCAATAATCTTTGATATGTCTTCGGAACTGAATGTGTTTTCCGGATCGTCCAACAGATTCATTATCTGGAAGATGGACATCTGCTCAAAAATATCAGGTTCGTTTTTGCTGCTCATTTTCTTTAGCCTCCGAAAGTTCAGTTCTAACTTGTATGAGAATATTTCCCAATAGATTCTGTGCCGTTTTGTTTTTACACTTATCACAGATACAATGCCCCCAGCGATTATCATGCCAGTGGTTGCCCTCTTCCAGATATGCGTCACCAGTTGAAAGAAGCATTTCCCCAAGTTCAGGAACAGCAAATTTAGCTCTTTCAATTTCCAGCATGATATCTACGGAAATCAAATCCCAATCTTTTCTTAACCCAGGTTCTTTTTTACCCATTTGTTTAGCTCTCACAGGATTTTTGACCTGAGTATATTTGATTTTGTCCTCATCATTGGTGCACTTTTGTGCTTGGAAAGCTGCCTCAGCATTAGGATATAGCAGTCCTTTGAAAACAAAAGGATATTGAAAGAAATTTGAAAGAAACCGATATTGTTCTCTAAAACTTGTTATCTTCTCCATAATAATCTCCCTCTTTGTCATATTTTCTTTGCTTTAAGTATAATCAAACCAATGTCCTATATTTGGTGCATAATATAAAGCACAAAAAAATGGCTGCGAACAATCACAGCCATTTTTCAGTTTAATATGCTCTGATTAGTCGTCGACCTCAATCCATTCACCGCTTGTACTGCAGCTAATGATTGCACGCTGGGATTTTCCCCACATACTGCAATTGGAATTGGTACAAGTAAATCCAGCATTATAGGAAGATCCCTCTCCGACAAATAATCCGCCGCTATGTTCACCACTCGCTACTTGCCCACAAGTTTCACATTTGTCCTTATATCTGAATTGCCCGGTTTTGGGATCAGACCACGTTACAACTGCCCCTTGCTCAGCATAAACGGAATATGTTTTTACATATTCACTGTGTGTTTTTTTCTCTGTTGACGGTTTACTTGTTAATATGCTTTCTTCATTTTCTTTCATTTCGGCAGATACAACAGAAGTGGATTCTTCATTGTTGTTTGTCGAAGAACCTTCTTTGGTACCGCAGCCAGTGATTACCGTCACCAATAGCGCGAGCATTAAAGCAAGTGAAATGATTTGTTTTGTTTTCATATAAATCCTCCTGTGCCGAAAATAATCGGCGTTTATTTTGGTGATTATATTATACTGGAAACCTCGCACCATATTTGGTACATAGCAAAACAGAGCCGCATTTTGCAGCTCTGTTTTATTATTTTTGTTCAGTTGAATAAATCGCCTACACAATTTTTACAGTGGTAGTGGTCATCATATTCTACTACATAGTCCCCAATATCAAACGCGGCAATAATCCGAGATAGAACATCTTCACGATTTATACATGGGGCAATGTAAATGATCGAATGGATCTTTTCCTTGTCCCACACAACCCTTCCACGAGGATAATCTATGTACTCTCCGATTTTGAAATGGTCATCATATAGTTGATCATGACCGTAAGAGTTGTCCAGTTTCCCGGCTTGCTCTCGGCCTTCGGCAAGGGGACAGGCATTATAAATTAGCTTTCCGCGAATATAGAAAAATGGACCTATTAACACCTATATCCTCCCATCACATAATGCCTTTTTTGATTACTTCAAAAAAGTGTTCTTTGCCAATATTATCATTACTTATTACGGGACCATCAGCAATAAACTTACATGTATCTCTAAGATTATATAACGATGTACTTGTATTTAATAAACCAAAATCTTTCTCAACCGGATACAAGAGCCCTGCAAATTTCACAGTTCCAAGATGCTGCATATATGAAATGTATGTATGAATCTGGAAGAAATCTGCTCGATCAACATCAATTCCTCTATACATCATTTTCTTGTATTTTGCATCAAATACACAGAAGGTACCATCCTTTTCAAGAACAATATCCGGGATAATCTTTCTCTGATAGAACAACGTTTCATATACAGTAAATGTCGAGTCAATTAGTTTCCATCCAAATTCTCTTAATTGCTTCTGTACAACTCTCCGGATATAACACTCCCATACTTCAGCCATATCAATTAAATAACCGGAAACATTGGATCCTTGATTTTGAGCTTCCATTCCCATAGAAGAATTGATTATCTGCCAAGAAAAATCAACAAGATCTTTGAATGATTGATATATCGGCTGATATGTTATAGATTGATAGTCTTTCTCTGTAATTCTAAGTGATTTGATATTATGTCCAATCATCTCGATGTCGGAGATCATGTTTTTGATATTTGGTGAAAGCGATAATTGTTCAAACGCATAATTTTTTTTCAACACATTATATGCCGAGCTGACTATTGCTATAACTTTTTCGTCATACGTCATCTCATGTCTTTGAGATATAATAGTTCTATTCCGTCCGTAGGAAAAGATCGATGGTTTTATCATCAATTTACCTTTAACGGAATATCCCTGAGTATTGATAGTAGTACGATTACGCGGAAGCCCATGTCTATTTGCCTCTGCCAATTTTTGAGACCAAATAAACGAAACAAGCATCTTTATGTAAAGAGAACTTCTGTTTGATTTCAAGCTTGATTTGCCCCCGGAAAGTATCAGGTTGAATATTTCTCCGAACATCTCAAGCAGTATATTTTCTCCGAACCTCGGCTCAATAGTCAAAGAATATCTTTTTCTTCCAATATGATATTCAACATTTCCGATATATCTACCTGACCGCCATTGTCCTGCTTCATAATCAAAAAACACAACCGGTTCGAATTCTTTATCACGTTCGTGTTTGGACACGCTAAAACAATAAATACTTTTGGAAGTATTACGAACATATGATAAAAACTCATCGTTTGGGTCGGTCGCCGGTTTCCCGTTTTTTGAAACGAACAAGCAATCACAGGCAGTGTACTCAACTTCACTTGCCATAATAAATTCTCTCTAAATCATTCAGAATGTCATTTTTAACATCAACATCAACATTATCGAGATATGCCTCGAGCATTGGGCGAATAGAGATTTTCCAGAGAGTCACAACCGGTTCTTTGGGTTTTGATGCATTCCAATATAATCTTTTATTCGAGTATCTACAAATAATGTTTTGTATTTCCGCGAAGAAAACATGCCCGATTTCATACTGCTCTCCCAGTTCGCGTATTTCTCGGATTTTACTATTTAAGGCCGTTGCTCGACTTATAAAAATACTTTTATCCGATTCGTTATTGATATTTATCAACATTGATGAAAGAACATTCTCATTATATCCATGCTTAAACCACAAGAAGCGCCTTCTAAGTGCGAAATCCAATCGTTCCAGTGAAAAATCGATTTCGTTCATCGTTCCAATAATATAAAGATTATCAGGAACAGTCAATTTAAGCTTAACTCCATCAATTTTGTACGGCAAATCAACAGATTCGTTTCGACTCTCAATGCATGAAAACGCCTCACCAAATAATCGTGCCAAATCAACACGGTTAATCTCGTCAAGGATAAGTATATACGGATGTTCTTTGTCATTTATCGCAAATTCACACAGTTCCATAAAATATCCTTTTTCTGTTTCAATTTTTCCGTCAAGCATTGTCTGACCGACGATGAAATTTTCATAGCCGTAATTAGCATGAAGTTGAAGCCGATAAATATAATCTTCAACTGCATACTCCTGGCTCAAGTATTGATCCATAGAAAGAACATTGCTGGAAAGAAGTTCACGAAGAATAAACGATTTTGCAAGTTGCTTAGCCGAGTATGTTTTACTCGTTCCGGGAGGACCATAGAAAATAATGTTTTTCTTGAATTTAAGACCGTCAAATTCATCGCTATCTTCTTCACCGGCACTTAAATTCCATAACGAATAAATTTTTGCATAATCGTAAAAATCAAAAGATGCATCTCCAATTTTTTCTGCCAACTTGTCGCGAATGCACTTTATGCGACGATCAAGATAAAGCGTTTTTTCGTCTTCACTTAATAGATTTTCAAAACAATTTGCTATTTTTTGTTTATGCCCATTTGAAACGATTCGTTCATAGCCGTTTGGACAAGACAAATATAAAAGGATATGAATCATAGATACTGATGTAGAGTAGGTATTCACAATATCAATATCCCTAAGTATATCGTAATCCTCGATTTTGTCTCCATAAGCGCAACAAAGGCAGATTTTCTCTATGTATGCTTTGACTTCTTCGACTGTTTCAATGCTCTTTTCCAAGATTGCATCAAACAGCCTGATGCAAAAACTAACTTCGCCAAATTTATTTGTTAGATGGTGTTGCCCAGAATTTGCAAACCCATACTGTGGTTTCTTTGTGTTTTCAATATATATCAAATCGCTATTTTTGCTTTCATTGACCGAGAATCCCCAAAGCCATATAGCATGTGCAAACAATCTTTGCACCGGTTCAGAAGCACCCTCAAATTGCCATTTTGCTTTTTCAGACAAATTACGATCTTTATCTTCATCGTAATTCTCAATGAACCGTTTTTTACATTCCTCAAGATTTTCTTTAGTAAGGAGCAAATCGTCACTATCGTCAAAAAAGTCCTTTTTGTCAACTAACACCCTTTGAACGAAAGAATCATATAACTCATAAACCGTTTTGTCCGCTTCTCTATACATATCTACAAACTCCTTTTGAATTACTTAGATTTTTGAATATTTTGAAATGCCATGTTGAAGTCCATCTCTAATTCTATCACGTATGGCAGGTGGTGAAATAACTTCCACATAGTTAATATACTGCATCGCCCAGTGCACCATAGCGTTTGGGCTTGCCTTAACGCTAATTCTGACCTTGCTCTCCTCATCGGTTTTTGCGATGCGAATATCGCTGCCGAACCAGTCAATAATCTGGTCGATTATTCCAATATCGGCAATAAAGTCAATGTATTCAGGTCGGTCGGTATACATATAAGGCATGGCAGAGGACAGCTCCTTGTAATTGATACCGTTTTCATAGCCGGGTACATTACAGATTGGAGTAGCCTTTTCATCTGAAACAATCATATTGGTGATTCGATCCAATCTATGGAACACTATATTGCCCCAATATTCGCTGTATGCCATAAGGTAATAGCGCTGATTGTGCAAAATCATCAGATAAGGGGACACATATTGATGAGAAGACTTATGGAGTTTCTTATCAACTCCGTACTTGTTATAATCGTAATGTATCTGCTTTCCTTCGTCGATAGCTATATCGATCAGTTCAATATTATAAAATAAAGCTTGATTGTCCGTTTTGTACCAATCATTGACCGAATGAATGTGCTTGACATTTGAGCGAAAATACTTGTTTGACAGACCGCAAAGCCGTTCTATGATGTCCTTGGAGTGCTTTGCGGTAATATGCTTACTGCTTAAAACGCCGTCGATCAGCATATGCAGCTCTGAGTCTTCAAAATCTCTGCATTCAAGATAGCTTCCGGCTCTGCGCGACTCTATATTGACCCCTGCTTCCTTCAGCAGCGAAATATTTCTGCTGATCGCCTTTCTTTCAATAACGATACCGTATTCATTTTCCAATTTTACGGCGATATCTTCCTGAGTAAGGGGATGATCGTAATCACTGTAATCCTTAAGAATCTGCCAGATTCTTATAAGTGCCAATTTCTTCGGTTCAAAACTTTCCATAAACGTTACACCTCATTATATCCCTGTGCAGCCGTGGGCTGACACCCCAATATATTTTACATCATATATATGCACCACATTTGGTGCACTAATGCATTTTTTACTCATCGTAAAATTCCATTATTTCATCAGGAGTGCAGGCAAGAGCTTTGCAAATGCCACCAATGACCTCTGTTGTGATATCTTCATCTCTTGCAAGCTTCATCATTTGATAATGCGTAATATGTGCAGCTTCTTGCAGATCCTTTTTCTTCATCTTCTTGTCAATCAATATTTTCCAAAGTTTATTGTATCTGACAGCCATAGTGATTCCCCTTCGGCGAGAGTGTTATCAGTCTACCTTACATCGCGACTGATTAATTATATTATACCACAATAAATTTGTCTAATCAACAAAAAGGGTGCAATTTCAAACTTTTTTAGTTTTTAAATTTTATAGGACCAACCAAGCGAAAAAGAGCCACCGGCTCGCATAAAAATGTGAGTTGGTGGTATTTTTCTTGGCAACATTTATTTTTTAGATTATCAATAGCATTTTTCACATGGCTCATATCCGCGGTTTATAGCATCCGATTTTGAGATTTGCGATGGATTCTTCATATTGCTGCAACTGCTTTTTCTATGATATTTCTTGCCCGTTGCAGATATCCTCATCATCAAGGACGCGGTAAGGGTGATCAGGGAAATCGTCAATTTCCGAAAGCGGAATATCAAAGATTTTTGGGAGCTTGTTTTCGGCTCGCTCCTTGTCATTCATAAACAGCTCATCGAGAGCCGTCATTCCTAAGTCGAGCTTTTTCACGCGCGGCAATGTCCAGCACCTCCTTCGTCAAGTTTCTGTATGCGTCCGCAACCTTGCACTTATTGTCATAGGCAAAGATACTCTTGCCCTCCATATTGGCTTCGGTCACACGGACAGAAGTGGGGATAAAGGTGTCAAATACATTGATTTTCATTCCAAAGGTTTCACGCATTGACTCAATAACCGATCTGTCGTTTACAGTTCGTGCGTCAACCATTGTAAAGAGGATACCGTCGGTTTTCAGTTCTGGGTTAATCCCTCGCTTGACCTGAGAATAGGTACGCAAGAGTAGGTCAAGACCTTTGGTAGATAATATCCTCGGCTGGCTCGGTACAATGATACTGTCTGCCGCAACAAAAGCATTGATTGGCAGAAGTCCGAGCGACGGGGTGCAATCTATGAGAATATAGTCGTAGTTCTTTTTTATTTGATTTACATAGGTTCTCATAATGCACTCTCGGCTCATCACCGTAAACAGATAACTTTCGATACCGGACAGTTCCACATTACAGGGCATCAGGTCGATACCCTCATTACAATGAATGATACCGTAGTCATCATCAAACGGTTTGTTGTCGATTACCTTACTCATTAAGGTTGCAAGGGAAACATCTAACTCGTCCGGTCTTTTGATTCCGAGACTGATTGAAAGCGAACCCTGCGGATCGGCGTCAATAAGCAAAACCTTTTTGCCTTTCATTTTAAGACCGACACCGAGGTTCAATGCCGTAGTAGATTTGCCCGTACCTCCTTTCTGATTTTCGATTGCAATTACTTTACAGTTCACTTTTTCAAGCTCCTTTCTTTTATATTTGCCTTTTGAACCACCTAAGCGCATAAACATCATTTATACGCTTAGGTCGTACATCCTATTTGTTCTCAACACCCCGGATGTAAAGGGAACAACACAGGCGGCTGTTGCAAGCAGCTTCATGGGAATCTCACCCTCGCCCCTTCATTATGGACCGACCGCGAATTACGGAAGTATCATTATCGCCTGCATCTGTCATCGCCGTCTTTGTCTGCCGACAAATTAAAGAAGTGTAAGTTTTATCGCTCCCTCCCGTTCGGAAGATCGTGGCGCACTCACTTCGCGGCTCGGATTGCTCCGATGCAGGTAACGTACCTGTGAGCTGTATATTCAGTTTTCAAGGATCTCAGAGGTCTCTTGTTTTGCCCTCTGTATTGGATTGCTGAAAAAAATTGCAAAAATTAACCCCCCTTTTGAAAAAAATAAATTGCCCTGTTTATCTTGCGTGAAAGTAAGATAAACAAGGCAAAAAAAGAGCCTACTATGCAATAAAACACAGTAGGCTCAAGAAAATTATGCGATTGTGTTCGGTTTGGTGTACCGATGGTGTAAATTGGTGTAAGTTGCTGGTGTAAACCCGTTCATAAGTCGAATTATCGAGAATTATGAAGAATTATAAAGGGTAATTTAATCCAACGGCTTCATTGTCGGGAACAGCAACACATCGCGGATGGCGGCGCTGTCGGTCAGCAGCATCACAAGCCGGTCAATACCCATGCCCACTCCGCCTGTGGGGGGCATGCCGTATTCAAGGGCGGTCAGGAAATCCTCATCGGTATGGTTGGCTTCCTCATCGCCGGCAGCCAGCAGCTTTTCCTGCTCCACAAAGCGTCCGCGCTGGTCGATGGGGTCATTCAGCTCCGAATAGGCGTTTGCCAATTCGCGACCGTAAACAAACAGCTCAAAACGCTCGGTAAAATCGGGCTTATCGGGCTTTCTCTTCGTTAAAGGTGAAACCTCAATCGGGTAATCCATCACAAAGGTCGGCTGAATCAGATGCTCTTCCACATACTCCTCAAAGAACAGGTTCAGCAAATCGCCTTTTTGATGGCGCTCTTCAAAGGCAATGCCCCGCTCTTTGGCAAGGGCTTTGGCCTCTTCAAAGGTTATCGCGTCAAAATCCACGCCCGCGTATTGCTTCACCGCGTCAATCATGGTGATACGGGCAAACGGCTTGGAAAAATCCAGCTCGGCGTCGGCATATTTGACCACGGCAGAGCCGCAGACCTTTTCGGCAACGGTGCGAATCAGCCCTTCCATTAAGTCCATCATGCCGTGATAGTCGGTATACGCCTGGTACAGCTCCATCAGGGTAAATTCCGGGTTATGGCGCACATCCAGCCCTTCGTTGCGGAATACGCGGCCAATCTCGTACACACGCTCCATGCCGCCGACAATCAGGCGTTTGAGGTACAGTTCCAGGGAAATGCGCAGCTTGAAGTCCTCGTTCAGGGCATTGTGGTGCGTCAAAAACGGGCGTGCCGCCGCGCCGCCGGCGTTGGACACCAGCATGGGCGTTTCCACTTCCATAAAGTTCTGCGCGTCCAGATAATTGCGTATCTCGCGAATCACCTGGGAGCGTTTGATAAAGGTATCCTTGACCTCGGGGTTGACAATCAAATCCAGATAGCGCTGGCGGTAGCGGGTATCGGTATTGGTCAGACCGTGGAATTTTTCGGGCAGAGGAAGCAGGGACTTTGCCAACAGGCGCAGGGACTTGGCGTGAACGGAAATTTCGCCGCGCTTGGTCTTAAAAACAAAGCCGGTAATTTCGACAAGATCGCCGATATCCCATTTTTTGAAGGCGGTAAATACCTCTTTGCCTACATCGTCCATGCGCACATAGACCTGCATTTTGCCCGAGCGGTCGTGCACATCGATAAAATTCGCCTTGCCCATATTGCGCCAGGTCATAATACGACCGCAGATGGTGACATCTTTTTCTTCCAGGTTTTCAAAATCCGCCAAAATTTCAGCGGCGGTATGGGTCGGGTGGGCGGTGGTAATTCGGAACGGGTCCGCGCCGCTGCGCTGCATTTCCTCTAATTTTTCCAGCCGGATGGCGCGCAGAGAATTGCTGTCGCTTTCCGCAGCCGGAGAGGGGTTCTTTCTATCATCTGCCATATCAGGGTCCTCCGATGGTTATTTGGAAATCTCCAGAATTTTAAATTTCACAATACCGGTAGGGGTTTCCGCCTCTACCACATCGCCGATTTTATGCCCCAGCAGCGCTTTGCCGACGGGGGATTCATCGGAGATTTTATTCTTCACCGGATCCGCCTGCGGGAAACCAACAATCTGATATTCCAAATTTTCGTCAAATTCCGTATCATAAATCAAAACCTTTGAGCCGACATGCACGGTTTCCGTGGAAAGGCTGTCTTCATCAACAATGCGGACATGCTGCAGCATATATTCGATTTCCGCAATACGCGCTTCCAATTTGCCCTGGTCAGACTTGGCTTCGTCATATTCGCTGTTTTCGGAAAGGTCGCCGAAAGATTTGGCTTCCTTGATTTTCTCGGCAATATCCGTCCGGCCGGTGGTGCGCAGCTCCTTCAGCTCCGCCTTGAGTTCCTCCAGACCGGCTTGGGTCAGAATAAATTCTTCTGCCATGTTTGGTCATCCTTCCGTGTAGAAAGTAATCTATTGGTACATTTGATTATTATAATCAAAATCCGTGTTTTTGTCAAGCGGACGATATTGCCGAAAAAACACGATTTAAACGCCGAGGATTTGAACAATCGGTTTTTGCGCCTGCGGTTTTTTGTCCGAAAACCACAGCAGGTTTGCGGTCAAATCGCCGAGCAGGGACCGGAGGTCTTCGCTTTTTGTATAAAGACGCACAACCGGTTCGCCTTGTTTGACAAAATCGCCGACCGTATGCAAAAATTCCAATCCCGCGCCGTAGTCAATGGCATCGCCTTTGTTTTGCCGTCCGGCGCCGAGCAGTTTGGCGATTCTGCCCGCGCAGCCCGCGTCGATGGCGCTGAGATAGCCGTCCTGCGGGGCGGTGAGGGTCAGGGCGCAGGGAGAAAGAGGCAGCCGGTCGGGATGGTCAGCCACCGCCGCGTCGCCGCCCTGCGCACCAATCCATTCGGTAAATTTTTGCAGCGCTTTGCCGTTTTCCAGCAGCTGCTGCGCCCGGTCAAAACCTTCCGCAAAAGGCAGCTGAAAGGTCAGGGCAATCATCGCCCCGGCAAGCGTCAGGGAAACCTCACGCAGCGCACCGCCATCGGTTTCTCCTTTCAGCACCTGCATCGCCTCCCGCACTTCCAGCGCATTGCCCACGCAGCGCCCGAGCGGCGTATTCATATCGCTGATAACGGCTGCCATGCGCCGCCCCTTTCGCCGGCCGATGTCCAGCATGGCTTCCGCCAGAGCGGCGGCATCCGCAGGTGTTTTCATAAACGCACCGCTGCCGTATTTGACATCCAAAACGATATTGTGCGCCCCCGCCGCCAGCTTTTTGCTCATAATGCTGGAAGCTATCAGCGGCAGGCTGTCCACGGTACAGGTGACATCCCGCAGGGCGTATAATTTTTTATCCGCAGGCGCCAACTCGCCGCTCTGCCCCACCACGGCAATGCCTATCTGTTGTACCTGGGCGAAAAATCGGTCTTCGGACAGGGTGACGCAAAAGGACGGAATGGACTCGAGCTTATCAATGGTACCGCCGGTATCCCCAAGACCTCTGCCGGACATTTTAGCAATTTTACAACCTGCCGCGGCGGCAATCGGCGCGACTATCAGCGTGGTTTTGTCCCCAACACCGCCGGTGGAGTGCTTATCCGCCGACAAATCGCCGAAAGCGGATAAATCCAGCGCATCGCCGGATTTCGCCATTTCATCGGTTAAATAAAAGGTTTCCTCTGCCGTCATGCCCACAAAACAAACCGCCATTAAAAAAGCCGCCGTTTTATAGTCGGGAATCTGCTCCTCGACCAGCCGGCGGACAAAAAAGCGGATTTCTTCCCGGCTCAAAGCTGCGCCTTGCTTTTTCTTTTGCAAAATATCATCAAAGGTCATCTCTTACGCTCCTTTCCGAAAAACCGGCGCCTGCCGGGCGGCAAAACCTGCCGCACCGAGCAAAGCGCCGGAAAAATCAAATGCGAAACCGTTATTCGTCCTTTGCGGAAATTACAAAAACCTTTACGCCGTGAGAAGGCACGGAGGCAACCAGCTCATTGCAGGTAGAAAAGGTCATATCCTCTGTAATTTCCTGAACCAGATATTCCGCCGCCTTGGGAAATTGGAAATAGGACAACTCGCAAAACTCTTCGATTTGCGCCTTTACGGTATGGGATTTGGGCGATTTATTGAAGAAACAAACAGCAAGCCGCTTGTCGGAAAGCGGACGGGCCAGAATATCAACCATACCGTTGGTATACACCCGTCGGCACGGGATTCCCAGCGCATCCTGGTCAATGGCAATCAGCTTACGGTTGGTCAAAATTTTCAAATAGGGATTTTCCAAATCCGCTTTGCCGTTTACAATAAACTTGCGCACATCGTTGCCGAGCATCAGGGGGGCTGCCATCATACACCACAGGGCAAAATGGGATACATTTTCATTATATGTCAAATCGCCGTTGCCCACTTCCAGCATATCCGGGTCGTTCCAGCCGCCGGGGGCAGCGTATTTCCACAAACGCACATTGATTTCATAAATAGCAACAATGGACACCCAGGACGGACGAATATCCGTCGTAGTGCGCCACAGATTGCCCGCACCCGCGCCCCAACGATAAGGGAAATTATGTCCCCATTCGCAAATGGAAAAGACAATCTTTTTTTCGGGCACATTATTTTTCGCGGCATATTCCGCCGTGGCGCGTTTTAACTCCCGACCCATTTTGGTATATTGGCGAATGGCGCTGTCAAATTTTGAACCGATGGGGTTATACAAAATGAGAGAGTTCGAGCCGGCTTTTAATTGTATGCGCAGCTGATTTCTGCCCTCATGCGTCCACCCTTTTGTTGCGGGAATGAGCGTATCGTAAACCGCGCCGTCGTTGACTTTAATTTCCAGATATTTCTGGCAGTCGCCGCCTTTGCGCAGACCGATGGTCAGAATATATTCGCCGTCCGCCGGGGCATAAACATCGGGGAAATACAGCTTGCCGCCGCCGGAGCACAGACCGGTGACATATTTGCCCGTTTCCAGCTGCGCATCCGATTCCACACGCGCCTGCCCGAACAGCTGCCCCTGCTCCGCCTGATACACCCATTCATCAGAGGAACCAATGGCGGAAATGGAAATCTTATCAATATCCGGCGCACGGGTGGGCAGGGGGATATTATGGCAGAAATCGTACTTCAGGTACTCTACCCCCCATTCGGCAAAGGTATCGGCATCCAGCGCCTCATGCCCAAGGCTTGCAGGCAAATCCTCACAGGTCAGCTCGCCGTTGGAGGAGTAAATGCCCAGCCTCAACCCCAAATCGTTCACCTTTTTCACCAGAGCGGGGATCCCGGACGGGAAACGGGAATAGTCGCCCACCAGCCGTCCCGCCTTATCGCGCATGGAGGACTGCCAGCAGTCATCCAGATTGACAAATTCATACCCGGCATCCGCAAGACCGCTTTCTTTCATCGCCTGGGCGGTTTCATAAATGATATGCTCATCAATACGGTATTTGAACGTGTTCCAGCTTGACCAGCCCATGGGCGGCGTCAGCGCCAGACCGTTATCATACCGTCCCTGGGGCTCGATATTGATACGAGAAGCCGCCGCACCCCGGCGCAACAGACACGGAATGCAGATATTCTTCTTTTTTGCAACCACGCCCGCAGCGCCGGTCAGCGTACCGACAGCCGTTGCAGCTGCGCCCAAGGCAAGCAATTTTTTGTGTTTCATACACGAATACCCCCTATAAAAAGCAGGATGAAGCGCAATGCTCCACCCTGCTAAAACAGTTTGTGTTATTCCGCGTCTTCCGACTGCTCTTCTGCGGCAGCGTTTGCGGCATATTCCTCAATCGGAACAGGAGTGGAATCCTCCGCAACAGGCGCGGGTTCTTCCTCTGTTTTTTCTTCAGTCTGCGGCTCCAGCAGCGCGCGGATGGACAGGCTGATGCGTTTTTTGTCGAAATCAATATCGATAATTTTCGCTTTTACCACTTCATCCAGCGACAACACATCGGAAGGCTGGGCAATCCGGCGGTCAGCGATCTGGGAAATATGAATCAAACCGTCCATGCCCGGGAAAATCTGCGCAAAGGCACCGAAAGAGGTCAGACCGACGATTTTCACATCCACAACAGAACCGACGGGATAATCTCTCTTCAAAATCTCCCAGGGATTGTCCTCGAGCTTGCGATAGGACAGGGAAATCTTTTTCTTTTCCGGGTCAAGGCTCTTGATGGTTACTTCCACCGTATCGCCCACATTGACCACATCAGACGGATGTTTAATCCGACGCCAGGAAAGCTCAGAACGGTGAATCATACCCTCGGCGCCGCCCAAATCAACGAAAGCGGCAAAGGTGGTCAGGTTTTTAACCGTACCGGTCAGCTTTTTGCCAACGAAAGCGTCCGCCCAGAACTCCTCAGCCAAAGCGGCGCGGCGCTCGTCTTCAACAGATTTGATGGAGCCGACGGCTCTTCTTCTGCGCTGGTCAACATCAATAATGCGGAAAGAAACGGTTTTATCCTTCAAGACCTCCAGGCTGCCGCTTCTGGGAACGGAGGACTGGGAAGCAGGAATGAACACACGAACGCCGTTCAGGTGGACAATAACGCCTTTTGGCAAAATCTCGGTGACTTTGCCCTCGAGAACCTCTTTGGATTCATAGGCCTGCATAATGGTGTCCCAATACTTGCTCGCGTCATAGCGGCGTTTGGACAGCATGATGGTGCCTTCGGCATCGTTGGTTTTCATGATGATGGCGTGAATTTCATCGCCGACCTTCAGCTCTTTCGCGGGGTCTGCGGTGGGATCCGAGCTGTATTCATCAATCGGAATATAGCCGGTCTGCTTTCTGCCGATATCAACCTGAATCTCATTGGGCTGAATGCTCATAACCGTACCGGTAACCTTCTGGTCGGTATTCATGCTCTTTTTCAGAGATTCCTCGAGCGCATCGGCAAAGGACATTTCCTCTACATTTTCTTTGGGGACTTCAACATTGTTTTCGGACATGGCGATCCGTACCTCCTTAATGATACTGTCGGGTGTTGATGCCCCGGCAGTAATGCCTACATTGCGACATCCGGCAAACAGGTTCTGATCGATTTCCGCCGCACTCTCAACCAGATAGGAAGGACAGTTGGATCGACACACATCGTACAGCTTACGGGTATTGGAACTGTTTCTGCCACCGACAATTAGCATAGCGTCATTTTCCAGAGAAAGAGCGGCTGCCTCAGATTGCCGTTTTGAAGTCGCGCTACATATTGTAGCATATATTTTAACATTTGTATAGTGCTTTTTTACATAATTTATATATTTTTCATATTCCTCGACGCTAAAAGTCGTCTGGGAAAACATAATCGCCTTTTTTTCGGAAAATGCGGGCATATTTTCCAAAAGCTGTCTGAGTTCTTCAAAGTTTGCACAAACATATGACAAACCGTGACAATAGCTTCGGGTAGCGATGACCTCTGGGTGTTGTTCGTTTCCGGCAATTAAAGCAATCTCGCCGTCCCGGGTTTTCTCATCGGCAATTTGCTGAATTTTTTGAACGAACGGACAGGTCGCATCTAAAATTTCACAGCCGATTTGCGAGAGCGAGAAGCGCACCTCTTTCGCAATGCCGTGGGTACGAATCACCAGCGTACAGTCCGGCGGCACCTGAGAAACGTCTTCGGCAATGACCACGCCGCGCTGCTTTAACTGATCGATAAAAATGGGGTTGTGAATCAGCGGTCCCAGGGTGCAGACCTTTTTGCCCGCATCCAAAAGCGCTTCCACCATTTTAACGGCGCGATCGACACCAAAGCAGAATCCGGCGGTTTTGGCAACGGTAATATGCATATTACACACCGACCTTTTTGTGAATTAAGTCAATGACCTGTGCTTTGACCTGTTCCAGGTTCAAATCCGAGCAATCAAGCAGCACCGCGTCCTCCGCCTGTTTCAGGGGCGCTGCGGCGCGGTGGGAATCGTTGTAGTCCCGCTGAATAATTTCCTGCAAAAGCGGCTCAAATTCCACCTGATTGCCCTTGGCAAGCAGCTCGTCATAACGGCGGCGGGCGCGCACTTCGGGCGAGGCGGTCAAAAAGATTTTCACATCCGCGTCCGGCAGCACCACGGTGCCGATATCCCTGCCGTCCATTATACAGTTGTTCTTCGCGGCAATCTCCCGCTGCAAATCAAACAGAAATGCCCGCACCGCCGGCAGCGCCGAAACCGCCGAAGCCGCCATGGACGCTTCCGGCAGACGAATCTCTTCGGAAACATCCTCGCCGTTTAAGTAAACATGCTGTATGCCGTCCACAAAACCGAGGCTGACCTCGATTTCGGGCAGCATGGCTTCCACCTGTTCGCGGTTCGCCGGATCAAATCCCCGCTTGAGCGCTGCCACCCCCACCGAGCGGTACAGCGCGCCGGTATCGATATACACATATCCCAGCTCGGCGGCCACCATACGGGCTATCGTGCTTTTGCCCGCGCCGGAGGGACCGTCTATGGCAACATGAATCATTGCTTTTCTCTCCTTTTATTCCATGCTCCGTCCGGCGGTCACGCCGGTGGAGAACGCAATTTGCAAATTAAAGCCGCCGGTATATGCATCCACATCGATCACCTCACCGGCGAAATACAGGTTGGCACATTTTTTGGACTGCATGGTTTTTGGGTCAATTTCCTTGACACTGACGCCGCCGGAGGTGATAATCGCTTCCTCAATCGGGCGCGTGTCGGTGATGGTAAAGGGTAGGTGCTTCAGCGCCCAAACCATGGAAAGGCGCTGCTGCCGGGTCAAATTACTCGCCATAACCGTGGGGGGGATGCCGGCGTTTTCCAGCAAAACCGGAATCAGCGCCCGGGGCACCAATGACGCCATAATATGGGAAAAGGAGCGGGTATGCTGCTCTTTCAGTTCCCGCAAAAGTCGCGCGTCCAGCTTTTCTTCGCTGAGCGCCGGTTTTAAGTCAATGGACAATTCATACGGGTGCTCTGCCAAATCCCGCAGATGGGCAGAGGCGCTTAAAATAATCGGACCGGATACACCGAAATGGGTAAAGAGCATTTCACCGAAATCCTCGTAGCAGACCCGACCGGTATCGGCACGGGTGATGGTAATGGCGACATTTTTCAGGCTCAGTCCCTGCAAGGGGCGATACTGTTCCCCGGCAAGCTCCAGCGGAATCAGTGAGGGCTTGGGCGTCACAATCGTATGTCCTGCCTGCTGAGCCAGCGTATAGCCGTCGCCGGTGGAGCCGGTCAGGGGATAGGACATGCCGCCGGTGGCAATCAAATAGCAGTCATACACCAGCCGCTCACCCGCCTCGGTCAATACCGCCTGTACCGCGCCGTCGGCGCACGCGAGCGAAACCGCTCTGCCCTTTTTCATAAGAACCTTTTGTTTTTTGACAAAAGCGGTCAGCGCGTCCACAATATCCACCGCTTTATCGCTTTGGGGAAAGACCCGGTTGCCCCGCTCAATTTTCAGCGGCACGCCCGCCTCCTCAAAGAAATCCATGGTATCCGAGGGCATAAACTGGGAAAACGCGCTAAATAAAAACCGTCCGTTGACCGGCACCTGCTCAATCAGTTCATTGATTAAGGTACAGTTATTGGTTACATTGCACCGACCCTTGCCGGTAATCATCACTTTACGGGCAGGCCGGTCGTTGCGCTCCAGCAGCGTAACCCGGTGTCCCCGCGCGGCAGCCGTTCCCGCCGCCATCAAACCGGCGGCGCCCGCGCCTATCACAAGAATATTGCTCATACATCTTCTCCGTCCCCAATAAGGGAGTAAGTCATATCCGCGCCGCAGGGGAAAATCCGGTGGGTAAAGGTATGGTATAAATCCGCCGCAGCACACTCTAAAGCATAAACCTTTTGGGAAAAGCTGTCAAGAGCCCGGCCATCTGCATGGCGCATTACCACCGGCAGGCTTGCCTTGTTGCGCATGGCGCGCAGAATCTCCCGACCGCGGTCATTGCGCGCCAGCACCCGCAGATAAGGCGGGTCAGCGCGCACCAAATCATCTGTTACGCCCAAAACCGCATGCAGAGTCAGGCGGCGCACCGAAGCGTGCGTGAACCGCTTGGATTTTACCGCATCATATACCGCCTCCAGTGACTGCGCCGTACGCACTGCCCGCCACAGCCGGTCGCCCAAGCCGCCCGACGCAAAGGGCAGGGAGCAGAAATACGCCTTGTCATGGGTGCGCAGCAGCGCCAGCCATTGCCGTTCCCATTCTGCCCGTGCGCCGATATACGCACCGCTTTCCAGGGCACGACGGCAAAGGGCAGCGCTTTCCGGCGGCAAAAACGAATCGCACCTCTCCCCTGCCAGCATTTTTTTTCGCAGAAGCGCCGCGCTGGCAATGGTTTCGCTGGTTTTATCGCCATCGTGGGCGGCGTGAACGCGCTGCACCGGCACAAGCGTCCCGGAAAAACCCTGCTGCCGCAAATAGCGAATATATTCCACCGCTAAAATATTATTGGGCTGCGACACCGCCTCATACAAAGGCTGCGGCAATGTCGCGGCAAGAAATGCTGGGTAGGATTGGTTTTCCCGGTTGCGGCGATATTCGTCCTGTCTTGCCAAAAGCGCGTCCGCCGCTCCTGTTAAAAGCGAAAGATCCGCGTTTTCGCAGCCGAAGGAAAAGCCGTCCGCCACGCCGGTTGCCAACGCCAGCCGGCAGGCACCGGCGGCAAACCGCTCGGCAGGGGCGGTGCTCCATGGCAGCGGCAGCTCCAATACCAAATCCGCGCCGCCGCCAATGGCCGCACGGGCGCGGCAGTGCTTTTCAAACATGGCTGCCTCGCCGCGCTGCACAAAGTTGCCGCTCATGACCACGGCGATATGCGTCGCACCGGCTTCGCGCATGGCGGACAGATGATAAGCATGCCCGTTATGAAAGGGGTTGTACTCCGCAACGGTAAAAAAAATCTTCAATTGATTCAAAAACCCTTCAAAAATACTTGCAATCAAATTGCCCTGTGTATATAATATAAAAGGTTGCATTTTTTTTCAAGCTATTTTTCAAAAGGATGGTAAAAGAATGAAAATACTGGTTATCAACGCCGGCAGTTCTTCGCTGAAATATCAGCTGATTGACATGGATACGGAAGCCTGCATCGCAAAAGGCAACTGTGAAAAAATCGGGCTTCCCAACAGCTTTATCGGCGGTTCCGCCAACGGCAAAAAATTTGCCGACCGACCGGTTCCGATGAAAAACCATGCCGAAGCGTTCAATGTGGTCAACGAAACACTGACAACCGGCGAAACCAAAGTCATTGACGATATCAGCGAAATCACCGCCGTTGGGCACCGCATTGTGCAGGGCGGCTCGCTGTTCAACAAAAGCATTTTAATCGACGATGATGTCATCGCCGGTATCGAATCCATTGTAGATTTGGCGCCGCTGCACAATGCCGCGCATCTACAGGGCATTCGCGCCTGCCGGGAAATTTTCGGAAAAGAGCTGCCGGAGGTGGCAGTTTTCGACAACGCATTTCACAGCACCATGCCGCCCGAGGCGTATATGTTCCCCCTGCCCTATGAATATTATGAAAAATACCATGTCCGCCGCTATGGCTTCCACGGCACCTCTCACCGGTTTGTCAGCGCCCGCTGTGCTGAGCTGATGGGCAAGCCGCTGGAGAGCTTTAAGCTGATTACCTGCCATATCGGCAACGGCGCTTCCATTACCGCCATTAAGGACGGCAAGGTGATTGATACGTCCATGGGGCTTACCCCGCTGGACGGCTTTGCCATGGGTACCCGCTGCGGCGCGGTGGATCCCTCCGCCATCCTCTATTTGGAAAAGAAGCTGGGCGCAACACCGGATGAAATGAGCAACATCTTAAACAAAAAGTCCGGTGTCCTGGGAATTTCCGGCGTTTCCAGTGACGACCGTGAGGTCAAGGCGGTTGCCAACGACCCCGCCGATCCCCGCCAGCCCAGAGCCAAGCTCGCCCGCGACATGCAGTGGTATGAAATCCGCAAGGTTATCGGCGGATATGTCGCCGCCATGGACGGCGTAGACGCCATTGTTTTCACCGGCGGTCTGGGCGAAAACACCGAGGATATGCGCCGGGATGTGTGCACAAAAATGTCCTACCTTGGCATTTTGTTTGACGATGACGCCAACCAGGTCACCCGCAAAGGCAAGGAAGGCGAAATTTCCGCCCCCGGCTCCAAGGTACGGGTCTTTGTGATTCCCACCAATGAGGAATTGCTGATTGCCCGCGATACCAAGGCTATCGTAGCAGCCTTGCCGAAAAAATAAGTAGAATCATATACAGCGGTTGCCGGTTTGGCAGCCGCTGTTTTTTTGCGCACCTTCGTGAAAGCCTACGGCACACGGCACCGATTGCGAACAAAAAGACCGCTGTCCTTTTCAAAAGACAACGGTCTTGGTTTTTATGCTTTCGGCTTAGGAGAACTTCAAGCTGGCGGCGTGCTCTACGCAAGCTTCATAGGCGCGTTCCATGGAGGAAGTTTCGGTCAGAATATCCGCATATTCTTCCTCTTCGGCTTCCATTTCTTCGGTCACTTTTTCCGAAGCAAGCGTTTCGCGAATGTCCGTCTTCCAGGCAGGCTCATCTTCACGACCGACAAAGTACATAATATGATAGCCGTATTCGGTTTCCACAATCTCTACATCGCCGGGCTGTCTGCTCGCATCAAAGGCCCAGTCCTCGAACGGCTGCACATACTGACCTTTTTTCATGTTTTCAATCAGCCCGCCTTCGCCGCCGCCGGCAGAGGTGGAAGAGGTATCATCGCTGTACAGGTCTGCCAGTTCGGCAAAGGACGCTTCCGTTTTATCTCCTTCATTGAACATGGCAAGATATTCCTCGGCAATGCGCTTGGCATCATCGTTGTTTTCCGGTGTTTCTTTATATACGGTATCTTCCGTGCTGTCATCGTGCGAAGCGCCCTCATAGGCAACGCCGTCGTGCATATGGGTTTCAGGCTCGGTAACTTCAGGTTCGGTTTCCTCAACCACTTCGCCGTCCTCGTTGGTAGTCGCCTCGGTGACTTCCTCTACGATTTCCTCTTCAGTTGATTCCTCATCAGGGAACTCTACCAGCAAATGGCGAACGGAAACATACGCGTCCTCGTTGCGATACGCAGGCTGCACCATATAAACGGCGTAAATATACGAATCGGTTTCCCAAATGGTCGTATCGCCAGCCTGACGGTCGGCGGAGAATGCCCATTCCGCAGACTCTTCGCCCATATTGGTTTCAATGGTGGAGTAGGTTACCCCCTGAGCCAGGGAAGCATCGTCCTCCTGGAAATCCTCCACCTCATCCTCGGTGCAGTATTCCAGGCACAGCGCTTTGAAAGATTCCTCATCGGTAATGCGGGAAACCATTTCCTGGGCGCGGGCAAGCTGCTCTTCCTCCGTATATTCAGGCGTTACGGTGTTGCCGTCCTCGTCGGTTTCTTCCTCAATGGTAAAGCCGTAAACGCGCACATCCACGCTGTTGTAGGCGTTCGGGTCTTCGTCATATTCCGCCTGAATTTCCTCGTCGGTGCATTCATCGGCATATTTTTCCTGAAGATACTCCGTATAACGGTGTGCCATCATCTGCTCACGCAGATAATCCTCGAACAAATTGGCATTCAGCCCTTTGCCGAAAGTCATAATAATATAGGCACTCAGCGAACAATTCTGCTGCGCCGCCGAAGAACGCAGGGAATCCATGGTATCCTCGATTTCACCCAGCTCGTGGTCGGTCAGTTCCAGACCGGCTTCTTCTGCCTTTTGCGCATAATACAGGGTTTCCTGAATCGATGCAATGGCATCGTTTTTGAACTTTTCGGCATAAGTAATCTCGTTGCCGTCGTCGTCGGTGGTGGTCTGCGCTTCAGGAGACTGGGTATAGTCATAACCGTAATCATAGCCATACTTCGAATACTGATAGGCGGTATTCGCCTCGTTGTTGAACGCGGACATATAATAGAAGTTAAACTTTGCCTGGCTGATCTTTACTTCCTCGCCGCCCACATTGACCGTGGCAACCGTGGTCAGCTTTTGCGGCCAGCCGAAGAAATCCGCTAAAAACCAAACAGCGCCGCCGGCAATGACCACGCAAAGCACCACGGCAATGACCTTTTGCAGAACCTTGCCCGCCTTGCCGGAGCCTTTTTTGGTCTTACCGACATCTTTTTTGATTCGCTCCTTGCGTTCCTGCCGATACTTTTCGGACTCGGAACGGGTATCTTTTTTGTCCATTGATTGAATCACCTTTCTATGCCATTTTATTGGTTATGCAAATAACATCCCGAACATTTTACTCTATTTTGCGGAAAGTTGCAAGGGTAAATGCATAAATTTCACAAATTTTTTACCCCAGATGAACTTATTCTGTAATCAGGGTTTTACAAAGGCATCCAAATCCTCGCCGTGCTGTCCATCGGTCTTATCGCTCCAGCCGCCTTTTCCGAGCTGCACCAGACCAATGATATACACCACGAAAAATTTAATCAGATTGACTGCCAGGATGCCGAAGGCCATGCCCCAAATTTCAAAGAAGTAGGTGCATACCGGCACAATGACCAGATACAGAACCATATAAAGCACATTCATCTGCATCTGATATTTCTCGTCCGCGAAGCGCAGCACCACAATCATAATGGTTGCGGAAATAAAATAGAGCACCTGACCGGCGTTGGCAATAAAGAAATACGGGCGGCAGGCTTCGTAGGTATCCGGATACATCAGCCGGATAAAAACATGCGAAACCAGTGTGCACGCCACGGCGGCAATCAGCCCGACCACCAGCAGAACCAGCGCGATTAAATTATAAAACTTTTTCGTAAACTTACCGTCAAACCGGGACAGATATCCAATCAGAACCGTATTGAGCGAGGTGGTCAAAAGGGCGATCACCTTGCCAATCAGCGCCGCGTTGTAGAAAGTGGTAACCATGGCGCCGTCGCTGAACATCACATTCAGCAAAAGCCGATCCGCGTTCTGAATTAAGGTATCCGCCACATACGAGCAGGACAGCACCGCAAAGGATTTGAAGTCCTCCTTAAAATACGGGCTGGGCTTCAAAAGCGGCCGGCGGTACAGGCTGCCGCGAACCGCCGTATACAGCACCGCGGCGGTCTCGCCGATAATCATGGGAATCAGCCAGTTTCCGGTCCTGAAAAAGATTGGCATACCCAGGCTGTAGCCGGCGGCAATGCAGATATTATAAACAAAATACCCCTTGTAATTGATATTCAGCTTAAACTCCGCGTCGCTGTAATAGCGGGTGACGGTGCTAATCATCAAAAGCGCAATACAGATGGCATTGACAACGGAAAACTGCGAGACAAACACCTTCGCGGTAAAGAAAGCGACCGGCACGCAAAGCACCCAGGTCATCAAAAGAAAGATGTTGTAATCGCCCATGACGTCCCGCTTTTTGGTGCTCATAACCATACGGGAGTAGTTGGCGGCAATGCCGAAGCCGATGCCCATTACCGCAACCATGGACATGACGCTGATTGCTTCGCCATAGGCGGCGGCGCCGAGCTGATTATTGAAAGACGGATAGATAAACAGCTGAATCACCGCGTTTAAGATTACAACGGCGGCGATGCTGAAAATCATATCGGACGCCACGCCCAAATATTTTTTCTTCTCACCCATGCAAAAGACTCCTAAGGTCAGTTCATCATATCCAAATCAATCATTTGGCGAATGACGTTCAGCAGCTTCAAATTGTACCCGGTCGGCCCGTCGTCGGGGTGTTCAAAGGTACAGTTAAAGGTTACATAAACCGTATCAATATATAAGAACAGCAAAAGGCTCTTCTTGCCCGCCCAGCGGGAGAAATAGGAAAGCAGCAGATTCAGCCGCTCCCGCATGCCGAACGAGCGGATGTTCAGAATATCGTTGCGGATAAACCGCACATACTCCAGCTCTCTGGGAGCGCGCACGCCGATGGGGTCAACGGCGACATAGCCCTCCCCGCCCTGAATGATGTTAAAGGCATGCAAATCGCCGTGGCAAAGATACTGGGGGGAATCAAAGAAATACTTATCGTACATGGAAATGGCTGTTTCCAGATGCTCTTTGATCCGGGCGCGGTAGAACGGCACGGTATCAATATCCAACAGCTTCTGCTTCAAATCGGAATAATAATCCAAAAAACGCTCCGGCTCGTTGACCGATTTTACCGGACGGATGGTTTTATCCACCTTATCAAAAAACTCGGTCAGCAGGATATTGTCGTTGAAATCGGCATATTTGGCGGGGGAAACCCGGCGCAGCAGCATGGCGCGCGCCTCGGTATCATAGTCAAACAGTTCGCACATATAGTTGGTGGAAAGCTCCTGATAGGAGGCAATTTCCGTTTCGAACCGGTCCACAAAATCGGGGATGAATTTCACCACCGCATCGCCGTAGCGGTCCGATTCGGCAAACAGCACCAGACCATAGCGGGAGGTCTGGCTGGGAATAAAGTTGGTCAGTCCCCATTTATCGGCAAGCCTGCCGTATTCTTCGGCAATTTTACCGAGCCAGCGGTCGGTTTTTTCCGGGTACAGGCGCATCAGAAAATACTGAATACCCTCCGTTGTAAACTGGCTCCTGTCGTAGATTTTCAGGTTCTTTTTGACTTTCAGATTCTGCAGATAGTCCATCATATATTCGGCATATTGCAGCTCGAAATCATAGGTCAGCTTCAGGTTGTTCTTAAAATCAAAATTCAGATAAAAGCGTGAATTTTTCGGCAGCTGCCACGCCAATTCCTGACTGGGGAAGGAGGTGTCCAAAACCGCGCTGATTTTGTTAAATACAAACCCCTCCGGCGACTGGGTGACATAAAACTGCTCCCGATCCAGCGGGTCAAAATTTTTATTTCCCAAAGCGCCGGTGATTTTCTGGGCGGTGATAACCGCGTCGTATTCATCCAGCTTGCGGAAATAGTCGTCAATCAGCTCCGGGTAAACAAAGGGCGCAACCGCGTCCATGATAACAACCTTGCTGCACACATAGTGGCTTTTGATATAGTCAAAGCCGTTTTTGACGGAATCGTACCGTTCCTTGCCGTTGGGGGCAAAATCCAGTGTTGGGTCGTTCAGGGCAGAGGAATACTGCATGCATTGCTCATCAATCACAATCAAAATTTTATCCGCCAGTTTGGAGCCTTTGGCGGCTTCAATGACATAATCAATCACCGGACGGCCTTTGAGCAGGGTATACTGCTTCGGAATCGGTGCACCGAAGCGCTTGCCGATGCCGCCGGACATAATCATAACGATGTTCATACATTTCTTCCCTTTCGTTTTTTACCAGATTTCCACATCGTCCAGCTTAAAGTGATCCGGACGGCGCTTCTCCTCGGGGGGCAGCTGTTTCCAGTCGCCGTAGAGGGATTCCAAAATCTGTAAGTACTTTGCGGGGGCATATATCATATATTCGCGCACCGGCACGCGCACCACATCGTCGAACCAGTCTTTTGGGAAAACATTTTTCTCCTGCACCCAAATGGGAACAGACGGTTTGAAGTACAGATTGCCCTTGCCGGTTTTCACCAGATTGACTGTTTTTTCATACAGGCGGCACAGCGTTTTCATGGGCACATGCTTACCGACAGCGGTCAGCACCTTGACCTGCGCCTTTTGAAGCCGGGAATAATGGTCGGTGGGCTTTTTGCCCAGCCGGTGCGCCATCGCCATACCGTAAATGGTTTTGACCAGAAAAATCTGCAATTTGACCAGCGGTCCTTTGCAGGTGTCGTGCAGGCAGTAAAGCTCAATGAAAATCTTGTCCATTCGCTCATCGCCCGCCATATTGGACTTGCCGCCGTCTAAGGTAAAGGAGTTGTGCACCTTACAATTTTTATAAAAAATACGGGGGATAAAATCGCAGAAATGGTCGCCGAACTCATCATAATTGACAAAATCAAATTCATCGGACAGTTCATCCGGCAAAACCTTCAGAAGGCGATAGTAATCCTCCCGCTTGATATCCAAATCAATATCGTCATCCCAGGGGATGAAATCCTTATGGCGAATCGCCCCCAGCAGCGTACCGCCGCTGAGCGTATAGTGAATATCATATTTGGTACAAATACGGTCCAGCTCCACCAGGATTTTCAATTCCACATCCTGAATCTGCCGCAAAACCGAAAGTTCCTGCTCCGTCATCATCTTCCACACAACCCTGTTTGTAGTGTAACCGCAAAATGCGGTATCAGCACAGATTTTTTTTATTATACCGCAACAGCTCTTACTTTGCAAGTACTCTTTCTTCTTTTTATCGTTCCCGCATTTACCATCCATTTTTACAACAAAAAGGCCGCAGAGGCCGTGCACCTCTGCGGCTGAAAACGGGCGCCTGCTCAGGGCGACTTCCCGTCACATATAAACATCTGACGGTAAAACGATTGATTCGCCGTCAGGCTGAACAATTACTTCAACACGAAAACGATCAACAATATCATCCGCCATGATATTGATTTTATGAAACGAAAAGCTGTGTGACATCGGGATAATTGGTTCTATCAAAAAATACTGATACGACATACCAATCAAATCTTTATCGGGCAGGACATTCTTCTGGCTTACCTTACAAAGTGCCGGGTAATTGTCGCCGTCGCAGCACCAGTAATAAAGAATATTGGTGCCCAACCCCTGCAGCTCGTAAACCTCCCCGGGTTCCAGATATACCGTCAGCTCCAGTATCTTTTCCAAACCGACAGCGGCGCGCAGGATCTCGCGCGCGGCGGCGGAGGTAACGCCGGATTCCCCGGCTACCTGCGCGGTCACGGTCTGGGCTGGGGTCAGCGTTTCCAGCCCCACAGCGGCGCGCAGGCAGAGCCGGGCGTCGTCGGTACGGATCGAGCGGTCATTGTTCAAGTCGCCGGGGCGGTAGGAAATCACTTTATTCGGTTCTGCCGTTTCCTCCGCAGCGGCGCCGAACGGCATACAACATACAGTCAAAAGTACCATAGCTAAACAGATACATATCATTCGTTTGCTTTTCATCATCATTTCCCCAATCTGAATCAAATTACATTTTTCCGGCAGCAATCAGCCGCCTTCTTCCTGCTTTTTGCAGGTGCGGTATCCGTATAGACCTTTAGCTGTACATGGGTATCTCCTCCTATTCTGTTGCTTCACCCCAAAAATTATCCGAAATTCATAGATTTTCCTTACTTACACTTAAAATTATATTCAAAATTACAAAGGATGTCAATAGAATTTTTTAAAATAATTACATTATTTTACAATCCCTTTCCCCTGTCCGGCGGCGGATAAAAGTTTTTTGGCCGCTTCTCACCGCGCAAATGGGCGAATATATATAAAATAAGAAAGGAGGGATTGTATGCCTTGCAGCATTACGGAGCTTTGCGAAAAGGATGTGATTGATATGAAAAGCGGCAATTTACTGGGGAAGGTATGCGATGTGGAATTTTGCCCGGAGGACGGCAAAATTACGGCGCTGATTATATACGGGCGGCAAAAGCTGTTTGGTTTCGGAAAAGGGGAAGAGGATATTAAAATCGCCTGGTCGGATATTTCGGTAATCGGCGCGGATACCATATTGGTTTGCTGCAATGTGCCGCCCCGTCCGCACCGGGCAAAAACCAATCCGCTGCAAAGTATTTTTAACCAATAATGCTTGCATTTTCCGCTTGAATCCTGTACTATAAACAAAAAAGCATAAAAAGGATGGCGAGCGGATATGGGATTTTTTGACATTGAGCCTTTTGTGGATAAGAATGCCGAACGGCTGATGCTCTCCAAACGGGCAGGCGCGATTGTGCAGGAATTAAAACGCCGCTATCTGTTTATCGGGCGGGAAGCAGGCGGCGCGTTCCAAATCCGCCACGGGCAATACCCCGCCGACCAGATGCAGGATGGGGAATGGCTGGATTTTATTCCCGGGGAGACCCTTTGGGGAACGCGGGAGGAATACTGCTGGTTCCGGCAGGTTGTGGTTGTTCCGGACAGCTTTAAAGGTCAGGACGTCTACTATACCCTGTCTGCCGCCGAAGACGGCAATTGGTCGCATACCACCAAACCGCAGTTTATTCTGTTCGTTGACGGTAAAATGATTTCGGGCATGGACGAGAACCATACCATGATTCGTATTTTGTCCGGGGCGCGGGGCGGCGAAAAAATCAAAATCCATCTGAATGCCTATTCCGACGATTTTGGCTATCGGGGGCGTATGTTCCTGTCCTCTGCCCTTTGCGTACGCGACAGCCAGGTACAGCGGCTCTGCCTGCACATCGAAACCATTTTGGAGGTGGCAAACCTCTATACCGCCGATGACGAACCAAGGGTCAAGCTGCTGCGCGGTCTGACCGAAGCGCTGCAAAGGCTGAATCTTACGCTGCCCTACGGCGCAGATTTTCTGCTGACAGTCAGGGAAACCAACCGCTATATCGAAGAGCAGATTCTCGGTTCCGATTCTCTGGACGCAACGGTCAGCGCCGTCGGACACACGCACATCGATGTCGCCTGGCTCTGGCGGCTCCGGCAAACCCGCGACAAGGCGGCGCGTTCCTTTGCCACGGTCAACTATTTAATGGGCGAATACGCCGACTACCGCTTTATGTCCTCCCAGGCACAGCTGTATGATTTTGTAAAAAAAGACTATCCCGCCCTGTACGAGGCAATCAAAAACCGGGTGCGTGAGGGACGCTGGGAAGTGGAAGGCGGCATGTGGGTCGAGGCGGACACCAATGTGCCTTCGGGCGAGTCGCTGATTCGGCAATTTTTGGTCGGCAAACGGTTCTTCCGCCTGGAGTTCGACAAAAACTGCGAAATTTTATGGCTGCCGGATGTGTTCGGCTACAGCGGCGCGCTGCCGCAAATTATGGCAGGCTGCGGCATCAAATATTTTATGACCACCAAAATTTCCTGGAATGAATACAACAAAATTCCCTACGACACCTTTCTGTGGGAGGGAATTGACGGTACCGCGGTGCTTTCTCACTTTATTCCGTCCCAATCCTACGGCGCTGAGGACAGAGGCGCGTTTATGACCACCTACAACAGCGATCTTTCCCCATCGCAGGTTATCGGCGGCTGGAAACGGTACTCCAATAAGGAGCTGAACAACAACATCCTGAACAGCTACGGGTACGGCGATGGCGGCGGCGGTCCAACCGAACGCATGATTGAACAGGGGCTGCGTATGCGCGCCGGTCTTCCCGGCTGCCCCAAGGTGAAATTTGAGTTTGCCGGCGACTTTTTCCGGCGGCTGGACAAACAGGTGCGCGGCAGCCGCCGGTTGAACAAATGGCGCGGCGAGCTGTATCTGGAATACCACCGGGGAACGCTGACCGCGCAGGCGGCCAACAAGCGTTACAACCGCAAATCTGAATTTTTATATCAAAATATTGAATTTCTCCATACGCTGGCATCCCTGCTTTTGGACAACGGCTTTGACCGTTACCCGAAAACCGGCATAGACGCCGGCTGGGAAACCATTTTGCTCAACCAGTTCCACGATATCATTCCCGGCTCGTCCATTGCGCCGGTGTATGCGGATTCCCGGAAGCAATACGAAAAAATACTGACCGACGGCGCATATATGCAAGGCACGGCGCTGGAGCGCATTGCCAATGCGCTGAACACCGGCGCTTTCTGCCTGACGGTTTTTAATACCCTGGGGTTTTCCCGCAGCAGCGCAGTTATTCTGCCCCTGCTGCCAGAGGGGATTCGTTCCGTTCTTGACAGCGACGGTACGCCGCTGCCAATACAGGCAACCTATGACGGCAAGCAGATTGCCGTGCTGCCAAATCTGCCCGCCAAGGGCTACCGCAGCTTCCGTCTGAGCGAAGATACGCCGCAGCAGCGGGAAAAAACCGCCGTTGTCAACGGCAACCATGTCAGCACCGCCTTTTATGAAATCGACTTTTCGGACGACATGGAAATCCGCCGCCTGTACTGCAAAAAGCTGGATTGGAACGCCGTTCCGTCCGGACAGGCATTTAACCGGCTGATCGCCTTTGAGGAGCTGCCCTATCAGGATCACAACTGGAACACCAACGCTTATTTTGAGGAATCGTTCCATATTGTCAGCCATGTGCTGAACGCCCGGGTGCTGGAAAATGGTCCGGTACGTGCCGTACTGCAAATTACCCGCGCCTATCAAAACTCGCTGATTCAGCAATATATCATTTTATATGCCCACAGCGAACGGATTGATGTAGTCAACGACATCGACTGGAAAGAGGACAGCACGATGCTGAAAGCGGAATTTCCGGTTGCGGTCAATGCAGAGAAAGCCACTTATGACATTCAATTCGGCAATATTGAACGCCCCACCCACAGCAATACACTGGCGGATTTCGCAAAATTTGAAGCCTCGGCGCAGAAGTGGGCGGATCTGAGCGACAACAGCTTTGGCGTCAGCATTTTGAACGACTGCAAATACGGTTATAACATCAAAAACGGAAAAATCCGTTTGTCTCTTCTGCGCTCCCAAAACTTTCCGCAAAAGGCGCAGGACCAGGGACAGCACCATTTTACCTATTCCATTTATCCCCATGCCGGCTTTGTTCCCGAGAGCGGCGTAGTGCAGCAGGCGTATGATTTGAATGTACCGCCCCTCTGTATGGCGGCAACCGGCAGAGGCTCGCTGCCCGCCAATTTCTCGCTGGTATCCGTAGAGCGGAGCCATGTCATTTTAGACACCATCAAAAAGGCAGAGGACGATGAGGCGGTAATTTTGCGGTTATACGAAACCTGGAACCGGCAGTGCCGCTGCCGCCTGCACCTGTCGCTGCCCATCGCCGACGCGGCTGTTTGCGATATGATAGAGGAGCGGGAACAGAAGCTCTCCTTTGACGGGCAGGATATTGAGCTGACTTTCCGTCCCTTTGAAATTAAAACCATTAAGCTATATTTTTATCAAAAACAAATAAAACAATAA
Organism: uncultured Eubacteriales bacterium; assembly: GCA_949293815.1. Lineage (GTDB taxonomy): Bacteria > Bacillota > Clostridia > Oscillospirales > Acutalibacteraceae > RGIG2774. Next base: position 6,716 of record CASFEZ010000003.1, on the reverse strand, counting down.
AAAGGAGGGCAGGCATATGCGCATAGCGATTTGTGACGATGAAACACATATCCTGGATTTATTATATGAAAAAACCCGCGCTGTGCTTGCCCAGGACAATAAAACGGCGGATATTTCCCTGTTTTCTGACCCGCAAAAGCTGTTGGTCTGTTATAAAAAGGACGATGCGCCTTTTGACCTTCTGTTTTTGGATATTCGCATGAAAGGGTTGGACGGGCTGCAATTGGCGGAAAAAATCCGCGAAAAGGACAGAAACGCCATACTGGTTTTTATCACCGCCTCGGCGGAATATGTGTTTCGCGGATACGAGGTAAAAGCCTTTCGGTATTTAATGAAAAACGAGTTGGACTACGGCTTTGCGAAGGTCTTACGCGACTGTATTGCGGAGTGGGAAAACAGCGAGAGCGACCGGTTTACCTTCCAGTTCGGCGCCGAGACCATCAGCTTGGATTTGCAGGATATTTACTATTTTGAAAGCAAAAAGCGGATTGTCACCATTTACCAATCCCAGGGCAGCTACCGTACCTATGCGAAGCTGGATGACATTGAAAACACGCTGATTGACAAGGATTTTATTCGCTGTCACCAGAGCTTTCTGGTCAACGCCAGAAAGATTGCGCGGCTGTCCGCGCAGGAGATTCACTTAAAAAACGGGGTTGTCATTCCCGTCAGTAAAAAGTATAAGCAAAGTGTGGGCGAGGCCTACCTTTGGTCTTTGAGGTAGCATATGATTGGCGAGTTTCTTTCCCTTGCGTTTGTCAATGCGCTGGCAGCGGTTATCGAAGTGCTGCTGGCCGTGGTGTTAATGGACAGTTTTTTTGAATTGCGTTTTCCTAAAAAAGCAGCAAAATATGCCGCCGCCATCGCCACCGCCGCCATTTTGTTTGCGGTCAGCTTTGTGCCGATGGGCTATTCGCTGAAAACACCGCTGGAGGGGCTGATGATTATCCTGATGCTCCTGACCATATACCGGGGGAATTTGCGCTATAAGGCTGTGTATTGTGCGGTTCTGGTGCTGTCGCTCGCGCTGTCCAGCATTGTATCCAGCATGATTATCTCCGCCATTCCGGAAAACCTGTCCTTTGTTGAAAACGGCTCGCTCTTCCTTTCGATGCTGCGGGTGCTGCTGCCAAAGCTGCTGTTGATGATTATTGTGTTTTGCATTTCCTCCGCCGTTAAAAAACGGAATATGCAGCTGCAAATAAAGATTCGCTATTGGCTTCTGCTGCTGACCGTACCGCTGATTACGCTGATTGTTTTTACCGTATTTCAATTCTTTATCGATTCCATTCCCCCGCAGGCGCGCCAGTTCAGTGAAACAACCACCATTACCATCAACGATACCGAATTTGACTTCCCCTGGCTCTCCATTTACGGGTATATCCTTACCGCAGGCATTGGTTTGATTTTTATCAATATTCTGGTTTTTGTTTTATTCTTCCGACTGCAAAAAAATATGGATATGCAGAGCCGCTATGAGCTTTTGCAGCAGCAGACCGAATTGCAGAGCCAATCCATTGAAAAGCTGGAAAACTCCTATATGCGTATGCGGCAGCTAAGGCACGATATGCAGAACCAGCTGTTGGTAGTGCGCACGCTTTTGGACAATCAAAAATACGAAGACCTCGAGCAATATGTAAAAACAATGATCAATACCGTGGACGAGGCGGCGTTTATGCCCATCAGCGGACAGTCCGCCGTAGACGCCATTTTAAATGAAAAGCTGCTGGCGGCACATAAAAACAAAATCAGCACCCAGTTTGACATCGACGACCTTTCTCAGCTGCCCATCCGACCGATGGATCTGTGCATTATTCTTGCCAATGCGCTGGACAACGCGGTGGAAGCCTGCGTAAAAATCCCGGACAACAGCGACCGTTATATTCGCCTAAAAATTACCGTATCTGACGATGCCATTGTTATCTCCTGCGCCAATCCCACCGCCGATACGCCGCGCATTAAAAACAACCAGTGCCCCTCTTCTAAAAAGGACGCAGCCAACCACGGGTTCGGTCTTCGCAGCATTCAAACCACGGCGGCCAAATACGGCGGCGACTACCTGATTCGCTGCCAAAACCAGGTGTTTACCCTGGTTGTCAAGCTGAATATTCCGCAAAAACAGGCATAACGCCCCAAGGGCGTATGTATAATACCCATATCGGGGAGGAATTTTATGGCAATTACATTTTATGAAAAAAATCGCTTGTTTAAGCTGGATACGCCCAACGCCAGCTATCTGTTTGCCGTGGGCGAAGGAAACTACCTGCTGCATGTCTATTACGGCGCCTATTTTCCGGACACTGCCATTGCCCCCATGGTGTTCCGGTCGGACTACGCGTCGTTTTCGCCGGATGCTGCCGGCGCCCCTGAAGCGCATTTTTCGCTGGATGTGTCCATGGCGGAGGTGAGCGGCAACGGGGTGGGCGATTACCGCCTGTCCACGGTGGTGCTGCGCTATCCGGACGGCACCGACGCAACAGATCTGCGGTATGTGTCACACCGCATTCTGCCCGGCAAACCGGCGCTCGAAGCGCTGCCGCATATTTATCTGCAAAGCGAAGAGGATGCAGATACGCTGGAAATCACCATGCAGGACCCTGCGACCGGGGTAAAATTTTTGTTGTATTATACCGTTTTTCGCAATCTGGATGTGATGGTGCGCAGTTTGCGCGTTGTGAACGACACCGATAAAACGGTTTGGATTGAAAAGGCGCACAGTCTGTGCTGCGATTTCCCGGAGAACAATTTTGACCTGATTCACCTGTACGGCAAGTGGGCAAAGGAACGCTCCGTGCAGCGCTTGCCGCTGATGCAGGGGATCCAGTCCGCCGCCTCCAAACGGGGCGCATCGAGCCATTTCCACAACCCGTTCCTCTGCCTTGCGCGGAAAGAAACCGGAGAGGAAAACGGAGAATGCTTTGGCTTTAACCTGATCTACAGCGGTAATTTTTCCGCCGATGCCGAAGCGGACGGCTACGGAGGCACCCGGGTGAGCGTGGGAATCAATCCCGTGGACTTTGGCTGGCAGCTGCTGCCCGGCGATAGCTTTCAGGCGCCGGAATGCGTGATGGTCTATTCAGCCGAAGGACTTGGCGCCATGAGCCGCACCTTCCACCGGCTGTACCGCAAGCATCTGATTCGCGGCGCGTGGCAGTACCGCAAACGCCCGCTGCTGCTCAACAGCTGGGAAGGCTGTTACTTCCGTTTTGACGAGGAAAAAATCTTGCAGCTGGCAAAGGACGCCAAAGAGCTGGGCATGGAGATGCTGGTTCTGGATGACGGCTGGTTCGGGCACCGCGATGACGACACCACCTCGCTCGGCGACTGGTTCGTCAACGAAAAGAAACTCAAGGGTGGTCTTGCGCCTTTGGTGAAAAAAATCAACGACCTGGGATTGCAGTTTGGCATTTGGTTCGAGCCGGAGATGATTTCGCCCGATTCCGAGCTTTACCGCGCCCATCCCGATTGGTGCGTGCAGATACGCGGACGGGAAAAATCCCTTGGCAGGAATCAGTATGTCATAGACATGACCCGCGCCGATGTGCGCGATAACCTTTTCATGCAGATGAAACAGGTGCTGGACAGCTGCCCCATTGCCTATGTAAAATGGGATTTCAACCGCAATCTGACCGAGCCCGCCTCGTTGGCGCTGCCGCCGGAGCGGCAAAAGGAATTTTTCCATCGGTTTATTTTAGGCACCTATGAATTGCAGGAGCGGCTGTTACAGGAATACCCCGACCTGCTTTTGGAAAACTGCGCGGGCGGCGGCGGTCGGTTTGACGCGGGCATGCTGTATTACTCGCCGCAGATCTGGTGCAGCGACAACACCGACCCCATTGAACGGCTCTCCATTCAATTCGGCACCTCGCTGTGCTATCCGCCCTCGTCCATGGGCGCGCATGTTTCGACCAGCAGACGCACCGGCTACGACACGAAAGCCGCCGTTGCGCTTTGGGGCACATTCGGATACGAATTGGACACCGCCGAGCTTTCCGATGAAGAAAAAGAAATTGTCAAGCAGCAGGTCGCTTTTTATCACCAGACCTATGATACCATTCATAACGGTGATTTGTACCGGCTTATCGCGCCGGAGGATAACGGGTTTACCTGCGCGTGGAACTTTGTTTCCGAAGATAAAAAATCGGCGCTTTTGACCGTGGTTATCATGCGGCGCAGGGAGTTCCAAACCTTAATTGTGCGCCTGCGGGGACTTCAAGCGGACGCGCTTTACCGCTGCAGTGCCACCGGACAAACCTATACCGGCGCATTCCTGATGGGAGCCGGCATCAATTTTTCGGACAGCGATATGAACAGCGATGGCAAAAGCGCAGTTCTGTATTTTGAGCAGATAGACTGAAATACCAAAGAAAACAACAAGAAAAGAGGCTTTCCTGATGAAACAAGTACTGATTTCGGAGCGCAACCGCTACAAGGGCAATCTGCATTGCCACACCACCCTTTCAGACGGCCGCCTGACGCCGGAGGAAATATGCGAGGCCTATCGGGCAAGAGGCTATGCCTTTTTAGCGCTGTCCGACCACGACACATATTATGAACATGACGATTTACAGCGCAAAGATTTTGTTGTGCTCAACGCCTACGAGCAGTGCATTGACCGCGCCCAGAGAGAACCCTTCGGGCAGGGCAAATGCTATCACTTTAACTTTTTTGCCAAAACACCCGCCCACCACGAACTGAACATTCCGCCGGTGCCGGATTATGAAGACAAGGCGGGGATCAACCGCATGATTGCCGATATCAAGGCGCAGGACTTTTTGTGCAGCTATAACCACCCCTACTGGTCGCTGCAAAATTTTGAGGATTATACCCCTCTGGAAGGCGTTGATTTTTTAGAGGTCTTTAACTACGGCTGCTATATCGGCGACGGGCTGCATGAAAACCAAATCAATGTATATGACGATATGCTGCGCTGGGGACACTGCAAACCCCTGTTCTGCACCATGACCGATGACAACCACAATGTCTATCCCCCCGACGACTATCGGACGGACTCCTTTGGCGGCTGGGTCATGGCAGGCGCGGATGAGCTGAGCTATGAAGCGATTATCGCTTCGCTGGAGGCAGGCGATTTTTACTGCTCCTCCGGTCCGGTTATCACCTATCTGGCGGTGGATACCGCAGAAAAAACCGTTGAGGTACGAACGGAACCGGCAAAATCCATCTCACTTTCCACGATGGGACGCCGCGGCGACCGGACAGAGGCTGAGCCGGGCAAAACCGTAGATCACGCGGTATTTTCATTGCGGGACAATGACTGCTTCTTCCGCATAGAGGTGACCGATGCCGATGGCAGACGCGCCGATACCAACGCCTATTTCCTCGACGATTTGTTCAACAAGTAATCATTCCCACCAAAAAAGCCCCGCTCCTTACCATTGAACAGGTCCAGTAAAAACGGACAATAGAAAAACACCCCCCCTTATGGTAGAATAAAAGAAACTACCGTAAGGGGGAATTTTTATGCCACGAGAATACAGACATATGAAGCAATATGAATAAGAAATATTAGAACTCAAAGCAAAAGGACTAACGCAACGAGAAATAGGAGAACAATTAGGATTTAGACAGAGTCAGGTAAAGGAATTTTTTAAGCGATATAATAGAAACAAACGCAAGTTAGCTTCCGGAATAGCGATCAAGCCGAAAGGCAGACCGAGAAAAGATGGAACAGAACTACCACCATCCATTCAGCAATTAGGTAAGCTTGCGCAGTTACAATACGAACTTGCAAGTAAAGAAAGACAGATCAAGAGATTAGAAATGGAAAATGAGCTGATGCGGGATTTTCTCTCGCTCACCGAAAGGAAGTGAGAACAAGCGTAAAATATTTAGTGATCTATCGTCATAAAGAGAAATATTCAATAAGTGAAATGTGTAAATTTTTTGCTGTGTCCCGAAGCGGCTACTATGACTATATAAAAAGGATGGACATTCCGGCAAAAGATTTGCAATTAGCCAAGCTAATACAGGAATGTCAGGCAAAGTGTGGCAAGACCTATGGATACCGTAGAGTGCATATATGGCTGGAACGGAAAGAAATACACTACAATCCAAAGACAATATTGCGGGTAATGCAGAAATACAATCTTCTGTCCGTGGTCAGAAGAAAGAAATACCGCAATTATGGAGAACATCTGCATAGATATCCCAATCTGCTGAACAGAGATTTCAAAGCAGAAAGACCAAATCAAAAATGGGTTACGGACATTTCGTATATAAAGACGGCGCAAGGCGTATTGTATTTGTCAATCATTCGAGATTTATTTGACAACAGCATAGTATCCTACAAGACCGGAACAGAGCAGAATGTAGAACTTGTTTTAAGCACCATTCGCGCGGCTAAGAAAAAAGAGAAGGTCACCGCAGAGCTGCAACTCCACAGTGACCAAGGCTTTCAATACACATCGCATCAGTATTTTAAGCTAACTCAATCATACAGCATAACGCCATCTATGTCAAGACGGGGAAATCCGTATGACAATGCTTTAGCTGAAAATTTCTTTTCGATCCTTAAAACAGAGTGCATTTACCGTGCCAAACTCAACACCTATGAGGAGGCGCGCCTCCTCATAGGTGAATACATCCATTTCTACAACAATGAACGAATTCAGCTTAAAACAAAACTGACTCCACTTGAAAAGCGAAGTCAGTATGTTGCTTAAAACCTGATTTTATCTACCATAGGGTGTTTTTGT
>CASFEZ010000002.1 GCA_949293815.1 uncultured Eubacteriales bacterium | reverse complement strand
GTTTCCCGTAATTTATACCGGGCGTCCTCCGGCATATGCAAAAGCTTTGCCCGCAGCCCTTCGTTGACCAAATCGTTCAGGGATTTTCCGAAAATATTGGATTCCCAGATTTTGGCAGGATTTTCTTCAAATTCCTTGAGCAGGTATTTCACCAAATCCTCCGACTGGCTCTCCGAGCCGACCACCGGCGCGACCTCGGTATTGATATCCGCCCGCATCATATGAATGGAGGGGGCGGAGGCTTTCAGCCGCACCCCGTAGCGGCCGCCCTGCTTCATAATTTCCGGTTCTTCCAATTGCAGCTGCTCCGGCTCGGGCATCACGATGCCGTAACCGGTGGCCTCCACCTGATCCAGCGCGCCCTTTAAATGGCGGTATTTGCGGCTGATTGCCGACAGCTCCCGCAAAGACGCCATCAAATCCCGTTCGTTTTCAATCTCCAGCCCCGTATATTCAGATATAATGCTGTAGAATAGCCGGTCGGGCATCTGCACGGCAATGCGGGCGCTGCCATCCCCCAGCCCCATGGCGGCAACCTCGGCGGAGGCAATGTTTTCCACCTCGCTCAAATCCTTTGCAAAGACGCTGACGGTACGCATATTACCCAGCTTTTCCGCCTTTTCCCCCACAGCGGTAAAAACGGCGGCTTTCAGCGGATGATCCGCAGGCAGGGAGAGCAGCCAGGCGGGGAAACCGACACGGATTTCCCGTACCGGAAATTCAAAGAGGATTTTGGTTAAAATCTCCTTGATTTGCTCTTCCTGCAAATCCAGACAGTTGACCGGCATAACCGGCACGCCGTATTTTTCCGAAAGCTCATCGGCGAGTGTTACCGCCGCCGTTGCGGTGGGGAACATACAGTTTAGCAGCACCACAAAGGGTTTGTTCAGCTCTTTCAGCTCGGTGACCACCCGCTCCTCGGCTTCCTCGTACTCATACCGGGGAATATCGCTGATACTGCCATCGGTGGTCACCACAAGACCGATGGTGGAATGTTCGGATATCACCTTCTGCGTGCCAATCTCCGCCGCCATATTAAAAGGAATTTCCTCATCGAACCAGGGGGTTTTGACCATGCGCGGCTGCTCCCCCTCAATATAGCCAAGGGAGGACGGCACAATGTATCCCACACAGTCAATCAGCCGCACCCGGAACGCGGAATTGTCGCCCAGGGAAATTTCGGCGGCTTCCTCCGGAATAAATTTCGGCTCGGTGGTCATAATGGTTCTGCCTGCCGCCGACTGGGGCAGTTCATCCACTGCCCGCTCTTTTTTGAAGTCCTCGCGCATGTGGGGGATGACCAGAGTATCCATAAACCGTTTCACAAAGGTGGATTTGCCGGTACGCACCGGTCCGACAACGCCGACATAAATATCTCCCTGGGTCCGCACCCGAATATCCTCATAAATTGATTTGCTATCCATAACCATTCTCCTTCCTGCTCAGACACAGGATATGAGCAGCGTCTGTTTTTCGGCGATGGTATCTCCGCTCAGCCGATTGTCCGCAGCCAACAGTGCGGGCGATGTATTATACTTTTTTGCAATATCCCAAACATTCTCTCCCTGCTCGGCAAAATAGATAATCATACCCGTTTCATCCCGGGCTTTGGCATGGTCCTCCAGCAGCTCCACCTGAGAAATCGCGGTCAGCGGCTGAACAGCGGTCAGCTTACCCTCCACAAATAGTTCCGCCTGCACTGCTGCCTGCTGCCCGTTCAGAGAAACGGAGGAAGCAAAAACGCTGACATAAGGTTCCAGCCGAAGCTCACCGGCAATGCCCGACAGCTCTTTCGACCAGGTAAAATCAAGATTCCGTTCTACATAACCAAGACCGCCCGCATTCGATTGAAACAGCAGCCCGAAAACCACACTGCCCTGCACCAGGGCGGTATCCCCCTGCACGATTGTTTTCATTGACTCCACCCGGCATTCATGATCCAGAATGCTATCCGGCGCCAGCTCCGCCAGCGAAAAATCACCGGTAGTCATAACATTTTCGGCAATCTGACGGCTCACCAGAACCGATTCCACTGCGACCGAGGCGGTTTTTACATCATAATCGGTGGAAAAAGCATCGCTGACAATCCGGCACGCTGCCTCGCTGCCGCAAAAAATTTCCGCCTGCAAATGCACCGTGCTTTCCGCTATACGCATACTGCCGCTTTGCAGCGGCTTCATAACCACATCAGAATGCACGAGCCGCAGCTGCACCCGATGCTCCATGGCATCCGTCAGACCGTTGACATCCGCAATCTCACTGAACGGCAGGGTCAATTTTGCGGTTTCCGGCGTACCGCTGCCCTCGGAAATATACAAAATCTTTTGCGTTACTTCTCCTTTCAGCATCAGCTTTCCACTGATGGCCTTGGTTTCGGTAAGCGCAGCAGACGCGCTGACGGAAAGAATCCGATTCGCGTCGGGCTTGCCGGCAGGCAGCTCGTTGGTTTCGTTCAAGGTAATCTTTTTGGCAAGAACATTTTTGACATTTTCCATTTGTATGGTCGCTTCCTGCAGCTGAATGCCGCCGCCCTCGGCGGTATCCAGCAATTCGCGGCTGACAGTGCCATAGCACTTAAAATGGAATTGCACAACCGCCCTTACATCGAAACGGCGGGGACTGACGGCGCGACAGGAACATCCTTCCGCCCAGATAAAGTCCACCACATTGCATCCGTCGCAGTCCGACACATCCAAATGCTTAGAAAACTGCTCGCTGGTTTCGTAGGCATAAACACCGCCGTTTTCTGCCACATATACCATGCGGACAACATGATACCCCTCCGCTGTGATTTGTCCAGACTGGCAAACCACCGAAACGGCGACGGGCGTTACGCTGCAACGCAGCACCTTAACGATATCGCCGAAATACTCCGGCAGAGATACCGACAGCTCCAGCCCCTGGCGGGTGCTGAATTGATTAACAAGCGAACAACTCTCTACGGTACGGACATCGGCTTTGAGTTTATCCATTGATGATACCATTCCTTTCCCTTGGCTTGTTTGAAGTACGCTTCTAAAGAACCATATGCGGTACAGGCCGTAGGTATGACAAGCGATTGGTATAAATCCGCGCAAACGGCGCACACTAACAGTACCAAAACAAAAGGAGGATCTTTTGATGGCAAAGAACAAAAACAAGAAAAAAGCCCCTCAGGCAAAAAACAAACCAGCACCGACCGCCACTGCCGCCCAGAACAGCGAAACGAAAAACGAAAAGACCGAGGGCGCGAAAAACTGACAAAACACCGGCGTTCCTGCTGCCACAGAACGCCGGTGTTTTGCCTTTTACCCCAGAAAAATACAAACAACCGATTTTGCGCATTTTGTCCAAAAACATTAAAATCACATGAATTTTGTGTAAAAACAGGGAAAACGGTAAGACACAATTGAAATGTTCAAAATTTGTTCATTGCCTTTTTCCGGCAGGGCTGTTTATAATGTTTATGTATTGTCTGTAAAAGGAGAAACGCCATGAAAGATACCATCATAAAATTTGCCAAGGACAAGCTGCATAAAATTTGGGAGATTCAGAATTTTCGCGATCTTGTTTACGGCTGCGCCGAGCGATATGGTAAAAAAACCGCTTTTCGCTTAAAGCGCGGCGAAAAAGAGGAAACCATTTCTTTTTCCAAGCTGCAAGAGGAGTACCGGTATCTTTGCTCTACCTTTTTTGCGCTGGGGCTTCGCGATGCGCGCATTGCCGTGGTGGGCAAAAACAGCTACGCCTGGTCGCTCTCCTATCTTTGCGCAGCCACGGTCGGCGTCTGCGTGCCGATTGATAAGGAGCTTTCCGCCGAGGATATTCTGAATTTTGTATATACGGCAAACTGCAAAGCCATTATCGGCGATTCGGCCATTCTGGACAAGCTGCCGAAAGAAGAGGGCATTCTCTACATCGCAACCGATGACACGGCGGCGGGCGATACGGTTTCCGTATTGACCAAAAAAGGACAATACCACTATACAGCAACCGGGAAGGAAATTGACTCCTTTCCCATCGACCGGGAGGAAATGAGCATTCTGCTGTTCACCTCCGGTACAACCGGCTCTGCCAAGGGGGTTTGCCTGTCGCAGAAAAACATTTGCGCCAATATTCTTTCGACAGCAAAAACCGTAAAGGCCTCCCCCGCAGACAGCGTGCTGTCGCTTTTGCCGCTGCACCACACCTATGAATGCACCCTGGGCTTTTTGCTGATTCTTTATTGGGGCGCCGGCATTGCCTATTGCTCCGGTCTGAAGCAGGTTGCCAAGGAATTACAGCTGTATTCGCCCACGGTTTTATTTGTAGTACCCGCCATTTTGGAATTTATGCTCAAGCGCATCAAAAAAGAGGTCGCCAAAAGCTGCCCGGAAAAATACAAAACCTATTTTACCGAGCTGTCCTTGCGCGAAGCGCTGAAAAAAATTCCCGCGCCCATTGCCTTTATTATTAAGAAAAAAATTCGCCAATCCCTGGGCGGCAAGCTGCGGATGTTCATTGTAGGCGCGGCGGCGGTAGAGCCGGAAACCATTGAAGAATTTCTTGCGCTGGGCATTGTAACATTGCAGGGGTATGGTCTTACGGAATGCGCGCCGCTTTTGGCGGGCAACAGCGATTTTGTGCTGAATCCCGCCTCCACCGGCATTGCCATTCCCGGCGTGGAGCTGCGCATCATCAACCCAAATGCCGAGGGCATCGGCGAAATCGTCGCAAAAGGCGACAACATTATGCTCGGCTATTATAACGATGAGGAAGCCACCAAAAACGCCTTTGTGGACGGGTATTTCCGTACCGGCGATTTGGGGCGCATTGACGAAAACGGCTTTTTATATATCACCGGACGGTTAAAAAATGTCATTGTCACCGCCAACGGCAAAAACATCTATCCCGAAGAACTGGAAACGCGCATCGGGCAGCACGATAATGTGGAAGAAGTATTGGTTGTCGCCTCCACCGACCGGCAGGGGGATGTGGTTGTGAAAGCCAAAATTTTCCCCAATCTGGAAAAAATTAAAACCGCGCTGGGTCATTTGCCCTCCGCCGAGGAGATTACCGACTTTGTAAAACGCGTGGTAGAGGATGTCAACAAAAAAATCCCCTCGTATAAACAAATAAAAAAAGTGGAGGTCCTTTCGGAAAAGCTCGAAAAAACCACCACCCAGAAAATCAAGCGTTTTGGCAAAAACATGAGCGACCAGCCCCAGAGCGGCAACAGCGAAGCCAATATCGATGAAACCGGCGGACAGGATGTCTCGGCATAACCGCATGGATGATTAGCCCAAAAAACAATGCAACATACAGAATAACAAAAAAGGATGCAGGTCTTAAAGGCTTGCATCCTTTTATAGCAATATCTTAATCGGTAAAAGAGGTTCCCTTTATTGATCTATTAGCCTACAGAGAAATTCTTTCTGCCGGACGGCAGGCTCAGCGATCCCAGAAGCTGTCGGTGGAGACGTAGAAGGTTACCCCGGTATCCAGACCAACAGCGATGCGCAGCGCTGTTCTGGCGTCGTCGGATTGAATGGCGCCGTCAAAATCGGTATCCGCAGAAAAGAAAAACTTTTTCGCATCGGAGCGATAGGTAAAATCAGGCGCGCCCAGACCAACGGCATAGCGCAAAATGGCGCGGGCATCCCCGGAGGAGGGCTGGAAGGTATAATGATTCCACTCGGGAATGACGGCTATGCTGGCGCCAATGGTTTCAAAAGATGCGGTCACATAGGCAACCTGGGGGTCGGCAAGAATCTGGTCGATAGCATCGCCGCCCTGCACCAGTACAATGGCCGAAGGCGCTTCACTTGCCACATACAGCACCTCGTCGATGCCGTCCAGGCGCTCGAGCAGCGCTTCATTTGCCTCTTTGGAAAACGGCTCCTCTGCCTGGAACACGATGGTCAAATAATAATCCGCCTCGGACGCTTTCATTTCCTGAAGAAGCGCAGGTGCTATTTTCTCTTCCAGCGCAAACGAAAGCTCTCTGCCGTTTTCAATCAGATTCTGATTTTCCCCGTACACCTCTGCCAGCAGCTGGTCGGCATACAGTTGATAAAACTCGTTGCGAATCATATTGACATAGGTGTCTTCCCCAATGCGGGCGGTGTTCTGCCAACCGGTCTCCCAGTCCGTATCCGCAGCCCCCGCCGAAAAGCCGCCGGTAGCACAAAGACAGCAAACCAGAAGAATGGAAAGTATTTTTTTACTTCTATTTTTCATGATGATCCTTCCCTTTCAAATTTATTTGAACCATGTACGATTAAAATACAACCGTCCTGTCTTCCCCCATTGGACGCACCCCTCTCTTATATGCTTTTTTTCATATTAACACGCGCCGATTGTCTTCGTCAATATAAAATCTAAAATTTTAATTATTTTAGACATGATTGTCACAAAGCGAATCAATCATTTATATATTGTACATAAAATCTTTATATTCTATTTATTTTTAGCATAAAAGACTCCTTATCTTCCGCAAATAAAAAAACGCCGATGCCATCGAAACAGAGATATAAGCATTTTGCGTGAAGTTTTTTCGCGATTTTATATCCTACAAGCAAAAACTTCAAGGAATTGCTCCATACTCTGTGATGGATCAGCGTTTATGTTGAATCAAAAAATTGTCATTGGCATAGACTGATATTTTCCGGGTGCCGTTTTCTTTTTTCTCAGGCTTGCCGGTACTGGGAAAGGAAATCCCCCAATTTGCCCACGGCGGTTTCCAAGACCTCTTTGCGCGGCAGGTAGACGATGCGGAAGTGGTCGGGCTGCGGCCAGTTGAAGCCGCCGCCGTGCACCAGCAGCACTTTCTTTTCTTTCAGGAAGTCCAGCGCGAACTGCTCGTCGTCGTGGATATGGAATTTTTTTACATCGATTTTTGGGAACACATAGAAAGCCGCCTTGGGTTTTACCAGACTGATGCCGGGGATTTCCCGCAGTGCATTACAAATGCACTCCCGTTGCTCGTAGATGCGTCCGCCGGGGATGATATAGTTATCCACGCTCTGATAGCCGCCAAGAGCGGTCTGCACAATGGACTGGGCAGGTACATTGGAGCAAAGGCGCATATTCGAGAGCATATTCAGCCCCTCGATATAATCTTTGGCAATGGCTTTGTTGCCGCTGAGAATCATCCAGCCGATACGAAAGCCCGCAGCCATATGAGATTTGGACAGACCGCTGAAGGTCACGCAGAACAAATCGGGCGCTAAGGACGCAATCGAAATATGCTCCTCGCCGTCCATGACCAGCCGGTCGTAAATTTCATCGGAAAACACAATCAGCTGATGGCGGCGGGCAATATCCGCAATGCCCTCCAGCACCTCTTTCGGGTAAAGCGCGCCGGTGGGGTTGTTGGGGTTAATGATAACAATCGCCTTGGTGCGGTCGGTGATTTTCCGTTCGATATCCGCAAGATCCGGGTACCAGTCCGCCTGCTCGTCGCAGATATAGTGCACCGCTTTGCCGCCGGCGAGGGTTGCCGTAGCTGTCCAAAGCGGGTAATCCGGCGCGGGAATTAAAATTTCATCGCCGTTATTCAAAAGCGCCTGCATACAAAGGTTAATCAGCTCGCTGACGCCGTTGCCCGTATAGATATCGGACACGCGCACATCGGGTATTTTTTTCAGCTGCGCGTACTGCATAATCGCCTTGCGGGCGGCAAATAGCCCCTTGGAATCGGAATAGCCCTCGCAGTTTCTGAGCTGGTGGCGCATATCCAATATGACTTCCTCCGGCGCTTCAAAGCCAAAGGGAGCGGGGTTGCCGATGTTCAGCTTCAAAATTTTCATGCCCGCCTCTTCCATGCGCGCCGCTTCCTCTACCACCGGACCGCGCACATCGTACAGCACATGATCCAGCTTAGAGGATTTTTGGAACTGCCGTTCGCCGGAAGACGCCCGCGCTTGCTGCTGTTCGGCTTCCATAGGTACATCCTCGCCCAGAAGCCACAGCCGGTTGACGCCCAGTACAGATGCCAAAAGTCCGAGTGTTTCCTTGCGCGGCTCTGCCTTGCCGCTGCAATACTGGCTCAAATGGCTTTTCCCCAATTTTACGCCGCTCTCGGCGGTTTTTTCCTCCGCCAAACGCAAGACATCTACCTGCCGCAGACCCCGCAGGCGCATGGCTTCCTGTAATCGTTCTGAAATGACTGACATCGTATCACCCTTTCCGGTAACACAGTATAGCATGATGCAAACTTTGGTTCAACTATTTTTAACTATTTTTATAAAAAATCTGAACTTATTCTAATTTTTTACCGCTATTGAACGGCAAATTCAGAAAAAACACCGAAGAAGTTTCAATAAAAGTCATCTACTGTTAACAAGGAACAAAAAATATAATCAAAAAAGCCAAACTTTTGCCCGTGCTCCGTTTGACTTTTTGCATATACTGTTTATTTTAACACGCCCAACACCTGCAAAAGGGTGATGCGCTCCGGTGCAACCGGCTGTGAATCCGCGTTCAGCTGACCCATGGGAATATTTTTATTGCTTCCGTGATAATCGCTGCCGCCGCTGACGCAAAGCCCCTTTTCCTGGGCGGTTTGCTCGAGATAGGCGCATTGCGCCATGGTGTAGCGGGAATAAAAGCATTCCAGCCCCTGTATGCCCCGCTGCAACAGCGCCTCCAGGCGCACATGGAATGCGTCCCCGGTCAGCAGCCGCTCCCCTTCCCCGCCCAGCGGATGTGCCCAAACGGCAATGCCGCCGCCTGCGCGAATGGCTTCGATGGCGCGCAAAGCGTCGATGCGCTCGTCCGGCAGGCGCTGTCCGGTCAGATAGGTTTGAATCGCCTCGGAAACCGTTTGGGCATAGCCGTTTTGTATGAGCAGCCGGGCAATATGCGGCTTTCCGGCGCTGGGCAGGGCATACAGCAGCTGCAATTGGGCGTCGGCAAACACAATACCATAGGTTTCCTTCAGGTACAACAGGCGTTTCTCCAATTTTTGGCGGCGCATTTTTCGCAGATAGCCGGTTAGCTGTATCATCGATGGCGCATCCGGCGCAAAGCCATAGCCTAAAATATGGCATTTGCCCGCTTCGGTTTTACAGGAAAATTCCGCGCCGCAAATCAAATTGTCATTCTGCGGCGCCGTTTGCAGCAATTGCGCCGCACCGTCAATCGTATCGTGGTCGGTTACGGCAAAGACGGCAAGCGGCAGCGCCCGCGCTTTTGCCAGCAGCTCGGTCGAGGAATCCGTGCCGTCCGACGCGGTGGAATGCAGATGCAAATCAACGGTGGTCATATAAGCACCCCTTTATCAAAATTCATGCGCAAAATGGAAGAGGACTGCCCCTTTTTCAGGACAGCCCATACCATGACCGCATCGGCGGTCTTTTTACAAAATAGCAAACAGCTCTCGCAGAGCCGTTACGGTATAGTCCGGATGCACCCGGCCGGTCTTTTCCTCGTGATGATAATTGAACCAGCAGGTTTTAAGACCATACGCCTGCCCGCCGCCAATATCCGCCGCCAGGGAATCGCCAATCATCATAATCTGCTGCGGTGTGGTTTCCGGCGGCAGAAGCGACAGGCAATAGTCAAAAAATTCCTTTTTCGGCTTGGCATAGCCTGCCTCCTCGGAAGTAGCCACAAGGTCAATATAAGGGAAGAGACCTGCCTTTGTCAAGCGGCGCACCTGCTGCTCCCGAACCGCATTGCTGGCAATCACCAGTGTGTATTTTTTTTGATGCAAATATTGCAGCAGTTCCTCTGCGCCTTCCATAGGAATAGCGCTGTCGCGCAGCTGCCGGCGGAACTCCTGTTCAAAAGCAATGCCGTCCGCCTGTATGCCCAGCGCCTCAAAAATGGTATTCCAGCGAATCTCGAACAGCTCTTCGCGCGTCAGCGTTCCATCCTCCACCCGGTGCCAAAGACGGCTGTTGATGGTATGAAAGACGGAAAACATCTCATCCTTGTATGGAATGCCAAAGGCACGGAAGCCCACCGCCATACACCGGCGGGAGCCTTCGCTGAAATCCAGAAGCGTATTGTCTACATCCAAAAAAACCGTTGTTATCATTGTTTATCTGTCTTTCATCAGCCGCAGATTTTTTTCAATCAATGCGCAGCGCTGCTTCACGCAGTCCGCAGAGCGCAGCGGATCCTCGGGCGTGTGAAACACATAATCGGTCAGTTTATCCAGCGTCGTAGTTGCCACATGAAGACGGGTGTCGGAGGAGGCGTAATAAATATACACTTCGCCTCGCTCGGTCACAACCGCTCCATTGGTGAATACCACATTGGACACATCGCCGACCCGCTCCTCGCCCTCGGGCGCAATCAAATAGCCGGAAGGTGCGGCAATCACCCGGGCGGGGTCGTCGAGGGCGGTAGCAAAGGCGTAGATAACATAACGCAGCCCCGCCGCCGTATTTCTGACGCCGTGGGCAATATGAATCCAGCCCTTTTCGGTCTTTATCGGCACCGCACCCGCGCCGTTTTTGCTTTCGGTAATCGTATGGTAACGGCGGGGACTGACCAGCTTTTCTTCGGCAATCTCGGCGTTTTCCATAGACCGGCTCAGCCCGAAGCAGATGCCGCCGCCGCTGCCGGTTTCGATAAAGCCATCCTGCGGGCGGGTATAGAAAGCGTATTGCCCATTTACAAATGCCGGGTGCAGCACTACATTGCGCTGCTGGGGGGATTTTGTTTTCAAATCGGGCAGCCGTTCCCAAGTTTTCAGGTCTTTGGTGCGCACAATCCCCGCCCGGGCAAAGGCGGCGGAAAGGTCGCTGTTTTCGGTGTCTTTGCTTTCCGAACAGAAAAGACCATAAATATACCCATCCTCATGGGCGGTCAGGCGCATATCATAAACATTGGTTTCCTGCGGCTCGGTATCGGGCAGAACCACCGGATAGTCCCAAAAACGGAACCCGTCCACGCCGCTGTCGCTTTCGGCAACGGCAAAGAAGGACTTGCGGTCATTGCCCTCCACCCGAGCGACCAGATAAAACTTGCCGTCCCGGTACAGCGCGCCGGCGTTGAACACCGCGTTGACACCCAGCCGCTCCATAAAATAGGGATTGGTGGTTTCATCCATGTCATATTTCCAAAACGGCGGAATGTGCGCCGCCGTCAGCACCGGATAGCGGTACCGGTCATAGATACCATTATAAAAGGATGTTTTTTCATTTTTTCTTGTAATCAGCGCTTCATAGCGGTCAAAAACCGCCTTGCAGTTTTCCTGAAACATTTCGTTTTCCCTCCCTTGACAATGCTTTAACAGCGCAAACATCGTACCATATTTTGCCGCAGCGGTCAAGATAATCCGCAAAAAATGCAAAGCTGCGCCGCACTAAAATTGTACGGTAAATGCGGTAATGCCGCTATTGCAGCTGACGCTGATTTGCCCTTTGTGGCGCTCGGCAATGGACTTGGCAATGGCCAGCCCCAGCCCGAACCGGTTTTCGCTGCCGGTGCGGGATTCATCCGCCCGGTAAAAGCGTTCAAATATTTTCTCCCGCTCGCTCTCCGGAATCGGATCGCCCTGATTGGATACCCGGAAAAGAATTTTTCCTTTCGACTTGCCATGCTTTAAAGACACCGTAATCTTGCCGCCTTTTTCACTGTGTTTGACGGCATTATCCAGCAAAATGGAGGCAAGCTGCTTGATTTCATCCCGGTTCCCTTTTAAGGAAAAGCCGGAATCGATGTCGGTTTCCATTGTCAAATTATTTTCAAAGGCAACGCTTTCAAAAACCATCGCCATTTCCTCAATGGTTTTGCTTAAATCAAACTCTGTTGCCACCAATCCCTTTTGCTCGGCGTTATCCATCCGCGCCAGGGTCAAAAGGTTCAGCACCAGCCCGTTCATACGGGAGGTTTCGGAGCGGATATACCCCAGCCACTTGTTATCGCCAATCTCGCTCTCCAGCAAATCCGCGTTGGCGCCAATGACCGTTAAGGGGGTTTTCAGCTCATGACCGGCGTCGGAGATAAACTGCTTTTGTTTTTCAAAGCTCTTGGCAACAGGCGCAACAATTTGCCCGGCAATAAACCATGCCAGCGCAAAGGACAGCCCTGCCGCAGCAATGGCGGCGATGAAAGAGAGCAAAAGCATGCGGTGGGTAGAAGCACGCATGCCGGAATTGTCGGTCAGAACCAAAATATTACCTAAGGGCGACTCTTCGAGCGCATAGAACATATCATAGACCTGACCCTCTTTTTTTTCTTTAGCAAAAACAGCCGTAATGTATTTCTGCAAATCCTGTTCGGTAGCGGCAGTCACCCCGCCGGATACAATGGCGCGCACGCTGCCTGTCGTATCAAAAAGCACGGCATAATAGCCTTCCGGCGCAACAAAATCCGGATACGAGCTCTGCGACCCGCTTTCCGAGCTGAAAGCATTGAATTTTTTCGCCAGCAGCCCTGCCGAACGGCAGCCGTCCTGATACTTGTTTTGAAAATTGATAATATTTAAGGTAATCAGCTGAAAGGCGAACACCAAAAACAGGATGACCGTAATGACGACAATAATCTTTGTCTTTAGCTTTTTTATCATGACGGCTCCTCCAAAATATAGCCCACGCCGCGCACGGCTTTGATTCGGCTTTTGGCGTCAATAAAGCTTATTTTTTTACGCAAAAATGAAATATACACTTCCACATTGTTATATTCCGCATCGCTGTCAAAGCCCCAGATTTTTTCCGCAATCTGTTCGCGGGTTAAAATTTGGGTGCTGTTGCGCATTAAGTATTCCAACAACTGAAATTCCTTTGCGCCCAATTTGATGGCGGCGCCGGTTTTTTGGTTGGAAAGCTCACAGGACTTCAAATCCAGCTCAATATCGCCGAAGCGCAGCACGCGGTCTTCTTCTATCTCACCTTTCCGGCGGGAAACGGCACGCAGCCGCGCCAGCAGCTCCCGGGTCTGGAACGGCTTGGTCATATAATCATCCGCGCCGCAGTCCAGACCTTTGACCTTATCGTCCAGCTCGGATTTGGCGGTCAGCATAACGACATGAGAGGTAATTTTTTCTTTGCGCAGCTGCTCCAGCACCTTAAACCCGTTCATTTTCGGCAGCATCACATCCAATATGATAATATCATAAATTCCGGTCAGTCCCTGCTCCAGTCCGTCCTCGCCGTCGCCGGAAATATCAACCGTATAATTTTCATGCTCCAGCGTTGCTTTCAGCACATCCGCCAGCGCATATTCATCTTCTACAATCAAAACCCGCATACGCTCACCTTAAAATATTCATTCTGTTTGTATTGTAGCATATATTATTGAATTTGTCTTGAAAAAACACAATTCTACGATAAATCGGACCGCAAACGATGCATAGCAGGAGATTTATTTACGCCAATTGAAATATTTATGAACAATTGTTATCTTTTGGATTTTTCAATCAATCTTCAAGTTTCCGGCGGTAAACTGCGCTTGCAAACAGAAAAACAGCGGCTGCAACAGCCGACACCATATGAAAGGAAGGTTTACTATGGACCTGAACAACAACTATCCTTTTGAAAACAACAATTCCGCCAATCCAATCTCTGACAGCAGCACCGCAAACCAAGCGACCGACCAAAGCGGCAATACCGCAAGTGAGCCGACGAACGAACAAACCAATCCGACTGCCGAAACGGCACAGGAAGAGCAGACCGGGCATACACAAATAGTACAGCCCACTGTTTATTCTCAATCCGGCGCACAAAATACGCAAAATGCTTCCGCAAGCCCGCGTCCGCCCTATGCTGCGCAAACGCAAAACGGTTATCAGGCGAACAGCGGGCAGCCGATAAATCATTATCCCTATACGAGCGCGAATCCCAACCGGCAGTGGCAGTACAATACGCCGCCGAAAAAAGAAAAGAAAGAGCATCCCTTTGCCAAAAGGCTTGGCAAGGCGGCGGCAACGGCGGCAGTATTCGGCGTGGTTGCGGGCGTTCTGTTCCAGGGCGTTGATTTCGCGGCGGATCGCCTGCTCGGCGACAGCAGCTCGAATGTATCCTCGGTGATCACCACTTCCTCCTCGGGCACCCAAACCACCACCTATGATGTATCGCAGATTGTGGAAAATGTGATGCCCTCGATGGTCGCCATTGATATTATTGTAACCCAGACAGTGCAAAAACCCTTCTACTTCTTCGGCTATGGTTACGGCGATACCTATGAGCAGCAGGAAACCGGCAGCGGAACAGGGATTATCATTTCCCAAAACGATGACTATCTGTATATTGTCACCAACAACCACGTCATAGAGGACGCTACCAGCATTACCGTTACCTTCTGCGACAACACCACCGCTTCGGCGGTTGTGCGCGGAAACGACGAGGATTCTGATTTGGCGGTGGTACAAGTGGCTTTAAGCGATATCGATTCCGAGACATTGAACACCATTAAAGTTGCCGTGATGGGCGACTCGGATACCATTCAGCTGGGCGAACCGGCCATTGCCATCGGCAATGCGCTGGGCTATGGGCAGTCGGTCACAGTCGGCTATATCAGCGCGCTGGAGCGGGAAGTACAGCTGACCGATAAGACCATGACCTTAATTCAGACCGACGCCGCCATCAACCCCGGCAACTCCGGCGGTGCGCTGATCAATAGCAACGGCGAAGTGATTGGCATCAACTCGGTAAAATATGCCTCGACAGACGTTGAGGGCATCGGCTATGCCATTCCCATCAATACCGCAATTCCGATTATCAACGCCATGGTCAACGGTACGGCGCTGCCGGAATCTGAAAAAGCTTATCTGGGCATTACCGGCACTGATGTGACCGAACAAATGCAGATTCGCTACGGTCTGCCCACCGGTGTTTATGTAACGGATGTTACCACCGGTTCTCCCGCTGCGGAGGGCGGCATACAGCCCTATGATATCATCACCTCGTTCGATGGACAGGAAATTACCACCATGGAGCAGCTGACCACTGCCATTGGCAATAAAAAGGCCGGCGATACGGTTTCGATTGTTGTGAAACGTCACACCGACAGTACATTCCAGGATCAGACGCTGACGGTAACCCTGGATTCGGTTTCCAACGCGCCGGATGAGGACGACGAAGAATCCTACGGCTATCCGTACGACAGCAGCAACGGCTTTTCCTATTAACCAATTCCTTCTTTTTAGAACGCCTCTTTTTCATAAATCAATTCTCCTTCCTTGATGCTTTGCATCGAAAAACGAGTCGAACCCAATTTTACGGTTCGGCTCGTTTTTCCTTATGTTCATTTTTCTGAAACATTGACAATAGGCGATTAACTTACAAAAAGGAGTTGATTGTCTATGAGTATTTATATTTTGTTCACACAAGAAATCCTTTGGCGTGCTAAAATAATTAACATAGTTTTCCCGAAATGCGGAATTATTTTATATATTTCCTCCAAATATTGTTCAAATTTTTCCACTTTCAATCAAAAAATATTTTTTTCAATGGAGAGATGATATGTCAAAGCCTTTTTCTTTCTTCCTGGTGACCGATCCGCATTACTTTGAAACCGCGCTGGGCGCCGAGGGCGAGGCCTATGAAGCGCGCAGCCGGGTGGATCAGAAGTGCATTGCGGAAACCGGCGCGATTATCGACGCGGAATTTGCCCGCATTGCCGCCGACACCGAAACCGATGTGATTTTAATTCCCGGCGATTTAATCTTTGACGGCGAAAAGGAAAGCCATGTGGGCTTTCGGGAAAAGCTGCGGCGATTGCAGCAGGCAGGGAAAAAAATATACCTGATTACCGCCCGCCACGACTACAACAGCTATTCCTCCGCTTTCCGCGGCAGCGAACGGGTGGAGGTCGAGCATACCGACCGCAGCGAGCTGCGGGAGTTTTACAAGGACTTTGGGTTTTCCGATGCCATTGCGACCTATGAGCGGGACGGTCTGTCCTATGTGGCGCAGCTTGCGGACGGCATTCGCCTGCTGGCGCTGAACTGCGACGGCGACACCAAAGACTTTAAGGGGCTTTGGGATGACCAGCTGCAATGGGCCAAGGAGCAAATACAAAAAGCGCATGACGAGGGACAGTATATTTTTGCCATGACCCATTACCCGCTTTTGCCCGCCTCACCAGTGATGTATTTGATTGGCGACGCGAAGCTGACCGACTGGCAGAAAACCGCCGACTTTTTGGCGGACGCGGGGCTGGATTTAATCTTTACCGGGCATATGCATATGCAGAGCCTGACCGAACATACCTCGAAAAGCGGCAACAAAATTACCGATATCTGCACCGGCTCGCTGGTGGGCTGCCCCGCCTATTACCGGCGCGTCACCTTCCTTGCAGAGGGCAAAATACAAATTCAATCCATTGCAACCGGAGAATTTGAATGGAAAGATAAGGGCGATAAAACCGCCGCTGAATACTTCCAGTGGCGGTTTGACCGGATGATTACCGACCTTATAGACGCCATGGCGTTTGATTTCCCGTTCTTCGCCGCAAAATTCGGCGGTGAGGAAAAAATGAAAAAGTTCAAGCCGGTTATTACCTTCTTCGGCAAGGGGATGCAGAAGTGGACCATCGGTTCTTTGGCGAAACTTTTGCATATTTCCGTTGACCCGTCCATCAAAAATATTTTGCTGAAAGACATCGGTTTGAGCTTTGTGCGCAATATTTTTGTGGGCAACGAGCCGTATGTCAAAGGCACACCGGTTTACGACGCCATGGAAAAGATATTAAAGCGCCTTTCCCCCATTCTGCACCAGGTGGAAAAGAAGGTAGGCGGAAAGAACCCGATGCTTTCCGATTTGAGCGGCTTTATTTTGAAAACCATCGGTGATGAAAAACAACTGGATTACGAGGCGGTACTGACAACCAACGCCGCCGTTTATCAAAAATAAAGGAGTCCTTTTGTAATGGCAAAAGCAAAAACAGCGGCAAAACCTGCCGCAGCGGCCAGCGTTTCCCCCGCCGCAAACGAGCAAAAATACCTTTCCATGAAAGAATGGATTTTGTATCTGGTGGCGGTGTTCTTTTACACCACCATGACCGGCATGATCAACGAGTACCGCAAGGCCTATCTGGTGGACATTCTGCTGCTCTCCGAAGGCGCGATGTCCTTTTTCAACACCTTTACCGGCATTGCGGGCTTTGTTTTGAGCTTCGTTTATGCCATGATTCTGGACAATAAAAAACCGAAAAACGGCAACAAATTCAAACATTTGGGGCTGATTTTTGCCATTCCCTGCGGCGTGATTACCGCGCTGATTTTCTACATTCCCGATTTTATTGCCCAAAACCCCACCGTACTGCTGATTTACATCTGCGCGCTGGCGCTGATTCAGGGGCTTTGCTTCTACTTCGGCAATACCATCAATATGGTTGCCGTGGTTATGACCCCCAACAGCCGCGAGCGCGAGCAGCTCCTGTCCTTCCGCGGCATCTCCAGCGCTGTGGGCAACTCCGCGCCGCTGGTCATCGTTTTGGTGGTCGGTCTGATTATTGAAGCGGTTCAGGGCGCAAAAAACAACGCGCTCAACTATTTGATTTCCTCGGTGCTTTGCAGCCTCCTCGGCACGGTAACCGTTCTGCTGGCCATGAGCGTTGTAAAAGAACGCATCACCTATAAAGTAGAGAAAAAGAATCCCTTACAGGGCTTTTGGATTGTTTTGAGAAACAAACACGCCCGCATTGTACTGATTAGTGAATTTCTGAAAGGCTTCCGGGGCGTTTCCACCTTTATGCAGCCCTTTATTGCCGCCGCCATGCTCGGTTCCTCCTCCCAAACCCTGCTGTTTGCGCTGCCGGTTGGCGTGGGCACCATGGTGGGCATGCTGATTATCAATGCCCTGCTGAAAAAATTCAACAGCCGGGTGCTGTATATTGCTTCGGGCTTTTATTCGGTGATTGTCAACTGCATTGCCTTCGGCGTCGGCTGCCTCTATTTAAATACCGGCAAGTCCTGGCTGAATATCATCTTTATTGCCTGCCTGTTTTTAACCGGCATTCAGTTCGGCGCGTCCAATTTACTGCCCAGCATGTTTAAGGCGGATATTCTGGACGATATGGAGCTTTCCACCGGCAAACGGCTGGACGCGGGCATTGAATTTGTCATTGGTCTCGGCGGCACGGTCAGCGGCATTATCGCCAGCGGCGTCGTACCGTATATTCTTTACGGCGACCACTCCATCATCGGCTACAACCAGGGACTGGAGGACGGCACCATGCAGACTTTGCGCACAAAGATATTGCTGTTGTTCTTCTATACGGTTGTCCACGGCATTATGATGCTGCTGGCAGGCGTGCCGTTCTTCTTCTATAAGCTGACCGGAAAGGAAAAAGAGCGGGTACATAACGAGCTGATGGCACGGCGCGACGCGATGGAAGAGGTATTGACCGAAAACGGCACGGTTGAAATTGACATCGAAGCCAACCCGACCGACAAAGAAACGCAGCCGGAAGCGAAGCAGAAAACATCAAAAAAGAAATAACCGGATTTGATTTTTAACCGCAAGCCGGAAACGGGCATGCTGCGCCTGTTTCCGGCTGCGACAGGTTTGTGCACATTTCGCCCCGATTTTTTGCTATGATGTAGAAAAATAAGCATAAGGAAAAACAAAACGAGGGATCGTATGAAAAAAGTTATCGTTGTTTCCAAAACTCATTTGGATTTGGGCTTTACCGATTTTGCCGAAACCATTCGCCAAAACTATGTGAACCAATTTATTCCCAACGCCTGCCGTATAGCCGAGCGGCTGAACAGTCCCCAAAAGAAAAAATTCGTTTGGACAACCGGCTCCTGGATTCTCTGGCAGTCGCTGCAAAGCCCGGATCCCGTACTGCGGCAAACCGTGCGCCGGGCGCTGGAGAGGGGCGATTTGGCAAACCACGCCATGCCGTTTACCCTGCACACGGAATTACTAGATAAGGATACACTGGAATACGGGCTTTCCATCAGCGACGCCATTGATGAAATTACCGGACGAAAGACCACCGCTGCCAAAATGACCGACGTCCCCGGTCATACGGCAGGGCTGGTTCCGATTCTGGCAAAACACGGCATTCGCCTGCTGCATATCGGCGTCAACGGCTCGTCCGCTATGCCCGATGTGCCGCAATGCTTCCTTTGGAAAAAGGACGGGTATGAGCTTGTGGTGATATACAGCGGCTCCTACGGCGGCGCGTGCCAGCTGCCGTTTTTGGATGAAATTCTGTATTTCAGCCACACGCTGGACAACCGGGGCGCAAAGGACGAACGGTTTGCAGAAAAAGAGTTTCAGAAAGTATGCAAGCGCTACCCTGACTATACCGTAGAGGCGGGGCGCATAGATGACTTTGCTGACCTTTTATGGGAAAAGCGCGACAAGCTGCCGGTATTGGAAGGGGAAATCGGTGACAGCTGGATTCACGGCGCCGCCAGCGACCCCTATAAGGCCGGAGCGCTGCGGGAACTGATTCGGGCAAAAGATTTGCTGCTGTCTTCGGGTGTTTCCCGTCAGGATTCCAGCTATCAGGGCATAGCGGACGCTATTTTATGTCTGGCGGAGCATACCTGCGGCGTGGATCAGAAAATATATCTTTCGGACTATGAAAATTACCTGCTGCCGGACTTTGAAAAGGCCCGCGCACAGGATACGGTCAAGCTCCGCCATCCTTTCCGAGGCAGACCGCATAATCTGATAACCCTTTTCAACCGCAGCACCGGCGGCTATCACCCCGGCTCGTACCGTCAAATAGAAAAAAGCTGGGCGGAACAGCGGCAGTATATCGACCGGGGACTTGCCGCCCTGCCGCAGGAGCTGTCGGAAGAAACCGCAAAAAAACTCAAAAGGCTGCGCACCTTTACCCTGCTTCCGGCAGTGGGCGAGGCGATTGCACCCGGGGAAAAACGACAGCTGGGCGATTATACCGTGTCTGTCAACCGCTTCGGTGCGCTCGACCTTTGGAAGAACGGCAAGGCGCTGTTTTTGGCAAAGGAGCGTCCCGCCCTGGAATTTACTTCCTACGGTAAAAAGGATTACAACTACTGGTTTTCCCACTATACCCGAGATTTTTCAGATAACTATACATGGAGCGAGCCGGATTTCGGCAGGCCGCTGCTGGAATATGCCACCGGACGCTATCCGGAGGGGGATTTCCCGTTTACGGCGCAGCAGATGTCCTGCCAGACCGACCAAGCCGGAAATTTTGTGCTGTGTGTCAATCTGACCGCCGCGCCGGACTGCGCCCAGAGAACGGGCTGCCCGCAAAACATGCAGATTGTCTACACGCTGCGCCCGGCGGGAATCGATATCCGTGTCGCCTGGCAGCGGAAAAAAGCCAGCCGCCTGCCGGAAAGCACCGCTTTTCGCCTGTATCCGGTGCTGGACAAGGACACCCTGCGCTATCAAAAATGCGGCAGCATCATTGACCCGAAAACCGTGGTCAAAAACGGCAACCGCAAGCTTTCGGCAGTGGAAAAGCTCTTTTATCAAAGCGGCGGAAAAACCGTAACGATCGAAAACCTCCATGCGCCGCTGACCGCCGTCGGCACTTGCCATATTCTGACCTATGACAACCGGATCGGCGACCCGTCGGCGGAGGGGCTCAGTTATGTTTTGCACGACAATATCTGGGGCACCAATTTCCCGCTGTGGTACGAGGACGATGCCTGCTTTGACTTTGTTATTCATCTATAACTAACTATTTTCTTATCCAGACAGGCAAGCCCTGATAATAAAAATTCTCCGGCGGCACACGCCCCGGAGAATTTTTTATAACCGATTTTTACAGCGTCACTTCAATCTGATACGTTTCCAGCCAGTGGTTGATTTGCAGCATATAGGCAATGGTCTGCGGTGTATTCATCAGCTGCCCGTACCAGGGTACGGCGCGGCTGTCGCCCAGCAGGTTCTGAAGCGCCTCACGCTGAACGATTTTCAAAAGCGGCGCGTCGGGGTTCTGGAGTACCTTTTTACGCAGCTCATCGGAAACCGCCTGCATATAGGCAGGGTTATGGGTTTTGGGATAGGGGCTTTTTTTGCGCCAGAGCACCTCTTCGGGCAAATAGTCCTTCATGGCTTCGCGCAGAAGTCCTTTTTCATAGTGGCGGTAATCCTTATATTCCCAGGGCACGGTATACAGATATTCGGCAATGCGCCAATCGCAGAACGGCACGCGCACCTCCAGACCGTTTGCCATGCTCATGCGATCCTTTCTGTCCAGCAGGGTCTGCATGAACCAGTCGAAATTCAGGCGCATCATCTCTTTCATGCGCCGTTCGGTATCCGAAAGCTTCGGCTGCTTATCCGTATCGGCAAGCGTTGCCTGATACCGCGCATCCACATAGCGCTCGCCGTCGATTTGCTCCGCCCACTCTTTTCGCAAAAAGCTCACGCGGTAATCCGTGGTCTGTGCCCAGGGGAAGCCGTAGCGGGCGCGGATTTCAGGGTCGCGGTACCAGGGATAACCGCCGAAAATTTCATCGGCGCACTCGCCGGACAGGGCGACGGTGCCGCTCTCCTTGATTTTTTCGCAGAACAGCAAAAGCGAAGCGTCCACATCCGCCATCCCCGGCAGATCCCGCGCTTCCACCGCCCGGTACAGCGCCTTGACCAGCTCGGGCGTATCCAGCACCACATTGCGATGGTCGCTGCCGAGGTAATCTGCCATAATCCGAATATATTCCGGGTCGCTGTTGGGCTGGAATTTGCTTTTCTTAAAATATTTGTCGTTGTCCCGATAATCCACCGACAGGGTTTTCAGCCGCTCGCCCTGTTTTGCCAAATGACGGGCGGCAACGGACGACAAAAGACTGGAATCCAGCCCCCCGGACAGAAAAGTACAGATGGGCACATCGGATACCAGCTGCCGTTCGATGGCGTCGGTTACCAGAAAACGGGTCTTTTCCACACATTGTTCAAAGGTATCGGCAAAGGGACGATCCCGCAGCTTCCAATACGGCCGAAGCCGCAGCCCCTCCCGGTCGAACCACAGGCAGTGCCCCGCTTTCAGCTCATCAATGCCGCGAAACACACCGCAGCCCGGGGTTCTGCCCGGTCCCATCAGCATGACCTCAGCAACGCCCTGCGCATCGATAACGGCGGGCACTTCCCCGTTCGCCAAAATGCCTTTGATTTCGGAAGCAAAAATAAAATGCCCGTCGTGCAGCGCATAGAAAAACGGCTTGACGCCGATCCTGTCCCGGGCGGCAAAGAGCGTTTCGGTTTTTTCGTTCCAAACCGCGAAAGCAAAAATGCCGTTGAAGCGCGCAAGGCAGTCCTCGCCCCATTCGATAAACGCCTTGAGCAGCACCTCGGTATCCGAATGCCCGTCGAAGCGCCAGCCCCGTTTTTTTAAATCCCGGCGAATCTCTTCTGTATTATACAGCTCACCGTTATAGACCATGATATATCCCGCGCCGTCCCGTTCGGCGCGCATGGGCTGGCGGCCGCCCATGGGATCGATAACGCTGAGCCGCCGGTGCACCAGTGCCGCATGGGGGGTCAAATATATCCCTTTCTGGTCGGGTCCCCGGGGCGCAAGCACCTTTTGCATGTGTATCATATCGTCTTTTCGCTGCCGCAAATCGGCATTAAAAGCAATTTCTCCGGCTATTCCGCACATTCTTATCACCTCTTTTTCAGCATATGCAAATACAGGGCTGCTGACACTGCCGGAAAACCGGAAAATCCTTTGCAAAACCGTCATAGTCCTTGCTTTTTTGCGCGGTCTGTGTTATGCTGTTTTTACAGAAAATCATAAAAAAGAGAGGCAACGGGGTTATGGGTATTCGCATCAACAATTTGACCAACGACAACAGAAAAACCGTGGCGTCCATGGGCAATTTCAGCGTCATTGAATATGAAAAGGACGCGAGCGTTTCGCCGATGAACGCGGTGGATCAATATTTTATGAGCAAAATGGATGTGCGCCGCCGTCAGGTGCTTGTAAATCTCAGCGGCAGCAACACCGTGATTACCCAGGCGGGCGCCATGCAGTGGATGGCGGGCAACATCCAGCCCACCACCGGCGTAAAGGGCGTGGGCGATTTTTTCGGCAAAATGCTGAAAGGCGCGGTAACCAAGGAATCCGCCATTAAGCCCGAATACACCGGCGTCGGTCTTTTGGCGCTGGAGCCGACCTATAAATATATTATTTTGCAGGACGTTGCCGCCTGGGGTCCGGCGGGCATGGCGGTGGAAGACGGTATGTTTTTAGCCTGTGACGGCACCATCAAACAGAATGTGGTTGCCAGAAAGAACCTGTCCTCCGCTCTGGCGGGCAACGAGGGGCTGTTCAACCTCACCTTGCAGGGCGCAGGCGTTGCGGCGCTGGAGAGCAATGTGCCCCTCGCCGAGCTTCTGGAAGTACAGCTGGACAACGATGTATTAAAAGTGGACGGCAATCTGGCGGTCTGCTGGACAGCATCGCTGGATTTCACCGTAGAGCGCTCCACCAAGACGCTGATTGGCTCCGCCGTCAGCGGCGAAGGGCTGGTCAATGTCTACCGCGGCACCGGAAAAGTGCTTTTGAGCCCCGTAGCCCCCACCGGCAGCCTCTGGGCCGCTACCAACACCATCGGCGCCAAAGCCGCCGCTCCTACCAGCAATACCTTTGGCCAATAATTTCATATCACAAGAAAAGCGAACCGGCAGGGAAAACCTGTACGGTTCGCTTTTTTGGTTCATGAATTTATGAGCCGGTGGAGCGGTAATGGCGCACGCCGAGCTTCCACACAAGGGAAACCGGAAGCAGAAATACCAGGATTCCCAAAGGGGCGGCGCATAGCCATGGGTTTTCGCTTCTGCCCAGAATATACAGCATCGGGTAATACTGGAACAGCGCCATGGGCACGATAAAGGTGTAAAAGCGCAGCATCTCTTTTCCGTAGACCGACAGGGGATAGCGCCCGAACTCCCGTCCGCCGTCGGTGAAGATATTCATCACTTCCAGCCCCTCGGTACTGAAAAAGCTGAAGGACGCGCCCACCACAAACAATGCGGCAAAGAATACCGCGCCCGAAAATATCATAAGCACCAGCAATAGAATTTTATCCCAGCGCCACTGGACTTCCCCGCCGCCGATGGCAAGAGCAAAGGTCAATACCGCCTGCAACAGCCGCCCCACGCGGGAAAATTCCATTTTAGACGCTATGACCTGAAACACCGGATGGATCGGGCGCAAAAGAATCCGGTCGAACTCCCCGTTCCCGAGCATGGAGGGAAACACATCAAAACCCCTTGCGAAGCATTCCGCCAGACTGAACGCCATCAGCGTGACGGCGAAAAACAGCAAAACTTCATGAAGAGCAAAGCCGTTTACGGTATGAAAACGGGACATAAGAAAATAGATCCCCAAAAACGCGGAAAACGAGGTGATAAACTGCCCGACCGTTAAAAGCAGAAAGGACGCCTTGTACTGCATCAGGCTTTTTAGATGAATGGAAAAATAGCGAAAATATAATTTCATCATTTACCCTCCCTGTACCACAAGCCTGCGGCGCATTAGGCGCAGCAAAATTCTTCCGAGCAGCACCAGCGCCACCAGCCAGAACACCTGCATGCCAAGATAAAAAAGCGCCTCATCGCCCGCAAGATTGCCGCTGTAAAGGCGCAGCGGCAGATTTTGTACTGCGGCAAAGGGGGAAAGCTCTGCCAAAAGCCGCCATTTTTCCGGAAAAAACGGCAGGGGCACCACCGCGCCGGACAGCAGCTCGGCAATGGATGCGGCGAAAATGCGCACCCCGCTGGCGGACATGGTAAAAAAGGTCAGCGCATAGACCAGCATCGTCAGCGCCGCCACCACGCAAAGCCCCAGCGCGGTGGATACAACAAACAAAAGGAACGCGCCGAAGCTGACGGGCAATGACATGCGGTAAGGCTCCGGCAGCAGAAAAGCGACCAGCAAAATAGGCAGACACCGCAAAAGCGCCCGGGCAATCCGCTGCGCCGCCACCCGGGTGAACCACATATTGTATAAATCCATCGGACGCGCCAATTCATAGGCAATATTGCCGCCGGTAATCGCTTCGATAATATCCTTGTCCCAGAACCAGAGCATGAACAGCGCCAAAAATGCCTGCTGGAGCCACTCATAGGTCACCAGTTGGGAAAAGGTCATGGGCATCTCGCCGCCGACTTGATAAAACGCGCGGAACAGCAATATTTCCATAAAGCCCCAGACGAACTGGGTGCAGACGCCTGCCAGCGCCGCCACCCGGTACTGCATCTCATTCTGGAAGCGGACACGGAACAGAGCCAGATATTTCTTTGCAGGCAAAAGTGAGCCCGCAAGTCTCCCCCGCGCCGTCATATGCGAAACTCCCGATACAGAGAAACCACCAGTTCCTCGGTATCCATCCCCTGCACCGATAAATCCGTTATTTCTACTTGCCCCGAAAGGGCGGCAATGGCATCGGAAACCGAAAGAATCCCGGGATCCACCGAAAGCTCCGCCCGGCCGCTCTGGCGATGCAAAAGCGTCAGCCCGTCCATGGTGGGGAGTGTACCGCCTGTGTATTCTACGGTCAGCTTCTTTTCGCCGGTGTTTCGGTGTTTCAGCTGCTCCAGCGTACCGTCCAAAAGAATGCGCCCTTTGCCAATCAGCAGAATCCGCTCCGCTAACGCTTCGATGTCCTGCATATCGTGGGTGGTTAAAATGACCGTGGTTTTCCTGTCCCGGTTCAGTTCCCGAATAAAATCCCGCACGGCAATCTTGGACACCGCATCCAGCCCAATGGTCGGCTCGTCCAAAAACAGGATTTTCGGGTCATGCAGCAGTGAAGCGGCAATTTCACAGCGCATCCGCTGCCCCAAACTCAGCTGCCGGGCGGGGGTTTTTAACAGCTCCCCCAGATCCAGCATCTCCGCAAGCCGGTTCCGGTTGCGCAGGTACACCGCCTCGGGCACGGCATAAATATCCCGAATCAACTCGAACGAATCGATCACCGGCACATCCCACCAAAGCTGCGACCGCTGCCCGAAAACCACGCCGATATTTTTGACATGCGCCTTGCGGTCTTTCCAGGGGCAGAGCCCGTCAATCACGCATTCGCCGCTGTCCGGGGTCAGAATGCCGCTCATCACTTTGACGGTGCTGCTCTTGCCCGCGCCGTTGGGACCGATATACCCGACCATCTCGCCGTCCCCAACGGTAAAACTGACCCCGTCCAGCGCGTGGACATAGGTCACTTCCCGGCGGAACAGGGATTTGACTGCCTCCCCGAAGCCGCCGGTTCGTTTTGCGACCTTAAAGGTCTTGCTGATGTTCGCAAGTTCAATCATAGCGCTCCTCTCATTTCTTCTGTGCGGTCTGCTCCAGCCGCAGAGCATTCCGCGTTCCTACACAGCCCAAAAGACGAAAAGGATATGTAGTATACCACAACGGGTTATGGCTTGTCAAGGTGTTGAAAAAATTTTTTTACAAGGTCGTTTTTCTGTCTTTTTCACCGGGGAAAGGCTTGTCCTCCCTGGTATTTTCTGTTAAGATAAGCGCAGAAAGTATCGCGAAAGCGGGGATTAGCCATGACGATTTATGTTTCGCAAAACGGTAAGGACGAATACAACGGAAAAACCAAAGCACAAGCGGTTCGCTCCGTCCAAAAGGCGCTTTCGCTGCTTGCGCGGCAGCCGGACGGGGTGATTTGTTTTGTGGGCAAGGATTACTTTTTAGACGCGCCCATTCTTTTAACGCCCGCGCATAACGGGCTGACCCTGACCACCGAAGACGGCACGGCGCTCAGCGGCGCACTGCCTTTGGGGAAATTACACTGGCAGAAAGATGCAAAAACGGGTATTTATCAAACCGCGCTGCCCGCTGTACCGTTCTTTGACCGGATGTTCGCCGATGGAGAAGAGCAGACGCTCTGCCGGTATCCGAACCGCAAGCCCGGTGCGCTGCCGCTGGAGGGCGCCGCTACCAAGGCGGAAATCCGTCTGCGGGCAAAAAGCTGGGCAAACCCGGCGGGCGGACAGGTACGCGCGATTCATCAGGCAGGCTGGGGCGGCAACTCCTTCTTGATTTTGGACAGGGACGAAGCTGCCGACTGCGGGCATCGGCTGCAATGGGTCGGCGATAATAACCGGGGCGATGGCATGGCGGACGCGCTGGTAGTAGAAAATGTGAGCGAGGAGCTGGATGCCCCCGGCGAGTGGTTCTTTGACATAGCCGCCCGCATTCTGTATTGGCTGCCGCCGGAAGGTACGGAACCGGATAGGTGCGCCATTACGCTTTCGGTGCAAACAGAGCTGCTGCTTTTACAGGGGGATTCCCCCGCCGAGCCGGTGCGGCGGATTTCCGTTCACGGCTTAACCATCCGGGATACGGCGCGCACGCTCTTCCCAAGTCCTGCCAATCACAAAAAATATGAACCGCTGCTGCGCGGGGACTGGTGCGTGGTACGCAGCGGCGCGATTTTTGCGGAAAATGCCGAGGATTGCAGCATCGAGAACTGCATTTTTCAAAACATTGGCGGCAACGCGCTCTTTTTCTCCGGGTATCACCGCAGGCACCGCCTGATCGGGTGCACCTTTTCAGACATCGGCGCCACGGCGGTGCAAATCGCCGGTAAACCATCCGCGGTCTATGAGCCGTCTTTTTGGGAACATAAGCTGTACCCGGACTTACCGGTACACCGCACGGCTGTATCCCATCCGGAGAAAACCGGACCGCGCAAGGAGGACTACCCTGCCGATATTTTGGTGGAGCAAAACCATATCTACCGGGTTGGTCTATTGGAAAAACAGTCCTGCGGGGTCAATTTGTCGGTCGCGTACCGGATTTCTATTTTGCACAATACCATGCACCACAGTCCCCGCGCCTTAATCAATATCAACGACGGCACCTTTGGCGGACACGAGATTGCCTATAACGACCTGTTCGATTCCCAGCGGGAAACCGAGGATCACGGTCCCATCAACAGCTGGGGGCGGGACCGGTTCTGGTCGGTGCCGCAATACAACGCTTCGGGGCTTTATGGCAGCGAGATTCGCCATACGGTCAAAGACGGCAAAGAATACGACCTGTCCGGCATCGACTGCCTTGCCCCAACCCGCATCCACCACAACCGGCTGCATCACGCCGCCGATGCGCCGCACTCCTGGGGCATCGATATGGACGACGGTTCTTCTCATATGGAAATCGACCACAACCTGCTGCTGGGGCTGGGCGTGAAGCTGCGGGAGGGATTTGACCGGCGCGTTCACCACAATCTGCTGGTGGGCGGCAGCCTGCAAATGCATGTGCCGTATGCCGAAGCGCGGGACGCCATTTTTGCCAACTGTATTCTCAGCCCAGAACCGGTGGGGCTGGCGCTCTGCAATGGGGAACGATTCCAGGCAGCGCGAATTCGCATGGAGGGCAATTTTTTGTTTTCACCGAGCGGGAAGCCCCGTGTGCCCGCCTTTTTACCAAAGCAAATCATTTTGCATACATGCCGCGTGGAAAACGGCAGCTGGTGCGATGCCCCCGCTGACTGGGCGGATTTTGCCGTTTCCTACTACGGGCAGCAAAACTGTCCCCAAGCCTCCCCCACTTTGCCGCCGCCGGCAGCAAAGCGGGAAAGACGAAAATACCGCATCAAAAAAGGCGCGCTGTGTGTAGCGGTAGATGAAGCCATCCGTTCTGCCAAAGCCGCGCCGGACTGCGACGGCTGGCTGGTTATTCGGGTGCTGCTGCCGGGGCGAAATACACGCCTGCAAAAAGGGGACATTCTCAAAAAGGATAACAGCGGCAAGTGCCTGATTTGGCGGGACGGGCAAATCATATCCCTGTAACCGGCGCAGAACGGCAAAGCGGGCTATCTTCTATTACAAACCGGGCGGGCTGTAACGGAAAAACCGCCGCCCTTGCATTTTAACTGGATAATATGGTAAAATACAAGCAAATCAATCAAGATTGGATTATGAGATATGAAAAAACTGTTTGTATATATGAAAGGCTATCGCACCGAATGCGTGCTGGCGCCGCTGTTTAAGCTGATTGAGGCGCTGCTGGAGCTGTTTGTGCCGATACTGGTGGCGGATATTATCGATTTGGGGATTGGCGCAGGGGATCGCTCGTTTATTATCCGCTATTCGATCTATGTGGCGCTGCTGGGGCTGTTGGGACTGCTGTTTTCGGTAACGGCGCAGTATTTTTCCGCCAAAGCTGCCATCGGCTTTGCCTCCCGGCTGCGGCTGGCGGCGTTTTCGCGGGTGCAGGATTTTTCCTATTCCCAGATTGACGCATTCGGCACGCCGTCCATCATCACCCGCATTACCGGCGATATCGACCGGGTACAGTCCGGGGTGAATATGACGCTGCGGCTGTTTTTGCGCTCGCCCTTTGTGGTGTTCGGCTCGGTGATTGCCGCTTTTCTGATTGACACCAAAAGCGCGCTGGTCTTTGCCGGAACGGTGCCGCTATTGTCGATTATTGTATTCGGCATTATGGTGGCGGGGATTCGGTTGTTTAAGGCGGTACAGGGGAAGCTGGATAAGCTGACCAAGGCCACCGGCGATAATTTGCGGGGTGCGCGGGTGATTCGCGCCTTTCGCAACGAGGACAAAGAGGTGCGGGATTTTTCCGCCACCGCCGAAGCGCTGGCGAAGCTGCAAAAATTCACCGGGCGCATTACCGCGCTGCTGACCCCCTCGACCTATATCATCATCAATTTTGCCACGATTCTGCTGATTTATATCGGTGCGCTGAAGGTGGACGGCGGCGAGCTGAGCCAGGGCGAAGTGGTAGCGCTGTATAACTACATGGCGAAAATTCTGGTTGAACTGATTAAGCTGGCGGATTTAATTATTACCATGACCAAGGCCGCCGCCTCGGCCACCAGAACGGCGGAGCTGATTACCGCTCCGGCAGAAGACAGCCACGAGCCAGACAAAGCCATGCCCGCGCCGGTTGAAGGTGCGCCGTTGCTTACCATGGAGGACGTCAGCTTTACCTATCACGACGGGGCGGAGCCTGCGCTTTCCCATATCAATCTGACGGTACAGCCCGGCAGCCGCATCGGGATTATCGGCGGTACCGGTTCGGGCAAAACCACTTTGGTCAACCTGATTCCCCGCTTTTATGAGGCGCAGGAGGGGAAAATTTGCTATCACGGCATCCCGCTTTCCGATGTACCAAAGAGCCGCCTTCGGAGCCGGATTGGCGTTGTACCCCAAAAGGCGGTGCTGTTCAGCGGTACGGTGCGGGAAAATATGAAATGGGGCAACGCCGACGCCACGGATGAGGAAATCCGCGCGGCACTGCAAAACGCCCAGGCGCTGGATTTTGTACAGGAAAAAGAGGGCGCGCTGGATTTCGTTATCAGCGAAAACGGCGGCAACTTATCCGGCGGGCAAAAGCAAAGACTTGCCATCGCCCGGGCGCTGGTGAAAAAGCCGGAAATCCTAATCTTGGACGACAGCTCCAGCGCGCTGGACTACGCCACGGACTACCGCCTGCGCACCGCTCTGGCGGCGCTGCCCGAAAACCCCTGTATCTTTATGGTTTCCCAGCGGACGGTTTCCGTCAAGGACTGCGACAGGATTCTGGTGCTGGACGACGGGCAGGTTGCCGGCTGCGGCACCCATGAGCAGCTGCTCGCCTCCTGTGACATTTACCGGCAGATTCATCTGTCCCAATACCCGGACGAGGAGGCGGCGATGGCATGAAGAAAAAGGAATCGACCTTGAAAAAGGTATTTAACTATATTGGAAAATACAAATTTGCCGCTGTGCTCTCGCTGCTGTTTTCCCTCATAAGTGCGGTGCTGATGCTGTTTTTGCCGGTGCTGTTCGGCGATATGATTGACTGCATTGTCGCGCCCGGGCAGGTGGATTATACCGCCATGACCAAGCTCATTATACAGGGCTCCGGTATTATTCTTGCTACAGCGATTGTGCAGTGGCTGCAAAATGTAATCAACAACCGCATTACCTCGGACATTGTGCGGGATATTCGCGTGGACGCGATACGGCGCATTGAAACGCTGCCGCTAAAATTCTTGGATAATCACCCCCACGGCGATTTGATGAGCCGGGTTATTGCCGATACCGATACGCTGTCGGAGGGACTGCTTTTGGGCTTTTCCCAGCTGTTTTCGGGGCTGACGACCATTGTGGGCACCATTGTGTTTATGCTGAGTATTGATGTTCGGATTACCCTTGTGGTGGTATTGGTAACGCCCCTGTCGTTATTTGCCGCCCGCTTCATTTCCAAGCGCACCTATTCCATGTTCCGTAAGCAGTCCGAGGCAAAAGGGCGCCAGACCGCCTATATCAACGAGCGTCTCGGCAGCCAGAAGGTGATTAAAGCCTTCTGTCAGGAAGAAAACGCCATCCGCGCCTTTGACGAGACCAATCAAACTCTGGCTTCCTATGCGCTGAAAGCCACCTTTTATTCCTCCCTGACCAATCCGGTGACCCGCTTTGTCAATTCGGTGGTCTACGCGGGGGTGACGCTGGTGGGGGCGCTGGCGGTTCTGGGCACCGGCGGCGTTTTTTCCGTGGGCAGCTTTACCTGTTTTTTGAGCTATGCCACCCAATACACCAAGCCGTTCAACGATATTTCCTCGGTGATTACCGAGCTGCAAAACGCCCTGGCCTGCGCTAGGCGGGTATTTGAGCTGATTGAGGAAGCACCGGAGGAGCCGGACAAAGCAAACGCGCAGCTTTCCGATATTCGCGGCGAGGTACAGTTCCGAAAGGTCTGCTTCTCCTATGAGAAAGACAAACCGCTCTTGCAAAATATCAGCTTTTCTGTCAAAGCCGGACAGCGTGTCGCCATTGTCGGTCCCACCGGATGCGGCAAAACGACCCTGATCAATCTGCTGATGCGCTTTTATGACGCGGACAGCGGCGATATTTTAATCGACGGGGTCAGCATTTATGATATTCCCCGCAAAAATCTGCGGGAGCAGTTCGGCATGGTTTTACAGGATACCTGGATTAAAAACGCCTCCATTCGGGAAAATATTGTGATGGGCAAAACGGATGTGACAGACGAGCAAATCAAAGCCGCCGCGAAGAGCAGCGGCGCCCACAGTTTTATCAAGCGTCTGCCCAAGGGCTATGATACGGTGCTGGGCAAGGATTTTGACGGGCTTTCGGAAGGGCAGAAGCAGCTATTGTGCATTACCCGGGTCATGCTCTGCCCGCCGCCGATGCTTATCCTGGACGAGGCGACCTCCTCCATTGATACGAGAACCGAGCTGCTGATTACCGAAGATTTTTCCAAGCTGATGCAGGGGCGCACCTCCTTTATTGTGGCGCACCGGCTTTCGACCATTCGGGAGGCGGATTTGATTCTTGTAATGAAAGACGGCAATATCATCGAAACCGGCACCCACCAATCCCTTTTGGCACAGAACGGGTTTTATAAAAATCTGTATGAAAGCCAGTTTATGAAGGTTTAAGGCATATCGCCCAACGGGCAGAAACCATAGAAAGGATTTGACGGCAATGGGTTTGATTTTATACCGCTCCAAATACGGATCTACCAAAAAATACGCGGACTGGCTGGGCGAAAAAACCGGCTTTGTGGTTTTGCCCGCCAAAGAAGCCACCAAAACCGAGATTGCAAACGGGGAACCGCTGATTCTCTGCGGCGCGATTTATGCGTCCGGTATTTCCGGTCTTTCCGTGCTGCGCAAAAATCAGGCGCTTCTTGCCGGAAAGAAGGTGGCTATCTTTTGCGTCGGCGCGTCCCCTTATGACGAAAAGGCTCTCGAGGATGTAAAAAAGAATAACCTGCGGGGCGACCTTGGGAACATTCCCCTGTTTTACGGCAGAGGCGCCTGGGACGAGGGCGCCATGACCGCCGTTGACCGCACCCTTTGTAAAATGCTGCAAAAATCCCTGGCGAAAAAAGACCCGTCCGAGTACGAACCATGGATGAGAGCGCTGATGCGCGCGGCGGGCAAAAGCTGCGACTGGACCGACCCGGTCTATTTGCAGCCGCTGCTGACCTGGCTTGGTCCGGCGTAACAGACAAACACACTGCCATTAAAAACATATGCCCCTTTTCCGGCTGCTTTCTGCGGCGGGAAAGGGGCTGCTTGTCTTTGGTTTCCGTAGGGAATATTCTGCTTTTTTGGCGCATAGGCTGAAACGGAAACTATTTTTCGGGGCGATGGGCTATGATGAACACCTTGTGGGCGGTTATGGTGATTTTTTCGGTGGTAACCGCTTTCTTTTCCGGCAGTACCGCCGCGCTGACAAACGGCATTTTCAGCGGTGCTTCAGACAGCGTGCAATTGATTTTAACCTTGACCGGCGCGCTGACGCTGTGGAGCGGGCTTGCAGAAATTGCGGAAAAATCCGGATTGAGCGGCGGCGTGAACCGGCTGCTCTCCCCGCTGCTTTCGGCGGTTTTTCCGTCCCTTGACCGGGATTCACCCGCTTTTCGCGCCATTTGCATGAATGTGACCGCGAACCTTTTGGGGCTGGGAAACGCTGCTACGCCCCTGGGGCTGCGCGCCATGGAGGAGCTGCAAAAAGAAAACCCTGGCGACCCCGAAACGGCCACCGGCGAGATGATTCGCTTTGTGGTCATGAACACCGCCTCTATTCAGCTGATTCCTACCACGGCGGCGGCTTTGCGCGCCGAGGCCGGAAGCGAGACCCCTTTCGACATCCTGCTGCCGGTCTGGGTTGTTTCGCTGCTCTCGCTGGGCGCAGGGATGGGGGTTGCGGTTCTATTGAGCGGGAAAAAGAGAAAACTGCGCAAACAAAAAGCGAAAAAGACAAAGGCGGGCGCGCTCTATGGTCTTGCGCTGCCCGCTCTGCTGTTGGCGCTGCCCGCGGGCTTTGCGAATGTGCTGGATACCATCGGGAACGCCGCCCTGCCGGTGGTCGTGGGCGGCATTTTGCTTTGGGGACTTGTAAAAAAAACACCGGTCTTTGACTGCTTCCTTTCGGGCGCAAAAAACGGGCTTTCAACGGCTGCCGGGCTGCTGCCCTCGCTGTGTGCACTGGTGACGGCGGTTTCCATGCTGCAAACCTCGGGCGCAATGGCACTTTTGGTACGGCTATTGACGCCGGTCGGCAATCTTTTGGGAATTCCGCCCGAGCTTCTTCCGCTGTGCCTATTGCGCCCCTTATCCGGCAGCGGCGGGGTTTCCGTATACCAAAACATTCTGTCCACCTATGGCGCGGATTCCCTGCTTGCGCGGCAGGCTGCGGTGATTAGCGGCGCTTCGGAAACCACCTTTTACGCCATGACGGTGTATTACGGCAGCATCGGCGTTAAAAACACCGGCTGCACCCTGCCCGCCGCGCTGCTTTCAGATTGGGTCTGCTATATCGCCGCCTGCCGGATGGTACGCTAAACGCTCAGTTTTCTGTTTCGCGGAACTGCAAGCGATAAAGTTCCGCATACATACCATTCTGTGCCAAAAGCTGTTCATGTCTGCCCAATTCCACAATTCTGCCGCCATCTATTACCGCAATTTCATCGGCTTTTTTAACAGTAGACAGCCGATGGGCAACAATCAGCGTTGTGCGTCCTCGGCAGAGCTCGTCCAACGCCTGTTGAATCAGGATTTCCGTGGTGTTATCCAGCGCTGAAGTAGCCTCATCCAAAATCAAAACAGCTGGATCTTTCAAAAAAACCCGAGCGATGCTCAGCCGCTGTTTCTGTCCGCCGGAAAGCCGCACGCCCCGCTCGCCGATTTCGGTATCATAGCCGTTCTCAAGCGAGCAGATGTATGTATGGATATTCGCCCGTTTGGCGGCCTGAATAACCTCTTCCTCTGTGGCGTCCGGACGACCGTAAAGAATATTTTCCCGAATACTGGTATTAAAAAGAAACACATCTTGCTGAACAATGCCGATATTTTTACGCAGGGAATCCATGGTAAACGCGCGAATATCCGCGCCGTCAATTAAAATCCGCCCTTGCTCTACCGGATAAAAACGGGGAATCAAATGGCAAATGGTTGTCTTGCCGCCGCCGCTTGGACCAACCAGCGCAAAGGTTTTCCCTTTTTCAATGGTCAGGCTTACATCGTGCAGTACATTCCGCCCATCGCCATAACCGTAAGTCACATGCTGCAGCTCAATGCGCCCCTGTAGCCTTCCCGCATCCTTTGCACCGGGCAAATCCTCCTCCGGCGGGGCATCCACAATTTCCAAAAAGCGTTCAAATCCGGTCACCCCGTTTTGATACTGTTCCATAAAGTTGATCAATGTTGTTACCGGCGTTAAAAAGAGGTTAACGGAAACAATAAAGGCGGAATAGTCGGCAAAATTGATTTGCTCACGATAAAGGAAAAAGCCACCGGCGAGGAGCACCAATACATTAAATATATCGGTAATGAATGTGGTCATGGAGTGAAACTGCCCCATCGCCTTATAAGCGCGGCTCCGCGCTTGCACAAAATCCGTATTTCCCTCTTCAAATTTTTCCTGCTCTTTTTTTGCATTCGTAAACGCTTTGGTTACCCGGATGCCGGAGATGCTGCTTTCCAATGCAGCATTGATTTTTGCTACCGCCACACGGCTTTCCCGAAAGGCATTCTTCATTTTTAACCGCAGCGCGGAGCACAACAGCACCAAAAACGGCACACAAATAAAAATAATCAGCGTTAAGTAGAAATTAATGGTTGACAGATAGGCAAAAGAGGTTAATATGGAAATAACAGAGATAATTAAATTTTCCGGTCCGTGGTGCGCCAATTCACTGATATCCATCAAATCGTTGGTCATGCGGGACATAATTTTGCCGGTTTCATGGTCATCATAAAAACGATAGGGCAGCTTTTCCAGGTGCACAAACATATCCCGCCGCATTTGCGCCTGCATTTTAACGCCCATAACATGCCCCTGATATTGAATAAAATAGTTTAGCAGCATACGCACCAGATACAGCCCCAAAAGCATCAAGGCAAACAACACAACCATACGGTAGTTACGGTTCGGAATGAGATCGTTGAGCATCGTGCGCGTGACCATCGGATAAAATATGCCGATGGTGGAAACCAAAAACGATGCGCCCATATCCAGCGCAAAAATCTTTTTATGCGGCTTATAATAGGAAAGAAACCGTTTCAGCATAGGCT
Organism: uncultured Eubacteriales bacterium; assembly: GCA_949293815.1. GTDB lineage: Bacteria > Bacillota > Clostridia > Oscillospirales > Acutalibacteraceae > RGIG2774. The sequence continues at coordinate 75,269 of CASFEZ010000002.1, read as the reverse complement.
TTTCCTCCCGTACTTTTCTTTGATTCTTTTATTATAAAGTAAAATATTACTGTCCGTCAAGCAGCAGAAAAGTCGAAACCGGGCATTTTTGCCCCGTTTCGACTTTTATCTGTTAAACCGCTTTTTCCATATCGGATTTCAGGCGGTTGATGATGCGTTTTTCCAGGCGGGATATGTAGCTTTGGGAAATACCCATCAAATCGGCAACCTCTTTCTGCGTATGCTCCTCAAAGCCGCAAAGCCCGAACCGCATATTCACAATCAATTTATCCCGTTCCGGCAGCCGGGCGATGGTTCGCAGCAGCAGACTGCGCTCGTCCTCGCCCTCAATCTGCTCGCTGACCCGGTTGTCCTCATCCGCCAATACATCGGACAGCAGCAGCTCGTTGCCGTCCCAGTCCACATGCAGCGGTTCATCCAGCGAAATTTCATTTTTCCGCGAAGAGGTTTTGCGCAGGAACATCAAAATTTCGTTTTCAATACAGCGGGAAGCATAGGTGGCCAGCTTGATGTTTTTATCCGGCTTAAAGGTATTGACCGCCTTGATCAGACCAATGGTGCCGATGGAAATTAAATCCTCGATGCCGGTGCCGGTGTTTTCAAATTTTTTGGCAATATACACCACCAGCCGCAGATTATGGGTAATCAGCAAATCTCTTGCCTTTTCCTCACCCTGGGCGGCGCGCCGCACACAGTCCTCCTCCGCGTCCTTTTTCAGCGGCGGCGGCAGGGACTGGGGCCCGTTGATATAATAAATTTCAAACAGGCTTTTCAGCCCTTTCAACCCTTTTGCCGATATGACCCGATACATCAGCCATCTTTTCAGCTGACGCATGGTTTTCCGAACCTTCATTTTTCTCACCCTTTATTTCATCGGAAAACATATCCGGCCCCACAAGAGCCGAATAGTCCGTATTTTGAAACCCTTTGATCGTAACCGCCACCAGGGCGCGGCGGGCGATATAGGTATGGGATTTGGTATGTATTTCAATCGCATCGCTGCGAAAACACGGCAGCAGCCCTTCCCCGCCCACCGTTTCGGTGGGAAGAAAGCGAATACGCCCGCTCCACTCCCGGCTGCACGCATAAATATCATAAATCTCACCGGAAAAGAACGGCAGCAGCTCATAGGGTAAAAATTCCTTCACCACATCAAAATGCACCACCGCCACCGGTGCGCCGAAATAGCCGTCGGTCAGCCGGTTGCCGGAATCGTAAAGAGCCCGGCAGGTGAATTGCCGCCCGCCCACAAATACCGTCATTTGCACAATCTCTTCCCGCATTTTTTGCCGCCTGAGATAGTGGTTGTACACGCTGACCAGTACAAAGCTGAGCACCGCCGTCCCCAACAGGGAAAAGAAATTCAGCTCCAAATAGACCGCGCCGTTGTTCATTTGCACCCCGCCGGGCGAAAAAATGCACATCAGCGCAAAGATAATGCCCGCGAACAGCACATTGGTCAAAAGAAAAAACGCTCCGTTGCGCAAAAAGAGCCGCAAGCTGCCGGCAGGCAGCGCGGTAAGGGTAATCAGGGCGCAGATAGCCGCTTTGCAAACGAGGGTAAGCGGCAGCGGAAGCGGCGGTAAAAAAATCATCAGAGAGGAAACACCCCCCAGCAAGGAGCCGAAAAACAGCCGAACGGCCGACGGCGACAGCCGGAGCGCCGAGGCGGTACACAACAGCAGCAGATAGGTTATGATAAAATTCAAAACCACCAGCACATCCACATAGATGACCGTTTCCATCGCCCCGCCTCCTCAGTGAGCATTATACCAGTCCCGCCCGACAAAAAATGTCGTTTTCGCGCCCCCCGTCCGGGGCGCGTTTTGCGCACAGACGGCGCAAAGGAACGGTTATCCGCCATTTTTTTGAAGAAGGCAGGAAAACGAAAAAATTTTTACGGGCGGTGTAGTAAAATGCTTTTGTACAGCGTCTAAGTTTTTGAAAGGGGGAATGCAAATGCCTGCGCCTTTGGCAAACAACCGGCAAGCGCAAACCATAGAAGCACTGATGGCGGAACACGGCGACGGAATTTTGCGCCTGTGCTATCTGTATTTAAAGGATGTGCAGCTTGCCGAGGACGCTTTTCAGGAAACTTTTTTACGCGCATATCAGGCGCTGCCGAAATTCAAAGGAACAAGCAGCGTCAAAACCTGGCTTTACGCCATTGCCGCCAATGTCTGCCGCTCTGAATACCGGAAGAAAAAGCCGCTCGCTTTTTCCGACTGTACGCTGCCCGAGGCGGGATATGAACCGGCTATGGGGGAAGATGATACGGTCGTGCGGGCTGTTCTCGCCCTGGACGAGAAATACCGGGAAGTGATTTTGCTGTTTTATTACAGCGATATGAGCGTGAAAGATATCGCGCGCGCCCTGCATGTGAGCAGCTCTGCCGTCACCGTCCGGCTGAGCAGAGCAAGAGAAAAACTGAAAAAGGACTTAAAGGAGTGGTATTTTGATGAACCGATTGAAACAGGCTGCGGATAACGCGCTGCGGGATTTAACCGTCAGCCCGGCGCTGCGGGAAGCCGTTTGGAACCGTATCCGGGAAGAAGAAGCGTCTGCCGCACCCCGGAAAGGCAGAAAATGGGTTGCCGTGCTGCTTGCCGCTGTCCTGTCGCTGTTGGCGGTATTCCCTGCGGCGGCTGCGGTTTCGCCCACCGCAAACAATTGGCTGTTTGCGCTGTCGCCGTCTTTGGCCGAGCGGCTGTATCCGGTCAACCGTACCGTGACCGAAAATGGCATCGCCCTGACGGTTCACTACGCCGCCAACGATGACCGGCGCGCCATGATCTTTTTAACGCTGTGCGATACGCAGAAAAAAAACCGGCTGGCGGCCGATACCGATTTGATGGATTCCTATTCGCTGAAAGGCGCGGGCAGTCATATTGCCTGCACCAGCGAGCTGCTGCAATACGACAGTGACACGCAAACGGCGGTCTATTGCCTTTCGCTGGCGGGACACAAGCGTTTATCGGGGAAAATGACCGTACTTTCTCTATTACGGTTCATGAGCGGAAAAACAGTACAGGAATATTACAACACCGGCTTTGCCTGCGGCGCATACGCCACGGAAAAAGAGGCGGCGACCACCCTTCAAAAGGTAAAAAACCGCGGTGCGGTGGGATATGACCAGGTGTTAAGCGATGATACGCCGCTTTTGGAAACAGACCAGACGGAGATTGCCATTCCCGGCTTTGAACCGGCGGTGATTTCCAATATCGGGTACCTGGACGGCAAATTGCATATACAGACCCGATGGAGCGCCAGCTTTGACAACCACGGTTCGCTCTGTCTGGTAAAAAAGGGCGCGGATGCCATGGACGAGGACAATACGATAGAGCCTGCCGGCGTGCAATACCGCACAGCGGAGGATGAGGCGGCAAGTGACGGTTCTGTTTATCAAAAGCATATTGAATATATCTTCCCCGTTTCCCCGCAGGAATTGGCGCAGTACGATTTGTGGGCGGAATACACCTTGGACGGCACTGTCACCGAAGGGGAATGGGAAGTCAATTTCCGTCTGGAGCAGGCGGAAAGCCGCGAGCTGACCGTACCCGCTTCGCTGGCGTCCTCAGCCACCGTCAGTACGCTGGGGCTGGATGTCGGCGGCAGCCGCGCGGGAACGGAAGCGCTCGCCGAAGTGCAGCTGACCGGCGGCGATACCATTGCCGTAAAACCGCTTTTGGTTGACAAAAGCCTGAGTCAACTTTTATCGGATAGCAGCGATTTAAGTTATACCTTTCCCGCCCCCATCGACCTGAACGACATACAAACCATCACACTGGACGGCACTTGTATCTACCAAAAGGACGCAAACAGCGCGCCCGGCGGCACAACCTCTGAACGGTAATAAACAACCGGCAGCCCCTGAAAACAGCACCGGGGCTGCCGGTTTATTTTACACAAAACAAATTTCTTACAATTTTTCTAATATTTATACACTCCCTTATTTTTCTGTATAAAACAATTCAACGCGACAGACAAATGTTATTTATTATACAATATGTCTCTATTGCAAAATACAATATGTCATGTTATACTAATTTTACAGGAAAATTATTTGAAAACCAGTTAAATCGACCTAATTTTCATCCGCATTGCGCTGCCCGGTCTTCTGTGGGCAGCAAAAACGAAACAAAGGGGGTTGTCTGATGTCCACCGGAAAAATTCTATTTCGACTTTACCGTCGCTCAAAATGGATGCTTGGTATAACGGTTTTGCTCTTTTTGCTGCCGGTGGGAACTATAATTTTTCATATCATAACTGCCGGACTGCGGGATCTTTCACTCATTCCGACTACCGTAAGTATTTGCAGTTATTTGCAAATAGCAGCCATGCTTTTCCTTAGTTATGAATTTTTTGGAAAAACCGATGCGGCCGGGCTGACAGAATGTCTGAATGGAACAAAAGGCGGTGCGCTGCGGCTGTTTCGGCGGCAAATCGGTTGTATGCTGGCATTAAACGGACTGCTGAGCGTCATATATCTTTGCATCTATTTGGGCGTCTGCGCATTCCTTATGCATCTTACGCAGCCTGCGTGGCTATGGAATCTTACCGGCAGCATTCTTTTCTTTTTCTTTCTCTGCCCAATGACCGCCGTTCTGTTAAGTGCGGCTGCATCCCTTTGTCTGAAGCGGCTATCCGCCTATCTCTGCTTTACCCTGTTTGTTATTCTCAATTCTCCAATCAAATACTCTTTGGAAAAACGACTTTCTTTTCGCCTGTCATACCCGGTACCACTCTCGTTTCTCTTTGCGTTTTATCCGCAAAATCTAAACTCAGAACCCCCTGCGCAGGATGGCTTTATGCTGCCGGAAACACAGATTCTGGTCGTTGGCTGCTGGCTGCTGTTTGCTCTGCTGTTTTTGGCATTCGCTATCGGTCTGCGCGACATCCACCAACGCCGGCGCAGCATCAGCATAGCGGCTATCTGCGCTGTTCTGCTTGTAGGTGTGACCGGCTACAACACCCTACCCTACTCCGACACCAATGCCGACTGCCAAAACAGTGCCGATAAAATCTACTTAGACTATTGGGAGACTCCGGAGCTTGCAGTGGCACCAACGACCCCCATTGAAGCCTTTCACATCACTTCATGCATACTGAATCTCAATGCAAAGCGCTATTTGCAGGGGGAAGCGGTATTAACAGTGGAGCCAGACAATCTTACCGTCTATGGTTTCACCCTGCACCATGACTACACCGTGCAGGCAGTTACCGATAAAAATGGCCACCCGATGCCCTTTTTAAGACAGGGAGATTTCCTGACAGTAGAAAATACAGCGGCGGCAGATGGCTTCGTTATTACTTACAGCGGCGCTAACAACACCTTTTACACCAAGCGGCGCTCTCTGTTCCTGCCCGGCTATTTCCCCTATTATCCAATGGCAGGTTATCAATCTTTCTTCAATGAAAAAGAAAAGCAACTTGCGCCCTGTGTGCAGACCGAACAGATAGCCTTTACGGTTCATCTTTCCAGCAGCTGTGAGGTCTATTCCAATCTTTCCGAAACGGCACCGGGCGTATATGAGGGAATGGCCTCAGCAGCTTCGTTCCTGGGCGGAAAACTTGCGGTCCGCAGCATCGATGGCATTGAACTGGTTTATCCTTATCTGTCTGCGTTTGTTCAATCGCCGGAACGAGCGGAAAACGCGGTAAAAACCATGATATCACTCGGTCTGGATCGCGATACTTGCGAACGCATTTTATTGACACCCGGACATCTTCTGCGAGGAATACAGCCACAGTCGATATTGAATTTAGGAGATCATCTATTGACATCAGATTTAAACGATGTCGAAAATGATTACCAGAAGAGCAAAATTTTGCCGTATAAAGTATCTCTGTATGAAAGTTGTTACATCTACCGCACCAGCCCAAACACCTTTGAGAGCATGGCGTCATTCGCGGAAGATGACAGCAATGCGGCTTATCTGCTGAAAATTGCCATACAGGAAAAAGGCGAGTCGGCGGCGCTTGCCGCCTGCGAAACCTTCCTTTACAACCGGGAAGACACACGAACCATACAAGCATTCTTTGCGGATTTCATGCGGGAGGGATAAATATGCTCAGCATTCAAAATATCACCAAAACCTTTGGCAAGCGCACGGCGCTTTCGCAGGTTTCCTTTGCTTTTGATAAAAAAGTATACGGGCTTGTGGGGGCGAACGGCGCGGGCAAAACCACGCTGCTGCGCTGCATTTTGCAGCTGTACCGCGTCAAAGACGGCGAGGTGCTCTGGAACGGCAAATCGGTAGCGCGCGACCGCAGTTTTTTGAATCAGGTCGGTTATCTGCCGCAGCAGTTCGGGCTTTATAAAGAGCTGCGGGTGCGCGAGGCGCTGGCGCTGCTGGCCAACGAAAAGGGCGTTCCCAAACAGGACACAGACGAACGGATTGCCGCCTGCCTGGCACTTGTTCACCTTTCTGACCGCGCCGACTCCAAAGTGGGCGAGCTTTCCGGCGGCATGGTGCGGCGGCTGGGCATTGCACAAACGCTATTAAACGAACCGCAGCTGCTGATTTTTGACGAACCGACCGCCGGTTTGGACCCGGAGGAGCGGGTACGGTTCCAAAATATCATCACAAACATCAAAAAAGACCGCACGGTGATACTATCGACCCATATTGTGGCGGATATTCAGGCGGTCTGCGATGAAGTTCTGATGTTGGGAGAAGGCAAGCTGCTCTTTCACGGCACGGTACGCGATATGACCGAGCAGGCACGGGGCAAGGTTTTTCTTGCGAAGCAGGCGGACATGACCGGCAGCGATGTTTTTATTGTAAAAACAGAAGAGAAAGACGGCGAAGTGACCCTGCGGTACCTTGCGCCGGAAAACCGGGGCGGGTCGCCCTGTGAACCGACAACGGAGGATGGATACCTGTGTATACAAAAACAGATATAGCGGCTTTGCTGCGCCGGTACGGGCTGCATTTGCGCGCGCTGGGCAAACACGCTGCGATTCCCTTTCTTGCGGTCAATCTCCTGCTGCCTGTTCTGACCGCGCTCTGCCTGTACAAAAGCACGAACCCCGCAGAGGATATGCGGGAGGTGCTCAGCTATCTGCGTATTTTTCTGCCGGTGTGCTGCATATGGCACAGCATTATGATTATGAAAGAATATTTGCTCGGGACTGGCAGCGAGGTGCTGTTTGTCTGCAAAACCAGAAGCCGCCTTCCGGATGCGCTGCTGCCCTTTTTGGTCATGCTCAGCAACAGCGCGCTGCTCTTTGGCGGCATCTCACTGTTTGTCCCGAACCAATCGGCGAACTGGCTGCACCTTGTGGGGGTGTGCTGCTTTTATTTTGGCATTGCCACCTTTTTGTTAAACGCCAGCCGCTCACTGACCTTAACGCTGATGGTGGTGCTGCTGTATACCATTGCCGCAGTGCTTTGCGGCGATTTGAATGTACAGTTTTTCCCGCTGTATTACGACACCATGTCCCTCTCCGAGGCAGATCTGCGCCTGTGTACCGCCTTCTTCTTCCTCGGCGCACTGGCGCTGACGCTCCTGGGCGAATGGCGGGCGAAAAGGAATGAGAAATACGCCTGAGCGAATGGCGGACAACAGTAAAACCGGACAGCAAAAGCGGTAATCGCTTCCCTGCCGTCCGGTTTTGTTTGACAAAACTTATTATTTCTTTTTACGGTGCTGGGCTTTTCGTTCGCGTCTGGCGGCTTCGGCCGCTCTGGCTGCCGCAATTTCACGGTCGCGCAGCTTTTGCGAATTTAAGATGGCGAACATAATCACCGAGCTGATCAGCACAATGACACAGAAAATCTGCCAGAAGGTCAGCCCGAGGAAAACATGGCGCATATTGTCGGAATAATACCGGGCGAACTCCCAGCAGAACCGCACGATGCTGTAAAGCCCGGCGGTTACCGGATATGCCATACCCTTGACATATCTTTTATATTTGCGAACAAAGACCTGCCCGGCGATAATCACCGGAATCATGGTAATGACTTCAAAAATCTGCACCGGAAATACCGTTGCATTGGCACGGGGGTTATAAAGACCGAAATCGCATACCACGCCATAGCAGCAGCCCTCAAAAATACAGCCGAACTTGGCGCAGGCAAGAATGATAAAAATACCGGGGGTCAGCATGTCCAGAATATTGCGCCAGTCCTTTTTCATTAAGCGGAACAGCACGCAAAGCATAATGGGCGTAAAAACTACGGCGCCGAAAATGGCAACATTGCTTGTGCCGGTATCGCCCCGCGCCTGGCTGACAACGGTATAGAGCTTACCCATGAGCATCGCGCCCAATACACCGGCAACATAAGTAATCAGCGTAATCCATACGGCCTCTTTTTTGGTGAGCTTGTACCGGTCATGGTCGCGCAGGTTCAACACCATCATAATGGCAAAGCCGACCAGATACATTCCGTAATACACATATTGACTGCCTTCAAACATCAAATTCTCCTCTCGTGCCATGTAGTATCATACACCAATCGCCCCTTCCCGCACCTTTGCGCGGAAAGGGGCGATTGTTACAGGTTTCCGTCAACCGTCCGGCATCCCGTGAAAAAAGGGATGCCGTCGGTCTGAAGCGTTAAGCCAACGATGCGAAGAAGCTTTGAATCTTCGCAATGATTTCTTTAAACAATTCAATGAACTCATGGAAGATGTCGATGAACCCGAGAATATCCTTGGAATCAATCGGCAGGTCTTTTTCGTCTGCCAGCTGGTCAAAGAAAGGCATGAAGCTGTTGGCGTAAACATTGCGCATCAGCATACCCGCCTTCTGGATATAGGAAATCTCGGAGCTTGCCATCAGGTCAATCAGTTCAGCCCAATCGCAATACATATATTCGTAATAGTCCACCGCCGCGTCCGCTGCGTTGTCCGCGCCATAGAACACCCAGAACACCAGACCCAAAATGGCGTCGGTGCCCATATCGCTGAGCAGACTGTCGAACACATCCAAAATCGAGTACAGGAAAGCGTAGGTTTCCTCGCTCAATTCAAACTGCTCTTTGGCAAGGTCTGCCAGTTTGGCAGCGTTGCCGGAGAACACGATTTCACGAACCGCGAAGCGCAGAACCGCAGTCAGCACATCGGCCATAGCTGCCGAAGAGGTATCGACACGATACGCGGTTTTGCCGTTGGCGGAGGTAAAGGAAACCAGCTCGCCGAACGCCAGCGAATCAAGCATGCTGCCGGAGGTAAAGTCAAAGTCCAAATCCACACCGGTCGCATCATAGATAGCCGAACCAATCAGACCGCTGAGCAGCGCGATGGGATCGCTGTCGGTAAAGCGGATATCGAAGCCCAAAAGACCATTCAAATCCACATCATAAATCGGGGCAATCGTATCCAGCGCGATAAACGCGGCATGGGCAATGTTGTTGACCGATACCGACAGCCCGCCGGAAGCGATAAAGTACAATACATTGGGAATCAGGTCGGTAACCGCGCTGTAAGGATCGGCGGCAACCTTATCCAGAACGGAGAACAGGGGGATGAGAATGTTCTCAAGGATATGTTCTCTGTCCGCATGGAATGCTTCGGGGGTCAGAACGCCTTCGGCGCCAAGCGCTTCGAGCAGCGGAATCACGCCGTTGGTATAGCCGTCGAAACCAAGCACATGGATAATCTGAACCGCACCGGTATCATCGGTTACGGAAAGGGTCAAATCTTCATCGCAGAGCAGCGCAGCCAAAATATTCTCGAATGGTTTGAGCACATCCACCATCGCGGCAAGGAATGCTGCCTGATCACCGGCCGCAAAGTCGGCGGTATAGCTATCCCAATAATGGAAATCCAGACCAATCTGCTCTTTCAGCATATCGCCGAACGCGCCAAGGTTCACCGATGCAAAGGCATTCGCAAGCGTAGAAGCCAGAGAATTGACCATATCGGGCGTATACAGGGAATCCAGACCAAGCTCGACGAGCATGGGCAAATCCTCCGCTTTCACGCCATTGATTTTTACGCCGACCAGCTTCAGGACATTGTCCACAAAGCTCGGCAGGTTTTCGGCGACATACTCCGCCTTTTCCTTTGTCCATTTATCCGAATAGGTCACAGACGAGGAGACTTCGGACTGCCAGTCGATATCCGCCTGCGGAGCGGAATGCTCCATAGGAAGCACGGCTTCGCAAACTGCGGCAATGGCGCTGTCGCCATCTGCGGTGACATTTTGAATAATCTGCTCCACTGCGGCAGGCAGCTCAACCGGCGTTGCAGCGCCGAAAGCAGCCGCCAGCTTGTTAATCAGCTGATCATCCTCTGCAACGGCGTTAATGACATAATCCAGCACAAAGACCAGTACATCGGCACGGTTGGCTTCAATATAAGCCGCCTTACCGTCTTCGCCATAGTTATAAGTTTTTTCGTTTCTTACGGTGTCTTTCCAGGTGAGCTCGCCCAGCGTTGCCAGCGTTGCATAATCGATCGCGGGCAGTTCTACGCCGATAAGACCGGTGAGCATATCAAAGAAAGCGTCAAAGCTGGAAATGTCCACGCCCATGGAGGAAAGGTCAATCATATCCTCCAAATTGATGGCAATCGGCGCATCCGATTTATAAATGTCGTTCAGCGAACCGGTAACCGTCTGCCCAACAATAGTGGTGGAATACTGGGCGTTGGTGGTATAGGAAATATCCGTTTTCAGCATGCCCAGAAGCGGGGTAACAAGACCTGCGGATACCGCATAGGCAATATTCGGCAGGATACGAAGAATGGTGTCCACGGGAGCATTGCCCAGATTGGCCAACAGCGCTTCAATCGGAACCAGCAACCCTTTTTCCAAAACATCACGGGTCGAGGCAAAATCATTGCCGTTCGGAGCGGTTACGCCCAGCGCCTCTAAAATCGGCGCTACCGCATTATTATATCCTTCATTCGCCGTTGCAGACAATACCAGTTCGATGGGGTCTACCGTCAAAGGTCCACTGACATCCAAAATGCCCAATGCTTTACCGGAAACCGTACCGCTACCGGTACCAATGCCGCCCCGCAGCTCCATCGGCTTATTCGCAAGAAGCGCCAAAAGCAACGGTTCCAGACCGGAAAGAGCGGCAGTTGCAGCCTGCAAAAAGCTTTCGCGATCGGTTACGCCCCACTGAAGGTTCAGCGCACCGGTTTCGGGATCGACAATCGCCGGATCCTCCCAGGGATTGCTGTCAACCGTTGCTGCCGTTGTCGCCTGCATCAGCACTTCGGCTACATCCGGGTAAGAATCGGCAATCGCCGCGCCAAGGGTGGTCGGGAACAAATACAGCCCCAGCGTGTTCATGGCTTCTTCTACCGTCATCAAATGCAAATCACAATCTACATCTGCTGAGGGCATCAGGCTGTTGCCGGTATCCACGCCGGTCAGCGAAATATTGGCGGGCAGGGTTGCCCAAACCTTAACAAATTCGTTGGCAACAATGGGATACAGGTATTGCACAACGGTATTGATAAATTCGTCGGTATACAGGTTATCCAGAACACCGGTAATGGTGCCGGTTACATCCGCGCCGGTCATGGCGGCAAATTCATCGCTGGTGAAGAAGACATCCAGCAAATCGATAACCGTTTCCGCTTTTTCATCGGTTACCACATAGTCCTGATCCCTGGCCAGCTCGCTATTGTCGGCATACCGGATGATTTCTTCCATAAAGGACTGCTGATAGCGGTCAAAACCACCGGTTTCCTTAAAGGCGTAATAGTCGTCCAAAACAATTTCAGACAGACGCTGATAGGTGGAGACCAGCTCGCTGTCCAATTCATAATTTTCGGTAACCTCTAAAAATTCGTAAATATCATGCTCAATCTGCCCCAGAGCAGAATCGAGTTTATTATATGTATCCAAAGAGGCAATGCTGACGACCTCGCCATACAGGGTGCAAATATCATCGTATAACGCGGCTGCGGTATACACCTCTGTTTCCAAACGGGCGTTCAGGACATTGTACTTGGAATCCATATAATCGGTCATTTCCGCATCCAGTGATTCCATAATGCGATCCGCCGTTGCATCGCCGACCGATTCACGAATTTCTGCAATAAACGCCTGCAATTCGGTATACCAGTAATCATAATTGGCTACCGCGCTCAAAAGCTCAGAAGAACTGTCATCCAAATTGGTATCCACAAAGACCGTTCCAATGAAATAGGCGTAACGCTCGGCAAAGCGGCTGTCATAGTCGGAAACCCGTACCAAACGCGCCAGCTCATCGCTGACCGCCTTCAGGTTATCCATATAATCCGCCCCGCAGACCTCGGCAACCGTTTCCGCCTTAAACTGGCTCATGGCTTCGTATCTGCCGCGGATGGCACCAGCTGCCAAATCCAGTTGTTCATAAGAGATTTCGCCGGCAAGAACCGCGTCTTCGTCATAATCTGCATAAAGAGCCAAATCAGCATCGACCAGTTCTTTGTATTCCGCAATGCGCACAAGCTCAACCTGATAGCGAATCGCGTCAATCACATCCGCCGTATCCGCCGGGTTGTAGATATCATGGCTTTCGATATAATCGCGCACCTCGGCGGGGGTAGCGTTATAGGCGTCTACACGTGTACGGATTTCTTCGTACAGCGCTTCCAGCTCCTCAAATGTGAAATCGCTGGTGTCTGTCTGGCAAAGCGAAACGATTTCCTCTGTAATCGGGATATAGGAATAGACCATCGCTGCGCTGTCCAGCGCTTCGACCAGAGCAGGCACATCGTAATCGCTGTAGAAATGACGATATACCACAGTCGAGAAAGACGACAGAACCGTATTGTAAATCGAAACCAAATCGGCTCTGACCGCCGCAATTTCATCCAGTCCCAAATCAACAAGCGCGGCAAAATCGGCATTATAAAGATCCTCGTATGCCGCCAGCTCCTGCGCATAGCCAAGCAGCTGTGTTTTGGTAATCACGCCGCCGGCACTGCGTTCAGGCGTGGCAAGCCCCAGGAAATACCAGTTCACCGTGGTGCTGCCGCCGCAACCGGAGGATTCCGAAGTGGTGTGATGTTGGTTCACATGACGGAAGGTATAAACGGTCGTGGTGGAAATCTCGTCCGGCAGAGCTTCCAGGTTTTCATATTGCAGCAGTACGGTATCCGCCGTTCTGACAGCAACCGTTGTCGTTACTTCCGTAAGCTGATTATCACGGGAATCGGTTTTGTCCACTTCAGGGGCGTTTGCCGTAAAAATATTGATAACAGCGTCCACATTATACCGAACAAATTCTGTCGGGTTCATACGCGTATTCAGTTCGGTTTTGATTTGATTGCGCACCTGATCGATGGTACGCACCGAACTGGAAGCGCCATTGTCGCCGTTGGTATCTGCAAGACCGCTGAATACGGCAAAAAATGCGTCCATAGCAGTCAGAACGCTGCCGTCCGGGTCGCTTAATACATAGTTTCCGTCCGTGCCGGTATAACCGACGGACGCTACCGTTTCATTACGCAGGGCACTCATCAGCGCCGACCACTGGTCTTCCGACACACCGGATGCGGCAAAGGCGGTCAATCCGGCGCTGACAGAAGTAAGAATCAACGCAATGCTTAAAAGAACGCTAAGACATTTTTTTGTTTTTTTCATCAAGTTTTCTCTCCTTTACTAAAAAATTGTGCCGCGACGAATAAAACGCTATCGACCTCCTTATTTGGATAGTAAAGAAACTTTGAACAAAAAACAACTTTTTGTCATACTTTATTATAGGGCGGATTCCACAGGAAAACAATTGGCAAAATGTAGAACCTTGAAAAATTCTAAAATATAAATTAAGATGTTTTTTAGTTATTTTGAGAACAGATTGAAAAGATTTGATGAAAAAAATAAAATATAGATGTCAAAATTAACGAACAAATCAAAAACATTTTGGTCATTTTGCCATGTGCAAAATGACGATAGACCGAAAAGTAAACAAAGAGTGTCTTATTTTAGACGCACAAAAAAACATTCGACAAAATGGAATGAAAAAGCTAAGACAAGACACTCATATAATATTCAACAAAATGTGTAATATGAAAGCGCGGCAAACGGAACGACCACCTCGCCCCCGACCATATAAACCACCTACGAATCCAATAATGAACGGTACATCATAATCAAATCGCAATAGGTACCATCCTTTCGGTAAAAACCATTGGGCACAACACCGATATCCCGGAAGCCCAGCGAACGGTAAATATGCAGTGCGGGCGCGTTGTCGGCAACAACCGCATTGAACTGTATGGCGCGAAAGCCGAGGCGCTTTGCTTCGTCCAAACAATGCGCAACCAGCTGTTTGCCAAGACCTTTGCCGCGAAACGCTTTATCCATCGCAAAAGAAGCATTTGCCACATGGGCACGACGCCCCTCGTCGTTCGGATGCAAAATATAAAAACCGGCAAGCATATCATCGGCATACAAACAGTTTACCGCCGTCTGCTTTTCCAGAAACAGAGCAAACGCCTCGGCTGAAAACGGCTCAATCCGGGCAAATTCTACGCCGTCTGCCAAAACTGCATTCCAAATTTTTGTCATACGGGGAATATCCTCGTGTCTGTACGCTGCCATGCTTATCATATGCGGCACCCTTTCTTTTCTATTTTTACAAACGAAACTGCCGCCCAAACCATTGCGCTGCACATAAAAAGCAGAGCCAGCACCTGCCATACGGCTGCTTGCTCTGCTTTTCCGGTTTATCGACACACCGCAATGCGCAACTGCAATCGGCGAACAGCGGCGCTGCGGCTATTGCAGGTTTCATGGCTTACTCAATGGCAATGGCCAGCTTATCCCGCATATGGCGGCGGGCTTTTCGCAAAATCTGTTTATCATTGTCGAATTTCAGCGCACGGATCGCCTGAGGAAAATCAAGCCAGATATAGTCCTCGATTTCCTCGCGTTGAATGACGGTTTTGGTGTCCTTGGTTGTCGCAAGAAAAATCTGCACATTCTTATCCACCTTGCCGGCAATTTTATAATCGGATTTGGCCTGGAACCCGTCAAACACGTCGATATGCAGACCGGTTTCCTCCAAAACCTCGCGCTTTGCGGTTTCGACCTGGGTTTCCCCGCGCTCCATGTGCCCTTTCGGGAATCCCCAGTGGGCGCTGCGGCAATTTTTAATCAACAGAAAACGGGGCTGACCGTTGATAAAGCGGAAGACCACCGCGCCGCAGGAATTTTCATATAAACAATCTAAAGCATACGAGCCTTTCGGTTCGGCAAAAGCGATGGCGTCCTCGATGTCATAATTCACATAGCGTGAATTTTTGCACGCAGCAACGACCGCGTACCCGCCTTTTTTCCGGCGAAGCACCGCAATCACGCGCCCTTCGAATCTTTTGACCGGATGGGTAATCCCGATAATATAAGTATCCGCTTCAATCGTACCATGATCAGAAAAAATCATTCCCCGTCCAAAATTCAGCTGATATTCATATTGCCTGTTTTTGTCAAAAAATCCGATTGCTCTTGTCACCCGAACTTTCACAGTACTGTTCAGCATGAGCAATCTCCTAAACAAAACGATAACTGCTTTTATTCTATCTTTTTTTTGTCATTTTTTCAATAGCCCTTTACAAAAAAAAGTGCAACATGTTTATTTTTGATATTTTCACCAAAAATACCGCTGAAAAAGCGATAGATTTTTTCGCTGAAAAAGGTAGAAAATTCCGTTTTTTTCGTTTTATTTCTCCCAAAACCTATTGAAAAAAAGACAGCAGACAGGTACAATAGAAGCAAGGTTGAATCAGGAGGTTATTTTATGTCAGAAGAATTAACTGCTCTGCCGGTCGGCAAACTCGGCATTATTTACACACCTGGCTGTGAAAAGCTCGCAAAAAAGGTTGACGATTATATCGTTCAGTACCGCAAAGAGGTCAAAACCAGCCATAAGTATGCCATTTTGTTTGACGGATATCAAAAAGACACCTACATCATCAAAACCAATTTCCAGCGCTTCAGCACCGGCGAGGGTAAGGCAGTTATTCATGAATCGGTTCGCGGATATGATATTTTCATTCTTTGCGATATGTTTAATTACAGCGTAACAACGAACCGCTTTGGAATGAAAAACCTCCCCATGAGCCCGGACGAGCACTATGCAAACCTCAAGCGCGCCATTGCCGCTGTTGCGGGTAAGGCGCACCGCATTACGGTGATTATGCCCATGCTGTACGAAGGCCGCCAGCACAAGCGCACCAGCCGCGAATCGCTGGACTGCGCCATTGCCTTGCAGGAATTGTGCATGACCATGGGCGTAGACAATATCATCACCTTTGACGCCCATGACGCCCGGGTGCAGAATGCCATTCCTCTGAACGGTTTTGAAAATGTAACAACCATGTATCAAATGATTAAGGCGCTGATCAATTCCACGCCCGATTTGATTATTGACAAAGAGCATCTGACCATCATTTCCCCCGACGAAGGCGGCGTGAACCGCTGCATTCATTATGCTTCCGTATTTGGCGTAGAGCTGGGCATGTTCTATAAACGCCGGGATTACAGCCGGGTCGTCAACGGCAGGAACCCGATTCTGGCACACGAATACCTGGGTAAGGATTTAACGGGAATGGATGTTATCGTTGTGGACGATATGATTTCCTCCGGTGATTCCATGCTGGAAGTAACACAAAAGCTGAAAGACCTGAATGCCAACCGTATTTTCGTCTGCACCGCTTTCGGTCTGTTCTGCGAAGGATATGAGCATTTCGACAAAGCCTATGAAAACGGCACCATTGATGGCATCTATACCACCAACCTGATTTATCAGTCCGATGAGCTTCTGAGCAAGCCCTGGTACCACAGCGTGGATATGTCAAAATACATTTCGTTGATTATCGACACCATGAATGTAGACAAATCCATCAGCGGTCTTTTGAACCCCAATGACCGCATTGCGAATTTCCTGAAGAAGCACGGATACGACATTCAAATCCAGCAATAAGTCCTTGGGGGCTGCTGCTTGCGGATGCAGCAGCCCTTTTTATAAAACAGCAAAAGAGCCGGCGGCGATAATCGCTTCCGGCTCTGTTTTTGCTATGTTTTTAATAAACCAGAATTTCGTCGGGATTCTTGAAAATCTCATCCAATCTGACCAGGAAGGGTTTGACCTCGCCGAAATCCAGCGCTCTGTGGTCAAAGCAGATATTCAACGGCAAGACATCGGCAGAACGAATCACTTCCTTGCCATTTTCATCGGTATCCACAACCGGTTTTTTGACAACGGCGGAAATGCCGATTGCGCAAATCTGCGGCGGAATAATCATAAGCAGAGCAACCGCTCCGTCAATTCCCCGGGTAATGGAGCCGATATTGGAAATGGTAATGGTACCCTGTTTCAAATCGGCTTTGGTAATCTTCTCATCGTCCGGAATGGCGTCATAGGCCTTTTTGGCAGCGCCGCTCAATGGAACAATGCGGTGGCGCTTTGAGGTCTTGGAGCCAATCAGGCGCTGAATGACACGAAGCACCTTGCCTTTTCGCAAAGCCTCGAATGTATCGTTCATGGAAACGGAAATCATTGCCTCGTTCAAATCGGTCTTTTTAATCTTTGCTGCCGTTTCCTGTATATATTCGGTCATATTGCCAAGGCTTCTGTTGCCCATATCTTTCATATTGATGGTCATCATGGTCTGATCCGGCAGAATCCAGGGCATGGAGACATCGATATTATCGTACTGAATGATTTTACCGCGAACAAGCTTTCTTTCAAAATGGATATGCGCGTTCATCTGGGGCGCGGCTTTAATCGCCTCGGTAATCGCCTTAAGAATAACGGTGTTTAAGGTAACATGTTTCCCCTCCGGCAGCGCAGCGTCAAACGCCTTATACTTTTTAATAAACTCGGTCACATCAGGCTCATAAATATAGCTGACGTGCGGGATATTCTGCCAGCTTTCGCTGGTCATATTTGCGACAATCTTCCGCTGAATCCCAAATCGACTTATCTTACTGACCTGTCCTTCCACAATAAAAAACCTCCTGAAATATATATTAAAATAGAAGAAGTTAGATATCAATCAACAATCTTTAAAATAAGCAATCCCCCAAAGGTTCTACGGTATTTTACCAGATTCTTTTTATCAATGAGTTTGAATCTTTTAAACATACAATTAACAACATAAAAACAATACTGCAAAAATTTGTTATTTTGTAAATAAGAATAATTTTTTATACAAAATAACCAAAGCAATCCGCAAAAACAGCTTGCAGCTAAAATGCAAAAACTTCCCCTCCATTATACACAGCGAAAAAAAGCGCTCTCGCTTTGTTTTGCACGCATTGACAGAAGCTGTATGTTGTGTTATCATAGATTTACATTTTCCCTATAAAACAGATTATTTGAGATTTATTTTCTAAATATATAAAAATAGAGTCGCTTGCGTCTTTATACAGTGAAAAATATGAACGATATTTTGACAAAAAAATACCGTTTCCCATAGAAAACATGAATACGCTTTTTTCAGGAGGTTTTTTATGAACGAAGTATTAAAGAATATACACGCCCGCAGAAGCGTCCGTGCGTTTGCGGACAAAGCCATTCCGCGAGCGATTTTGCAGGACATTTTACAGGCGGGGCTTTCTGCGCCAAGCGCCATGAATAACCAGCTTTGGCAGCTGACCGCCGTCAGCAATCCTGACAGGCTGACCGGTTTGCAGCACGCGGTGCAAACTGTGCTGAACCGCCCGGATTACGGAAAGTTTTACGGCGCCGCTACCCTGGTTCTGGTGTCCGTTCCCCGGGACTATGCACATGGCATTGCGGACACCGCCTGTGTGCTGGAAAATATCTTTTTAGCCGCCTGTTCTTTGGGCGTTGGATCGGTTTGGATCAATCAATTTAAAAATATTTGTGATGAGCCGGTTATGCGCCAGGCGCTGACCGCCTGCCAGGTACCCGAAAATCATGTCATTTGGGGTGCAGCAGCGCTGGGCTACGGCGAACCGAAATCCGCCACCCGGGAAAACAAAGGTAAGCTTATATATATTGACTGACGCGGTTCCTTTTGCCAGGAACCGGATGCCCGCATCCGCCCTTGCCTGTCCTCGGCAGCATTCCCCATCGCTGCCGAGGCGCTTTTATTGCCTGCACGCCCCCGCAATCAACAAAGGAGTTGATTTTTCCCATGCAAACAACCCGCCAAAAGATCCTGCTCGCTTTCCGTGCGGCGTTTCCGAGAACGCTGCCGATTATGGCGGGATTTTTATTTCTTGGCATATCCTATGGCATTTATATGAATGTTTCCGGGTTCTCTTTTCTCTACCCGATGCTGATGGGGCTGACCATTTTTGCCGGTTCCATTGAATTTGTGGCGGTCAGTATGCTTTTGGGCGCGTTTGACCCGGTACAGGCGCTGTTGATGACCATCATGATTAACGCCCGCCACCTGTTTTACGGCATTTCGATGCTGGACAAGTACCGTGGTCTTGGCTGGAAAAAACCCTATTTAATATTCGGGCTGTGCGATGAAACCTTTTCCATTAACTACACTGCTGACATTCCGAAAGAGGTGGACAGGGGCTGGTATTACTTCTTTGTTACACTCCTGAACCAGATTTACTGGGTCAGCGGGGCGACGATTGGCGGCCTGTTCGGCAGCATCATCCCCTTTGAAACCGAAGGGCTGGATTTCGTGATGACCGCCCTGTTTGTGGTGATTTTTCTTGACCAATGGATGAAGGAAAAGAACCATGTCAGCTCGCTTACGGGTCTTGGCGTATCGCTGGTCTGCCTGCTGACGCTGAAAGCGGATAACTTTATGATTCCATCCATGGTGCTGATTCTCTTGGCTTTAACCGCATTGCGCAAACCCTTGGAAAAGGCAGGTGCTGACCAATGAGCGTACAACAACAGGCAATTACCATATTGATGGTGATTCTCGGCACGATGCTGACCCGCTTTCTGCCGTTTCTGCTCTTTCCCGCCGGAAAACCCACGCCGAAATACATCCGCTATCTCGGCAAGGTGCTGCCAGCGGCGGTGTTCGGACTGCTGGTCATTTACTGCGTGCGCAATGTCAGCGTGCTGGAGGGCAGCCACGGCATCCCGGAACTGATTTCCATTGCCGCCGTTGCGGCGCTGCACCTTTGGAAAAAGAATATGTTCCTGTCCATCGCCGTTGGAACCATTCTTTATATGGTTTTGGTGCAATTTGTATTTTAGCTTCCTGTGTATAAGTTTCTGCTTTCCTCCGTATACTATTCATAGAAACTGGTATACGGAGGAAAGCATATGAAAAAGAAAAAGCAAAAAATTGCGAAAAATATTAACGCATTGGACGCCATGGGGAACAGTGTGGCATCGGCGCAGGAAATGACCGGGCTGATTCCACACGACAGCGACACCGAAGCCGCTGAGGAGTTTTACGATGATATTGTAGACTTCCTGCCCCATGGCGTCATTCCCCAGGACAAGTACAGCGATTCCAAAAGCAAAACCGAATAAGCCAGTGTCTTCCGAAAACGACCGCCCAGGCGGTCGTTTTTTTACGCAAAATCCATTCAAAACTTACGAATAATGGCGAAAAGCGCTTGTATTTTGTCGAAAAAAGGACTACCATAAAGGGGCTGAAATCCAATATAACAGGAAGTTGAAATCATGAATCTTGCGGCAATCAAAGAACAGCTCTGTGCTGAATATCCGTACCGTATCGAATTACACGCCCATACCAAACCCGCCTCCCCCTGCGGCGACCTTGCGCCGGAAACGGTAGTTGAAACCTTTGCGGCGGCGGGTTATCACGGCATCGCCATAACCAATCACTTTTTTACCGGTATTTTTGAACGGTACTATCAGGCTTCTGACAAAAAAAGCGCATTGGAACAATATTTAAGCGATTATCACCGTGCCCTGGAAGCAGGCGAAAAAATCGGCATCAAGGTCTATCTCGGCGCGGAGCTACGATGGGAACATTTAAGCGACAACGACTATCTGCTGCTTGGCGTTGACGAGGCGATGCTTTCCGATGTATTTGACTATATGAAGGGGGACGCCGCGACCTTTGTGCGGGACTGCAAAAGCGAAAAGAGTTTCTTTTTACAGGCGCACCCGTACCGCGATGGGCTTACCAGATTAAATCCGGAACTGCTGGACGGGATGGAAGCGTTTAATTTGCACCCCGGGCATAATTCCCGGATCGCGCTGGCTTCTCAGTTTGCCGACGCGCACCACCTGATTAAAACCATCGGTACAGATTTTCACCACGAAGGGCACCACAACCTTTGTGCAACGCGCATGAAAATTCTACCGGACGACTCTTTCGCACTGGCGGCAGAATTAAAGAAAAACGACTTTATCGCCGAAATATCCGGCTCGCTCCTGCTGCCGTAAAAAACAAAGTCTGCCTGCAAAAAACGCCTGCTCTGTACGGCTTGTACAAAGCAGGCGTTTATTTGTATGGATTTTTACTTAGGAAAGCAGCGCGCGGTCGTTGGCGAACTCGGAGCCGCTGACCTCCTCAAATTTATGCAGCAACGCTTCCACGGTCAGCTGTTTTTTCTCTTCTCCGGAGATATCCAGAATGATGCGACCTTCGTGCATCATAATCAGCCGGTTGCCGTAGGTGATGGCATCGTTCATATTGTGGGTAACCATCATCGCCGTCAGTTTATTTTCGCTGATAATCTTTTGGGTAAGCGCCAAAACCTTTGCGGAAGTTTTCGGGTCAAGCGCCGCCGTATGCTCGTCCAAAAGCAGGAGCTTCGGCTGCTGTAAGGTTGCCATCAGCAGGGTGATTGCCTGCCGCTGACCGCCGGACAAAAGCCCCACCTTGGAGGTCAAGCGGTCTTCCAGCCCCAAATCCAGCGTTTTCAGCAGTTCGCGGTACTGCTCTTTCTCCTTAGATGTTACGCCGAAGCGCAGGGTTCTGCGCTTGCCCCGACGGGCTGCCAGCGCCAGATTTTCGGCAATTTCCATGGTGGCCGCCGTGCCGGTCATCGGGTCTTGGAAAACCCTGCCGAAATACTTGGCACGCTTATGCTCGGGCATACCGGTAATATCGATGCCGTCAACCACAATCGAACCGCTGTCCACGGAATAAACGCCGGAAATCATATTCAGCAGCGTGGATTTACCCGCGCCATTGCCGCCGATAACCGTAACAAAGTCACCGTCCGCCAGCGTTAAATCAACGCCGCTCAGCGCTTTTTTTTCGTTGACCGTACCGGGATTGAAGGTTTTATAAATATTCTTTACTTCAAGCATGCGCGGCGTCCTCCTTTACGGCTTTGCTTTTTTTGCGGCGTTTGCCAGCAAGCTGGTTTTTCCAGAAAGGCACACCCAGGAAAATCGCAACCACCACAGCGGAGAACAGCTTCAAATCGTTGGTATTCAGCCCAAGGCGAAGCACGATGGCGATAACGATATAATAGATGATACCGCCGACCACGCAGGACAGCAGGCGCAGAGCGAAATTTTTGAATATCTTGCCCAGCAGTACATCGCCGATGATAACCGCCGCCAAACCGATAACAATGGCACCGCGCCCCATATTGATGTCCGCGTTGCCGCTGAACTGCGCCAAAAGACCGCCGGAGAGCGCGACAATGCCGTTGGAAAGCACAAGACCGATGATTTTGCGGGAATTGGTGTTGATGCCGTTGGCGCGTGCCATTGCCTCGTTGGCGCCGGTGGCGCGGATGGAATGTCCCATTTCCGTGCCAAAGAACCAATAAAGAATGGCAATGATTGCTGCAATAAATATCGCGGTCACCAGAATGGTTTTGGGCAGCAAATCGGTATTCGACGATACAATTAAATCATAGGTTCTGTGGCTGATTGGGGTGTTGGCTCTGCCGCCCATGACGCGCAGATTGATGGAATACAGCGCCAATTGGGTCAGAATACCCGCCAAAATCGCGGGAATGCCAAACTTTGTGTGCAGCACGCCGGTAACAAGACCGGCAAGGCACCCGGCAATAAACGCGACCAAAAGCGACAGCCAGACATTCAGACCGCTGGTGGTCAATATGACCAAAACCGCACCGCCGGTGCCCAACGTGCCGTCTACAGTCAAATCCGCCAAATCCAAAACGCGGAAGGTGATGAACACGCCGATGGCCATAATACCCCAAATCATGCCTTGGGCAATCGGCGAGGGAAGCGATTGCAGGAACTCTAAAACCATGTAATACTCCTTTACATGCCGAAAGAAAGCGATAAGAAAACCTTACCGCTTTCTTTTGTCATTATTTGTTATAAAAATTATTCTTCGCTATCCAGAACAATGGCTTCGTAATCCTCGGGAACCGTGATATTCAAAGCCTCGGCACGCTCCATAACGGCCTTTTTGGTCAAATCGGAAGCGTAAGCGATTTCCATTGTCGCCGGATCCGCGCCGTTGACAAGAATGTCATAAGCCATTTCACCGGTGCGTCTGCCCAAATCATAGTAGCTGATGGACAGCGTTGCAACGCCGCAGCCTTTGCAGATACCCTCTTCACCGGCAATGATGGGTACGCCGGCAGGCTCTGCAATGTTGTTGATGGCGGTGGTGTTGGAAGCGGCGGTGTTATCGGTGGGGATATAGATGACATCGGAATTGTCAACCGCGTTCTGGGTAACCAGCTGTACATCGTTGGTGTCAACAAAGGTATAAACGGTGCTGGTCATGCCAAGCTCAGCCAACTCTGCGGCAACGATATCCGCCTGGTATTTGGAGTTCGGCTCCGCAGAGCAATACAGAATACCGACTTCCTTGGCATCGGGGCAAAGCTCCTGAATCATAGCAGCCTGCTCCGCCAAAGGCGCCAGGTCAGAGGTACCGGAAATGTTCATGCCGGTGGTGCCGGTCCAGTTTTCCATCTGCAAGGCGGTTGCATAGTCGGTAATGGAAGTTCCGAGAATCGGGATATCCTCCGTTGCAGCAGCAGCGGCGGACAAAGCACCGGAAGCGTTCGCCATAATCAAATCCACATTGGTGGAAACAAACTGAGAAACAATGGTGGTGCAGTTGGTGGGCTCACCGGAAGCATTCTGCTCATTAAAGGACACACGGTCGCCGAGCCGCTCGGTCAGGTAATCCTTAAAGCCCTGGGTCGCAGCATCAAGCGCTTCGTGCTGAACCAGCTGGCAAATACCAATCACATAGGATTCGCCGCCGGAAGCGGTGCCCTGTTCATCAGCCGCAGTGGAACCGGGCTCATCGGGCGTATTGGGGGTTTCGCTGTCGCCGCAGGCGGCAAAGGAGAACAGCATAACAGCCGTCAGAACCAGCGCAAGAATCTTTTTCATTTTTTTCATCAAATTCTGCCTCCATAAACAGATACGGATTAAGCATATGTATCTGCATATTTTTGACGCAGTGTCGCAAATGCGATTTCTGCACCAATTGTTAATAGTATATACCTTTTTTCTGCCATTGGCAATTGGCATAATCCACAAATTACTTTACCAATTTAAAGCAAAAACAACAAAAGAAGGCGAAATTTGCCCCTGCAAACAGGGGGATTTCACCTTCTTTATTGTATTATTCAGAATAAACGGCATATTCCCCGTCTGCCGCCGGGCAAACGGTTCGACCATCGGCAAAATGGAACCCTTTCGGCAGACGAATCACGCCATAGCCCTTTTCCGGCATTTTCACACGCAACAAAATCTCGCCGCCCCGGCGCTCCCAGCTGCTCTCCGCCAGGCCGCACAGGGCACAGTGGTTCGCATGGACATAGGATAGCGAAGCGGGAAAAACCGGCGCAATATCCACACGGTTTTTCTCGGCAGAGCCGGGATTCGGGCGGATGCCGCCCAGATATTCCATAAACCAGGCGCTGATATCGCCGAAGAAATGGTGGTTCAGGGAGTTGACATGTTCCTCATACGGCGCAAAATCCTCGCACAAAGAGGTTTCGCCCCGGGCGACCCAATTGCCATAGGAGGGCGCATCGGGCTGCAACAGGATTTTCAATGCCAAATCGGCATCGCCGAAATCCGAAAGCACCCGAAACAGCACCCGCGCCCCCAAAACGCCGCAGTCAATATGGTCATTCTGTTCATGAATCAGAGAAAGCAGCTGCTGATAGGCTGCCGGTTCTTCCTCTTTTTCAAAAATACCGTAGAACAGCCCCATTGCCTGGGAGGTCTGGCAATTGCCCGCCGCCGTCCGCTCCGTCAGCAGGTATTTGCGCACCGCTGTACGCAGCGAGGCTGCCAAACCGGCGCAATAGGCGCTGTCCGCCGTTTTTCCGATTTGCGCCAAAAGGAACGCCGCCTTACGGGCAATATCCATGGAAATCACGCTGTCGGTAAACAGCAGCGGCGCTTTCGGTTCGCCGTGGGGCGCGCACCAGTCGCCGAGCCCGATAGCCAGAAGTCCTTTTTCATCCCGGCGGGAATCGATATACCGGCAATAACGCAAAATGGCGTCGGCGTTTTCTATTATCACATCCCGCTCGCCGGAAAAACGGTACAACAGATCGGTCAGCGTAACGAGCACCTGGTCCCAAGCCGGACCGTTGCCCCAATGGAATCCCCAGCCGGCGGTGGGCACGATGCCCGGCAGGCTGCCGTCCTCCCGCATGGCGGCGCGAATATGCCCCAGCCATTCCCGGTAATTTTCCCGCGGGTCAAAGTTCAGCAAACAGGCTTCTGCGGAAAGCGCCGCGTCCGCCGTCCAGCCGTTCTTTTCCCGATGGGGGCAATCGGTGGGGAAATGATAGAAATTGGCCAGAATCGACCGGCGGGTCATCTGCTGCAATTGGTTCAGCACCGGCTCGGAGCAGTCAAAACCGCCCCGATCGCCCAAATCGGTGTGCATCACCGCGTATTGCAGCAGCGTCGGGGTTGCCTGCTCCGGGGTAAGCCCTACGACCAGCGCATAGCGGAAGCCGTGATAGGTAAAGTGGGGCGACCAGACCTCCTCGCCGCCGCCTTTGCAGATATATTCATCTTTCTGCAGTCCGGCGGGCAGGTTTTTATGTTCTTCCCGCAAAAAGTCAAAGCGGATATTCTGCACCTGCAAGTGCCCGTCCGCGCCGATATATTCGCCGAAAATCATGGTAATCTGCTGCCCGGGGTTGCCGTTTACACGCAGCACCGGCACCCCGGCTGCATTGACGCCGAAATCATAGAGATAGCCGGTATAGCGGATACCCCTGTCCGCAAGGGTCAGCGTATCGGGGCGAATGGCAACCGGATGCAAAATTTGCGAAGCCACAATCGGTTTCGCGCGGCAGACCACCGGCTCCCCTTTCGGCGGTTCCGCCAAAAGCGCAGGCTGCCAGCCGCTGTCGTCAAAATCGGCGGTGTTCCAACCCGGGATTTCGAGCCGGGCGTCATACACCTCGCCGCCGCGCAAATCGTCCGCCAAAAGCGGCGAGGGGGCTGTAACAAAGCGGGTATCCGCCTCAAACTGCATCTCGCTGCCGTCGGCAAACTGCAAGCCGCACCACACAGCCAGCTTGGGCGCACTGCGGAACGATGCCTTTTCAAAATCCCAAATATAACCGCCCCAGGCGTTCTGCATCCCATTGCCCAGCTGAAACGCCAGCGTATTTCTGCCGGTTTTCAGGTAAGGGGCAATGGCATATACATCATAGTCGAGCACCTGGTCAGGATTTGAGATATAGGGGGATAAAAGTCCTTTGGTAATCCGCACGCCGTTGACCCAGACCTCATAAAAGCCCAAGCCGCAGACGCTCAATAGCGCCTGTTGCGGAATTTCTTCCAGCTCAAAATTACGCCGGAGGTACGGGGCTGGCACCTGATGTACATAGTCAGCACAGGTGTCGCTTGCACAAATAAAGGTACGGGAAAGAATCGGTTTCATGATACACCCTCCACTGTTTATTGGCTGCGCCCTTAAATAGCCGCAAGGAACGCAATCGCCTCGGCGCTCAGCTGCTCATAGTGGGTTTCGTTGAGCATATGTCCGGCGCCTTCCACCGTCACTTTCTGGGCATTCTGCAGCGCAGCGTCCATTTGGGCGCTCATCGAGGAGGACACCACAAAGTCCTTATCGCCGCGCACCAGCAGAATCGGCAAATCCAGCGCCGCGAGAGCCTCATAATCCGTCGCTCTGGCGCGGGTCATCATATACAGCATACTCTCCGCCGTACCGTCCACTGAGAGCGGATCGGTCAGGGTGGAAAGGTCATATTCGTTGGTATAGCTCCAATCCATGGTGGCCATATACATCATGATACGAACCAGGAAAGTCAATTTCACCATCATCTTCAGAATACCGGAGAACAGACCGCCCATCAAATCGGAGGTCAAAAGACCGTTCATGGACTCGCTCATCTCCTGAATCGGCGCGGGGGCATAGAGCAGCAGGGCTTTGATATGATCGCTTTCGCAGGCGATGTTCAGCGCCACGCCGCCGCCCATGGACTGGCCGGCAATCACCCATTCTTCCTCAGGGGCAATGGACTCCATCAGACCTTCCATGAGCACTTCCCGGTCAATGGGTTCAATCTCCGCGCTCTCACGGGTGCTGTAGCCAAAGCCCGGCAAATCCGCCAACACACAGGTATAGCCGACCTTGCTCATTTCCGCCGCCATGGACGCAAAGCTCTCGCCGGAGTACAAAAAACCGTGCAGGAACAAAATATAGCCCAGATTTTCTCCCTCGGCTTCTATCACACGATAGTGAATGCTGTAATCGCCCTGGTGATAATATTGGCTGTCCTCAAAGGGGGTGGGAATATCCGCCGCCGATACCGGAACAACAAAGGTAACGAGCAGCGAAACGGTCAGCAGCAGCGCTGCGATTTTGCTCACAGTTTTCTTCATAAAATACACTCCTTATGCCACGCTATTTCAAGGGAACAATAGGCTTTATTCGCTCTGTTCGACCACGGCAATGCCCAGTTCCGCCAGCTGCGCCGGGTCTACCGGCGACGGGCACTGGGACATGGGTTCAGTGGCGTCTTTGAGTTTCGGGAAGGGAATCACATCCCTTAGGCTCTCGGCGGAAATCATCTGCATCATCAGCCGGTCAAGCCCGATGCCCATACCGCCGTGGGGCGGCGCGCCGTAACGGAACGCATCCAGAAGGAAGCCGAACTTGGCATGGGCTTCTTCTTCGGAGAGCCCCAACAGGCGGAAGATGCGATCCTGCAATTCGGGGTCGGTAATACGAATGGAACCGCTGGACAGCTCAATGCCGTTGAGCACCAAATCATACGCCTTGGCGCGCACCTTCGCCTTGTCACTCTCAAGATACGGCAGGCATTCATCCAGCGGCGCGGTAAAGGGATGGTGCATGGCAACAAACTGCTGGGTATCCTCGTCCCAATCGAAGAATGGGAACTCAATAATCCACAGGAAGTTGAATTTGTTCTTCGGAATGATGTCCAGCTTTCGCGCCACTTCGCAGCGCAGCAGACCCAGAACCGACTGGCAGAGGGCATTTTTCGCGTCGGCAATCAGCAGCACCACATCGCCCTTTTGCGCGCCTGCCGCCTGCAAAATGGCCTGCATGGTTTCTTCGCTGATAAATTTACCGAAGGAGGAGGAAAGGCTGTCCTCACCCCAGCGCACCCAGGCAAGACCTTTGACGCCCGAGCCTTTGACGAAATCGGTCAGTTTATCAATCTCTTTGCGGCTCAGCGTTTTTACGGCATTTTTGGCAGTGAAGCCCCGCACCGAGCCGCCCGCCTGGACGGCGTTTTCAAACACACCGAAGCCGCAGTCCGCCACAAGCTCGCTGATATTGAACAGCTCCATGCCGAAGCGGGTGTCCGGTTTATCCGACCCGTAGCGCTCCATGGCGTCGAGATAGGTCAGCCTCGGCAGAGGCGTTGGGATATCCACACCGATGGCCTCTTTGAACACCCGGGCAATATATTCTTCGATGATAGTCAATACATCGTCCACATCCACAAAGGACATTTCCAGGTCAATCTGGGTAAATTCCGGCTGACGGTCGGCGCGCAAATCCTCGTCGCGCAAACAGCGGGCAAACTGAATATACCGGTCAAACCCGGCGACCATGGAAAGCTGCTTGTAAATCTGCGGCGACTGGGGCAGCGCGTAAAAGCTACCCTTATGCAGCCGGGAGGGCACCAGAAAGTCCCGGGCGCCCTCGGGGGTGGATTTCATCAAAAGGGGCGTGTCAATCTCAATAAAGCCTTTTTCATAGAAATAATCCCGTGTGATTTTGGAAACCTTGTTGCGCAAAAGGATATTGCGCTGCAAATCCGGACGGCGCAGATCCAAATACCGATATTTTAACCGGGTCGTTTCCGCCGTGGGACAGTTTTCAATGATTTCAAAGGGCGGGGTATCGCTTTTGCCCAAAATGCGCAGCTCTTTGACCTCCAGCTCAATATCGCCGGTGGGCAAATCGGCGTTTTTAGCGGAACGCTCCCGCAAAACGCCTTTGGCCGCCAGCACATATTCGCTGCGCACGGTTTTTGCTTTTTCCGTTACCGCTTCTTCTGTCGCATCGTCAAACGCCAGCTGCAAAATCCCCGTGCGGTCGCGCAAATCGATAAATATCAACGAGCCAAGGTCTCTTCTTCTTTGCACCCAGCCGCAAACAATAATCTCTTTGCCAACATCCGCCAATCGGAAGTCGGCGCAATAGCCGCTGCGTTTCCATCCGGCAAGCAAATCCATATCCAATCAAGTTCCTTTCCTTGTAGAAATCTTACTTTTGTTTTTTTAGTCCTTTTTCTTTCCGCCGTCCAGCACGGTGAAGCCGCCCGTCTGCGGCGCATGGGTGTCATCACTCCACTCCCGCAGACTGTCATCATTCAAAAGGGACAAAAACCGGTCGGCAAAATCGTCCAGCGGCAGCGATGCGGTATCGCCGGTATGCATATTTTTAACTGTAACGGAACCGCTCTGTATTTCATTTTCTCCGAGCACCGCCGTATACCGTGCGCCGATTTTATTGGCATATTTCATCTGCGCTTTCACGGAGCGGTCGCATAAATCCCGCTCGACATTCAGCAGCATATCGCGCAGCTCGGCAGTCAGCCGGCTGACGGTATCAAAGGCAGCCGGGTCGGCGCAGATTAAAAACAAATCATACCCTTCCGGCTCCGGGAAATATTTGCCGGTGTTTTCCATCAACAGGCGCAGCCGTTCTACGCCCATGGCAAAGCCCAGCGCAGGCAGCGCACTGCCGCCCATTTCGGCAACCAGACCGTCATACCGTCCGCCGCCGCAAACGGTTCCCTGCGCACCGATGGCGTCGGAAACAAATTCGAAAACGGTACGGGTATAATAGTCCAGCCCGCGCACAATGCGGGGGTTGACGGTATAGGGGATGCTCAGCACATCCAGATTCTTCTGAACGCCCGCGAAGTGCTCCTTGCAGTCATCACAGAGATAGTCAAGAATCACCGGCGCTTTGGCGGCAATTGCGGAACAGACCGGGCTTTTGCAGTCCAGAATGCGCATGGGGTTTTTCTCCAGCCGCCCTTTACAGGTATCGCAAAGAGAATCGATATGCGCGGTAAAATAGGCTTTCAGCGCCTTATGGTACGCCGCACGGCACTTGGGGCAGCCGATGGAATTGATTTCCAGGTGCAGATTGTCCAGCGACAGCGTTTGGAAAAACCGGTTCGCGAGGCCAATCACTTCCGCATCGGCGGCAGGAGACGCAGAACCAAAGCATTCCACACCGAACTGATGAAATTCCCGAAGCCGTCCGGCCTGAGGCTTTTCATAGCGGTAACAGGAAATCTGATAGTAAAATTTCTGCGGCATGGCCTCGCTGTAAAGCCCATGCTCCAAAAGCGCCCGGGCTACGCCCGCTGTGCCCTCGGGGCGCAGGGTGATGCTGCGTCCGCCGTTGTCGTTAAAGGTGTACATCTCTTTCTGCACCACATCGGTGGTTTCGCCCACCGAGCGATGGAACAGCTCGGTATGTTCAAACACAGGGACACGAATTTCCCGGAATCCGTAAGAACGGGCAATCTCGGAAAACACGGTTTCCAAATATTGAATTTTATGACTTTCGGCGGGTAAAAGATCCGCCGTGCCACGCGGCGCTTTGGTCAGCAAGCCCATGGGCAAATCTCCTTTCATAACAGAAAAATACGGGCAGACCGCAGTGTGCCCGTATTTCAAACACTTTCATTAACAATAGGCAAAAACAACGCGGTTAAAAAAGCATGTCCTCGGAATGGGCGTATTCGCGCCAATCCAAATCACCGCGTTCCAGAGAGTGAATCAGCGCTTCCGCCGTTGCAATATTGGTAGCAACCGGCACATTATGCACATCACAAAGCCGCAGAAGATTGCTTTCATTCGGCTCGCTGGGTTTTGCCGTCAACGGGTCACGGAACATCAGCAGCAAATCAATTTCATTACAGGCAATGCGCGCGCCGATTTGCTGGTCGCCGCCCTGTGCGCCGCTGAGAAAACATTTTATATTCAATCCTGTCGCCTCGGCAACCAGCTTGCCGGTCGTACCGGTGGCGCAGAGCGTATGATGACTTAAAATTCCACAATAAGCGATGCAAAAATGCGTCATCAATTCTTTTTTAGAATCATGTGCCATAAGCGCGATGTTCATCATTATCATCCTTTCATAGGAAAACTGTCGGAAAACCATTCCAACACCTTTATAGTAACATATTATACCAATATTTTCAATGATTATTTTCTTGATTTTTCCCGCAAATCCATCAAAATCAATAAAATTTACTTCAATAAATACGGATTCAATAAAATGTTCTGTCCCTGCAAGCGTCCGGCAATACGCGCATAGGCGGCAATGGCGGGACTTTCCCGTTTCGGCAAAAGTCCGCAGGAACCAAAGTACCACAGGTTCTTATCCTCAGGAACAATGCCAATCAGCCGCACCCCGGCACGGTCAATCATATTATCTATATTGATTTGACGGCATTTTTTTACTGCCTTAAAACGAAAACGGTTGATAATCAATCGCGCCTGCTTCGGACCACAGGCACAAACCCGCTGCGCCGCCTTAGCACAGCCGCTGACGGAAACATCGTCCGGCGCAGACAGCAGCAACGCCTTTGCCGCCGGTGCGGCAGCCAGTTCCATACCTGCCCCGATACCGGCGGGACCGTCAACCAGGATATAATCGTAAGCAGCATCATAAGACAAAATCAGCTGCGCGAAACGCGCGGGCGTCAGCTCTCCGGACGGCGCCGCAGGCGCCAAAAGCAGGTGCAGACCGCCGCCGCAATCCGCGACACAATCCCCGGCGTCACAGCGCCCCGCCAGCGCATCTCCCCAGTGATAAACGGACTGTGCCGCCGCGCCGGTCAAAATACCGAGCGCGTTCAGCCCCACATCGGCATCGACCAACAGAACCTTTTTGCCGGAAGCTACCAGACTGCGCCCCAGCAAAACAGCGGCAGTGGACTTTCCCGCCCCGCCTTTTCCGGATACAATTACAAGCCTGTCTGCCAAATTTGTCCCCCCCTCAGTTCAAAAGTGTTCCGGCATTCTGCGCCGGCGATATGGAATCGGTCTGACCGAAATAATATTCATAAATATCCGCCGCCACATTGGCAACTGCCGTACCGCTGTTGACATTTTCAATCACAACAGCAATGGCAATTTCAGCGTCCTCATAAGGTCCAAAGCTAATCAAAAAGCCGTTATTGCCCCTTACATAAGTTCCGTTGACCAGACGATCCACCTGGGAAGTACCGGTTTTTGCACCGCAGTCTACCGGCACATTGGCAAAGGCGGTGCGGCAAAAGCCGGTTTCGGCAACCCGCCACATACCCTCTTTGACAATTTGCATATTTTCTTCGGATATACCGGTATCGGCGGCAATGCGCGTTTCGGTTTCCATAACGGTTTCGGAATAATCCGAAGATTTGACACTTTTTATCACATGGGGTACATACCGTGTACCGCCATTGGCGATGGTGGTGCAATAGTTGGCCAGCTGTATAGGCGTAAACAGGTTATCGGACTGCCCGATGGCTGCCTGAATGGTATCGCCGGAATACCAGGATTGCCCCAGCGATTCCCGGTAAGCAGGTCCCGCCAAAACGCCGGCAGCCTCCGGCAGCTCAATGCCGGTTTTGGAGCCCAGACCAAACAGGGAACTGTAGGTATTCATTTTGGTAATCCCCAGCTTGTCCGCTGTATTATAGAAAAAGATATTACAGGATTCATCAATGGCGCTTCTGACATCCAAATTGCCGTGAACTTCCAGGCAGCCAAAGACCTGATCCATATACTCGAAGGACGAATCGCAATAGAAAGTGGTGTTTTCGTCAATCACACCCTCCTGTAAAGCGGCCAGGGCAATCACCGGTTTCATGGTTGAACCGGGCGCATAGGTGCTTTGCAGCACCCGGTTCCACAGCGGCGCGGCGGAATTTTGCGCCAGAGAAGTATAATCGTCATAATAGGTAGACAAATCATAGGATGGATAGGAAGCCGATGCCAGCACCTCGCCGTTGCGGCAGTCAATCACAACCGCCGCGCCCGCCGCTTCCAGACCGGCTTCGGAAGTCAGCTCCAGAATACGCTTTTCCAGTGCATCCTGGGTTACTTTTTGCAGTTCTTTATCAATGGTCAAAATGACCGTATTGCCTGATTCCGGCTCTACCGAATAATATTCGGTCACATTGCCGTCCGAATCGATTTCAATGGTCCTTTCGCCGTTGGTTCCCCGCAGATAGCTTTCCATAACCTGCTCAACGCCGCTTTTACCGATATTATCATCCATTGCATAAGAAGAAGCGCGAATCTCGTCTTCTTCCTCTTCGGTCAAGCCTGGCTGCGACAGCAGTTCCTCCGTTTCCGCCACGGCATCCTCATACTCTTCGGCACTGATAACACCAACGGTTCCCAAAATATGCGGCGCAATGGTGCCGTCCTCATATTCCCGATAGGATACGGCGGAAATATCTACCCCGGGGAAAGAATCGCTGTTTTCTTTGACCATCGCAACAATATCGCTGCTTACATCCTCAGCAAAGGTATAGGGCGCAGCTGCGGAAAACTGCATACGGAACATGGAATAATAAACCGAGCCGATTTCCCTGGCGCGCCGGGGCGTATAGTTTTCCAGTCCATATTTTTCAATCAGCGCGTCCAGACAATTCTGCGCCGTTGCATAGTCATTCAGGTTTAATAAGTCCTGCGATTTCAAATATGCAACTTCACTTTCCCTGTCCTCCGGGAATGCCGGATTGCCTGCCTCGTCGAAAATGAGCGGAATGGCGTCATTCCACTCCTGCCCTTTTTCGGCAAACAGATCCAGCAGGCGCGATACAATATCGTTCCGCTCTTGCTGAGAGGAATCTGACGGGAATTGGGTATATTCAAAAATAACGGAATACCCCAGCCGATTGGAAACCAGCGACTCGCCGTTGCAATCCAAAATTTCACCCCGGGCGGCTTTTACCGGTATGGTATACACCGATACCCGGTTCATCCGTTCGCGATATTCCGCCCCATGCACAATCTGTACGGAAAACAAATCGGCAAGGTATATCACTGCCAGCGCCGCGCAGAGCACGGCAAGCGTTCGTTTTCTGGCAATATTTTTTCTTTTCGGGATATGCAAAGTTAAATCACCTTATCCTCATTTCGGTCACGATACAGCTTTTTAACAATATAGAAATCAATGGGTACAAAGCACATGGCGCACACGGCGCAGGGCAGATAATAATACAGGAACAATATATTCGCGTCCGCCAATCCCTGGGAAGCCGAGAACGAAAACAGCAAACTGACCACCGCCAAAAACAGCGCGCTGCCCACCAGCGCAGAGGTCAATTTACGACGGATAAAGAACCGAACGGAAACGGCACAAAGGAACCCGGCAACGCCGCAAAACAAAGTCATCCATCCATCCGGCAGCGCAGAGGAATAGTCCCAAAGCGCGCCTGCGGCAAGCCCAAACAACACCGACGCCAATTCCGTTTCAAACAGCGAAAGGCAAATCAGCAGCGGCACAACCAAAAACGCGCCGCCTATGGAGCCGAAAAAAGGCAGACCTCCCGAACGCAGCAGCGCCGTTACAGCCAACAACAGCAATACGCACAGCCGCACCGTCCACCTGCGTTTTTCGGGAAACATCTTTTATCGCTCCTCTCAATACCATTACTCGCCTTTACCGGCGAAATCAATCAGCACAAACGCATCCGTCAGTTCGCCGAAATCAATCCCCGGTTCAAGCACCGCATAAGCGGAAATATCCACCGTTTCATCCACCACTTCATTGACCGTACCGATAATCAAATCTCTCGGGTAAATACCGCCGACGCCGGAGGTGCAAACAATACCGCCGGCGGACACGGCCGTATCCCGCTGAAGACCGGACAGACGGCACTGCCCCGCGAGCGCCAGAGAAGTATTGCCGCTTACATACCCTTCTTCCCGGCTGCGCACCTCATAGGCGCTGACGTTAACCGATGGGTCCAAAAAGGTTTTTACCACACAGCTGGAGGAACGCACCTCTTTGACCACACCTGCCAGATACGAGCCGAAAATGACCGGATCATCTACGCTTACACCGTCTTGCTCGCCGCAGTCCAGCACAAATGAATAATACAAATCCGCCGAATCCCGGGCAATGACCGCCCCCTCGGCAAAGGTGTAGTCCGGGTTTTGTTCTTTCAGCTCCAAAAACTGCTCATAAGTTTCCAGTTTTTGCCTGGTTTGTTCGTAATCCACCATTTGCGAGCGCAGCGATGCCAATTCGCCTTCCAGCTCTTCTACCCGATCCCGATAATAGCCGGACGACACAAAATAGGCGGAAAAATCCGACAGCGAATTTGAAATAGAGGCAGCAGCCCGTTTCAGCGGAGAAAAAACCACTCCCAGGGCGGTGGAAACCGGCGATGAGGCATTCTCGGACGCAGCCGCACTCGCACACCCGAGAATGGCTGCGCAAAGCAGCACGGCGATGACCTTGCATGGAACGGAATTGAAAAATGTTTTCACCGAACCGTCACCCCTTACTTGTCCGACAGATTGATTTTATTGCTCAGACACATACCTGCGCCGCGAATCACGCAGTTTTCCGGATCCTCTGCCACCGAAACGGGAATTTTGACCTCGGTGCGCAGAAAACGCGCCAATCCCCGCAGCTGCGCGCCGCCGCCGGTTAAAACAATACCGGCGTTCAAAATATCGCCGACCAGCTCCGGCGGTGTTTTTTCTACTGTAGAGCGAACCAGTTCCGCAATACGATTCAGCGGATCGTATAAAGCATCGCGCACTTCCGGAGAAGAAATTTCTGCACTGCCCGGCAGCCCGTCATCCACCCGCCGTCCGCGGATGCTGACCGCGCCCTCCCCCTCATAGGGAAAGGCGGAGCCGATTTTTATTTTAATATCCTCCGCCGTACGCTCGCCGACCAGAAGATTGTATTTTTTACGAATATATTCGATAATCGCCTGATCCATATGCTTGCCGCCCAGACGAACGGCATGGGACGATACCACATCCCCCAAAGACAGCACAGCAACCTCGGTGCTGCCGCCGCCGATATCCACAATCATGGAGCCCTCCGGGCGATGAATGGGCAGACCCGCGCCGATTGCGGCCGCCATAGGCGACTCGATCAAGCTGACGTACCGTGCGCCCGCATCCCGCGCCGCCAGGTGCAGCGCCCGCCGCTCTACATCCGTTACCCCGGCGGATACGCAAATCATGGCGCGCACCCGCGTAAAAATGGCGTTGTTGGTGGCTTTGCGAATCAAAGCGCGCAGCATCTCGGTGGTAATATCAAAATCGGCAATCACGCCGTCTTTTATCGGACAAACGGCGACAATGGAGCCGGGCGTTCTGCCAATCATCTCTTTTGCCTGGTTCCCCACGGCTACCACCTTGCCGCTGCCTTCCGCATCGGCAGCAACAACGGACGGCTCGCTGAAAACCTTGCCTTTTCCCTTTACAAACACTCTTGTATTGGAGGTTCCCGGATCAATACAGATATCCTGAGAAAAAACCATTTTTTGCGCCTCCTGTTATAGCAAATCCTGCGTTTTGCTTTCTATTTCATCAATAACTATACATGTTACATTATACTATGCCGGTGCGCGTTTGACAAGTTAAAAATCTTCAAATATTTCCTTTCCCTTCATTTTTCCCATTGCCGAAACTTCTTCAAAAATACACAAACGCAGCTTCAAGAGAAATGCTCTCAAAGCTGCGCTACAACCATGCGGGACTCTTTGTTTTTCATGCAAATTAAAAATTAGCGCCGTTCCAGCCCCAGTCGCTGACAGGGTGGTAGGTTATATACACCGCAGACTGCGGAATGCCCAATTCTTTTTCATATAGCTTGCAAATGACACCGGTCAGTTTTTCATAATCCGCCGGGGCGGCATGACCGAATAAGCTGACGGACACATACGCGCCCTTATCGAGCTTTTTGCCTGCCATCCATAAATCGTATTTATCCTGCAAGCCGACCATTAAATAGGTTTCGGACTTATGCAAAATCGAAATGGCTTTACCGAGTTCGGTTTTGATGAGCTCTTTCTTTTCTTCGGAAACAGGCACGCTAATCTTAGAGTCGATAAACGGCATGAAGTGTTCCTCCTTGGTTTTATTCCGGCACCGCAGCAAGCAAGGGCTGCACCGCCGTCCAAATCGCTTTACTTACCGCGTCAATTCCGGCAGAGGCGTCAATACGTATTACAGAATCCGCAGGCAGGGCGGCGAATACCGCCTCGAACCGGGCACGAATACGCGCAAGCGTTTCGCGGTTTTCAAAAATTTCCCGGCTGTCGGCGCTCCGTCCTGCCTGAATGCGGGAAAGACAAACCTCGGCGGGCGCTTCCAAAAACAGGCAGCAATCCGGTTTTCGGATATATGGGTTTTCCACATTCAGCCGTTTGACCCAGTTAAAATCCGCATCCATGCCCTGATATGCCATGGACGAGTAATAATACCGGTCGCAGACGACCCAGCTGCCCTTTTGCAAATGCGCCTGAATCCCGTCCGGTGACAGATTATGCTCTACCCGGTCAGCGGCAAACAACGCGGCAACCGTTGCGGCATGACAGGAAACCTCTCCGGCTAAAATCCGACGCAGAAATTTTCCGGTTTCACCGGTTGTCGGCTCGGCCGTGTGCAGCACGGAAACGCCCCGCGCCTCCAGCCGCCGGCATAACAGCGCAGCCTGTGTACTCTTGCCGCAGCCGTCCAACCCTTCTATGACAATGAATTTACCGCTTGCCATTATTTATTCTTCTGTTTGGAGTACTTGGTCTTATACACAAAACGCATCAGTGCGCTTTCCACACAGTTAATCACCTTGGTGCCGGAGAACACAGAAGTAGCTGCGGCAACATTGATATTCTTATCCAACACCATTTCAATCGCCTGTGCATCGTACTGGTCGCCGGCAACACAGAGTGCGCCGTTATCCTTGAGCATCACGGCATTTCTGCCCTTGAGCTTTTTGACCACCTTTTGAGAGGTCTTCAGCGTATCGGCGGGATTAAAAGCGGCATTGCGGCAGGTAAGTCCGACCAATTGAGCAAAGTCGTCCAAAAACGGTTTCAGCGCTTTTGGCTGGGCGGAGAAAGCTTTGATATTGGGGGTGTCGCTGTGGTGAATATAATTGACATCCCCGCGATTGTTATAAACCGCCTTATGCAAATCAACGGCAGGCGTATAATCGGCACTGTCCTTGGTGGTTTCCACCGGGCAGTCAAGATTGACGCGAATGATACTGCCGTCTTTCTTGGAAATCAAAACAGCCGTTTCGCCTTCGCGGCTGGAATCATAGTAGTCGAACGCGGGCATGGTCTGGTTCTTTTTACCTTTTTTCAGCTCAGCAAAATAGGCGGTCAATTCGCTGTAATTTTCTGCCAGGTTGCCGGTAACGGTATAAAAGCGGTCTTTGATAAAGTTTTCGCAGACCTTTTCCAGTTCGTTGGCTACGGCAAAAGCTTCTTCCATGTCCTCGCCCATGCAGAGTGCGCCGTGGTGCGCCATTAAAATCGCCTTGGAGGGCGAACGCTTCATGGCGGCACGCACGCCGTTTTTCAGCTTGGAGGTGCCGGGCAGACCATAGGCGGCAACCGTAACACCGGGACCAATTAAATCGGCCGCATCCTGGCTCAGGGAGTTGATGTCATAGCCCAGAGCGGCTGCGGCGCTGGCATAGGGCTGATGGGTATGGATAACAAAATCCATCTCCGGACGCATTTCATAAACGGAGGCGTGGATGCCCTTTTCAGAAGAGGGTTTGATATTGCCCTCATAAGAACAATCGGCGATATTGACTAAAACAATTTCATCGGGGGTCAGCGTTTCATAGGCGCGGCCGCTGGGGGTGATGACGAACTGGGTCGGACTGACCCGGCAGCTGACATTGCCCCAGGTACGGGCAATCAACCCGGTTTTCACCAGTTTTTTACCGGCTTCAATCACTAAGTTTTTTGCTTCTAAAATTTCCATACTATATGATCCTTTCCAAGGCGGCAGATGCCGTTCTTTTATTATTACCTTGACCAAATTGCACCGTAGGGGAAGATATTCCCATATGCGGCGCCCTTTATTTTTTCCAGGAGGAGTTGAGCTGTACGGTGCGGTTCAATACGATATGCTCCGGGGTGCTGTCCTTATCTACACAGAAATATCCCTGGCGCATAAACTGGAACACATCTCCGGGCTGCATCTGGTTCAAATAGCTGTCTATGCGGCAATTTTCCAGCACGGTCAGCGAATCGGGATTGATGGCAGCCAGCAAATCCTCGCCCGGGTTTTCTTCGTTAAACAGCCGGTCATACAGCTTCACCGTCACCGGCATACTGTGCGCGGCACTGACCCAGTGGAGCGTGCCCTTGACCTTTCTGCCGTCCGGCGAATTGCCGCCGCGGCTTTCGGGGTCGTAGGTGCAGTGAACACAGGTGACCTTTCCGGTTTCATCGGTATCATAGGATACGCATTTGATAAAATACGCGCCTTTCAGGCGAACTTCATTGCCCGGATACAGCCGGAAATATTTTTTCGGCGGGTCAATCATAAAATCAGACTGCTCGATATAGATTTCTTTCGAGAAAACCACCGGTGCGGTACCCATATCCGGGTGATCCGGATGCCGTTCAATGGCAATCTCCTCCCCCTCGCCTTCGGGGTAATTGTCAATCACAACCTTCAGCGGTTCCAGCACTGCCATGGCGCGGGGGGCGGTATCGTTCAGGCAATCCCGCACACAGGATTCCAGCAGACCGTAATCCACTACGCTGTAAGCCTTGGCCACGCCGACCTTATTGACAAAATCCCGAATCGCCTTGGGCGGATAGCCCCGGCGGCGCATGCCGCACAGGGTCGCCATACGCGGGTCGTCCCAGCCGGATACCAGCCCTTTCTGCACCAGCTCCAGGCATTTGCGCTTGCTGGTCACGCAATAATTCAGGTTCAGGCGGGCAAACTCAATCTGGCGGGGCGGCTCCTCGAAGCCAATCTGCTCCACAAACCAGTTGTAAAGCGGGCGGTGATTTTCAAATTCCAGCGAACAGAGGGAATAGGTGACGCCCTCTCTGGCGTCCGAAAGCGGGTGGGCAAAATCGTACATCGGATAGACGCACCATTTATCGCCGGTCTGGTGATGGGACACATGGGCAATGCGGTACATCACCGGGTCGCGCATATTCAAATTCGGCGACGCCATGTCGATTTTCGCCCGCAGTACCTTTGCGCCGTTAGGGAACTCCCCTTCGGTCATCCGGCGGAATAAATCCAGATTTTCCTCCACCGACCGGTCGCGCCAGGGGCTGTTTTTGCCCGGCTCGGTCAGAGTGCCCCGGTATTCGCGAATTTCATCGGCGGACAAATCATCCACATAGGCTTTGCCGTCGCGAATCAGCTTGAGGGCGCATTCATATAAAAAGTCAAAATATTCCGAAGCATAATACATATGCTCCCACTGAAAACCAAGCCAGCGGATATCCTCCAATATCGCGTCGATATATTCGGTATCCTCTTTGACCGGATTGGTGTCGTCCATGCGCAGGTTGCAGACACCGCCGTATTTCTCTGCCGTTTCAAAATCGATGCAAATGGCCTTGGCATGGCCGATGTGCAGATAGCCGTTCGGCTCGGGAGGAAAACGGGTCTGCACCCGGGTATTGACTCCGTTTTTCAAGTCCTCATCGATGAAGTCATGAATAAAATTCGATGAGACGGCATTTGTTTTTTCTTCCATGTTATCGCGTCCTTTCGCAGCAGAGTCAATGGCTTTTTGCCTGTTCCAGACGGGCTAAAACCCGCTCTTTGCCCAGAAGGCGCAAAACCTCATATAAATCCGGGGTATTCCGCCGTCCGGTGACCGCCACGCGAATCACGGAGGATACATCCCCCACATGCCCCTTAAAGCCTTCCGGGTTCTTTTTATACGCCTTTACATCCGGCGAAAAGCCAAGGGGTTCACACATCGACTTGATTTTGGCGAACCAGGCATCCTTATCGTCCGCCTCGTTGAAAACTTCGGCGTAACGGGTCAAAATGGCGTTTACATCCGCTGCCGCCAGCGATTCGGGCATGGGGTCCTCGGGAACGAACAGGCTGTCATAGAAATAGGTCACATACTCTTTGACCTGGTTCCAGCGGGCAATGTCCTTGCGGGGCTTCGCACCGCCCCGGTCAATGGAGAGAATCTTACGAGCATAATCGGTGTTTTCTGAGAACAGCGCATACAGCGTTTGGTCATACTCCTTTGCCCAGGTCAGCGTTTTCTCCAGCACTTCGTCGGCGGTCATTTTTGATATGATATTTTTGCAAATATCGTTCAGCTTCGCTTCATCAAACAAAGCACCGCTGGGGCTCATCTTTTTCAGGTTGAACGGAAAATCATAGACAGGAGCGTCTTTGTTCGCCTTGCGCCAGTCCTCGAAATTGGAATTGGCCAGGGTCATCAGGTATTCCACCACACCGGCGGCGGGGAACCCCTGCTGGATATAATAGGAAACGGCGCTTTCCGGGTCCTTGCGCTTGCTGAGCTTGCGCTTGTTGCCGTTGTCGAGTTTCATGATTGGCGCAATATGCACATATTTCGGCATTTTATAGCCCAGCGCCTGAAACAGCTGGACATGAACCGGCAGCGAGGAAATCCACTCGTCCCCGCGCACCACATGGGTTGTGCGCATCAAATGGTCGTCCACCGCGTGGGCAAAATGGTAGGTGGGAATGCCATCGGATTTCAGAAGCACAATATCCTGCACATTCTCCGGCATTTCCAATTTACCTTTTACCAAATCATCTACATATATACGGCGGTTTTCATCGCCGGGAGAACGCAGTCTTAACACATACGGCGCACCGGCGCGTATTTTTTCTTCGATCTCCTCATAGGAAAGGCTGCGGCAATGCGCCCACTGCCCGTAATAGCCGGGGGTAACGCCCGCCTGTTCCTGTTTCTCGCGCAGAGCGGCAATCTCTTCTTCCGAGCAGAAACAGGGGTATGCAAGCCCTTTTTCCACCAAAGACTTGGCAAAACACGCGTAAATATCCGCCCGCTGGCTCTGTTTATAGGGACCGTAATCGCCGGATTGGGTCTGTTCGGCAAGCATGCCCTCGCTTGGCGCAATACCAAAATAGGCAAGTCCGACCAGAATGGCATCAACTGCGCCCGCGACCTCGCGCTTTTTATCGGTATCCTCAATGCGCAGGTAAAAAACACCGTTTTTGCCCGCAGCCAGGCTATCGATAAAACAGGAAAACAGATTCCCCAAGTGCATAAATCCCGTGGGGGACGGCGCGAAACGGGTCACCTTTGCCCCCTCCGGCAAGGCGCGGGGCGGATACTGCGCTTCGCAATCCGCCGGTGTTTTTTCTATTTGCGGAAACAACAGCTCCGCCAATTTTGTATATTCTGTCATGCTCGCCATCCTTTCCGCCTTACACGGGATAAATCATATTGGTTGTAATATAAAATACGCCCTTGTCATACAAACGATCCAAAAGATGAATATTGTCCACGGTCCAGGCAGATACAACCAGCCCCTCATCCGCAATATTATCAATATACCGCAGGTTGCTTTTGCGGGAGGCGTTAAAGCCGATTCCCTGCACACCGTTCTGCACACACAGCTGAATCTGCTGGGTTGTAACTTTGGAGGTCAGGAACCAATATGCGCCGTCCGGCAAGTATTCCTTTAAACCGGTCAGCGCGTCCATATCAAAAGAGAGAATCCGCGCATCCGCAAAACCCATACCGCGAATCAAGCCGGCCAGATACGCATAATCCGGCTCCTGACCGTCTTCGGTTTTGATTTCAATCACGGGAGCAATACCGTAATCCACGCAGGCTTTCAGCATTTCCTCCAGTGTAGGCACCTGCTCATCCGGATATTGTATGACATTGTTGCCCGCGTCAATGCGCAGAGCGCGTACCTGCTCCAGTGTCATCTCGCTGACCAGCCCTTCGCCATCGGTCATGCGGCTGACATCGTTATCATGCAGAACGACCCATTGCCCGTCAGAGGTCAGACGAATATCAAATTCACAGCCGTCATAATCCGCGTCCGCCGCCGCTTTAACAGCGGGAACGGTGTTCTCCGGCGCCAGCCCCGAAAAACCACGATGAGCAATCAGCCGAACCGGCATGATAAAGGAATCCACCTTTTCGCTCAGCCCCAGGCTGACAGGCGTTTCGGATGCTTTATAATAGCTTTTAAAACCCAGGGTCCCGGCAGCTGCCGCCAATACAAGAACCACAACAACAGCAAAAATGATAATGGAAAATCGTTTTCTTTTCATCTATTTTTCCCTTTCTGCCGATATTTAGAATATTATATAATATTGCCGAACGGTTGTAAAGAAAAAAATAGCAAAATATCCGCGTAAAATCGACAAACCCATCCTGCCGCCGCAAAAACGCCGCCTATTCCAAAAAATTTAAGCCATCTTTTCCGGAATGCACGGTCATTTTTTCTCATTTCTGCGCGAAACAACATTTTCCGGAGCGCCCTGACGGTGGGCAGAGAACCATAAAAACAGGGTATCCCGAAAGGGATACCCTGCTGTGTTTGGACACTAACGATTATTCGTTGATTTTGGTAACAACGCCGGAACCAACGGTTCTGCCGCCTTCACGAATCGCGAAACGAAGACCTTCTTCGATGGCGATGGGGGTGATCAGCTCAACATCCATAACAACGTTGTCGCCGGGCATGCACATCTCGGTGCCTTCGGGCAGGGTGATGGTGCCGGTAACGTCGGTAGTTCTGAAATAGAACTGCGGGCGATAGTTGTTGAAGAACGGGGTGTGACGGCCGCCTTCATCCTTAGTCAGGACGTAAACCTGACCGCTGAATTTGGTGTGGGGATGAATGGAGCCGGGTTTAGCAAGAACCTGTCCACGTTCAATCTCGGTTCTCTGAATACCACGAAGCAAAGCGCCGATGTTATCGCCGGCTTCCGCGTAATCAAGGATTTTGCGGAACATTTCGATACCGGTAACAACAGTCTTTCTCTTTTCATCGGTCAAACCGACGATTTCAACTTCCTCAGAAGTTTTCAGCTGACCGCGCTCCACTCTGCCGGTAGCAACCGTACCACGACCGGTAATCGTGAATACGTCTTCAACAGGCATAAGGAAAGGCAGGTCGGCTTTACGGTCAGGAGTGGGGATATAGGTGTCAACTGCATCCATCAGCTCCCAAATGCAGGCAAGCTCAGGGGCGTTGACATCGTCGCCGTTGTACTCAAGAGCCTTCAGAGCAGAACCCTTGATGATCGGGGTGTCGTCGCCGGGGAATTCGTACTCGTCAAGAGTTTCGCGGACTTCCATTTCAACCAGCTCAATGAGCTCGGGATCGTCAACCTGATCGCATTTGTTCAGGAAAACAACGATATAGGGCACGCCTACCTGACGGGCAAGCAGCAGGTGCTCTTTGGTCTGAGCCATGGGGCCG
Source organism: uncultured Eubacteriales bacterium (assembly GCA_949293815.1). GTDB lineage: Bacteria > Bacillota > Clostridia > Oscillospirales > Acutalibacteraceae > RGIG2774. The sequence goes on along the minus strand of CASFEZ010000002.1, from coordinate 30,568 downwards.
TCGGTAGCGGCGATAACCAGAATCGCGCCGTCCATCTGCGCAGCACCGGTAATCATGTTTTTGATATAGTCAGCATGACCGGGGCAGTCAACGTGGGCATAGTGTCTGGTTGCAGTTTCATACTCAACGTGAGCGGTATTGATGGTGATGCCGCGCTCTCTCTCTTCGGGAGCTTTATCGATATTCGCATAATCAACAAACTTAGCTTCGCCCTTCATTGCGAGGGTTTTGGTGATCGCAGCAGTCAGCGTGGTTTTACCATGGTCAACGTGACCAATGGTACCAATGTTAACATGGGGTTTGGTTCGGTTAAAATGTTCTTTTGCCATTGGAAATAATCCTCCTTGTTTGTACAAATTGATTCCACTACATTGTAGCAAATAGTGGCAGAAATTTCAATAGCTAATTTGAAAATAATCAGTTTTTCGCGCGGCTTCCGATAATGCCCTCGGCAATGGACTTGGGCACCTGCGCGTAATGGCTGGGCTCCATCACATACTGACCGCGTCCCTGGGTTTTGGAACGAAGGTCGGTCGCATAGCCGAACATATTGGAAAGCGGAATGTTTGCGTTAATCTGCGTAGCGCCGACGCGGGTTTCGGTGTCGATAATCGAACCGCGGCGGCTGTTGACGTCGCCGTAAACATCGCCGAGGTAATCGTCGGGCACAATGATGGAAACCTTCATAACCGGCTCCATCAATACCGGAGCGGCCTTTGCCATAGCGTCTTTAAATGCCATGGAACCGGCAATCTTAAACGCCATTTCAGAGGAGTCAACCTCATGGTATGAACCGTCGTAGAGCGTAACCTTTACATCAACGACATTGTAGCCAGCCAGAACGCCGGTCTGCATGGCGCCTTTGACACCGGCTTCAACCGCAGGAATAAATTCCTTGGGAATCACGCCGCCGACAATGGCGTTGACAAACTCGAAGCCCTTTTCGGGGTTGGGCTCGATTTTGATTTTAACATGACCGTACTGACCGTGACCGCCGGACTGACGGGCATATTTGGTATCGGTTGTTGCCTCTTTGGTGATGGTTTCGCGGTAAGCAACCTGGGGCTTGCCCACATTGGCTTCCACCTTAAATTCGCGCAAAAGACGATCCACAATGATTTCCAGATGCAGCTCACCCATGCCGGCGATGATAGTCTGACCGGTTTCTTCGTCGGTAAAGCATTTGAAGGTGGGATCTTCTTCGGCAAGCTTCTGAAGGGCAATGCCCATTTTTTCCTGACCGGCTTTGGTCTTCGGTTCGATGGCGACGCGGATAACCGGATCCGGGAAGTTCATCGACTCGAGAATAATCGGATGCTTTTCATCGCAGAAGGTGTCGCCGGTGGTGGTGTTTTTCACACCCACAACAGCGGCAATGTCGCCCGCGTAGCAGCATTCAATATCCTGCCGGTGGTTGGCGTGCATCTGCAAAATGCGTCCGAGCCGTTCGGATTTATCTTTGGTTGAATTGTAAACCGTTGTACCTGACTGGGCGATACCGGAATAGACGCGGAAGAAGCACAGCTTGCCCACAAAGGGGTCAGTGGCAATCTTGAACGCCAACGCGGAGAAGGGTTCGTCATCGGCGGGATGGCGCACTTCCTCTTCGCCGGTATCGGGGTTGGTGCCGCGGATGGATTCCACATCCGTGGGAGCAGGCATATAGTCCACAATGGCGTCTAACAGCTTTTGAACGCCCTTGTTGCGATAGGAAGTACCGCAGGTAACGGGCACCATATTATTCGCCAAAGTGGATTTGCGAATACATGACTTGATTTCATCGATTGTGAGCTCTTCGCCGTTAAAATATTTTTCCAACAGCGCATCGTCCTGTTCGGCGACATGCTCAATCAGTTCATCGTGATATTTCTGCGCAAGCTCTTTCATGTCATCGGGAATATCGACGACCTCGGTCTTTTCGCCCTTGTCGTCAAGATACATGGTGGCGTTCATTTCCACCAGATCGATAATTCCCTTAAAATCGCTCTCGGCGCCGATGGGCAGCTGAATCGGAACAGCGTTGCATTTGAGCCTGTCCTTCATCATATCCAGCACATTGTAGAAGTTTGCGCCCATAATGTCCATTTTGTTGACATAGACCATGCGGGGAACCTTGTATTCGTCCGCCTGGCGCCAAACCGTTTCGGACTGGGGCTCAACGCCGCCCTTGGCACAAAGAACGGTAACGGAACCGTCCAGAACGCGCAGGGAGCGCTGCACCTCTACGGTGAAATCCACGTGACCGGGAGTGTCGATAATATTGATACGATGGTTTTTCCAGAAACAGGTGGTAGCAGCGGAAGTAATGGTAATACCGCGCTCCTGCTCCTGCGCCATCCAGTCCATGGTAGCCGTTCCGTCATGCGTTTCGCCTATTTTATGGTTTATACCTGTGTAATAAAGAATACGCTCGGTTGTGGTTGTCTTACCGGCGTCGATATGAGCCATGATACCAATGTTTCTCGTCAGCTCAAGGGATACCTGTCTTGGCATAATAACCTCCAATAAAATAGAATCGAATGATGAAACCGCTTACCAGCGGAAATGAGCAAACGCCTTGTTGGCTTCTGCCATTTTGTGGGTATCTTCGCGTTTTTTGAACGCGGAGCCGGTCTGGTTCATGGCGTCGATGATTTCGTTTGCCAGTCTTTCTTTCATGGTTCTTTCGGAACGCTGACGGGCATACAGGGTGATCCATCTAAGACCTAAGGTCTGGCGTCTTTCGGGACGCACATCCATGGGCACCTGATAGGTGGAACCGCCCACACGGCGCGCCTTTACCTCAAGCAAAGGCATGACATTTTCCATAGCGGCTTCAAAGACTTCCAACGGGTCCTTGCCGGTTTTTTCTCTGATGATGCTGAACGCATCATAGACAATTCTCTGGGCAACGCCCTTTTTTCCGTCATACATAACGCTGTTAATCAGACGGGTAACAAGTTTTGAGTTGTAAAGCGGATCGGGCAAAACATCGCGTTTTGCAATCTGGCCTCTTCTTGGCACTTCGCTTCCCTCCTTCATAAAAATGATATCATAGGTACTCGAGTGACAAAATCCCGTGGCGCCAAGGCAGGCCTATACATATATATATAAACCTTACCATGGGAGAGCTTTCGCTCCGCCTGCAAGAAGATTGTCGAGTGATAAAGCGGCAAAACTTATTTTTTGCCTGCTTTCGGACGCTTCGCGCCGTATTTGGAGCGAGCCTGCATACGACCGGAAACACCCTGGGTATCCAGCGTGCCTCTGATGATGTGGTAACGCACACCGGGCAGGTCCTTCACACGGCCGCCTCTGATGAGAACGACGCTGTGCTCCTGCAAGTTGTGTCCGACGCCGGGAATGTAAGCAGAAACCTCGATTCCGTTGGTCAGGCGAACTCTGGCAAGTTTACGCAGAGCGGAGTTCGGCTTTTTGGGGGTATCGGTCTTAACAACGGTGCAAACGCCTCTCTTCTGCGGAGAGTTGTGATCCGTTACAATGTTTTTGTGAGAGTTCAGACCTTTACCGAGCGCGGGCGCCTTGGACTTTTTGACATTGACCTGTCTGCCGTTGCGAACAAGTTGGTTAAAGGTAGGCAAACTTCTTCCTCCTTTCCTCAAAAATCATAAAAATATAGTAAAAGGACGAGCCTTTATACCCACACACAGGCTGTTTTTGCAGAAAAAGACGCAAAAACAGCCTTACAGAGTGTTATTTTACCATGGTTGACTTGCTGTGTCAACACTTTTTTTCAATACGGGAGCGCCACGCTGCCGTGCAGCGGGATAATGATGCCTCTATCAATCCGTTTCTTCGGTGCTGTCCATTTCCTGCTCGTCTGCCGGTTCAGCGGAAGCTTCTTCGGGCTGCTGCTCATACGCCTCGGCAGAAGCGGCAGTGGGCACAATCTGCACATCGCTGTAGCATTTCATACCGGTGCCGGAGGGCAGAAGCTTACCGATAATAACATTTTCCTTCAGCCCCAGCAAATGGTCGGTTTTGCCTTTGATGGCGGCGTCGGTCAGCACCTTGGTGGTTTCCTGGAAGGATGCGGCGGACAGGAAGGATTCGGTCGCCAGAGACGCTTTGGTGATACCCAGCAGCACCGGCTCCACCTGAGCGGGCACGAATTCCTCGCCGCTCTCTTCGCAGCGTTTTCTGGCCGCTTCCTCTGCCACTTTGTAATCGGACTTATCCACAACGGAACCGGTCAGAAGTTCGGTAGAGCCTTCGTCCAGAACGCGCACCTTTTTGAGCATCTGGCGAACGATAACTTCAATATGCTTATCGTTGATATCAACGCCCTGTACCCGGTACACGCGCTGCACCTCGCGAATCAGGTAATCCTGCACCGCGCTGACGCCCAGCACTTCCAGTACATCGTGCGGGTTCAGCGAACCTTCGGTGACGCAGGTGCCCTTTTCGATATAATCGCCCTCGTTCACCGAAATACGGAAGCCGTAGGGAATCAGATATTTTTCCTGCTGCTCGGAATTGGTGACCACCACATGGTTGCTCTTTTTAATCTCCTCAAAGGAAACCGTACCGGAAATACGGGAAAGAATGGCCAGTGTTTTCGGTTTTCTCGCCTCAAACAGTTCCTCAACACGGGGAAGACCCTGGGTAATATCGGATGTGGAGGTAACACCGCCGGTGTGGAAGGTACGCATGGTCAGCTGGGTACCGGGCTCACCGATGGACTGGGCGGCGAAAATACCGACCGCTTCGCCCACTGTTACGGGGGAACCGGTTGCCAGGTTGTTGCCGTAGCACTTCATGCAGACACCGTGAACGGTTTCGCAGGTCAGGGGCGAACGAATCACCGCCTGCTTAATGCCCGCCGCCACAATGCGCTCGGCATCGGCGTCGGTCATCATACGGTCGGTGCCCATAATGACTTCGCCGTTTTCATCGGTCAGCGGCTCCAGCAGGTATCTGCCCACCAGACGCTCGGCGAACGGCTCAATCACCTCGTCCTCATCGCCGTAAATATCGGTAATCAGCAAACCTTCGTGGCAGTGGCAGTCCTCTTCCCGCACAATAACATCCTGAGAAACATCCACCAGACGGCGGGTCAGGTAACCGGAGTCGGCGGTCCGAAGCGCCGTATCCGCCAAGCCTTTGCGGGCGCCGCGGGAGGAGATGAAGTATTCCAAAACGTTCAGACCTTCGCGGTAGTTGGAACGAATGGGAATTTCGATAACCTTACCGGCGGTATTGGCAATCAGACCGCGCATACCGGCCAGCTGGTTCAGCTGGGAGGTACTGCCGCGGGCGCCGGAATCGACCATCATATAAATGGGATTGTCGTGATCCAGACTGGTGGTCAGCTCGGCAGAAACCTTTTTGGTGCATTCCTCCCAGGCGGCAATGGAGTGTTTGGAACGATCCTTGTCGCTGTAGAAACCACGGCGGTAGCCTTTATTGATTTCATCAATGGTGCGCTCGGCTTCCGCCAGATAATCTTTCTTCTTTTCAGGAATGGTAGCATCACAAACAGCTACAGTGATACCGCTGATGGTGGAATACTTATAGCCCTGTGCCTTGATTTTATCCAATACATCTGCGGCGATGGAAAGACCGTGTACTTTAATGGTCTTTTCTATAATTTTACCCAGTTGTTTTTTATTTACAAGGAATTCTACTTCCAATTTCAGGGCATTGGCAGGGTCGCTGCGATCCACAAGCCCCAAGTCCTGCGGAATCGGACGGTTAAAGATGATACGACCAAGCGTGGTTTCTACCAGACCGGTCACGGTTTTTCCGTCAAGCACCTTGCTCATGCGCACACGGATCGGCGCATGCAAATCCAAATCGCCCTCATCATACGCCATCACCGCTTCATCCACGCTGCGATAGGCATTCAGCGCGTTTTCGGGCAGCTTACAGGAGCCTTTTGCGTTTTCGCGTACCAAGGTCAGATAATACGAACCCAAAACCATGTCCTGTGTAGGAACGGTAACAGGCTTACCGTCGGAGGGCTTCAGCAGGTTGTTGGCTGCCAGCATCAGGAAGCGGGCTTCCGCCTGCGCCTCAGCGGAAATGGGCACATGAACCGCCATCTGATCGCCGTCAAAGTCTGCGTTGAACGCGGTACAAACCAGCGGATGCAGCTTAATGGCACGACCTTCGACCAATACCGGCTCAAACGCCTGAATACCCAGACGGTGCAGGGTCGGCGCGCGGTTCAGCAGCACGGGGTGGTCCTTGATGACCACTTCCAGCGCGTCCCAAACCTCGGTGCCTGCCCGGTCAACCATTTTACGGGCGCTTTTAATGTTTTTAGAAATATCCAATTCCACCAGGCGCTTCATGACAAAGGGTTTGAACAGCTCCAGCGCCATCTCCTTGGGCAGACCGCACTGATAAATTTTCAGTTCGGGACCGACAACGATAACTGAACGGCCGGAATAGTCCACACGCTTGCCCAGCAGGTTCTGACGGAACCGACCCTGTTTACCTTTCAGCATATCGGAAAGGGATTTTAAGGGGCGGTTATTGGAACCGGTAACCGGACGACCGCGGCGACCGTTGTCAATCAGCGCGTCAACCGCCTCCTGAAGCATTCTTTTTTCATTGCGCACAATAATTTCCGGTGCGCCCAGCTCCAGCAGCTTTTTCAAGCGGTTGTTGCGGTTAATCACGCGGCGATACAGTTCGTTCAAATCGGAAGCGGCAAAACGACCGCCGTCCAATTGCACAAGCGGGCGGATATCGGGGGGAATGACAGGCAAAACATCCAGCACCATCCACTCCGGACGGTTGCCTGATGCACGGAACGCCTCCAGTACCTCCAGCCGCTTTAACAAGCGGGTTTTCTTTTGACCGGAAGCCTCCGCGAACTCCTCTTTCAGCTGGTCACAGAGCGCGGGCACATCAATCTCGGCAAGCAGCTCCTTAATTGCCTCTGCACCCATGCCCGCCTTAAACGAGCCGGAGTCGTATTTTTCAATCATATCTTCATATTCGGTATCCTGAAGAATCTGATATTTTTCCAGCGGGGTTTCGCCGGGATCGATTACAATATAACGGGAGAAATATAATACCTTTTCCAAATCTCTGGGGGAAATATCCAGCACCAGCCCCATACGGGAGGGAATACCCTTAAAATACCAGATATGGGAAACCGGACAGGCAAGCTCAATATGCCCCATGCGCTCGCGGCGCACCTTAGCGCGGGTAATCTTAACGCCGCAGCGCTCACAGGTTCTGCCTTTGAAGCGAATGCGTTTATATTTACCGCAGTGGCACTCCCAGTCCTTGGTAGGTCCGAAAATCCGTTCGCAGAACAGACCGTCCCGCTCCGGCTTCAAGGTGCGGTAATTGATGGTTTCGGGTTTTTTTACCTCGCCGTATGACCACGCCCGAATGGTTTCAGGCGACGCCAGTCCGATTTTTATGGATTCAAAATGCAGTTCGTTATAGTTGCTCTCATTAAGCAATGACAATTCCTTCTTTCTTTATACAGAATCGGTGGTCATGGGAAGAATCAAAAATCCATTGAATCACTTGCAAATTCATCGTCTGAAAAATCACCATCGTCGCCGGAAGCAATAAAATCATCTTCCGCGTCGTCGTTGTAATCGTCAAGATACGCTTCGGCGTCTTCCACGGCGTAGCCGTCCTCTTCGCCGATATCGTTCTTCACGGAGAAGGCCTCATCATCGGTCAGCACCTCTGCCGCGCCCTCTTCGTCATCATAATCCTGCTTCAGGTCGATCTCCTCCTGGTTCTCATCCAGAACCTTAATATCCAGCCCCAAAGCCTGAAGCTCCTTGACCAGCACCTTAAAGGATTCGGGAATACCGGGCTTGGGCACATTCTGCCCTTTTACAATGGCTTCATAGGTCTTGACGCGACCAACCACATCGTCGGATTTCACGGTCAGGATTTCCTGTAAGGTATAAGCGGCGCCGTAGGCCTCCAGCGCCCACACTTCCATTTCGCCGAAACGCTGACCGCCGAACTGGGCTTTACCGCCCAGAGGCTGCTGGGTAACCAGCGAATAGGGACCCGTGGAACGGGCATGAATTTTATCGTCAACCAGATGGTGCAGTTTTAAGAAGTACATTACACCGACGGTAATGCGGTTGTCAAACTTTCTGCCGGTACGACCGTCGTACAGCACGCTCTTGCCGTCCGGGGAAAGACCTGCCTGCTCAAGCGCATCGCGGATATCGCTTTCATGCGCACCGTCGAATACCGGCGTCATCACTTTCCAGCCCAGGGCTCTGGCGGCATAACCGAGATGCACCTCCAAAACCTGACCGATGTTCATACGGGAGGGAACGCCCAGCGGGTTCAGCACAATATCCAGAGGTGTACCGTCTGCCAGGAAAGGCATATCCTCCTGGGGAAGAATGCGGGAAACAACGCCCTTGTTGCCATGACGACCCGCCATTTTATCACCGACGGAAAGTTTTCTCTTCTGAGCAATATAAACGCGGACAACCTTATTGACACCGGGGCTGAGCTCTTCGCTGTTGGCGCGGGTGAATACTTCCACATTGACAATCACGCCGTATTCGCCGTGGGGCACACGCAGCGAAGTATCGCGCACTTCTCTGGCCTTTTCGCCGAAAATGGCGCGCAGCAGGCGCTCTTCGGCGGTCAGCTCGGTTTCGCCCTTGGGGGTTACCTTGCCCACCAGAATGTCGCCGGCGGTTACTTCCGCACCCACGCGGATAATACCGTTTTCGTCCAAATCTTTCAGCGCGTCATCGCCCACATTGGGGATATCGCGGGTAATCTCTTCGGAGCCGAGCTTGGTTTCCCGGGCTTCGGAGGAATATTCTTCAATATGAATCGAGGTATATACATCGTCGCGGACGAGTTTTTCGTTAATCAGAACCGCGTCCTCGTAGTTATAGCCTTCCCAGGTCATAAAACCAATCAGCGCGTTTTTACCCAGCGCGACCTCGCCGCCGTCGGTAGCGGGACCATCCGCAATGACCTGCCCCTCTTCCACCCGGTCACCAGCGGAAACAATGGGACGCTGGTTGACGCAGGTCCCCTGATTGGAACGCATGAACTTAATCAGTTCATAGCTGTCGGTTCTGCCGCTGTCGGTCAGAATTTCAATATTATCGGCGCTGACCTTGGTCACCACGCCGGCGTGTTTGGCAACAATGACAACACCGGAGTCAACCGCCGCCTTGTATTCCATACCGGTGCCCACAATGGGCGCCTCGGTTTTCAAAAGCGGCACGGCCTGCTTCTGCATGTTCGAGCCCATCAGAGCGCGGTTGGCGTCGTCGTTTTCAAGGAAAGGAATCATTGCTGTAGCAACGGAAACAACCATCTTGGGCGAAACATCCATATAATCGGGTACGGTTCGCTCGACCTCGCGAAACTCATCGCGGTAACGGACGGTAACCTTGCTGTTGGCGAAATGATTGTTTTCGTCCAGCGGCTCGTTCGCCTGCGCCACAAAGAACTCGTCCTCCACATCAGCGGTCATATAATCGACTTCGTCCAGCACCTTACCGGTGGTTTTGTCCACCCGGCGGAAGGGCGCTTCGATAAAGCCGTACTGGTTGATGCGCGCAAAAGTCGCCAGATAGGAAATCAGACCGATGTTCGGTCCTTCCGGGGTTTCAATGGGGCACATTCTGCCGTAATGGCTGTAGTGCACATCGCGCACCTCAAATCCGGCGCGGTCACGGGAAAGACCGCCGGGACCCAGCGCGGAAATACGCCGTTTATGGGTTAATTCCGCCAGCGGGTTCGCCTGGTCCATAAACTGAGAAAGCGGAGAGGAACCGAAAAACTCTTTAATCGCGGCAACCACGGGGCGAATATTAATCAAATCCGCAGGTGTTACTTTTTCGGGCTCCTGGCTTTGCAGGGACATCCGCTCTTTGATCACCCGTTCCATCCGGGCAAAACCAATCCGGTACTGGTTTTGCAGAAGCTCGCCCACCGAACGCACGCGGCGGTTGCCCAAGTGGTCGATATCATCGATATGCCCCACATCCTCCGCCAGACAGTTCAAATAGTTGATGGTAGCCATAATATCGTCCACGGTAATGGTTTTGGGAATCAGCTCGCCGATACGCGCGCGGATGGCATCGGCAAGCGCGTCTTTATCATCACCGCAGGTATCCAGTATTTCGCGCAGGACAACATACTTGACCTTTTCTTTGACGCCAAGCTCCAGCAGCTCATCTTCCGCGAACTGGGGCAGATAGGGGGCGGCGTCCACCATACCGTTGGACAGCACTTTAATCTTCTTGCCGTCCATGTCCACATAGGCGACCGATACGCCCGCCTGCTCGATTTCATAGGCCTTCTGCTTGGAAATTTTTTCGCCGGCCTCTGCCAGAATTTCACCGGTTTCCGGGGAAACAACCGTCTCCGCCAGGACGTTGCCTTTTAAGCGGTCGGAAATACCGAGCTTTTTATTGTATTTATAACGACCGACCCGCGAAAGGTCATAACGGTGCTCATCAAAAAAGAGCGCGTCCAAATGGGACTTTGCGGAATCCAATGTGGGCGGTTCGCCGGGACGGAGTTTTTTATAAACTTCCAAAAGCGCTTCTGCGGAGTTTTGCGTGGTATCCTTATCCAGCGTGGCACGGATTCTGGCGTCATAGCCGAAGAACTCGTCAATCTCGGCGTTGGAACTCAGACCCAGCGCACGGATCAGCGTGGTAATCAGAATTTTGCGGTTCTTATCAATACGAACATAGAAAATATCGTTTTGATCCGATTCATATTCCAGCCAGGCGCCGCGGTTGGGAATGACGGTGGTGCTGAACAGCTTTTTGCCGGTCTTGTCCCGGCTCATGCCGTAATAAACGCCGGGGGAACGCACCAATTGGGAAATGATGACGCGCTCGGCGCCATTGATAACAAAGGTGCCGCTTTCGGTCATAATCGGGAACGAGCCCATTTTAATCTCGTTTTCCTTGATTTCGCCGGTCGCTTTGTTCTGAAGCCGCGCCAGCACATGCATGGTCGCCGCATAGGTCGCGTCGCGCTCCTTGCACTCTTTTACACTGTACTTCGGCTCTTCATCCAGGCGGTAGCTGATAAAACGCAGAACCAGATTTCCCGAATAGTCGGTAATATCGGCGCTGTCGCGGAAGACCTCTTTCAGACCTTCGTCCAAGAACCACTGGTACGAGCGCTTCTGCACCTCGATGAGGTTGGGCATCTGCATGACCTCGGAAATTTTGCCGAAGCTCATACGGGTGGTTTTGCCCTGGCTTACTGGTTTCACTTTGACCATGTACACATCACTCCGTTCCGGTATCGCACCTGCGTTGAAGACGCCTTGGTGCCCCGTTTTCCGCGCTGCGGGGCACCCGGCGCTTTTTACACAAGCGAACAGATATCCATTCTAAAGTCAGTATTGTATTCTACCACCTTGCGCAAGCCCTGTCAACCTATATAATTAAAGAAATACATTCTATAATAAAAATTATTCAACAACGCCGCCGGGTGTTTTTTGAATAAAACAAGCATTCCATTCAGAATGGGACGCGCTAAAAAGCCACAACAGAAAAACAATCTGTTTTAAAACGGAAAATTTATATAATTCATCTAAAAGAGGGAAATACTCATGCGGCATTTTTCTCTCTTATCACCAAAATTTGTGCAAATTCCCGCCTTCTGCACTGAAAAAAAGACACAGATGAGCAAATGAGCATAGCGGCAAGCGGAATGTCAAAGCATAAATATTTATATTGATTTATTCGGCTTTTCCTCCGGCTTTTTGGGGAGATAACCAATTTTTTGCGCTTTTCCTTGTGCAGAACTTACAAAAATAGCTTTTGCAATAAAAAGTATTGGTTTTACGGAGCTTTTTATGTTATAATTGCGGGAGTGGGTAGAAGACCTACAGAAAGGAATGTTGCAAATGATACAATTACAGCAGGTCAAGGACAAATTGACTGATGTAAAGGTCTACTGGAACAGACCTCCCACAGGCCGCTATATGAATTTCCGTGAAATTCTAGCCTATTCCCTCGGCGGTAACGGAATTTATCTGGTCACCTGCATGTACAACTACATAACCTTAACGGCGACCAGTCTTTTTCTGGGCAATACCATCGGTATTCAGCCCTCAGATTTGTACATTATGTATGTTATCGCATCGCTGATTAACATACCTTTTACAGCGCTCAGGGCGAATATTGTAGACAATGTGCGAAATCGCGCAGGCAAGTACCGGCCTTACTTAATCAGCATGGGCATTCCGGCCGCCGTACTCTGCGTGCTGTTTGTATATATGCCCTATGAAGGCATGGGGTATATCACAAAATGTCTGACGGTCTTTTTCTTTTCGACTGCGCTGATGTTCTTTTACAGCTTTTTCTATGATGCATATGAATCGCTGATTTATGTGCTTTCGCCGAATACGATTGAGCGCACCGATGTAACGGCAATCAAGGCTATTTTCTATTCTCTGGCACCCTCTATCATCAACGCGGTGATGCCTCTTCTGGCGGGCGCGTTCACGGAAGGGAATTTGTATGACTTAAAGCTGTACCGCATTGCCTTCCCGCCCATTGCCATACTGGGCATTGTGCTGTCCATCATCGTCTATGCCAACACCCAGGAAAAAATTGTACAGGCCAAAACCCATACAATTAAGATTGGCTTTTTTACCGCGCTGAAAGCCGTTGCCAAGAACAAATACTTCTGGATTATCTCCCTTTCCGGCTGGATTGGCTTTTTGGAAGGCGCCCAGGGCAATATTCTGCAATGGCTGTACAACTATCAGGACCTTTGCACCGACGGGCAGTATTCATTGATAACGCTGATTGTCGGCAACGCCTCGTTCTGGGGCATGCTATGCGCCCCGTTCCTGGTCCGCAAAATGGGCAAACGCTGGGTGCTGATTGCCTCTAATGTTTTGAACATTGTCTTTATTTTAATGATTTACCCCGCGCGTGAATCGCTTTGGTATGTGGCAATTTGCTTCTGGCTGAACTACTTCGCCGGTTCCTTCGCCCTGATTTTCAACCCCGGCATTCAGGCGGATATCCGCGATTACCAGCATTGGCGCACCGGTGAGCGGATTGACGGTATGTTCGCTGCGGTAGGCTTAATCGGCAGCATTGTTACCATGCTCACCAGCGGCGTGCTGCCCGCCCTGTATGAGGCGCTGGGAATCAACAAAAACAACGGCTACGCGAACCCGTATGATATTTTGTATGAACCGGCGGCTTTTGACCGCATTATTGCCGCATTGATTCTGTTCGCCGGTCTGGGCGCAACGCTGAACCTGATTCCGCTGTTCTTCTATGACTTAAAGGAAACCACCCAGGAAGGCATTGTCCGTGTCTTGAAAATCCGCGCCATGTTCGAGGATTACGGCAACGGCATACTGGAGGATAAAACCATTGTCGAAGCGGTGGACATCATTAACCACGCCGAGGAATACGTCAAACAGGAGCCTGCTGATGTAAGCAAAAAATACTGGTCTGAACAAAAGAAAATCGCAAAGACCAAAGAGGAAAAGAAAGCGGTGAAAAAGGCGCAGAAAGCAGCCCGCGCCCACAACCGTGAATTGGAGATTTGCCGCTTTGTGGTTGATGAACTGCATAAGTTTGAGCAGGAAGATATGCAGATGCGTTTGCAAATGGCGCAGCAGACCTATCTGAAAGGCTACAGCAGCGTTTACGATGCGGACGAGAGCGCCGTGGAAGCGGCAAAAGCCATGTCGAAAGAAACCAAAATGGAGCGCATGCGCAGAAAAGAAGCCATTCAGGAAGCAAAAACCGCTGTAAAAGCGAAAAAGCTGGCGCTGAAGCACTACCCGAACGGCATTGAAGAGTTCGACATGTCCCGTTTTGATACGCTGTTTGCCAGAGATGACGAGCTGGATCTTGCCATCACCAACGCCTTTAAAGATTTGAACGAGCTGAGAAAGGGACATCAGCCGACCGACGATATGAAGGCCACCATCAAATCCCTGCAGGCGGAACGCAAAGATGTGAAAAAGCAGATTAACGCTTTGAACAAAGAATACGAAATCTTCAACAATGCCGCCGCTCCCTTCATCAACGCCAGACGGCTGGTGGTACAGGCGGAAAACTATCAGCATTTGGATGAAATTTCTGCCCAGTATGAAGAGGCTAAGGCGCGCAGCGAAGCAGCCGAGCTTGCTGCCCGCGAAGAAGAAGAGCGCTTGCTCGCCGAAAGAAAGGCTGAAAAAGAGCGCCTGAAAGCGGAGAAAAAGAACCGCAAATAAGTGCATAACAACCGGTCGCCCACCGCAAACGCCGTGGGCGACCTTTTCCTTTTAAAAAAGCAGCTAAAATCATATCTAATGCAAAAAGTGACCGTAAAAAACGACCGGCTCCGCGATGGCGGGACGGTCGTTTTTACAATACAGGTTTATTTATCGCCAAAAAACAGCGCAGCGTTACAACTGCACCGGCGGATGCGGCTCGCGTCGACCGGCGGCGCGGTAAATGCGTTCTACTGCCTCCGTTACGCGCAGCGCCTCGGCTGCTTCCACCGCAAAGGGACGATTCTGCACAAGGCTTTCATAAAAGTCATGAATAATGGCATAATGCCCTGTGCCCCAGTAGCTTTTTTTGCCTGTGGGACGGTTGATTTCATAGGACTGCTCCGCCTCGCCCGCCGGGCAGATGCGCAGGTTACGCGCCAACACAATGCCGCCCTTTTCACAGCGCAGCGACAATTCGATGGGGTCGTTGCCCGCATTGCAAAGCGTTGCAAAAAATACCGCGCGGGCGCCGTTTTCAAATTCCAGCAGCGCGTCCGCCGTATCCTCGGTTTCTACGGTGTCCGCCAAACGCTTGGTGGAAATGGACGCACTGACCGCCTCAAGCGGCGAAGAAGCGAACCAAAGCGCCAAATCCAGCGTATGAATCGCCTGGTTGATCAGCACCCCGCCGCCTTCGGTATCAATTTTACCCCGCCACGGGTCGGCAAGATAATAATCGGCATCCCGATCCCAGGGCACAATGGCACGAAGCCCCAACAGCTTGCCGAACTGCCCGCTTTCCAGCAGCTCCTTGATTTGCACCGAAGCATCGTTATACCGGTTCTGAAAGCAAAATCCCAGCTTTTTGCCGCTTTGCTGCGCTGCCTGCGCCATACGCTGCGCATCGGCAAGGCGAATCGCCATGGGTTTTTCACAGAACACATGGCATCCGCTCTGAAGGGCGGCAATTGCCTGCGGGGCATGGAGATAGTGCGGCGTACAGATATGCACCACATCCGCCGCGCCGTCTGCCAGCAGGTCTTTTAAATTGGTATATGCCGCGGCGCCGTATTTCTCAGCACAGGCCTTTGCCCGCTGCGGCTGTATATCGCATACGGCTGTGAGGTGCGCATATTCACAGGCGGCAATTGCCGCAAAATGGGAACGGCTGATATTGCCGCAGCCCACCACAGCAGCTCGATATGTTTTCATAAAGCTCCCCCCTTATTTGATTCTCCTGATTGGCAAAATTCCCATACCGTTAAACGCGGGAATATATTCCTCGTTGGCGGAGGACAGCTCCTGCACAAAACCGGTGGTAATGCCGCATAAATACATATAATCCACCGCCCGTTCATATTCCTCTGGGTTAAGGCGGCGGCGCAGCGTCGGTTCCGATTGGCAGGCGGGAGTCGGTGTAAACTGGCTCATCAGGCTAAAGCCAACCCCCGCCTTCCGGTAGCGGGAAGAAAACCAGTCCAGCACCCCATAGGTATTTTCCAAAAAACCGGGCAATACCATATGGCGCACCTGCACCCCACTGAGCAGCCTACCTCGACCGTCATACACCTGACCGCCGGTTTGGCGAAACATTTCCGCTATCGCGCGTTCCGCCACTTCGGGATAATCCGGCGCGGCGGACAGCCGGGCGGCAAGACTTGCATCAGAATACTTCATATCCGGCAAATATATATCCACCAGTCCATCCAAAAGGCGCAAGGTTTCTACGCTTTCATAGCCGCCGCAGTTATATATCACCGGCACAGGCAGCTTTTCACGCAGGGCTTCGGCAATTTGCGGCACAAAATGAGTGGGCGTAACCAGATTAATATTCTCCGCGCCCTGTTCTATCAGCTCATAAAAGATTTCACGCAGACGCTGCGGCGTGACGGGATACCCCTTTCCCGCTGTGCTGATTTCATGGTTTTGGCAATAGATGCACCGCAGATTGCAGCCGCTAAAAAACACCGTGCCCGAACCGCCGATGCCGCTGATACAGGGTTCTTCCCAAAAATGCAGCGCGGCGCGGGCTGCCATGATGGTAGCTCCCATACGGCAATATCCGACCTGTCCGGCGGCACGGTCTACCCCGCATTGCCGGGGACAAAGCTGACAATTCATAATAAACGCTCCGGTTCCTTTTGCATAAACTGTTTTTCCATTTCCAGCAGGAATTTTTTGCTTTCCAATCCGCCTGCATAGCCTGTCAGCGAACCAGCAGAACCGACAACCCGATGGCAGGGAATCAAGATAGGGAACGGATTGCGGTTCAGTGCGCTGCCGACAGCCCGCGCGGCGTGGGGATTCCCCAAACGCCTTGCCATATCGCCATAGGTTGTCACCTGCCCATAGGGAATTTCCAATGTTGCTTCCAGCACCGCTTTGGAGAAATCAGACATTTCCGCATACAGCGGTAAATCAAATTCCCGCAGCTTGCCTGCAAAGTACGCATCCATCTGCGCCTGTGCTTCCCGCAGCAGCGGATTCTGGTCGCCGCGCTGCCATTGCTCGGGTAAATCGGCAATCTTAAAAAATACCTTGGTTATAAACTCCTCCTCGGCAGCTACGCCGATTTTGCCGATGGGAGTTGCAAGAAATGAAATTTCAGTCATAGATATACAGCCCGCAGGCTCCGTCTCCTTTCGGATCAAACAAACGCCGAAACGGCGCATATGGCAAATTTACAACAAATCCCGGTAATACAAACCGGTGGTATGAACGGCAGCAGCGGTTTGCCGTTTTTTTGCGCTGGCATAAATACGGCGGCAGTCGTCGGCGGATTCCCCGGTGAAATACAAGAGTATATGTTCAACAAAGGAAAAATCCCGATCCAGCACATCCAGCGGTACGATGTTATATAACACGGAAAACTGCCGCTTTTCGCACGCTACCGTAAACGCAACGCCTTTTCTGTCTATCAGCTCTCCCCGTCCGCCGCAACCGGCGCAGCCGTTGGCTGTTTGGAGCGGACAGACCCGGTATTTCATCAGCGGCAGATAGCCGTACCCCACCGCCGTCAGCGGCAAGGCGGTTTGCAAACGGCGGATTTTCTGTACATCCGCTTCAAAGGATACCGTCCCTTCCGCAAGCCCCAGCGCACGATATTCCTCCGCCGCTTGGGAATTCAGCAGGTTCAGCCCCATACCGCCGAAGGGCACAAACCCGCATTCGCGCAACAGCATGAGCTGCCCGATGTTCTCGCAGCTGCCCATGGTAAAGCCCCATTCCCGCAGCCGCAACAGCTTTTGCCGCACCGTTTCTTCCGAAAGAGGAAAGACCAGCGCGGGACATTCGGCAATCAGCTTGTCCGACAAGGGGCGAAACCGTTCCGGCTCGGTCAGCAGCACATCCAGCGGCACAAACGCCTTTTCGTAATCCCCGTCAAAAAACTGTTCTGCCGCCGAAAAGCGCAGATAGTACCCGCGAAAGGTATGGCTTTGCGCCACAAGCGGTTCTTCCATTTCCATAAACACCCGTTCGGGCGGTTGGCGGCGCAGGTATGACAGCTGTTCCAGCGCGTCCCGCCGCAGCCGGTTGCACGCCGAAGCGGATAAGTACAGCCCATCAGAATTGGAAAAATCGAACCGGTCAATCACATAAGGCGTACCGCCGGTTTTTTCTATCTGCCGCGCCGCACCCTCTTTTGTCAGCGGCATCTGCCGGGGACTTTGTCCGCCCTCGCCACGGCTTTTTACCGTATGCACCCCATCCGAAAGAGAAAGCGTGCTCTCCTCCGGAGTAACGGTCAGGGAAGCAGAGAGAGAAACGGCAGGACGCTCTTTGCGGTACAGCTCCCGCAGTGAGGCAAAAACCGATTCGGTGGCGGCGGTCACATCCTCTTTTGTGCGCACGCCGAACATGGATAAATCCCGTCTGCCGGTCAAATACCCATCGGTAAACCCGCTGCGGGAAAACACCCGCCGCAGCGTCTCTTCGTCATAGGGCAAGCCGTCCCGGGCGTTTTTACAAGCGGTAACGGCAGCTGCCACATATTCCGGCCGCTTCATTCTGCCCTCAATCTTCAGCGAATCCACCCCTGCCTCGGTCAGGGCGGCAATATGCCGCAGGGCAGATAAATCTTTTAAGGAAAGGGCGTATTCCCGCCCGTCATGGGTAAAATTCAGGCGGCACGCCTGGGCGCAAAGCCCCCGGTTGCCGCTTCTGCCGCCCAGCATCGCCGACAGGTAACAGCAACCCGACACGCTCATGCAAAGCGCGCCGTGGATAAACACTTCCGTTTCCATTTCGGTGCTTTGCGCCAAATGGCGGATTTCGTCGCCGGTCAGCTCCCGCGCCGGCACGAAACGGGAAAACCCCAGTTCCTCCAGCGCCCGCAGCCCCGCCCGGTTATGTATGGTCATTTGGGTGGAGGCGTGCAGCGCCAAATCAGGGCAGCAGTCGCGAAAAATCTTTGCCGCCGCCAAATCCTGTATAATCACGCCGTCGATACCGGTTTCATACAAACGCTTGGCAAGCGAACGCAGCGCGGGCAGCTCCGTATCGCCGATTAAAATATTCACCGCCGCGTAGACTTTCACGCCGCGTTCCCGGCAATAGGCTGCCGCTTCGTACAGCTCGTCATCGGAAAAATTATCGGCGTTCCGTCTGGCATTGAACGCCGAAGCGCCCAGATACACCGCGTCCGCCCCGCTTCGCACCGCCGCCAACAATTGTTCTTTTCCGCCAGCCGGGGCTAAAATCTCCGGTTTCATTGCGCATCCTCTTGCCGCAGGGCGGTTTCCAAAGCGGTTTCTATCATTTCCGAAAAACTCTCCTGCCGTGCCGCCGCGTCCAGCGCCTCGCCGGTGACCAGATGGTCGGAAATGGTGCAAATGGCCAGCGCCTCGCGACCGGTTCGGGCAGCCGTGGCATACAGCGCCGCCGCTTCCATTTCCACCGCCAACACGCCCATTTTACCCCACATGCCGACACTGGTATCATAAGCGGGACGGTCTTCATCATCGTTATAAAAGGTATCCGAGGAAAGCAAATTGCCCACCGCAAAGGCAATGCCTTTTTCTTCGCAGACTGCCGCCGCCTTTTGCAGCAGGGAAAAGTTTGCAATCGGGGCAAAGGTGCCGTTCAAATGATACTGGCTCATAAAATTGGAATTGGTGCAGGCACCCTGGGCAATCACCAAATCCCGCACCGCTACCTTATCGGAAATACCGCCCGCCGAGCCGACCCGCAGAATGCGCTTGACGCCGAAGGTGGTAAACAGCTCATAGGCATAAATGCCCATCGAGGGCATCCCCATGCCGCTGGCCATGACGGATACCCGGCTTCCCCGATAAGAGCCGGTATAGCCCTGCACGCCCCGCACATTGTTGACCGGCACCGCATTACATAAAAAGGTTTCGGCAATCCATTTGGCGCGCAGCGGGTCGCCGGGCATCAGCACCGTATCGGCAAAATCGCCGGGCTTTGCGTTGATATGGGGGGTTGGATAAGAGGGAATAAACATGGGAAAACTCCTTTCAGCGTTATCTTTCGGCAGACGGATTTTTCATTTCAGCTGCACGCGCCTCGGAGACCAGCGCCGATGCGCCGATTCGCGAAGCGCCCGCCGCCAAAAACGCCCCGGCATCCGCCAGGGTGCGAATCCCGCCGGCAGCTTTGATTTTGGTACCATGACAAATCATGCTTTTCCATAATATAATGTCTTCAAGCGCCGCGCCGCTTCCCGCAAAGCCGGTGCTGGTTTTGATATATTCCGCATCGGAGGCATCCACCACGCGGCAGACGCGCACTTTTTCCTCCTCGGTCAGCATACAGGTTTCTACAATCACCTTTAAAAGACTTTCACCACAGCTTTGGCGCACCGCGTTAATCTGCTGAAAGAGCGCTTCGTCTTTGCCCTCTTTCAAAAGCCCAATCTGTATGACCATATCAATTTCCGCCGCACCGTTTTTTACTGCGTCCTCCGCTTCAAAACATTTGGATGCGGTGGTGGCGTAGCCGTTCGGGAAACCAATCACTGTGCAAATCGGCAGCGCGCCGGTCACATACGATACCGCCTCTTTGACAAAACAGGGCGGAAGACAGACCGACGCGGTACCGAAAGCCATGCCCTCGTCCAGCACAGTTTGGATTTGCTGCCAGGTCGCATCCGGACGCAGAAGCGTATGGTCGGTTTTGGATAAAATCTCTTTCGCCGTCATAAAAACACCCGCCGTTTATACAGATTCCGACAAAAGTATACCACAGCGCCGGCAAAAAAGAAAGCACTAAAATAGATTTTCCAGCAGTGGCCATTGCGCCGTTTTCATATCCTCAAAATAGGTGAGGCAGCGGCGGCAGCTGGCGCGAACCTCGTCATACTGTTTTGTATCACAGTATAAGGTCAATAAGTCCATTTCCTGACTGACCGGCTCTGTGTGCTCATGCGCCAGAAAAACGCAGAGCACCTTTCGCGCACGCGCCCAGTCGGCGCGCAGCGCTTCGCAGCTGTCCGAAAGCGGCTGCTCCAACGCGGCGGCTTCGTCCAGTTTCTGCACATCTGCCCGCAGCGACGCCAAATGCCGGGATACGCTGAAACAGCCGAACCCTACCACGCCAAAAATACACAGTAACAGCCCGGCTGCCACCCACAATCGCCTCATTGTTTTTTCTCCTTCCGAATGACCTGCGTATTGCCGCTTTCCGTGGCGGTCATCAACAGAACATCCTCTGCTTTTACGCCGGACTGTTTCAACAGGCGGTCAATTTCCCTGTCGCTGACGGAAATACCGGACAGGGCGCTGCCTATTTTTTTGCCGTCCGCGACCACCGTTACCGGCAGCTCCGCTTTTTCGACAGCAAGGCGCAAATCGCCGGTGGTGGGCGTTTGCTTTTCCGCCTTCAGAAGCACGCTCAGCGAACCGTCGGTTTCGGCAATGGCGTATTCCACATCCTCAATATGAAACACATCCTTTTTGCGCAGCGCTTCCGACACATCGTCCAGCGTAAACCGCAGCTGCCGCAGTTTATCCACATCCAGCTGCCCCTTGCGAATGACAACCACCGCATTGCCCTGTACGCCTTTGCGGAAGCGCTCGCTTTTCATGCAAAGTACAGACAGCAAAATTTCCAGCGCAGCCAGCAGTGCCACGCTGACCAGCGAGTTCAGCAGCGGCAGCGACGGGTCCTCAATGGGCATGGCAATGATTTCCGACATGAGCATGGTTACCACAAATTCGGCTGGCTGAAGCTGACCGATCTGCCGTTTGCCCATCAGGCGCATAAACAGCGTCAGCAATATATACAGCAGCGCGGTTCGCAATACGGTGATAAGCATTTTGTTTTCTCCTTCCGTTTTTCAACACCCATAGTTTGTCCCCTCCTTTTTCTCGTAGCCGTGTATATTTTTTCTTGATCGCGCAAAAAATAGCGAGAGAACGATAAAAGAATGTGCGGTGATGCTATGAGCTTGCTGAAACAAGTAAAAAATACCGAAAAAACCACGCCGCTGCAAAAATCGCTGACGGACAATATGGTTGCCTTAAACAAAACCTTTGCCAGCAGCTTTGACTTCAAAATGAAAAAGACCAAAATCGGCGGATGGGACGCGGTCTATGTTTGTCTGGACGGTATGTGCAGCAATCAGGAAATTTTTCTGAGCGTAACCAACCCCATCGGTACGCGCGCCGCCGACTTTGACCGGCCGCTTGCGCTGTATGAGGACATACGGGATCGGGTTTCCGCCAATGTGCAGCAGGGCGAGGTGCTGACGCTTGAGGATGCGGTGCAGGCGGTTTTAACCGGCAATCTGCTGCTGTTTATCGATGGGGTTGACCGGGCTCTGCTGTTCAGCGTACAGGGCTTCCCCAAACACGCTGTAACCGACCCGCAGAGCAATATGCAGGAGCAGGGGTCACACGAGGGGTTTGTGGACAGCTATAAAGACAACGCCACCCTGCTGCGCCGCCGTCTGGCGGGCGGTGATTTGTGTATGGAGAACCTGACCATAGGCACGGCGAGCCGCACGCAGATTGTTGTTTGCTATATGCGCGGGCGGGTGGAGCCATCAAAGCTCGAGGAGGTTAAGCGCCGCCTGCACGCCATTGAAATAGACAATGTGTCCGGTTCGGGCTGCCTTGCGCCGTTTTTAGAGCCGAAAGGCTGGCATTTTTTCCAAAGCGTCGGTTCGACCGAGCGACCGGATGTTTTTTGCGCCAAGCTGACCGAAGGGAAAATCGGCATTTTGGTGGACGGCACACCCCATGCGCTGATTTTGCCGTTTCTGTTTATAGAAAATTTTCATACGCTGGACGATTACCTGAAACGCCCTTATTACGCGCTGTTTCTGCGCATGATCAAGCTGCTGTCTTTTATTACCGGTGTCTTTCTGCCCGGCGTTTATGTGGCGATACTGGTCTATCACCCGGAGATTATTCCCGATTCGGTGATGTATAATATCGTCACATCCAAGCAGCAAACACCGTTTCCGATTATGGCAGAGAGCCTGGTAATTCATATTATTTATGAAA
Organism: uncultured Eubacteriales bacterium; assembly: GCA_949293815.1. Taxonomy (GTDB): domain Bacteria; phylum Bacillota; class Clostridia; order Oscillospirales; family Acutalibacteraceae; genus RGIG2774. The sequence continues at coordinate 7,933 of CASFEZ010000002.1, read as the reverse complement.
TTGTGCGGGAGGCCGGTCTGCGCATGCCCAAATCTGTGGGACATACAGTCAGCATTGTCGGCGCGCTGATTATCGGCGATGCGGCGGTGACCGCCAAGCTGATTTCCGCGCCCATGCTGATTATCGTGGCGCTGACCGCCATTACCTCCGCGGTTATTTCCGAAATTCAGGACCCGGTCTGTGTTTTACGGCTCGGCTTTATTATTGTCGGCGGCATGTTCGGCATATACGGCATTTTTGTAGGCGCAGGAGTGCTGCTTTTGAATATCTGCTCCGAAAGCCCGCTGGGTGTCCCCTTTACCCTGCCCGTTTCCCCGCTGCGCAAAGAAGGTCAGCGTGATGTGCTGATTCGCCGGGATTGGCGGGTTTTGAGCCGAAAACGGTATAATCCGGCTTTATTTGAGCAGGAGGAGGAGGAAAAGCAGCCATGAACACAAAAACCAACTGCGCGTATTTATTTGTCATTCTCTTTTTGTGCCGGCTGTTTGTCAGCTTTACCTATATCGGTTCCCATATCAGTACGGCAACCACCGGCGACAATCTGGCTTCCCTGCTGCTGCTTCTTTTGCTGATGCTTCTTGCGCTGCTGCCGACTGTATATTATATCCGCACTGCGGACGGACGCGGAACGATTACAGCCGCCCAGAGCCTGTCCCCTGCCCTGGCAAAAGGACTGACGATTGGATATATGGCAGCCTACCTGCTGACAGCCTTCGCAACAGGACTGCGTTTTGAGCTGTTCGCCGGTACGGTGATGCTGCCGAATACCTCGCCGGTATGGTTTGCGGGCATGATTTTTATCTGCTGTATTTACGGCGCAAGCAGGGGCTTTCCCACCCTGTGCCGGTCGGCGGTGCTGATTCTGGGACTGATTTTAGCCGCTGTTGCACTGATTGTATTTTCCCTTGGCGAACAGTTTAAGGCAGACAACATGTCGCCTTTGTTTTTCGACGGCATGGAAAAGCCGTTTGGCATCGCTCTGTACTCATTAAGCGTCACCATGGAAATTTCTACGGTACCGCTGCTGCTTGACAAAATACAGGGCAACATTGAAAAACATCTTTTTCTTTGGGCAATCACACTGTTTACCGTCATCGCCCTGCTGGTCGGTTTAAGCTCGGGCGTGTTGGGCGAGTTCGGCAATTCGCAGTTCTTCCCCATTTTTTCCATGACGGTTCTGGCGGATTTCGGTGTGTTTCAGCGCATCGATGCGCTGCAAACCGGCGTTTGGACGCTTTGCGTGCTGCTGAAGCTCTGCTTCCTTTTTTGGCTGCTCGGCGAATGCGCCGCCCAGGGGTTCCATGAAAAAACGCGCCGCTTTGTTGTGCCGCTGGCGGCTGTCGGACTGCTGGCTGCGGTTCTGTTTGCATCGCGGTATATGAAAGACATCCTGACGCTGTTCAACACACCGCTGTTTTTTACCGTGTTTCTGCTGATTACCGTCGCGGTGCCGCTGCTGCTTCCGCTTGGAGCAAAAATACAAGCCGGACGCTCAAAAAAATACCACCGAACAAATTTACCAGCCCGTGATTAAAAAAGAAGGAGCGTAAACATGAAAAGACGAAGCATTGCCGGTCTTTTGGCGGTCTTTCTGCTGTTTTCCCTGTCTGCCTGCGCCAAAAACACGGAATTGCAGGACGAACTGGTAATTGAGGCGGTCGGTCTTGACCGGCAGGACGAACAGATTCTGCTGACCGTACAGGCTCTGAATACCGAAGAAGCCGCTTCGTCAGAGGGCGCGCCGGCTTCGGGAAAAATAACCGCTGTTTATCAAGCCGAAGGGCAAACCGCCGAAGAAGCGCTGACACAGCTGATTCTGATAACCGGCAAGGAGCCGGTGTACAGTCATAACCGCATATTGCTGATTGGGGAAAGCATTTATCAGGACGGTACCATTGGGCAGGCGGTAGATTTTTTTACCAGATCCTTTCAGCCCCGCGCCAATGTACTACTGGCTGCCGCAAAAGGCAGCGCCCGTGAGCTGCTGTCGGCAAACTTTTCGGACGGTGTCATTCCCGCTCAAATCAGCGAAGATATTTTGAAAACCGGAGAAGAAAACGGTCTTGGCGTTACCGTTCGCCTGTTTGAGTTTTTGAATCGCTATTCCGACCCCTGTTTAGCGGAATACCTGCCGATACTACAAACAAAGGAGAGCGAAGAAGAAGCGAAGATTGCCGCAGGCGGTACTTTAATTACCGAAAACGGTGTCTATCATAGCGTATTGGATGAAAATGAAACCCAAACCTTTTTGCTGCTGAGACAAAAAAACGCCGGCGGCTTTTTAACGGCCGAGGCGGACGGCATTCCATTTTCGCTAACCATTGTCCGCACCAATCCAAAACTGACCCTGGCGCTGCAAAACCAAAGCCCTGTGCTGACGGTAAAGCTGACCTGCGTCTGCGATTTGTCAGAATACACCTATCTATCCTCCGGCGCAGAAGAGCAGACACTGCAAAAAATAACCGAAGCGGCAGAAAACGCGCTTTTGCAGCAGTGCACTGCTTTTTTAGAGCAGACGCTGCAAAAAAACGGGCTGGATTTATTTTTGCTGCACAATCGATTTTTGAAGCGCGAACGCGCCTTCGCCAAAAGCAATCTCGCCGCCGACGACCGCGAGGCGCAGGAGGGGCTGTGGCGAGCGTTTCTGCAAGATACAACCATTCATTATGACTTGGATTTGGAAATCCGCCATATCGGACAAAATGTACTTCGCCAATAATGCAAAAAAGCATTGCTTCGCTTTTTAGGGGAGCAATGTTTTTTTTGCTGAAAATATATGGCTTGCCTGGGCGCATCTGAATTGTGTATTTGTATATTTTTACTTATTATAAATAAAAACAAGCAAAAGAAAGCAATAAAGACAAAAACTTTCGTAATTTTTTGCAAATCTTAAAAAAAATTTTGCTATTTGTGAGGAGTTTCTTCATTTCTGTTGTTTATACTATGGGTAAAAGAACAGAAAGGGGTACATTATGGAAAACGGTTTTCTTGGGTATAACCGTTTCCTTGAGGGTGAAATCAACGCATTCGGCGATACCGTTTCCGAATACGCAGACCGGCTTTTGTACTACATTTGTACCTATACCAAAAACCCCACTGCGGCTGAAGATTTAATGGAGGATGTATTTGCCGAGTTAATCGTTCGAAAAAAGTTTTTTGATACCGAAAACGCATTCCGCGCATATCTGTATAAAACCGCCCGCAATAAGGCGCTGAATTACATAAAGAAGAACGCCCGTTACACCGATTGGGACGATACGGGGCAACAGCAAGAGCCGGACGAACAACTGCTCGACGAGCAGATGATCAGCCGGGAGCGCAAAGAGCTGCTGCACACGTGTATGGCGGAATTAAAGGATGACTACCGGGAAGCGGTTTATTTGGTTTACTTTGAGCAATTAAGTTATGAACAAGCGGCTAAAGTTATGAAAAAAAGTAAAAAGCAAATCGACAATCTGCTTGTTCGCGCGAAAGCGGCGCTGAAAACCCGATTGGAACGGGAAGGCATCACCAATCTTGCAGATTTTTAAGAAAGGGGGAGCAAAAACAATGATGAACCATGAAGAACGATTGAACCGCATTTTTCAAAAAGCGGAAGAGAAGAAAAGATGGGTGTGGCGGTCAGCGACCATCGGCAGGAGCTGCCAACGGTTCCCCTGACGGACTCGCAAACGCAAACCGCAACACCGCCGAATGCCAATGCGGGGCAATCTGCCCAGCAGAGCACCACGGACACCGCCGCCGGCTCGTCCGCCCCCACGGAAGATACCGGCAATCAAGCGCCATCCGTACAGCAGCCCGCAAGTGAACCGACGGAACCCTCGCTTGCGGATCCACCGGAAAACAGCAATCCCCGACCGGAGGAATCTCTGCCCGTCACAACAACCGATCCCGATGCAACACTGGATGAAACCGAACCGGCGCAAAGCACCACCGCGCCGTCCACCACCCGGCCGGATGGTTCCCAGACTACCCAGCCCTCAACGGCGCCGGGTAGTGCAGACGATGAGGAGCTGTTGGGCGACGCCACACAACCGGCAACAGAGGATACCCCGAACCTGCCGCCGGCAGACACCGAATTAGAGCAACCTTTCTATTTTGTATACCCGGACAGCACCGAATCCGTCATACTCTCAGCCCTGAACAATGGCGATTCCTCCTTGCAGGGATCAATATCGGGCATATCCTCGCCCTCGCAGCCGCTGTTGCTGATTTCGCGTTCCTTTTTTGAACAATACACCGCAGCCGACGACCAGGCGGTGCTGCGCGCCAAGGTGTATATTTTTGCAGCGAATAACGAACAGATTCTTGCTTTTCTGTCCGAGAATGCGCTGTCTTACAACTCTTCGGGCGATTACTATACGGTCTTCATCACCCGCAGCCAGGTCTCGCGGCTTGCAAGTACCCAAATGCCCGAAAATTTCCGGGTTCTGGTTACCACCTTTTGACCTCATCGTTTCCTGTTTTTCATATAACAAAAACGCCGTACTGCTGTGGTGCGGCGTTTTGCTTTTATCCAAACGTAGTTATTATCTCTCGCGGGCAGATATCCGGCGAATATCGGAAGGAATCCATATGTGTACCCCGGAAAAAATAGTGCAGCTCAGCGGGCGGTGCATCGGACGGCACGGCGCCTACGACAATCAGCTTAACCTTCATTTTTGCCGGGTTGATGCTTTTTATAAACACACCGGTCTGGTCACCGACACAAAAACCATCTACCTTTTCGGACAGCCCAGCAAGATTCGGCGTCAGTTCAATAAAAATTCCATACGGCTCAATGCTGCGCACAATGCCCGGCACCGTCAGCCCCGGCGAGAACAGGGCGGCGTTTTCTTCCCATGTGCCCAGCAGCTCCTTTAATGTCAGTGTTATGCGCCCTTTTTCGTCCCTGCTTTTGAGAATAACGCGGATATGCTGCCCGGACTTCAGGCGCGCTGACGGATGGGGGATGCGCGACACGGAAATACAGTCGATAGGCAGCAGGGCGCAGATCCCCGCGCCGATATCACAAAACGCCCCGAAAGTTTCAAGCCTGGTTACCCGAACAGGCAGCACATCGCCCGGAATCAGCCGGTCAATATACTGCCGAAGACATTCCTGCTGCACCCGGCGGCGGGACAGTACCGCAAAGGGCTGACCGCCGAACATTTCCACCTCGGACACCTTGAACATCACATACCGGTTGACACGGGACAAAATGGCAATGTCTCCAACCTCCCCTTCCTCTATCCCGATGGCGCATTCGCTGCGGGGGATAATACCGCGCATACAGCCCAAATCAATATGTAAATGGTGGTCCTTGTCGCACATCACCGCCCGTCCCTCTAAAATCGTCCCCTCCCGCGCTGCCTGTAAAATACCGTCCGGCGACCGAAGCGCCCGGCGGTTTTCCCGCGTGGCATATAAACTTCCCTCCGGCAAATACCGTTCCATCTCATTCATCCTTTCCCTGCAATCGGAAATAAATTACAATAAAATGTATTTTCTTTCCGAACGGAGTATGCTATAATAAAATAGATATCGGCATTTTTTCATGCCCGCCACGGTAAAAAGGACGATTCTATGGATATTCAACCCCAGGATATATTGGAAATGAAAAAAACACATCCCTGCGGCGCGCGGCAGTTTCTGGTTCTGCGCACCGGTATGGATTTTCGGCTGCGCTGCGTTGGCTGCGGTCGGGAATTTATGATTCCCCGCCACAAAGCAGAAAAATTTATTAAAAAGGTGACTCTTTCCGACCGCTGCGGGAACGAAACCCCATAACGAAAGGACACAGCCGTTCATGTTTGAAAATTTGGAACAGGTTTTGGAAAAATACAACACCCTGAATGATAAACTCTGCCAAAGCGAAGTGCTGACCGACCCGGAACAATACACCGCCCTGCTGAAAGAGCGTGCCGCCATAGAGACGCTGGCGCAAACCTATCAAACCTACCGTAAAACCGAGCAGGATTGGCACGAAGCCAAAGCCATGGCTGAGGACAAGTCGCAGGACGAGGAATTGCGGGAGCTGGCGAAAGAAGAAGCGCACCAGCTGCAAAAAAGGCTGACCGAAACCGAGGAGCAGCTGAAAATTTTGCTGCTGCCCAAAGACCCCAACGATGATAAAAATGTGATTATTGAAATCCGCGGCGGAGCAGGCGGCGAAGAAAGCGCCCTGTTCGCCGGTGTATTGTACCGGATGTACACCATGTACTGCGAAAATAAGCATTTTCAAACCGAGCTGCTCTCCTGTAACGAAACCGAGCGGGGCGGCTATAAGGAAATCAGCTTTCTGGCCAAGGGCAGCGGCGCCTATTCCCGCTTTAAGTTTGAAAGCGGCGTCCACCGGGTACAGCGCGTACCCGAAACCGAATCCCAGGGGCGTATTCATACCTCCACCGTCACGGTCGCTGTTTTGCCCGAGGCTCAAGAGGTGGAAGTGGAGATCAACCCCGCGGATTTACAGATTGACACCTTTCGCGCCGGCGGGGCGGGCGGACAGCATATTAATAAAACCGAATCCGCCATCCGCATTACCCATCTGCCCACCGGAATTGTTGCCGAATGTCAGGACGAGCGCAGCCAATACAAAAACAAGGACAAGGCCATGCGCATTCTGCGTTCGCGCATTTTACACGCGGAGCGGGAAAAACAGCAGTCCCGCATTGCCGGTGAGCGCAAAGCGCAGGTTGGCACCGGCGACCGGAGCGAGCGCATCCGCACCTATAACTATCCCCAGCGGCGGGTATCCGATCACCGCATTAATTTGACTTTATATAAGATTGAAGATATTTTAAACGGGGATTTGGATGAGATTATCGATGCGCTGACCGCCGCAGATACCGCCGCGAAATTGGCGGAACAGACAGACGAAATCAAATAAGGAAATCAGGGAAATAACCGATGCTTGATACGGTAATACTTCATACCGATACCGACGCCGACTATGCCGCCCGCGCCGCCGAGGTGCTGCGCCGGGGCGGTCTTGCCGCCATCCCGACCGAAACGGTATATGGTCTTGCGGCAAACGCACTGGACGCCGAGGCGGTGAAACGCATTTATATCGCGAAAGGGCGACCGTCCGACAACCCGCTGATTGTGCATATTGCGGACTTTGACGAGCTGGCGCCGCTGGTTCAATCGGTTCCTGAAGAGGCCAAAAAGCTGGCAGACGCCTTTTGGCCGGGGCCGCTGACCATGATTCTGCCGAAATCCGACCTGGTTCCCGCCGAGACCAGCGGCGGGCTTTCCACCGTTGCGGTGCGTATGCCCGCGCATCCGGCGGCGCAGGCGGTGATTCGGGCGGCAGGGCTGCCTTTAGCCGCGCCCTCCGCCAATATTTCCGGCTTTCCCAGCCCAACCCGTGCGGAATATGTCATAGACGATTTAAACGGACGGGTAGACCTGATTTTAGACGGCGGCGACTGCGCCGTGGGCGTAGAATCCACGGTGATTACCCTTGCCGAAGAGGTGCCGACCATTTTGCGCCCCGGCGGCATTACCCCCGAGCAGCTGCGCACGGTACTGGGCGAAGTGAAAATTGCCGACGCGGTGCTCCATCCGCTGAAAGAAAACGAAACCGCCGCCTCCCCGGGCATGAAATATAAACATTATGCTCCCCTTGCGCAAATTTTCATTTATACCGGCAGCGAGAAGGGCTATCTGCGCTATTTACAGACCTCTCAAAAAGAAGGACTGTTTGCCCTCTGCTTTGAAGAGGACGCCGCCGACTGCCCCGTCCCCTGTGTGACCATGGGCAGCAAAACCGATTCCCTTTCCCAGGCGCAGCGGCTGTTTGACGCGCTGCGGGAATTGGACGAGGCGGGCGCAAAAACGGTTTTGGCAAAGTGTCCGTCTAAAAACGGCGTAGGGCTGGCGGTTTGCAACCGGCTGTTCCGCGCCGCCGCCTTCCGCTTTGTGCGCGAGGGCAAGCAGCAGTACATCG
>CASFEZ010000001.1 GCA_949293815.1 uncultured Eubacteriales bacterium | reverse complement strand
CGGGCCAGTCAATGACGCGCTCGACCCAGTTCGAGGTATCGGTCGTCCATTTATTGTCCCGCACCTGAAGCGCAAGATTATAAATATAATCCGCGGTATTTTTGTTCGCGGTCATTTCCGAAGTAATGACCACATAGGGCGTATTGTAAATCTGCCATTCGGTGCCGTTTTCATAGGCGTCGATAATGGATTTATAGTTGCCCAGACCGACCTTGTTGCCCGCCTCGGTATAGAAGAATTCCACATAATCCGTATCTTCCATAAACCGGGTGGTCAGTTCGGTTTCCGCTCGAAGCAAATAATCCTCGATGGCATCCACATACTCCTGCCCGAACACATTAACAATGGCGGCTTCGGAATACTTCGCCGTTAAATCGGCATACGCCTGTTTGCCCGGATTCAGGTGCTTATTGTAAATGTCATCGGTGGGGATAACGGAAAAGTCCACATCGTCAATGAACGGACGGGGGAAGGTGGACAGAATATCATTCTGCATTTGGGCGTCCGCCGCAAGGTCGCGGGTGTCCAATTCCGTAAAGGTCAGGTTCAGCCAGTCAATAACATACTGATCCCCTTCAGCGAAAACACCGGCGAAGGCGTTTTTGCCGTCGGTGGAATTGATTTTCAAAGCGCTTTCATACGCCGCTTTCACGGTGGCCCGATCCGCTTTCAGCGCATCGGTTTCCATGGCGGCAATATCCTCTGCCGTGGGGTTGGCGGCAATAATGGGGTCGAGGATATCTTTCTGCGCTTTAATATCGATAAAGCTGGCTTTATATAAGGTATCATTGATGTACTGATCGATGGCAGCCTTGTCAAAACCATAGCTGTTCACAGCCCACTGCCACGCCTGATGGGAGGAGCTGTAACGGTCGGTAATGGTTTTGAGTTTGGCGGCTACCGCCGCGTGGGCGGTACGCAGGGCGGCGCTGTCCTCGGTGGTGTTCACCGGCGTAGCCGCCATGAGCGCGTTGATTTCATCCAGCGCCTCGCGGATAAACGCCCGATCCATCCAAACCGCCACATTGTTCACATAAGTATCAATCTGCGCTTTGGTGGGGGCGGTGAAATACTTATTGAAAACCGAAGAAGCGAAACCGGACACGCTGTTTTGATAGGTCGTGTTGGTATTGTTCTGCGCGGAGAGCTGGGCATAAGTCATGCTGGTCAGATCTTCGCTGATTTTTGCGGAGGTAAAGTAATTTTTATAATTCTTCAGCGTCTGCACATTGGAGGCGGTAGTCGTCTCACTCATGGACATTGTGCTGCTGAACGCCAGCCAGTATTTATAGGCACCAACCCAGTTTTTATCGCCCCGTCTTCTTCTGAGAGGGACCTGGAGCGTTCTCGTGGTGGCAACATTAGCAGGGACTTCCTCCAGACTCGCGTATTCAATGGAGAGATACGCCTGCGTTACATTGCGTTTTACAATGGTGGTAAAGCTCGTATTTTCCGGCACACCGCTGCGATCGGCAATGAGATAACGGCTGGACTTATCATTCCGATGGTGATACTCGGATTGTCCTTCCCCCTGCAATACCGCGCGAATCAGGTTCTGCACATTGCCGTTGCTGGCATAGGAGGTGGCGTTGATGACAGCATCCTGTAATTCCGCGTGGTAGTTGGCGTATTCATTGTCACCGGTTTTAATCTTGGTATTGGCAACCGCGCGGATGTATTTTGCCGCGTCAAAAATTACGCCATGGGTACTGTTGTCGGTAATGGTTTTGGTGGTACCGCTTTGCGTGGCGGACCACTGGGTGATTTCGCCGGTGCTGATAGCATATTGCAAGATTTGGTTCAGCTTGCTGACATCATTGCCGGACAGGGCTGCTTCAGCGATTGTAGGAAAAGCCGCAACCGTACAGGACATGGCCATTAAAAAGGCAAGGAACACGCTGAGCAGTTTCTTTGTCACTTTCATAGAATCTCCCTTTGCTATAAAGTAGTACTGTTTTTCTGTCCCCCTCCGGGGACTGCCGGGCTACACGCATTCACGCTGGCAATCACTCCTTTTTTCTCCTCATTTGCAATTAAAAATATATTTTATGCGCCGCCGAGCGGCGACAGTGATTAGTGATTAGTGGTTAGTGTCGGAAGGCTTCGCCTTAATTGATAGATAGTTTTATCAGATTGGGAAGAAAAGAGAATAGAAGGGAAGAAAGATATAAACGAGGTATTTTTTATACCCACAAACAATCTACCATTCACGCCCGAAGGGCGTCCGAATCTTCACTCTTTTGCAGCTCACTCTTCACTCTCAGTGCGTCACTTGCGACGCGCAAAAGCGCTTATCGCTGGTTCATCTGCAAAAAATGATAATACGCCCCCAGCATACCTGCCTGGTTTTTATATTGGGCGAAGGTCAGACGGGTGTTTTTTGCCACAGAGGGAATCAGATACCGCTCCATGGCGGTTTGCAGGCGGGGGGTAAGGTAGTCGGTTTCCGCCATAATGCCGCCGCCGAGTACAACCACTTCGGGATTGAGCACATAACAGATATTGGCAATCCCCAGCCCCAACACATCACACATTTCATCAATGGCGGCAATACAGTCGCCGTCCCCCGAACGCGCAGCGTCAAATATGGTCTTTCCGTTCCAGTCGCCGCCGCCTTTGCGCGCGGTTACGCTTTGCACCAGAGCGGTTGTGGATGCTAAGTTTTGGAACGCCTCGTTTCCTATCCGCATATAGCCTACCTCGCAGCCGCTGCCGGAAAAGCCGTGGTGTACCCTGCCGTTTTGGATATACGCGCCGCCGATACCCGTACCGATGGTCAGGCATAAACAGCTCTCGCTGCCTTTTGCCGCGCCGGAAACATATTCGGCAAGCCCCGCGCAGTTGACATCGTTTTCCACCTCGCAGGGAAGGCCAGTGACCTGCTCAACGGTTTTTTTGATTTGCGTCCCTTTATAGTTCGGAATCTGCGGTCCGGCGTGGGTAATCATACCGGTTTTGCAGTCCACCATACCGGCGGTGGAAATACAAACCCCCACGGCGGGGAAGCCGCGCTGATAATCCGCCGCGATGGATAAAATCTTTTTCATAATGCCTTCGCCGCCCATTTGGGCTTCGGTAGGCAGCGAGCCGGCGGCAAGAAAAGCGCCGTCCTCCCCGAGCACCCCATGTTTAATGGCGGTTCCGCCAATGTCGATACAAATATATGTTTTCATGCGTGTACTGTATTCAGCCCTCCGTCTTTTCTGCCGCCGCTTCGGCAACGGCTTTGGCGAAAGGTATCGTAATCAGCTGCGGGCGGGTGATAATCGAGCCGACCACCACACAGTAGCACCCGAGCTCCATGACCCGCTTTGCCTTTTCCGGGGTATTGATATTGCCTTCGGCAATCACGGCATGTTTCGCTTCGGATAAAATACGGCGCAAAATCGCGAAATCATCGGCGGCAATCAAATCGCCTTTGCTCTGCTCGGTGTAACCGACCATGGTAGGACCGATAAAATCAAAGCCCAGCCGGTCGGCATAAAGGGCTTCCTCTACGGTAGAGCAGTCCGCCATGAGCAGCTGGTTGGGATATTTTTCCCGAACCGCATGATAAAATGCATCCAGCGTAACCCCGCCCGGACGCAGCGCACCGGTGGCATCCAGCGCCAGAATCTCCGGCGGAGCGGTCATCAGCTCGTCCACCTCTTTCATGGTGGGCGTGATATAGACCTTGCTGTCGGGATAATCCCGCTTAACAATGCCGATAATCGGCAAATCCACATTTTTACGAATTTCGGCAATATCCTCTTTCGTATTAGCGCGAATGCCCTTTGCGCCGCCCTGGGCAGCGGCTAAGGCCATACGCCCCATAATAAAGGAAGAGTGAAGGGGTTCGTTCGGCAGCGCCTGGCAGGATACCACCAGACCGCCTTTTAATTTTTCTGCTTGGTTAGACATGGGGAAACCTCCTGAGATATGGCTGAAAATCATAAAAATTATAGATATTCAACCAATATTTTAACTATTTTGCCCGCAAATTGCAAGGTGTTTTGAAAAAAACATGAACAAAAATTGAAAAATTCATAAATATTTTACAAAAACAACACCTCCTGTGCAAGTTTCGCGGTGCAACAGCAAACAGCTGCCGCTAACATTGCCGATATACACAAAGCCCCTCTCCGAGCGGGAGGGGCTTTGTTGCATGCGAAGTAACAAAGAGAACAGCAATGCTCCCTATCAATGATAAACGGGCAGCCAGCCGGTATGCGCTTCTATCAAATCGTCGCACAGGCGAATGATTTCGTCAATGGTCAGCTGGGAAGCGCAAAGCGGGTCGAGCATGGCGGCCTGATAGATGCACTCCTTCTTTTTGGTTACCGCCGCCTCGATGGTCAAAAGATGCACATGAATCATATTCATATTCATGGCAGCCAATTGCAGCGGCAGTGCACCGACCCGGCAGGGCTGAATCCCGGCGCGGTTGACAAGACAGGGAACCTCCACACAGGCATCCTCGGGGAAATTATCAATCAGATGCCCGGTGTTAATCACATTGCCGCCGATTTTATAGGCCTTGTCGGTGACAATTGCCTCCATAATATACGAGGCGTATTCGCTCGTGCGCGTATGGCTCACATCGCCGCTGATGTATTTTTGCCGGTCCTCTTTCCAGCGTTTGATCTGCTCGACGCAGCGGCGGGGATATTCATCCAGCGGAATATTATAGCGTTCAATCAGCTCCGGGTGGTCTTTCTTGATAAAGAAGGCGTTATATTCCGCGTTGTGTTCGCTGGATTCGGTGCAGTAATACCCCAGGCGGCGGATGTATTCAAAGCGCACCAAATCTTTGCAGTCCTTATCTGTCGCCAGCTTTTCGGCGGCGCGGCGGCGGATTTCGGGATACAAATCCGTACCGTCGTTATCGCGAATTTCCAAAAGCCAGCCCATATGGTTGATACCGGCGATTTTTTCATAAATCGGGTCGGTATACGTCATGTCCAGCTCTTTCAAAAGCCCCCGGGAGCAGCTCTGCACACTGTGGCAAAGCCCCACGGACTTCACACCGCCGTACCGCCCCAGGAACCCGGCCAGCTGCGCCATGGGATTGGTATAATTCAGGAAATAAGCATCGGGGCAGACTTCCTGCATGTCCCGGCAAAAGTCCTCGAGCACCGGAATGGTGCGCAGGGCGCGGAAAATACCGCCAATGCCGTTGGAGTCGGCAATGGTCTGCCGCAGACCGTATTTTTTCGGCACCTCAAAATCAATCACAGTACACGGCTCGTACAGCCCCACCTGAATCGCATTGACCACAAAATCCGCACCGCGCAGGGCATCCCTGCGATTCTCCACGCCAAGATATTTTTTGACTGAAGCGCGGCTTTCGTTAATATTGCGATTCAGACAGTCCACCATGACATAGGACTCCTCCAGCCGTTCGCCGTCAATATCATACAGCGCGATTTCGCATTCCCGCAGCGCCGGCGTACACATCACATCACCCAATACATTTTTGGCAAATACGGTACTGCCAGCACCCATAAAGGTAATTTTCATTGTTTTTCCTCCTTTTATCCTGAAATAAAAGGGTTCCGGCAATGCGTGTGGCAGACTGCCAGAACCCTGTATTCCTGTACTTCACCGCCGCCAGGAAAACAACCTGGCTGCCGGTTTACGACTTCTGTTCATCGTTATTTTGCGGTTCTTGCTCTGTTTCGACCGGTTCTGTTTTCGGCGCTTCCGTCTGCTGCTCCGGCGCGGCAGGCGCATTGGCTTCCTCATCATTCGCATCGCCGTTTTCGTCGTCAACAATATTCCTGCCCTTTGCAATCACAAGTACAATAACGATAACAATGGCAATGATTGCTAAGGCAATCACGACCTTCATCGTCGTAGAAAGACTGCGTGTGGTTTCCACTGCATACTGCCCATCAGGCACGGTGATAACAGCGGAGGTAATGGCGTCATAATCCCAGGAGGATGCCTCCTCGCCTTCCACGCGCACCTCGCCGACATTGACACGGGGAGCAATTTCCTGCCCCTCAAAATCAAAGCTCATGGCGGTGATTTCCAAATCGCACGCACCGCCGCCGATGGCGGTAAAGGTGATGGTGCCTACATCGCACTCATCGAGCGCGGCGGGAAATTCCTCCATATGCAAAAGACCGATATATACCTCGTGCGGAATATTGCCATGAATATCCGTACTGCTCTCATTTTTTTCCGTTGCCTCCAAATAAACACTGGTGGAGGAAAGCTCGGTGGACATTTCAAAGCCCTCGTACTGCAACATATAAGGGTTATACTGCACCACAATATCACCACTGGTAAAGCCCTGTACATTGCCCATGGAAATGGTTATACTCACCGTATCGCCCACGGCAGCGTCTGCGCTGGAAATATACAGTACCGGCGTCTCCTCCTCTTCTATCATGGATAAGAACTCCGGATTTCCCAGCCAAACCGCTGAAGCGGAGCCCGACAAAACAGGCAGCAGCAACAAAAATGCCGCAAAGAAAGCGCTTATTTTTTTCATGGTTTTATCATCTCCCTGCATCAGCCGTCAATCATTTCATTCTTTTTTCTTACAGCAATCACAATAACCACTACTGCGGCAACAGCCACAACAACGGCAACGGCAATACCGACCTTGGCGCCGGTGCTCATGCCGCTTTCAGACGCGGCATCGGAACTGCCGTCCGCAGAAGATGCAGACGAGGAGGAATCCGCAGCCGCAATGCCGTTTTTGGTTTCAACCGTGGGAATAGCAAAGGTATAGGAAGCATCGGTATACATATTATTTTCATCAACATGCGCAGCATAATCCCAGCTTTCGGCAGGTTCGGCGTTTTCCGAACCACCGGATACGGTAACCATGCCGCCGTTTAAGACAGGAGAAACCTCTGCCTCTGAGATTTGGAACGACATCGCTCCGAGCACCAGCGGGCATTCCCCCACGCCGATGGCTTCAAAGGTCAGGCTCACCACATCGCAGGAATCCAGCGACTGGGGGAACTGATACAAATGGAACAGCGCGAGATTAAACATATACGATTCGGCATTTTGGTAATCCTCCTCGTTCTGCGGGTCGGTATACATCATCGATATATCCCGGTCGGCTTCCATAGCGCTGCTTTTGGTTACCGCAGTCAATTTTAAAATATTTGGATTAAACTGCAAATTGATATCGCCGGAAGTAAAATCCGCAACATGCTTCATGGAAATCGTTACCGTGACCGTTTCGCCGACCTGTGCGGAAGCGGAGGAAATGGAAATTTCAGGCGCATCGGCAGCAGCGGCGGGCACAACTGCGGCGAACAGCAGCAGCAACGCCGCGAACAGGATTTGTACTTTTTTCATATTCTTATTCCTCTTTCTCTCCGTCAACCGCATCGGCTGAATCATCGCTGTTCTGCCCATCGGCGGCATCCGCATCGGCGCCTGCATCATTCGGCAGCACCGGTGTATCGGTGGAAATATCATCCGCAGCAGCTTCCGCTTCTTCAGCAGGCGCGCTGTCCGGTACAGCTGCCGCAGCGTCTTCAACAGAAGGTTCATTCACATCAAATGTTTCCGGCTGTGCGGGCAGGGTCTTTTTGGTGCGGCGAATCACAACCAGCAAAACAATCAGCACCAGCACCACAACCGCAATCACCGCCGCTACAAAAAGCGCCGATCCGTTTTCGCGGAAAAAAGAGCCCAGGCCGGATGAATAGCTACATTTACCTAAGGACGGCGTTGCCGATTCTTCTAAAATACGGAAAGAAACGGCTTCGGCGCGAATGGTGCTTCTGCCCTGAGAGGTACGGAATGCCAGTTCACAGAACAGCCCGTTGCCCTCCTGCACCGTAAACGAATCCAGATGGAAAACGGAAACCGAAACCCAGCCGTTTTGCGCCGCGTGTTCGCTGTCAGAAAATGTTGCAATCACCGATTCATCCGACGCGGCTGCCCCCTGGAGCGAGCCGCCGAGATAGGTCAGCACCTCAGGGTCATAGGTAAAGCGCAAATCCGCATCGGTCAAACCGGCGCAGCCGCTTAAGGATACCTGCACGCGCAGAATTTCATCCTCGCCCACATCCTCGCAAGCAAGCTCAATGGCAGGGCGGGAAGCGTTTTCCACTTCCACATCCGTAGCAAAAGCCGCCGGCAGCATCGACAGAACGAAAAGCAGCATCGCCGCAGCAATAGCCGTAACTTTTTTCATATAATCAACCTTTCCATACTCATAAAGACGCCATGGTTTTCCGCAGGAACTGCACCGCATCGGCGATATCCTTTTCCGGATTTTCGCCGACTTCCCGCTCAATGGTCAAAAAGCCCGTATAGCCAATATTTTGCAACGCCTGCAAATACGCGGGGAACTCCACGCTGCCCTGTCCCAGCGGTACTTCCGCAAAAGAAGAATCGGTAACAATGGTTTCCTGCTTTAAGCCATAGATAATCTCCGGGTCTTTATAATACAGCATCACGCCGTCCTTGGCGTGGGTATGCACAATATAATCCTTCAAAATATGCACCGCCAGCACCGGGTCATCGTCGCAAACCATTTTCAGGTTCGCGGGATCCAGGTTGACACCAACGCCCGTACCGGGCAGCGAATCCAAGAACAGCTTTAGTACCGCCGCAGGCTCTGGGCCGGTTTCCACGGCAAAATGCGCCCCAACGCTCGCCGCGTATTCCGCCAGCTCACCGCAGGCCTGCTGCATCACCTGATACCGCTCGCAGGTACTGTCCCGGGGAACGACACCGATATGGGTCGTAATAATATCCGTTCCCAGCTCTTTCGCCAAATCCACAATGCGCTTGGAGCGTTCGACTTTTGCCGGGTTATTCTCCCTGAACGAAAAGCCGCCCGTGCCCAAATCGCCGCAAAGGGCGCTGATAACAAGACCGTTGGACTTGACCATATCCCGCAGCTCCGCCCGTTTTTCGGCAGACATCTCGGGGCTGATATCCCCCTTGACCGCGTAAATCTGCACGCCGGCGGCGCCCAAATCGGCGGCTTTTTTCAAGGCAGAAGCAATGTCTGTACGGAAGCAATCCGCAATAATACCTATCGGAAAATTCATATACAAGCTCCTTTCCTGCTACAGGAAAATCCTTTCTTTTCTCATGATTCATAGTCAGTATATCTCATTCCCGCCCAATAGTCAATGAATAAAAAAGGAAAAATATAGGAAATTCCCGTCGAACCCGACTGGTTTTTGCTCAAATTTTTGTTTTCTTTTCCGGGAATCTATGATATGATATAGATGTATTGCCATGTAAACGGCTTTTGCCGAACAAAAGAGAGAGATTATTATGTACACCATTGTTCCCGCGCAGGGCGGTTATTTTATGCTGCCCGCCAAGGCGGCAGAGTGCCTGCGTCTGGCCGGAGCGGCACAGCTGAGGGCGCTGATTGCGATTTATTCGCGCATGGGTGCGCCCGTTGCTGCCGAGGAAATTGCCAAAGAAATCGGTCTGTCCGCCCCGGATGTACAGGACGCACTGCTGTTCTGGGAAGAAAAAGGGCTGATTGCCCGCACCGATGCGCCCCCCGCGCCCGTACCCGAAGCGGAAAAGCCGCCGGTTCCCGCAAAAGCAGCCGAGCAGCCTGCCGGTTTCGCCAACCCGAAGCCGGAGGCAAATCAGCCCTCGGCAGAGGAAAAGCGCATTCCCAAAATCAAGCCTACCACCGCTCAAATCAACAGCCGCTGCCAGGAAAGCCCGGAAATCCGCGAGCTGTTTTTACAGGCGCAACATATTTTAGGACGCACCATCGGCTATGACACCCAGGCGCAGCTGCTGCTTTGCTGCGACTATCTGGGGCTGCCGGTTTCGGTGGTTTTAATGATTTGCGAATATGCCCGCAGCGTGGGCAAAACCGGCATTTCCTATATTGTCCGCACCGCCGAAAACTGGGCGGAGGCGGGTATCTGCACACTGGAAGCGGCCAACAAAAAAATCGCCGCCCTCGAAGAGAGCGGACGCCTGTGGAAAGAATTTGCCGAACGGGTCGGCATTACAGCCCCCTCCCCATCCCGCACGCAAAGCGAATATATACAGAAATGGACCGATGATTTCGGCTTTGATTTGCCCGTTTTGCTGCTGGCCTATGATGAAATGGCCGACCATACCGGCAAATTCAGCCTGGCGTATATGAACAAAACCCTTACCGCATGGCACGAGCGGGGGCTGAAAAACGCCGCTGCGGTAAAGGCTTATTTAGAAGAATATAAGCAGAAGGCGGCGCAAACCCTGTCCGCCCGCGCGCCCGCCAAAAAAACCAATGCCAACAGGCAGCCGGAAACCGCCGTTTCCTATGATATTCAGTCGGCGGAGCAAAAAGCCGCGCTGGGGGCGCCGGTTTATGAAAGGAAGAAAAAGAAATGAAATATGCCCGCACCACCATTCAGCGGGCGGCGGAAGAGCTGAAGAACCGCCGCCGCAAAGCGGAAGCGGAGGCGGAAAAGCGCCGCAGCCTTCTTTTTATGAAAAGCCCCGAAGCCGCAAAGCTCGACCGGCAGATTGCCTCCGCTTCGTCCCAGTTCGCCGCCATTATGGCGCTGCGGGATCGGGAAAAAATTGCGCAGAAAATTGAGGAGCTGAAGCAGCAGAATCTGGCGCTGCAAAAACAGCTGGAACAGGTGCTGCTCTCCCTGGGGCTGCCCCGGGATTATTTAGAGATTCACTACCAGTGCGGCAAGTGCAACGACACCGGCTCGCGCTGGGGGCAGATGTGCCCCTGCTTTGAAAAGCTGCTGCGGCAAACGGCGTTTCAGGAGCTTTGCGAATCCTCACCGCTGGAGGTCTGCTCGTTCGCGGACTTTGACCTTTCCTATTACCCGGAAAACGACGGCGACCCCTCCTCCCGGACGGTAATGAAAAGCATTTTGGACTACTGTAAATGCTACGCCGAGGATTTTTCCGAGGAAAGCCCCAATATCTGTATGTTCGGCAGCACGGGACTTGGCAAAACCCATCTGTCGCTTGCCATTGCCGCCGAGGTGATTGCCAAAGGATACGGCGTGGTATACGGTTCCTGCCCGAATTTACTTTCGCGGCTGGAGAGGGAAAAATTCGGACGCTCCAACGAAAATACCGAAGAGTCCCTATTGGATTGCGACTTATTGATTCTGGATGATTTAGGCGCCGAATTTTCGACCCAGTTCACCGTTTCCGCCATCTATAATATCATTAACACCCGCCTGCTCAAGCGGCTGCCCACCATTATCAGCACCAATTTGGGCATCGAGGGCATCCAGCAAAAATACACCGAGCGGGTGGCGTCCCGGCTGATTGGCGAATACACCCTGCTGCGCTTCACCGGCAAAGATGTGCGGCAGTTAAAAAACAGCTGAACGGAGCTTTACGATGTACAATCTGACCGATTATAAAACCATTAAACAGCTTTTGGGGCAGCAGGATTTTCATTTTTCCAAGGCGCTCGGACAGAATTTTCTGGTCAATCCCGACATCTGCCCGGCCATGGCCGAGCAGGCAGGGATTACACAGGAGAGCGGTGTGTTGGAAATCGGCGCGGGGATTGGCGTTTTAACCGTGGAGCTTGCCAAACGGGCGAAAAAGGTCGTCACATTGGAAATCGATACCCGCCTGCTGCCGATTTTAAGCCGCACGCTGGCGGACTGTCCGAATACCGAGGTGCTGAACCGGGATATTCTGAAAACCGACCTGCCGCTTCTGGTGCAGGAACAGTTCGGCGAGCTGCCGCTGTATGTGTGCGCCAACCTGCCCTACTATATTACCTCGCCGGTGATTATGGCGCTGCTGGAAAGCCGCGTCCCCTTTCGCGCCATTACGGTAATGGTACAAAAAGAGGCGGCAGAGCGCATCTGCGCACCGGTGGGCAGCCGCGGCGCCGGCGCATTGACGGCAGCGGTCAGCTATTATGCCGAAGCAGACTATCTGTTTGATGTTAACCGCGACAGCTTTATGCCACCGCCAAAAGTAGACAGCGCGGTCATTCGCCTGACGGTGCGCAAAACCCCGCCGGTACAGGTGGCGGACGAGAAGTATTTTTTCCGCGTGATTCAAAGCGCCTTTGCCCAGCGGCGCAAAACGGCTGCCAATTCCCTGTCCGCCGGGCTCGGGAAAGACAAACAGACCGTGCTTTCCGCGCTGGAAAAAATCGGAGCCGCCCCCACAGACAGAGCGGAAACCTTTTCGCTGGAGCAATTTGCCCTTCTCGCCCAGCTGCTGGGCGAATAAACCAGACCGGAAATTTTATTTTTTCCTTGTTTACAAACAGCAAATCCTGGCGTATAATAAATATGGTTAAAATATAGAAAACAGGTGATTGTATGGCAGATATACACGCGCTTTATGATTTATGGCTGAAAAAAGCCACGCTGGATCCGGATTTACAGGAAGAACTGCGCGCCATTGCCGGCGATGAAGAGGCAATCAACGACCGGTTCTGGACAACGCTTGCTTTCGGCACCGGCGGTCTGCGGGGTGTCATCGGCGCAGGCACCAACCGCATGAATGTTTACACCGTTTCCCAGGCGACCCAGGGGCTTGCGAACTATTTGAATGAGAAGTATGACGAGCCGACCGTTGCCATCGCTTACGATTCGCGCATCAAATCCGATATGTTCGCCAAAGCGGCGGCGGGCGTGCTGGCCGCCAACGGCATAAAAGTGTATTTTTACGATTCCCTGACCCCCACGCCCATGCTTTCCTATGCCATCCGCAAGCTGGGCTGCCAATCGGGCATTGTGATTACCGCCAGCCACAACCCCTCGAAATACAACGGCTATAAATGCTATAACATCAACGGCTACCAGATGACCGACGCGGAAGCGACCGAGCTGTATGAAATCATTCAACAGGTCGATATGTTCGACGGGGTCAAGCGCATGGACTTTGAGGATGCGCTGGCAGACGATATGGTGGACTTTATTGAAGAATACCTGATTCGCCAGTTTTACGACGACGAGCTGCTTTGCCGCGTGGAGAAGAACGCGCCGAAGCAGGCGAAGCTGAAGCTCATTTACACCCCCTTGAACGGCACGGGCAACCGCCATGTGCGCCACATTCTCAAGCGCTGCGGCTTTGACGATGTACAGGTGGTGAAAAGCCAGGAAAAACCCGATGGCACCTTCCCGACCTGTCCGTTCCCGAACCCGGAAATCAAGCAGGTCTTTGAGGAAGCCTTCAAAATGACCGAAAAAGACCCAGCGGATTTGATTATTGCCACAGACCCTGACGCTGACCGGGTGGGCATTGCCGTGCGCGACGGCGGCGAATACCACCTGATGTCCGGCAACGAGGTGGGCTGTATGCTGACCGACTATCTGCTATCCCGCAGAAAAGCCAGGGGCACCCTGCCCGAAAACCCGGTGATTGTCAAAACCATTGTTACCACCGAGCTGGTCAGCGCCATAGCCAAGGACTACGGCGCCGAGGTGGTCAATCTGTTGACCGGTTTTAAATATATCGGCGAATATATCACCGAGGCGGAAAAGAGAGGCGAAAAGGGGCGCTATGTGCTCGGCTTTGAGGAGAGCTACGGCTATCTGAACGGCACCCATGTCCGGGAAAAGGACGCAGTGAACGCCGCCATGATGATTGCGGAAATGGCCGCCTATGAAAAGTTACAGGGCAAGACCCTGTACGCCTATATGCAAGAGCTTTACGCCAAATACGGCATGTACCGGAATACCCTTTTGAACTTCGGCTTTGAGGGCGAGGACGGTATGAAGACCATGCTCTCGATGATGGAGCAGCTGCGCAGCGACACCCCGAAGGAAATCGCCGCCCTTGCGGTAGAAAAGGTCAGCGATTACGAAAGCGGCAAAGTCACCGCCGCCGGCACGGCAATCGGCGAAACGGGACTGCCGAAATCCAATGTGGTTGCCTTTGATTTGGCGGACGGCTGCCGGCTGGTGGTGCGCCCCTCGGGCACCGAGCCGAAAATTAAAATCTACCTGACCGCCCGGGGCAAAGACGCCGCCGAAGCCCAGAAGCGCACCGACGCCATGACGGCGGATATTAAAAAGATTTTGCATATAAAGGATTGAGCAATATGAAACGGAAAACCATGAAAATCATCTGCATCGTCCTTGCCGTCCTGATGGCATCCAGCGCCTTCGGCGGCCTGCTGACCATTTTCCTGCAATAAAGCGAAGCCCCTGCGGCAAGCAAACCCCGCAGGGGCGTTTTTTTGGATACAAAACCGGCGCATCCCGGTTTTTAGAACGAAGCATCCATATTTTATTACATCAGGACAGATGTTTTCCATCTAAAATAAAAATGACGGTGAAAACAATGGACTTGAGCTTTGGAGAAAAAATACGGTTGCTGCGGGAAGAGAAAGGGTTGAACCAGACGAATCTGGCGCGGCAGGTGCAGATGACCCAGCGAAAAATTTCCTATATTGAATGCGGGAAATTTGAACCGAGCCTTCAGGATATCGCCGCCTTTTGCGAATTTTTCCATGTCTCCGCCGACTATCTTTTGGGGCTGCCCTATCCGCGGCAGGAGGATTTTTCTTTTTTCGACAATTGAAACCGCCTGCTTCAACCGGGAATACCTTCTGTAAAGCAAATATTGCCGCACAAAAAAGGCTATCTGTCCGTTATGCTCGGGCAGATAGCCTTTTGTTTTTATCAAAGAATCAAAACACTTCTATTTCGCCCAAACACACATTGGTCTGGAACGGATCGCCGATATAACCGGAATCTACGCGCAGGATAATACTGTCGGTTTCCACCGGTTCGTCAAAAGAAATGGTTTGCCAGGTTGCAGAGCCATCGCCGTTGTATGCCGCAGTATAGGATTGGCTCTCGCCGGAGCTGAAGGTTAGCGTAAACGTGCGAATTTGTCCGTTTTCGCTGTAGAGTGATTCCTGGGGGAGGTAGGTATTTCCGTTTATCATGCGAATACCTGAAACCAGAGCTGTTTCCTCTAACGTCAATATGATTTTCGCGCCGGCACCTCCCTGCTCTGCGGTATTTACACACCAGCAGGTTTCAGGGTTACCGTCAATTGCCTGGGATGCGTCAAAGGTACGGGCGGAATTCATATTGGAGGCGCCCAAAACGCTGCCGGTCAAGGTACTCGCCAGCGCAATCTGCGGTACAGCCAGGGGGACCTGTGTTGTTGTATTGGCAGCGCTCGTCAAATCCGTCTGTTCAGCTGCCGTCTTGTCCGGCACCGAAACCGCAGGAGCGGTCTGTGAAGATGCCGGCTGACCGCCGGTTGTATCTTCCGGCTCTGGCATGGGGCTTATGGTTACAGTTTCCCGCGGTCGGTCTTCCCGGGGATTGGACACAAATGCCTGCACCACAAAATAGCTGACGACCCCCAGCACACAAAGCAGCGCTGCAATCAACACAATCAGCAGGACAATTCCCTTTTTGTCCGGCTTTTTTTCGGGCGGTAGTTCTGAATGAACGCCTTCCGATGGAAGAAGTGAACCGCAAACAGAACAATAGCTGCTGTCCCGGTCGTTCGCCGCGCCGCAATGGGGGCAAAAACAGGCGTTTTTCGGCAACGCCACCGTATTCACCTGACTGAGGTCTTCCAGCGCGGCACCGCATACCTCGCAAAACAGCGCATCATCGGTATTTTTATATTCCCTGCAATTGGGGCAATATCGCATATCCTTCACCACATTTATAGATTATTTTATTTCGTGGCTTCAGCAAACAAACAGGTATTGTGGCTGCTGCCATATACTTTTCCTTCAGAAAAAGGCATCATATAACAAATATTATAGTGATATTCTATTATCATGTCAACCAGTTCGACCCATTGTCCCTGCGGCAAGTATTCAGACGCGCTTTTGCACCCAGAGCGATTGCATTGGAGCGGAACAGCCATTCGCTGCGTTTGCTTTATCCATATGTTCATGCCTGCGGAAAGCGCACCGTCACGCTGGTGCCCTCGCCCACAGTGCTTTGCAGGTCAATGGTTGCGCCGTGTACCTGGGCGGCGTGTTTGACAATGGAAAGCCCTAAACCGGTGCCGCCGACCTCTTTGGAGCGGCTTTTATCTACCCGATAAAAGCGCTCGAAAATCCGCTGCTGTTCCTCGGCGGGAATGCCGATGCCCGTATCCCGCACCGTCAGCACCGCCTGGTCCTTTTCCCGGCAAACCGTTACAAAGACCTGCCCGCCCGGGCGGTTATACTTGACGGCGTTGTCGCAAAGGTTATATACAATGCTGTGCAGCAGGCGCGGCACGCCCCGCAGAACCACCGGCTCGCCGGAAAGGGTCAGGCTGACCGCCGCCGCTGCCGCCTGATTTTCCAGTCCCCGCACCACAGCAGACGCCAAATCATATAAATCAATGGGATCGCGCCGCTCTTCGACTGCCCCCTCGTCCAGATGGGACAGGCTGATCACATCCTCCACCAGCTGAATCATGCGCTGTGCCTCGTCATAAATTCTTCCGGCAAAGGGCTGAATGTCCTCTTTTTTGACCATACCGTTCCGCAAAAGCTCCGCATAGCCGGAAATGGCATGCAGCGGCGTTTTCAGCTCATGGGAAACATTGGCGGTAAATTCCCGCCGCTGCTGTTCCGCTCTGGCCGCATCGGTGCGGTCAAACATACAGATTGCCGCGCCCTTGGTTTCCCCATCCGACAAAACGGGACTGGCATCAATTTGATAGGCGCTGTTCGCCAGCAGCACCGTTTCCGAAGCGGCATTGCCCGCCAGCGCACCGTTCAGCAGCCGAAGCAGCGGCGCAAGGTGCAAAACTTCCGACAGCCGTGTGCCGATACAGGATTGCGCCAGATCCAGAAGCCGGCAGGCAGCTGGGTTGATGCTTAAAATCACGCCGTCCCGATTGACCAGCACCATGCCCTCGCTCATGCTTTCAATAATGATATTCAGCTCGTTCTGCTTGTGAAGCAGTGCCTCCTCCTGCTTTTTCAGCTGCGCCTGCTGGCTGTCAATGCGCTGCAACAACGGGGACAATTCCTCATATTTCCGGTTTTTCATCGGGTGCTCCAAATCCAGTTCATTCAGAGGCTTTACAATACGCCTGGACAAACGCGCCGCCAAAAGTACCGAAACGACCATGGCGAATGCAAAAATAATACAAACAGACGGCGCCACATCCAACAACAGCGCCAGCACCGAGCTTTGCCGCAGGGACAGCCGCAGAACCGTACCATCCGACAGCAGCACGGCCGCATATAAATAATAATCCGTTAGGGAATCTGAAAACCGGGAGGCTTCCCCATAGCCGGTGGAAAAGGCCTCCAACACCTCATCGCGGCTGCGATGGTTGTCCATATCTTCAACATCCGCCACGCTGTCATACAGCACCGTACCGTCGGCGGCAATCCAGGTAACCCGGTATAGATCCTCCTGCTCCCGGAAAGCAGCCTCGCCTTCCAGCTCGAAAGCATGGGCGGCAATGGCGGTCTGCCGGTGCAGCTGTTCGCGCTGCACTTCGGAAAAATATTCATATAAGGATTCCAGCATCAAAAAGACTGAAGCCAGCAGCACGGAAATTGCCACCAGACAGATGGCGCGAAAAATTCTTCGGGTCATGCCGGAACCTCCATGCAATAGCCTACGCCCCGCACGGTTTTAATATAATCGGCGCAGTCCCCCAGTTTGGTACGCAAGGTGCCGATATGCACATCCACTGTTCGGGTTTCCCCGATATAATCCACTTCCCAAACCATCTCCAGCAGCCGCTCACGGGTAAACACGCGCCCCGGATTTTCCATAAAAATACGAAGCAGCTTATATTCTTTCAGCGTCAGCTGCACCCGCTCGCCATCGACCTGCACCACATAGGTATCCAAATTTAATGTCAGCTTACCGGCACGAAGCGTTTTCTGCGTGCGCTGCGGCTCGGTACGGCGCAGCACCGCCCGCACCCGCGAAATCATTTCCATCATGCCGAATGGCTTGACCAGATAATCATCGGCGCCCATATCCAAACCGACTACCTTGTCATATTCGGTGCCTTTTGCCGTAGCCAGAATCACCGGAACGGCGGCGGTATCGCTTCGGGTCCGCAGTTTTTTCAGCAAAGTCAGCCCATCTTCGCCGGGCAGCATAATATCCAAAATCACCAGTTCCGGTCGCTGTGCATCCACAGCTTTCCAGAACGATTCTCCGCTTTCGAACCCTGCTGCTTCAAACCCCGCAGCATGCAGCATATATACCATCAGTTCACGAATATTTCCGTCATCTTCTACGCAAAAAATCATCAGCTTCTCGCTCCCCTGTTATCAATCAGGCAATCATATGTTTTCTCTTTTCATTATAAATCGAAGCGGTAAAAAGCGCAAGAGTGAAATCAAGTCCCCCGCCTTTACACAAAATCCCGCACGCAGTACTTGCAAAACGCAACGGTATCTGTTATAATCCATATACGGATATTTCATGCGGGTATGGCGGAATTGGCAGACGCGCAAGATTTAGGATCTTGTGCCGCAAGGTGTGCAGGTTCGACCCCTGTTACCCGCACCATCGTCGGGGCAAGCTACGCTACCTCCGTTTTTTTGCTACGCAAAAAAACAGTCGCCCGCTTCGCTGCCCCTCCTCTCCAATCAAAAGCTGCTGCGCATCTTTTGATTGGTTTTTTTGTTTTTGCAAGCTACGCTACCTCCGTTTTTTTGCTACGCAAAAAAACAGTCGCCCGCGCGTCGGAACAAGCTTCGCTACATCCGTTTTTTGCTGCGCAAAAAACAGTCACCCGCTTCGCTGTTCCTCCTCTCCACCAAAAATTCCTTTGCACTTTTTGGTGGATTTTCATGTCCGTTTTTCTCCGTTTTATTTTTATGCCTTGGGCATAAAAATAAAAGCTCCACACGCTCCCTTGTTCCTCCTCTCCAATCAAAAGCTGCTGCGCATCTTTTGATTGGTTTTTTTGTTTTTGCAAGCTGCGCTACCTCCGTTTTTTTGCTACGCAAATAATCAGTCGCCCGCGCGTCGGAACGAGTTTCGCTACATCCGTTTTTTGCTGCGCAAAAAACAGTCACCCGCTTCGCTGTTCCTCCTTTCCACCAAAAATTGCTTCGCACTTTTTGGTGGTTTTTGTTTCATTGAATGAGCTTTGCTGTTTTTCTTTTTCATAAAAAAAGTGTTATGCACTTTTTTCGGTTTTTTGTTTCTTTGCAAAGCTTCGCTCCCACTCCTTTACAAACAAAAAAGCAAGACGGCTTCCTTTTTCGGGAAGTGGTCTTGCTTTTTTTATACACTCAATGATTTTATCTGCCTTTGCGGCGAGGTTCCTTTGCCGCTTTTATATTATCAATTCCGGGAACAGGTTTTTGCAGGTGGGATAGATTTTTTGGAACTGGCGGTAGCGCTTCTCGTATTTTTCTGCCAGATCCGGTTCGGGTTTAATCATTTCGGAAAGCGAGACCAGCTGTTTGCAGCAGCTTTTTACATCCGGATACACGCCGCACGCCACCATGGCCAGCATGGCGCCGCCCATGCCGGGTCCCTGCTCACTGACCGGCACCTGCATGTCACAGTTCAGGACATTGGCGAAAATGCGCTTCCACAGCGCCGATTTGGCACCGCCGCCGCAAATTTTACAGGCGGTTATCTCGCATCCCAGCCGGCGGGCGACTTCCACACTGTCGCGCATGGCGAATGCCACGCCCTCCAAAACCGCCAGCACCAGGTGTTCCCTTGTGGTATCCATGCGCATGCCGAGAAAGACGCCCCGGGCATTGGTATCGTTGATAGGGCTGCGCTCGCCCATGAGATACGGCAGGAAAAATACCGGATTTTCACCGAGCAGTTCCTTTGGAATCGCATCCTGCTGCGCCTGGTAGTCGGTTGTCTTGAGAATCTCCTCCGAAAACCATTTGTTGCAGGAAGCGGCGCTGAGCATACAGCCCATGAAATGCCAGCCGCCGTCCGCGTGGGCAAAGGCGTGCAGACCGTTGGTCGGATCTGGGCGGAAGGCTTCAGAAGATAGAAAAACCGTGCCGGAGGTGCCAAGAGAGAGATTACAACCCCCTTCGCCGACAACGCCGGTGCCCACGGCGGCCGCCGCATTGTCCCCGGCGCCGGCGCAGACCCTGACCTGTTCGGGCAGCCCCAATACAGCCGCTATTTTCGGTTTTACGGTGCCGATACAATCGCAGCTTTCAAACAGCTTGGGCAGCTGGCGCTCGGATACGCCGCAAAGCGCCAGCATTTGCGGCGACCAGCGCTTATTTTTCACATCCAAAAGCAGGGTGCCGGAAGCATCGGAATAATCACAGCTGTGCACGCCGGTCAGAAGATAGTTGATATAATCCTTCGGCAGCATGATTTTGGCAATCCGCGCGAAGTTTTCAGGCTCCTGCTCCCGCACCCAAAGAAGCTTCGGCGCGGTAAAGCCCGCAAAAGCGATATTGGCAGTCCATTCGGTCAGCTTATCCTTGCCGATGACCTGATTCAGATAATCCACCTGTTTTGCGGTTCTGCCGTCGTTCCAGAGAATGGCCGGGCGAATCACCTCATCCGCTTCGTCCAAAATCACCAGACCGTGCATCTGTCCGCCGCAGCCGATGCCCGCCACCTGCGATGCGTCAAACCCGGCGAGCAGCTGCGGGATTCCCTCAAACAAAGCGGTTTTCCAATCCGCCGGATTCTGCTGGCTCCAGCCGGGCTGCGGAAATTCCAGCGGATATGCTTTTGTCACCGTGTTAAGTATGGCGCCGGACGCATCCATCAGCAAAAATTTCATGGCCGATGTGCCGACATCGATACCGATAAAAAGATTCATGGGCAACCCATCCTATCAAAAGCCTGTTTTTACAAGCGCATTGCCGCTTTGGGAAAAACACGCCGCGCTTTATTCAAATCATAGCAAAGGGGTGTTTGCCTGTCAAGAAGCATCTTCACTTTATACGGACATATTCAGCAAGGCTCTGTTTTTTACGCACGATAAACAGAAAATGGTGCAACGCCACTTGTTCTTTTTGTTGGACAAAGGCGGCGCAGCGGTTGCGCACTGCCGATTTTTCCCTAAAAAGCGCCCTCTCCGCGGTATTGGCGGAGAGGGCACTGCTGTTTCAGGAAACTTTCAGCCGCAGGCGCAGTTTATCACTGATCATGGCGATAAATTCGCTGTTGGTGGGTTTGCCGCGGGTGTTCTGAATGGTATAGCCGAAATAGGAGCTTAATACATCCACATCACCTCTGTCCCACGCCACCTCGATGGCATGGCGGATGGCGCGTTCCACCCGGGAGGCGGTGGTTTTATACATTTTTGCCACGGTCGGATACAGCACCTTGGTGACCGAGTTCATCATATCCGGCGAATTGACCGACAGAATAATCGCGCTGCGCAGGTAATGATAGCCCTTGATATGTGCCGGAACGCCAATCTGGTGCATAATATCCGAAACAATCAGCTCCAAATCCAGCTGGTTTTCCGTCCGCACGGGAATACGTCCGCTGCGGTTCATTTTGCCGGTGAACTGAATAATCCGCTCCACCAGCATATTCATATCAATGGGCTTCAGGAAGTAGTAGCTCGCACCGGCGGACAGCACCTCCTGCTCGAATGCCGGGTTGTCGATGCTCGACAACAGGAATACCACCGGCTTTTTCGGCAAATCGTTGGCGGCAATCAGCTTCAGCACGCCCAGCGCATCCAGCCGCGCCATAAAGGCGTCCATCAGCAGTACATCCGGTTTCTGGCTGCGCAGCGCCGCCATCACCTCGTTGCCGTCCTTGGCGGTCAGCGTTACCTCATAGCCGTAACCCCGCAGCGCCGACGCGCATTCTCTGCCAAATTCGCTTCCGTCCTCGGCTAACAGTATTTTTATTTGGTCATTCATCGTTTTTCATCCTTTCTCTTTCTTTTGGATATACCATATATTACCATATTTACCATTAAATGGCAATAGTTTGGCATAAAAAAAACGGTAATTTTTGAATTTTTTGCAAAGCTGACAAAATTATAAAAATTCTTCTGTTAAATCCTACCAAAATGAATGGATGTTTGCGCCTGCAGAAAGTGAAGTTTATCTATTGCTATTTCCCCATATCCTATATATAATAGAAAAGGGGACAAGCAGTCTCCCACGGAAGGAGCTCATTTATGTTAGAATTAAAAAATGTTTCCTTTTCCGTTGCAGATGAGAACCAGGAAAAGCTTGGCATTATTGACCATGTGAGCCTTACGGTTCCGGACGGTGCGTTTTTGGTAATCACCGGTCCCAACGGCGGCGGCAAATCGACCCTTGCGCGCCTTATCA
The DNA here is from genome assembly GCA_949293815.1 of uncultured Eubacteriales bacterium. GTDB lineage: Bacteria > Bacillota > Clostridia > Oscillospirales > Acutalibacteraceae > RGIG2774. Next base: position 129,748 of record CASFEZ010000001.1, on the reverse strand, counting down.
TGGGACTGGAAACGCCCACGGAAGGACAGATTCTGTTCAACGGTACGGATATTACAAATATGTCGGTATACGAGCGCGCCAAGCTTGGTATCGGGTATGCTTTTCAGCAGCCGCCCCGCTTTAAGGGCATGACCGTGCGCCGCCTGTTAGGCCTGGCGCATGGCAGCGATTTGCCGGAGGACGAGTGCTGCTTCTATTTAACGGCGGTCGGACTTTGCTCCCGGGACTATTTGAACCGGGAAGTGGACGCCTCCCTGTCCGGCGGCGAGGTCAAGCGCATTGAGATTGCCACCTTGATGGCGCGCAGCCTGAAGCTGGCTATTTACGATGAGCCGGAAGCGGGCATTGACCTGTGGAGCTTTACCATGCTGGTGGAGAGCTTTAAGGCCATGCACCACGATGACAACCGCGCAACCATTATCATATCGCACCAGGAGCGCATTATGAAGCTGGCCGACCGGCTGGTGGTCATTGCCGACGGCAAAATTCGCGAACAGGGCACGCTGGACGAAATTTTCCCGAAACTGATGGGAGAATTTTCCGAGGGCTGCTCATTCCGGGGAAAGGGGAACTGACCGTATGCAGAAAACCGATTATGACCTTTTGAAAACCATTGCGGATATGGACGGGATTCCACCGGTCGGCGCCTATAATATACGCAAAGACGGCGCTGCAATGGAGCGCCGCTCTACCGAGCAGGTGCAGATTACCCCAAAGACCGGCAAGCCCGGCATTGATATCCGCGTCATGCCCGATGTCAAAGGCGAGGAAGTACACATTCCCGTTATTTTAACCAAAACCGGCATGACGGATTTGGTATACAACGACTTTTATATCGGCGAAAATGCCGATGTGACCATCATTGCGGGCTGCGGCATTCACAACGAGGGCTGCGACACCGCCCAGCACGACGGCGTCCACCGCTTTTTTGTGGGCAGGAACGCCAGAATCCGCTATGTGGAAAAGCATTACGGAGAGGGCAGCGGTACCGGCAAGCGGATTTTGAACCCGGTAACAGAGCTGTATATGGAAGAAAATTCCTATTGCGAAATGGAGAGCGTGCAAATCAAGGGCGTTTCCTCCACGGTGCGCACCACCAAAGCGACGCTGGCAGCCGGCGCCAAAATGCAGATTTTTGAACGGCTGATGACCCACGAAGACCAGAGTGCCCGCTCGGATGTGGAAATTTATTTAAACGGCGAGGGCGCTTCAGCACAGATTATTTCCCGCTCGGTGGCAAGGGACAATTCGGTGCAGGTATTCTACCCGAAAGCGGTGGGCAACGCGCCCTGCCGCGCCCATGTACAGTGCGATTCCATTATTATGGACAACGCCAAAATCAGCTCGATTCCCGCCATTGAAGCCAACAATGCCGACGCCCAGGTGGTGCACGAAGCCGCCATCGGAAGAATCAACAGCGACCAGCTGCTGAAGCTGATGACCTTCGGCATGAACGAAGAGGAAGCGGAAGAAGTCATCATCGAAGGTTTCTTGAAATAAAAATCCATATATACCATTTGCCGCCGGATGTTTTGCATCCGGCGGTACTTTTCATGTCTGCCGGTATTAAAAGCCGCTTATGCCAGCAATCTTTGCGGAAAATCGCTTTACAGCTGCCTGGTCGTATAAAGCCGATGTCCACGATTTTAGCCAGACACAGGTTATTATACAATATAATGCAGAATAGTGTTGACAAAAACATTATTTTGTGTTATCATGTAAATACAATACCATAAATTGGTGCGCACAAAAAAATCAAAGCGCCGTGCGGATAGCTGCACTGTGTTTTTTTGCAGCACCGAGGAGGTTGCTGCGGGTAAGCACATAATACGGTGCACACCGTTCATTTTGAGGCATACTGCTGTAAAAGGAGGTGAAATCATGTCTGTACTCGGCAATATTCTTTGGCTGATCTGTTTTGGCTGGCTTCCTGCACTTTTGTGGGCGCTTGCCGGGCTTTTGTGCTGTATCACGGTGGTCGGCATTCCGCTCGGCAGAGCGTGCTTTAACGCTGCAAAGCTCTGCCTGACACCGTTCGGCAAGGAAGTTATACACAAAGAAAATCGCTCACTCAGCAAGGTCGGCAACGCTGTATGGATTATTTTTATCGGTCTTTGGCTTGCAGCAATTTTTGCGATGGAAGGTCTTATTTTCTGCGTAACGATTGTGGGCATTCCCTTTGGATTGCAGTATTTCAAGTTCGCCAAGCTCGCCTTTGCCCCATTCGGTGCTGAAGTTGTCAGCAAATAAATACTTAGACCTGCGGTTTTTCGCATATTCGGCGTAAACGCACATTTTTCGTCCATTATATAAACCGCTAAAATATGGACGTCGGATTGAAATTCTCCGGCGTCCATATTTGTTTGCTGTCAGCATTTGCTGCTCGCGTGCCATGGGGGCATGTGCTGCATATGCCCATACAAGTTCTCTGCAATCTGCTTTTTTGTTAAGTCATAAGGTGTACGATTTTTCTTTTCTCCTTTATATTCAGGCATTGCGTTTGTGCATTTATTTTATTGTTATTTGCTGAAATGCAGCATCATTTTCATAAAAATTATATCGTGAAACATCGATTATTGTTGACAATAATCACAAATGATGCTATGATAATAACAATAAAATACCACTTAATGTTAAGAAGGAGGATTGCTTATGTTCTGCCAAAAATGCGGAAATTCCGTACCGGATGGTGCCAACTTCTGCAATATCTGCGGCACACAGCTACAGGCACCTGCCCAAAAAGAGAACGCCGCTTCTCTTCGAGCGGAGCCGGTTCGCCCGGAACCGGGGGTTCCCATGTATACGTCGTATATTCCCCCGCAGGAATCCGACAGCACCGAGCATGCTTCTCAACCGGAAGCCGACATTCCCGAAAAATTTTCCCGGCCGGAGACCACCCCGCCGCACCGGGAAGGTAAAACACCTAGGAAAAAACGGAAAAAGCAAAAATCTGCAAAAAGCAACGTTCCGGCACCGAAAAATAAAAAGCTGGCTGCCATCATTGCCGTATCCGGCGGCTGCGGCGTTGCGCTTTTGGTGGTTTTGGTGCTTTTGGTTTTGTCGCTGGTCAATCCGGTCTCCCGCGCCGTTCAGCTGGCGCAGCAGGGGGAAACCGGCGAGGCGGCTCAGATGTATACCGACCGCATCGGCACAAAGGAAAGCTATCGCAATGATTTGGCCGACACCGCGCAAAAGGCAATCGATGATGCCAAGGAGCAGTTTGCCCGCGGCAATCTCACATTAGAACAGGCGCAGGAGCAGATAAAAGTGTTTTCCTGCTTTCCGGATGCCGGTGTGCAGGCGATGGTTACCGAAGGGCTGGACTATTTAAGCAATGCCGCGAACTCCGAGACCGCCTATCAGGAAGGGCTGGAATATCTGAACCAGCAGGATTATAAAAACGCCATTGCCTCGCTGCGCCGGGTTGTACCAACGGACGGCAACTACCAGGACGCGGAAAATCTTTTGGACAACGCCATCGCAGCCTATCGCCAACAGGTTATCGATCGCGCCGATCAGGCCGCCGCGGACGGGGACTATGTAAAGGCCATTGCCGAGTTAGCAGAGGGGCTTTTGGTCATCCCGGCCGACCAGACGCTGGAGGAAAAAAAGGAATCCTACCAGCAGCAAAGCAACGAACGCATGAAAACCGAAACCATCCAACAGGCCGAGGCCGCCGTTGCCGACGGCAAGTGGGAAGAAGCGGTCAGGCTCTTGCAGAGTGCAAAGGAAGTATTGCCCTCGGACGCAGATATTACCCGTATGCTGAACGAAACCAGCGAGCAGTATGAAACCGCCGTTCTCAGCAGCGCCGACCAGCTCATTGCCGACAACCGGGGCGAGGAGGCGGTCGCCGCGCTGAACCAGGCGCTGAGCCTTTTGCCCGACAGCCAGACGCTGAAAACCAAGCTGGCAAGCATTGCCAGCATTCACCCCATCTCGTTGAAACAGGAGGTTCTGCTCAACAGCGATGATTGGTACTGGGACAGCGGCGAACCCAAGGATACCTTCGGCACGGATTACTCCACCGCAAAAAACTATGTTCGTCTATTTAAGAGTCGTTGGGATGACTCGGTGAACTCCGGTGAATTCCGAATTTATCAAAAATACAGCCGACTGACCTTTACCGCCGCGCCCCTCGAAGGCATGGCGGAAAACGGCAGCTGCTATTTCCAGGTCTTTGCCGACGAGGAGGTTGTATATACCTCCCCGACCATTGAGCAAAAAACCGACCCCTTCACCGTGGATCTGGATATTGCCGGATGTGATTACCTGAAAATTGTTGCTTATATCGGTGGCGGAAGCGTTATTCTCAGCGATTTGCTGCTGTATCCGTAAGAGGTGGTCTTGCGGCGCATGGCCGCATCCTATGGAGACGAAGGCGGTTGCTTGCTTCCATATGCCATCCAAAAATAGGGTCAAAACCGGTCAGATAAGGGCTTTTTTACAAATCTCTTGACGGCAGAGGGGCGAAATGGTATGATAAGTGTAGCATACTGTTTTTACTGCATATGATAAGAACAGAGAAAGGACTGGATGATATGACCTGTAACCATTGTGGGCAAAGTTTGCCGGAAGGGACGGCTTTTTGCACCAACTGCGGTGCGCCGGTCGCAGAACAACGGACGGCTTCGGCAGATATGAGTGCGCAAGCAGCTGCTGCGCCGGCGGGTGATTCTTCTTATGTACCGCCAACGGGCTATCAGACGCCGCCCCCGTACCATGCGCCGGCGGGCAATATGCCGCCCTACGGCGGTATGCCTTATTCGTCGCCCATGAATCAGAACCAGATTCCCTCCATTGGGACCTATGTACTCTGGTTCATCCTCTCCGCCATTCCGATTGTGGGACTGATTGTTGATATTGTTTGGGCGGTGGACAAAAGCTACCCTGCCCGCGCCAACTTCTTTCGGGCAATGCTGATTCTTCTGGCGATTCAGCTTGTCGGCAGCTTTATTCTCAGTCTGCTTGCCGGCACACTTCTGTTTCCGCTTTTTGCGGAGTTGGCAGAAGAGTTTTATTACTATTTCTAAAATTATTACAAAAAGCGCAGCATCTGCCCAAACTGGGTATGCTGCGCTTTTTTGCTATTGTTACCGCTCTTTTCTTCTGGAGGCGTGATGTATGCCTTCGGAAAAAGACAAGCATCCTTACGATGGACAGATACGCGGCATGGGCATGGGCTGATTTTTCATCAAATCACTCATCGCCGCGTGAAGAACGGCAATTTTTGCAGGCAGGAGCTGCGGCTCGTTCCAGAGGTTCTCCACTTCGTTCTCTTTTTGCAAAACAGAAGCAGTCTGCGTCAGGAAAAGCCGATAACCGTCTTTTTTATATATAATCGGAAGATCCGGAGTCTGCGCCATCTGCCGCTCTGCCCGTAAAAAAGCAGTCAGCAGCCGCGCCTTCAACGGCATTGCCTCCGGTTCCGCCCAAAGGTTATTGTGCTCCTCCGGGTCGTTTTGTAAATCGTACAGTTCTCCGTAGCTTTTTCCCTCATGGACAGTGATTTTGCAGCCATCTTCCACATAGCTGTCCATATGCAAGGTGTGCGGCTCGTGCCGGTCTTCCACCACAACCCAATCACGCGCTTTTTTCTCTATACCGTCCCAGACCGCGCGCTGATCGACCCCTCGCGCAGAGGCAAGAGCGGGCAGACCGCAATAATCCAAGATTGTCGGCACCAAATCGACAAGAGATTGCAGGCTGTCGGTACGCATTCCGGCAGGGATATGATGCGGAAAGCGGGCAATCAGCGGGATTTTTAACATATCCTCATAATGGAACAGACATTTGTGGCGCAGTCCATGCTGTCCGAATAAATCGCCGTGATCGGTCGTAAAAATGACCAGCGTATTCTCCCGCTGTCCCAGCTCATCCAGCCGATCAAGAATTTTGCCGATATATTTATCCATAAAACTGACCATGCCATAGGCATATGCCAACTGCTGTTTTAGTTCTGTTTCATCATAAATATGACGATACAGACCATGCACACCGATACCCGTCTCCAGATATTCGGAAAAATCAGGATGCTCCTTGAAAACCTCTTTGAAATAGGGTGGGTTTTTCTCATGCTCCTCAAACGAAAAGGGCGGCAGGAACATATCCTCCGGTCGGTACATCTTATCCCAAGGCGCCGGCACAAGCTGCGGATAATGCGGGTCTGGGAAACTCGCCCAGAGAAAAAACGGTTTTTCTTCCCGCTGCGCCTGCTCCATCACCGCACAGCTTTTTTCTGCAATCCAGGTATTATAGTGATATTCCTCCGGGATCGCCCAGGTTCCCATGCCATACTCATCAAGATTGCCGGTAGGCTTGAAAAAATAATCCCGCCAATTCGTAAAACCCTGCTCCTGCATCCAGAGCGCATAATGCTGACCGACCCAGAGCTCCGCCGTGTGGTTTCTAAGAAGCTGCACTTCGGAAAAGCCATAAAAGCTGTCGTGAAAATTTTTCCAAAAGTCCAAATCCCATAGTTTTTGGCGCGATTCCAGCGATGGATATTCCGCTGTTGAAAGTGTCGGCTGAAAATGCGCTTTGCCAACCAGAGCGGTAACATATCCGGCATCGGTCAATGTTCCCGAAAGGGTCGGAACGGTTTCCGGAAGCTTAGTGCCGAGCGACCATGCGCCGTGCTGCGAAGGATATTGCCCGGTTAAAATACTTGAACGGGAAGGGGTGCAGGTGGGATTCGGGCAATAGGCTCGCTCAAACAGCATACCATCCGCTGCCAGCGCATCTAAATTAGGGGTTTTTATTTTTGCATTCATGGCACCTAACATAGAAAAATGCTGTTGATCGGAGGTGAGAAGAAGAATATTTGGTTTTTTCATCGCATTCCCTCATTCCTTGCAGAAGACGGATATGCCTTCCCTGTCCGGCATTCATCCGCCCTACTTTATCCAGTATAACAAATGCAGCTTCTTATGACAAGAGCATCCGTCCATCTCTTTCTAAGAAAACTACAAAATTCTAACGATACGCCGAAAGAAGTTGACATGCCGCTGGTTATGCCCTATAATTTAGCCATATCCTGATGAAAAGAGGTTTTTTCCATGCAATGTCCCTATTGTGGTACGCAGCTACCGGAGGACGCCGTGTTTTGCGCCTCCTGTGGGAACCGGCTGCCGACCGGGCAATCAACACCTTATCAAACCAACGATTCTTATACAGACAACGACGCTTACGCCCCAACGGAATACCATTCCTACAACAGCGGATATGAACAGCCATACCAAGACACAAACGACTATGCGCCGGATAACGGCTATTATGAACAACCGCAGACCCCGGCGAACAGCAGCCCCAACAAAAAGAGCAATGTGCTGATTGGCGTTATCTGCGGTATGGGCGCGGTCATATTGATTTTGCTGGTGGTGTTGATTGCGCTGCTGGTTTCCGACCGTTCCGGCGATGATATATCGCCGGTGGAAACCCAGTCCGAACAGGAGTCGGAGTCTGAAACGGCAACTTTACCGCTCGGCACCACCCAGGCAACGCTGCCCGATACATCCAACACAGCGCCTTCCGCTACCGTGCCGACTGCTTCCGTGCCGAATACCAGCACGGTTATCAGCACCTTAACGCCCGGTTCCTATCGGGTCAACACCCGGCAGGACGATTTGAATATCCGCTCCGGCGCGGGAGAAACCTATTCCATTGTGGGGCGCATTCCCAAGGATACCGTTGTTACGGTAACGGCAGTCAACGGCGATTGGGCATATGTTACCTATAATAATGTTTCCGGCTGGGTTTCCGCCCAATACCTGGCGCCGGTGATTTCCTGACCGATGGCATCTGTCAAACACGCGGGAAAGGCAGGGGCGTCCTACCTGCTATCCTTTCTCAAATGGGCTGCGGTGGGCGTTGGCGTGGGCTGCATAGTCGGTCTTGCGGGCGTGGGCTTTGCCTATGCCATGCAGCTGGTCACGGCAGCGCGCACGGCGGTGCCGCTGCTGGTTCTGGGGCTGCCCCTTTGCGGCGCGGCGATTGTGTTTCTTTACCACCGGGCAGGGGTACGCAACAGTCGGGGCACCAATTTGGTGCTCTTATCGGTGCGCAGTGAAGAGGACATTCCCCTGCGCATGGCGCCGCTGATTTTTATCGGCACAGCGCTTACGCATCTGTTCGGCGGCAGCGCCGGACGCGAGGGCGCGGCATTGCAGCTGGGCGGCAGCATTGCTCAAAACCTCGGCAAACTACTGAAAATGAATAAAAAAGAGCTGCATGTGGTCACCATGGCAGGCATGAGCGCCTGTTTTACCGCCCTGTTCGGAACGCCGCTGACGGCAACGGTTTTTGCCATGGAAGTGGTCAGCGTGGGCGCGATGTATTATTCGGCGCTGGTGCCCTGCGCTACCGCTTCGGTTACCGCCTATGCCGTAGCAACGCTTTGCGGTCTTCCGCCGGAGCGCTTTGCCATTACCGGCATTCCCGAAGCCTTTTCGCCTTTGACCGCGTTGCGGGTGGGCGCACTGGCGGCTTTGGCTGCACTGGTCAGCATTCTGTTTTGTGTGACGCTAAAGTATACCGGGAAATTATACACAAAATGGTTTTCCAACGCCTATATCAAAGCGGCGGTGGGCGGGGTTATCATCGCCGCGCTGTCGCTGCTGCTGTACGCGCTGACCGGCAAATTCGCCTTCAACGGCGCGGGCATGGATGTGGTCGCCGCCGCGCTGGACGGACAGGCGGACGGCTATGCGTTCCTTTTGAAGATTCTATTTACCGCCCTGACGCTGGAAGCCGGTTTTAAGGGCGGCGAAATTGTACCGACCTTTTATATCGGCTCTACCTTCGGCTGCTTTGCCGGTCCATTTTTAGGGCTGCCTCCTTCTTTCTCGGCGGCTTTGGGGCTGATGTCCCTGTTCTGCGGCGTAACCAACTGCCCCATTACTTCCATTTTTTTAAGCTTGGAACTGTTTGGCGGAGAGGGGTTACTTTGGTATCTGCTCAGCGCGGCGGTCAGCTATATGCTCTCCGGCTATTTTGGGCTGTACAGCCAGCAGAAAATTCTATATTCCAAAGAGTTGCCTGAATTTATTGACGCAACTTGCAAATAAAAGAGAGAGGAAGAAAACCATGTTTGAGCATATTTGGTGCGAGGACAATATGGGGTATGAAAAGGACGGCGCATTTGTGGAAAAAATCACCGCCGTTGTGCCCTCCGAGAGGCAATACGCCCATATGAAACGGAAATACTATAATTTTATCCATTTTGGTATGAACACAGTAACCGGAAAGGAATGGGGAGACGGCACCGTGCCGCCGTCCACTTTCAACCCGCAGCAGCTGGATACCGACCAATGGTGCGAGGTGCTGAAAAAAACCGGCAGCACCGGCATTATTCTGACCGCCAAGCACCACGACGGTTTCTGCCTGTGGGACACCAAAACCACCGACTACAATGTGATGAACAGCCCCTTTGGCAGGGATATTGTAAAAATGCTGTCGGAAAGCTGCCAAAAATACGGGCTGGATCTGGGTATTTACATCTCCCCATGGGATCGCCATGAGCCAACCTACGGCTCGGAAGCCTACAACGATTTTTATGTACGGCAGCTGACGGAGCTGGCGACCAATTACGGTGAACTTTTCACCTTCTGGTTTGACGGCGCATGCGGCGAAGGACCAAACGGAAAAAAACAGCGCTATGATTTTCCGCGTTACTACGCGGTACTGCGCAAGTTACAGCCCAACGCCTGCCTTGCCATCTGCGGACCGGATATTCGCTGGATCGGCAACGAGGGCGGGCACGTACGCGAAAGCGAATGGAGCGTGGTGCCCGCGCCGGTGGTCAGCGCCGAAGAGGTTGCCGACAAATCGCAGAAGACCAACGACGGCGGCGCCGCCATTCAGCAGATCAGCTCCGAGCAGCAGGATCTGGGCAGCCGGGATTTTTTGCGGAATTTCGATTCTTTCCGGTTCAGCCCGGCGGAATGCGATGTCTCGGTCAATCTCGCCTGGTTCTGGCACGACGATGCTTATTACCAGGGAAAGAAACAGCGCACCGGCGAGGACATTGCCCGTATTTACATGAACACCGTCGGCGGCAACGCCCTGCTGCTTTTGAATGTGCCCCCCAACGATCAGGGGCTGATTGGTCAGCGGGAGATTGCTTTGCTGACGGGCTTTAAGGCCATCATCGATAAAAAATTCGCCAAACCGGTAACGCCCTTACGCGCTGAAATTCTTTCGACAGACGGCGCGTTGCGTCCGGCGCCCGGGCTGTTGACCGACGCGGGCGAAGCGTTCGGCGATACAGATCATGCCGTTGTGCTGACCTTGCCGGAGGGGCAGCAGGTTTCCCTGCTGACCGCCGAGGAAGAGCTGCGCCATAGCCAGCGGGTGGAGCGATTTGAACTTTACAGCCAATCCGCCGAAAAGACCGAACGCCTCTATGAAGGAACGGTTATCGGCAGCGGCAAGTTCTGCGAATTTTCTGCACAAGGCGAAAAACTGATTCTGAATATTATGCAGTCCCGCGGCGCGCCGCACCTGAAAAACATCCAGCTCTATGAATAATCAGAACGCACGCCTCTCCATAAAAGAACGAAAAACAAAATAAAGTCAACCGAAAAAACGAGCCTTCCACCGGGACGGCTCGTTTTTTGCTTGTCCCATATAAAGAGTATCCGTCTCTTTTGCTGATAATTTAGCTAAAAAATATTCATACATTTTAAATTTTTTGTTGACAACTCCGTTTTATCCACTGTATAATTATAGTAGAATAATTTTAGGCATGCCCCGCAACGATAAAAATGTTTTATACCGGCTGCCTGCGGCCAAAGAAGCGCATATATTTTGTTTTCCGGTTTTTATACACCGGAAAATCCGGCCTTGTTTTTATAAAAAGGAGGAGATTCCCGTGGGCCATGCCCTGTTTTGAAAGGCAATCGCCATATCGCCTATTTTTGCACAAAACGACAACACCCGGGGAGGTGCCATCTGATGAAATGGAAATGTATATTGACGCTGCTGCTTGTTTTTCTGCTGCTGGCGGGCTGCGGAAAAGAAACGAAGCAAGCCGAGGAACCCGGCAGCACCACCGAGCGGGGAACGGAGCTGGACGCGGCATTTGAGCAAATCGACAACACCACTGCGGCTGTACAAACGACTATTCTGTCCACCGAACCCCAGTCTGCAACTCCTTTGCCTACCCTGCCGGACACAACGGCAGAGGTGACCCAATCCCTGGAAGAGCTGATGAAATCTGTGGAAAATATGCAAACCCTCGGTTCGGTCATGTTTACCGATTTGACCAATACCGACCTTTTTGAACTGCCGGATTACAACGGTGCGGATTTGGAATTTTACTATCAAATGGGCGCGGGCATTGAAGCGGTCGATTACGGCGTAGGATTTACGCTGAACGGGGTCTACCAGTTTTTTCAACTGGAACGCAATGGCGTAACAACCGATTTTGCCACGCGGCATATTGTACATATTGAACCGCAGACGGCGCCGGTCTACAAGGTGCGGCTGCGCCCCTCCATCGGAAAAGCGGGAGAAGTGGTCAAGTTCCAAAACGCAACCATTCTGGATCCCGAGGCTCGTGTAACCAAAGAAAACGACTGGTATCGCCAATCGGATATTCAATTGATGACAACATCCCCTTCGGAAATTACCATGCTGCAAGACGCACCAACACAAACCGAAATCAATACCTCTTTTTCCGGCGCTACGGTCGGAGAATATATTCCTGTGGTAAGGGATTGGTTTTATGTCTCCAATCAAACAGATGAATACTGCCGCAGCTATATCTGTTATTCCGTGGAAGATGAGCTGTATTACAATTCGAGGGATGGTGCTTTGGTTGGTACACCGAGTATTGATGTACCGCGTGCAAATCAAGTGCCGCTAACCATTTTGTTGGGGGGCGGCGAGGCAACCCGGCAGCGGGTGAGCCTGTATGTCAATACCCAGCAGATGCCGGTATTTGATGGCAAATATTACGCGGATGTACCCATTGAAAAGGGGAAGCAGACCACCTTAACGGTATATCTTGATACCTCAAATATGGAAGAATGGAACAATATTTTTGTTATCACCTATGGTCTGGATGTCAAGGAAGGGTATGAAGGGATGAACCTGAACCAATCCAGTCGATTTATTCTGCGCGTACAGTAAAACACCGTTCGGAGGTGAGGGAATTGAGCATTGAGATTGCGCATATTACCAAGGATTATGGAAAAAAACGGGCTCTGGATGATGTGAGTTTGCAGCTGGAGCACGGGGTGATTGGGCTTTTGGGCGCCAACGGTGCGGGCAAATCGACCCTGATACATATTCTGGTGACCGCCCTTGCGCCCACCAGGGGGCAGGTTTTGTACAATGGGCGGGACATCCGCGACAGACGCAGCGGGTATTTGGAAAAATTGGGTTATATGCCCCAAAGCCCGAAATTTTATAAAAATTACACGGCGGAGGAATTTTTGCGGTATATCGCCGCCCTGAAGGGCATGAAGCACACCGGCAAGCAGAAGATTGATGAGCTGCTGGCGTTTGTCAACCTGACCGAGAGCCGCAAAACCAAAATCGGCGCGTTCTCCGGCGGTATGCTCCAGCGGCTCGGCATTGCCCAGGCGCTGCTGAACGACCCGGAAATTCTAATCCTGGACGAACCGACCGCCGGGCTTGACCCCCGGGAGCGGATTCGCTTTCGCAATCTGGTGTCGGATGTTTCCCAGAACCGGACGGTGCTGCTGGCGACCCATATTGTACAGGACATTGAGTACATTGCCAACCGCATTATTCTATTGCACGAGGGCAAGGTCTGCCGCAGCGACACCCCGGACGCGCTCTGCAAGGAGATTGGCGGGAAGGTCTGGGTGGTGATTGCCGCGGGACGGGATTTGGAACCGCTACTTTCGCAGCACAAAATCAGCAATATCCACCGGGAGGGGAATATTTACCGGGTGCGCATGGTCTGCGAGGAGAAGCCCCACCCAAACGCCCTTGCCGTAACGCCGACGCTGGAGGAGGTCTTTTTATACCATGCGGGGGAAGTGAGCCTATGAAACAGCTATTCGCCCATGAAATGAAAAAAATCTTCTCAAACCGGCTCTTTCTCTTCCTGCTGCTCTTTTTGCTGTTTGTTGACGGGCTGTATATTTACAAGACCTATGACGCCTACCGGGACCCGTATAACAAGGATGCTTCGGAAGCCCAGTGGGAGATTTATAAGACCGTGGAAGGAGAAATCACCGCCGAAAAAGTAAACGCCCTTACGGCGATGATTGCCCGGCTGGAGGCGGACAACGCCGAAAGCGGGTCCGGTTTGGATCCGAGCATGGTCGGGGACAATGCCGGCGAGACCGAGAGCGGCTATTACTACAGCGCGTTTTGGGATTTGACCGTTGCGCGCAATCTGTTCGACAAGCTCTCCGACGCCTATTATTACAGCCGGGATATGGAAGCGCTATTGACGGAAAACGAGGCGCTGCTGGCGCTTTACCGCGGAAAAGGAAATACCGCCCTTGTCAAACAGGCGGAATTGATTGCAGAAAGCTACAGCGGGCGAGCCATTACCGCCTATTACGATACGGAAACCTACGGCAGCTATTTTGCCTATGACTTTTCCTCGTTCCTAATCCTGCTGCTGGTTTTCCTCCTGACCGCCGCGCTGTATGCGGGCGAGACGGAGAGCGGCATGCGCTATCTTTTGCGCAGCACCCCCGGCGGGCGGCTGCGGCTGGTGGCTGCCAAGCAATGCGCCATGGCGGTAAGCGTTACGGTTATCTGCCTTCTGTTTTTCGTGTGTGATTTTTTGATGTTCCTGTGGTGCGTGCGCCTGCGGGGCGGCGGGAATCCCCTTTACAGCATTGCCGCCTTTTCCGAAACCCCGCTGCATCTGTCCATCGGCGGGTTTGCCCTGCTGCTGGCGGCGCTGAAATGGATGGGCTTCCTCTGCTTTGGGCAGATTGGCTGCCTGTTCTCCTCCCTGTTTGACAAAAGCTTTCTCGTCTTTACCGCCGATTTGCTGCTGTGCTTTGCGCTGATGCTGATGAGCACCTACAGCGGCGGCATATTGGAAAGCCTGAACCTATTCAATCCCCTGCAGCTGCTGATTGGGCGGGAGATGTTCTATACCTTCCGCGTGGTGAATCTGTTCGGCACGCCGGTGTTTCGCTATACGGTCTGCCTTGGCTGCTGCATAGGGCTATGGCTGCTGCTTTTGGGGGCGACGGCGGCGCTGAACAACGCGGGAATGATGCGAAGGAGGCGAAGCGCATGAACCTCTGGCGGGAAGAGTGGCGGCGTTTGTTCCTAAAGCGCAAGCTGTTGTGGGTGCTGCTGGTTCTATTGGCTGTGGAGCTGTGCAGCCTTTGCTATTCTTTGGATACCCGAAATAATATGGACGAGGATTCCGCTGCGGTGTACTGGGACTATATGAACCGGTACGCCGGGGAGATGACCAATGAAAAACGGCTGGCAATTACCCAGGACATTGCCCAGCGGCAGGAATGGGAAGTCGAAAAAAATGTATTGACCCAAAATTACGCCGACGGCGAAATCAGCCGGGAGGAATACCGAAGCGAGATGACCCGGCTGCGGGAGCTGACAAAGGGCAACGCAGGCTTCCAGCGGTTTCTGGAGGTCTATCAGGGGGTCAACGAAAATATGCCGATTTTGGCGGACAGCACCGGGTGGGATGTGCTGTTCGGCAACGGCGGAATTGATATTTTTCTGGTGCTGGGGCTGATGTATATGCAGCTGGCGCTGACGGTAAACAACGAAGAGCTCGGCGTGAACCGGCTGATTTTCTCCACCCCCAAAGGCAAGCGGCCGCTGATTGCCGCCCAGCTGACAACTGCGCTGGGCACGTCGTTTTTGTTCTCGGCGGCGGTCTACGGCGGAAAGCTCTTGTGCGCGGTGCTTCTTTTTGACCTTTCCGGGTTCCATTTACCGCTGCGGGCGGCGGAGATTTTTGTACAAACGCCCTGGGAACTGACTTTGGGAGAAGGATATTTCTATTTAAGCCTGATAAAACTCGCTGGCGCGCTGGTACTGGTTCTGCTCATAGGGCTTGTGGGACGGCTGAGCCGCTCGACGCTGTACACCGCGTTTATCAGCCTGATTGCGGTCTATATTCCCGCCTATATGTTCTCCGATTGGTACGGGCGGTTCTATTTGCCGCTGCCCTCCTCGCTGCTTTCCGCCAACGGCTATTTTTCCGCGCTGGATCTGAGCAGCGCCTATCCGGGGGAAAACGGCGAAATTCTGGTGCGCTCCTTTACCGAAGGGCAGCTCTGGCTGTTCTTTGCGGCTGTTCTATTGGTCATAGCGCTGCTGTATTTGGCAAATGTGCTGCTTTGGACGCGGCGGCGCTCCGCCGTTTAACCAGCCAAAACAGGCGATACAAAACGGGAGGGAAACCCAATGAAGAAATTTTTAGCCGTGATATTGCCGCTGGCTTTGCTGGTCTCTCTGGCGCTGGGGGCTGGCTACACCGCCATGCACCAATGGCCTAAGGGGCGGGTTTATAATTACCTGTCCGCCGGCACCATGGGTTCTTTTATCGAAAATTTGGACAGCGCGCTGGTTGCCCGGCAAAGCGACCGGCTCTTGCTGATTGACAAGCAGACCCTTAGCGCGCAAACCCTCACAGACTCCGTTTTTGACCAGACAAAGCTATTCCCCGGTCTTTTGGACTGCGCGGGGGACACGGTTTACTATACCTGCCTTGCGCCGGAGAGCAACACCCTGGCAGCCTATGCGCTAAACCTTGCAACCTATGAAAAAAACCAGATCTACTACGGCAGCGCGGTTACCAACGACGCCGGTTTTTTGGGGCTGGATGAGGTTTTGGGCTTTGTGATTCAAACCAGCGATTTGCTCAATGCCGTGGGAAAATCCTATTGGCTCAACCAAAGCGGTCTGCATACCGCGCAGGATCGCACCGCCGAGCTGATGACGCTTGACGAAACAGACGGGTACGGCGTGTACGAGGGAATGTATAAAATGGCGGAAACGGATACAAGCATTTTCTTTATCAACAATTTCAGCGAGCTTATCCGTTATGACTGGGAGCCGGGAACCTTTACCCTACTGTCGGAAGGACCGGTCGGCGACTTTTTCCTTGCGGGCGACCGGCTCTACTATACCCTTAGGTCGAACGAGACGGTGCTTTACATCGCCGATTGGGACGGTCAGGACGCGCAGGAAATCGGCGCGGTTTCGCCCCTAAGCGTCAAATTTGCCGACGGGCGTATTTTCTTACAGTCCGCCGATGGGATGATTTATGAGATTGCGGACAACACCCTCGTCCCACGGGCGGAATGCGGCGCCGCCTACTGGACAACGGACGGCGAGATGGTTTACACCTTCTCCCCCGAGAATCCGCAGGTGGAAGCCATTGCGCTGACATAAAGCAATAAAAGCAACCGCACCGCCAATTTTTGCGCGTTGGCGGTGCGGTTTTGTTTTATCAGGAAAAAAGCTGCCGGTAATAATAGCGAAAGGCGGAGGGGATGGCGCAGGTCTTTTGTATCTCCTCTTTGCTTTTCCAGAAAAAGTTCTCGTTTTCCCCTTCGCAAAGGGCAAAAAAGCCGGTCATATGCCATTCCACATGGGTAAAAATATGCTTTGCCTCGCCGCAGGGGGTCAGCGACTGAATATTTATCCCCTGTTCGGTCAAAAAGGATGCTGCCTGTTCGGCGTGCAGGTGCCCTTCAGTATTGGGAAATTCCCACATCCCAGCCAACAGACCGGTATTGGGGCGGCGGGACAGGGCAATTTTATCGCCGCAGCGCAGGAGAAAGACGGTTCGCGCTTCTATTCGCCGCGCCTTTTTGGGACTGCGCACCGGGTATCGCTCGGTTTCCTGCCGCAAATAGGCTTTGCATAGTCCGCCGATTGGGCAGGCTTCGCATTTCGGTGCGCCCACCGGCAAGCAGATGGTCTGTCCCAGCTCCATCAGCCCCTGCGTCAGGTCGGCGGCGGCTTTCCCGGACGGATACACCGCCCGCAGCAAAGCAGTCAGTTCCTCTTTGGTTTTTTGCTGGGTAATATCCGCCTCCCATGCCAATAGCCTTGTCAGAATGCGCAATACATTGCCGTCCACCGCTGCCTCAGGCAGCCCAAAGGCAATGGAGGCAATGGCTCCGGCGGTATAGGGACCGATGCCGGGCAATTTCTTTAACGCGGCATAATCGGCGGGCAGCGCACCGCCAAAGTTTTCCGTAAGGCAAACGGCGGCTTTTTTCAGGTTCCGCGCCCGGCTATAATAGCCCAGCCCCTCCCACAGCTTCATCAGCTTATCATCCTCCACCGCCGCCAGCGCCTGCACGGTGGGCAGCTGCTGCAAAAAGCGCTCATAATAGGGAATCACCGCTTCAATCCGCGTCTGCTGAAGCATGATTTCCGACAGCCAAATATGATAGGGCGTGGGGTCTTCCCGCCAGGGCAGGGCGCGGCGGTGCTCGCCGAACCACGCTATCACCGCCCCGGCGGCGCTTTGCAATATTTCCTGTGTTTCCATGGTCAATGCCCTCCTTCTGCCCGTTTACAGTTTCCCATCCATTGTACCATAGCGCGGGCGCTGCGTCAAAGGAAAAGAAGCGCCAAAACAGCGGGCAACCGGTACAGCAAAAATCCCCGCGGAGGGGAAAGCGAAACTTGCTTTCCCCTCCGCGGGGCGCATTTTATTGCAACTGTTTTGTCGTCATAGACCGCATGATGCTCAGTCTAAAATACCGAACAGCTTTCTGAAGAAATCAAGAATCTTCTGGAAGAATTCACGAATTGCATTCAATGTTTTGTTGACTTCTTCTTCTGCGACCTCACCAACTGCATCAACAACCGTACCGGCGTCCACTTCGGGTTCGGGAGAGGGAACATACTCTTCGTTCATCGCCAGCGTCGCGCCGTCAACCACATAAACCGGGGTGACCACGCCGCCGGGGATGGTGATAACAGAGCCGGGGGCAACCGCCGCATCGGTGAAGGAATAATCCTCGAGTGCGCCGTCTTCCATCTGCCATACCACGCAGGTAACAACGCCGTCGCCTACGCCCACCAGCTGAACATCTACATCCTCATACAGATAAGCGACCTTCAGATATTCGCCGTTGTATTCGTTATAGATGGTGCCGAACATACCGTAATCGTTATAAACCTCGGCTTCCACACCGTCCGCAAGCACAAAGTCAGCAACCTGTACATTCACCGGGCAATAAACCGCATAGGATTTCACAACCGTCTGATAGCCCGCCGGGTCAGCGAGAAGCATCTGCTCTCTGGCCAGAGCGAGTTTTTCAATGGTGACGGAATATTCTTCGGTTACGGCTTTATAAATCTTGGATTTGATTCTGCCGATGATACCGCCCGCCTGTGCCTCTTTGTAGCTGTAAAGGGTTTCCTCGCCGGTGCTTCTGGCGGAAAGCAGCACGCTGACGGCAAATACAGCTTTATCATAATCGGCTTCTTTGTCCGCATAAACCGCACTGGACCAATCGGAAAGTGCTTTTTCAAAATAGAAAAGGGTCATCATGGAATCCATCAGCACATACTGGTCGCTGGTGTTAAACAGCGTATCGGCAATGCTGGTGGCGCCGTTGTAAACGCCCATAATGGCGGCGGTGTAAGCATTGGTGGAAGCGGCCAGACGCAGCAGATATTCAACCGCGTTGGTACCCATGCCGGCGGCAGCGTCCGCAAACAGTCCGCCGAGCAAATCCTCCAAATTGGTTTCAATATCGGCAATGACATTGGTAGCAGCCTGACGCAAAACGTCATACTCCGCATTGTCGCGGACATATTCCAGCATTTCCAGATAATACGCATTGGCAGCCTGTACGGAAAGCACCCGGGCATAGGCATCAATCAGTTCCGCTCTCTGCTCCTGCCAGGCGCGACCAATCTGAATCACGGCACCCACGCCGGTCAGAGCCTGGCTCCACTCGGTGGAATCGATAAAGGTATCCTTATTCAGATAGCCCTCGACCTTTTCCATAAAGTCGGCGATATCCTTCGCGGTTTGCAATGTTTCGATAATACCGTCGGTCACCGAGGTATCCACCTCAACCTGCGCGCGCTCAATCAGGCCAACCAGAATCTTTTCGGCGGTGGCAACGGAAACGGAACCGTCAAACGCATTGCGCCACGCCTCGTCATACAGACCAAAGGCGGTATAAATCTGCATATCCTGGGCAATGCTCTCGGTGTTCTGCGCCACATATTTCCAGTGGGTATACTGGGTGTCGTCAAACAGCTCGGTCAGAATAAACTGAAAATGCTCATCCCAGGCGTTGACCCGTTCGGAGGCGGCAACGGAAACATCATCGACCTCTTCCTCGGCCGCAAAGACCGCAACCGGCAATACCGAGCAGGTCAGCAGGGCAGCCAGCAGGACGGCAAGAAGCTTCTTTGTCATTTTTTTCATTTGGTTGACCTTCTTTCATAATAATTTGTGAAAGGTATCTAAACTTACCTTTATCATTTTATTACAAAACCATGAAAACAAGCAATTAGAAAAATACACAAAAATTGCCATTCATTTTTGGCATCCTATTCATTCACATATTATTCATACTTTAAGCAATTTGAGAATAATTTCCAGCTGTTTTTACTTTAATTTTAGAAAAAATGGATGATTTTATCTGAAAAACAGCAGCCAGCAACGAAATCGGCAAAATAGATTTGACTTTTTAAACAAGACAGTTTTTCAAAATTTGTTCTATTTTACTCAGCTGTTCATAGAAAATACATATTTCTATCAGGGATATATACCGTCTATTCGACATATTAACAACAAAAACCCCCGCCATGCGGCAGGGATTTTTGGAAAACGATATGATACCGGTTGTATTATCTCTTTTCAAACAACCATGCACAGCCGCGTGAGGCTTACAGTTTCTCGACCAAAAGGCGTTTATAGTTCAAGAATGCTTCACTCAGTGTAAAATCCGTATCCCGGGGCTTTTGCACTTCGATGGCAATTTCATCGCTAATCACGCCGGGCTTGCCGCCCATGATATAGATACGGTCAGAAAGCAGAATTGCCTCGTCAATATCATGGGTAATAAAAACCGTGGTCAGCTGGATTTCTTCCATAACGCGCAAATACCACTGGTGCATGGCGCTTTTGGTCAGGGTATCCAGCGCGGAAAACGGCTCATCCAGCAGCGCGACCCCCTGGGAGGACAAATAGGTGCGCAAAAGCGCCGCCCGCTGGCGCATACCGCCGGAAAGCTGGGCGGGATACTGCTTTTGACAGCCGTCCAGCCCGAATTGGTGAAACAGCGCCGAAGCCTTTTCGCGCGCCTCTTTTTTCTTCATTCCGCGAATGATAAGCGGCATGGCGGTATTATCCAGAACACTCATATAGGGCAGAAGCAAATCCTTTTGCAGCATATAGCTGATATGACCGGGTTTTCCGGTAATATCCTCGCCGCCAAGCAGCACCCGTCCCTGCTCGGGGCGGTAAAGCCCCGAAAGGACATTGAACAGGGTGGTTTTGCCCGCGCCGCTCTGCCCCAGCAGGCAGACCAGCTCCCCTTTTTGCACATGGATGGAAATGTTTTCGATGATGGTTTTGCCGTCAAAGGCTTTGGTAATGCCCTCGGCGACCAGCACATCCCGTTCAGCTGAGGTATTCATTGGTAAATCCCGTACCGGCGGGCAGCTCGGTTTCAATCAGCTCGTTCTCCCACAGCCAGGCATAGAACGCATCCCATCTCTCGGCATCAAATACGCCCCAGCTTGCGGCATCGTCAATATACTGGGCGGAAATCCATTCCTGGCTTCTGCGTACCAGTTCTTCGGAGCCTTGCAGGGAACCGGTATTGTCGCTGTCAATCAGAATTTGCGCAGCCTCCTCCGGGTGCTGTGCCGCGTATTCATAGCCCTGTCTGGCAGCCGCCAGGAACGCGCGGGTCACTTCCGGGTTCGCCTGCATATAGTCATTGTTTCCGATAATAACGGGGGTATAGTAATCGAATACCGGGTCCAAATCGCTGAAGGCGAAATAGTCGAAGTCAAAGCCCTGTACCTCGGCATTGATGCAGCCCCAGCCATAGAACACCCAGATGGCGTCGGTATCTCCGGCAGCCAGGGCGCCCGGCTCATCCACAATGACATTGGGAATCAGGTTCACCTGGTCAAAATCACCGCCCGCCTGCTCCACAAGAGAACGGAGCATGGCAAGTTCAATCGGGGAGTCCCAGGTGGAATAGGTTTTGCCCACCAGCCCTAAGGGGGTATCCAGCCCCTCGCCGGCGCGGGAGATGATGCCGGAGGTGTTGTGCTGCAATACGGCGGCAACGGCGGTAATGCCCAAAGGCTCATCGCCGGTCAGGGCTGCTGCCATGGTGTCCTGCGCCTCAATGGCGAACTGGGCGGTGCCTGCCGCGCAAAGCTGGGCAGAGCTGCTGCCGTCCACAAAGACGATGTCCACATCCAGACCCGCCTCCTCAAAATAGCCCAATGCCTTTGCCACATACAGACCGGTATGGTTGGTGTTGGGCGTCCAGTCCAGCGCAAAGGTGATTTCGGTCAGGTTTTCATTGCCCGCCTCGGCGCTGGCGGTTTCGGTTGTGCCCACCTCGTCATCAGTAGCAGCAGGCTCGCCGGAACAGGCAGCCAGCGCAAACAGCATGGAAAGTGCCAAAAGGATGGCGATACATTTTTTCATACGTTTTGTACTCCTTTCCGCTCCCAGGGCATGGCGGCTTTTTTCAGCAGCGTCACCAGTCCCATTAAGAGCAGGCTGATAATAATAATCAATAGTATAACAGCAAACATTTTGTCGAAGGAATAGGCTTTTCTGACTCTTGTCATATACACGCCCAATCCCTCAAAGCCGCCGAGCCATTCGGCAATCACCGCGCCGACAATGGCATAGGACGCGGAAATTTTCAGCCCCGAAAAAAAGTGGCTCATGGCGGAGGGCAGCTTGATGCGCCGGAAGATAATGCCGTTTCCCGCGCCCATGCTGCGAAACAGCGAAATCGCGTCCGCATCAACGCTTTTGTACCCATCCAAAAGCCCCACGGTAATGGGGAAAAAGGTGGTCAGCACCACAAGGGTAATTTTGGGCGCCATATCAAAGCCCATCCAGGAAATCAAAAGCGGCGCAATGGCCACGGTGGGAATGGTCTGCGACACCACCAGAAGCGGGTACAGCGCCTGATAAAGACCGCGGAACCTGTCCATCAGCGATGCGGTAACAAACGCCAGCGCGATGCCGATGCCAAGACCGGCGAACGCCTCGGTCAATGTGACGGCGGCGTGCTCCATTAAAAGCGGAAAGTCGCCCACAAACGCCCGAATGACCGCCCCGGGCGAGGGCAGCATATACGAGGGAATCGAGCCGAAGCCGCAAACCGCCGCCCAAACGGCCACCAACAGCACAAGGGCGATGATGGGCGAGAGCTTATCGGTCACGGCGCGCCGTTTTTTCTCGGCGGCAGCGCGTTTTGCGGTTGGGAACTGTTTTTCTTCCATAGCCGCCGGATCAGTCCTGATGGTGCTTGGTGACTTTTTCGTCAATGGTCAAAACACCTGCCTCGGGCTTGTAGGAAACCTTGATATAGGCGGAAACCCCCGGGCAGCCTGCGCGCAGCGCCACATGCTGGCACTCCTTGACAATGTCCATCAGCTGGTCATAGTTGTCGCCCTCAATGGTGGTTTCAAAGGGTCCCACATAGCAGTTCAAGCCTGTGCTTTTGATGTAATCAATCACCTCGTCCACAATGCGGCAGGTTTCCTTGTCGTCCAATGTGGCGGGCAGAACTTGAATGGCTACACTTGCTTTCATAACAATTCCTCCAAAAAACAAAAATAAAAACTCCCACGGGCAGCCCCGTGGGAGAATACATCTTATTGGCAATGGCTGCAAAGATAAAATTCCTACGGCGGCATGACCCGCATCAGGTTCGAGGGTCCCGCCTAAAAGGCGATCTCAGCCGAAAACCGGCACCCCTTTTTACTGCAACAACCATACTATCACATCCCGCCCCCGCTGTCAAGGGATGGGCGGGAAAATTTGCCGGTCTATCCGCCGTAGTAGCCCGCCTGTGCCTGCCAGAGGTCGCGGTATTTGCCCTCGGCGGCAAGCAGCTCTTCGTGGCTGCCGGCTTGGACGATTCGGCCTTTATCAAATACCAGAATCGTATCGCAGAAGCGGCAGGAGGACAGGCGGTGGGAGATGTAGACGGCGGTTTTATCGCCGACCAGAGCGGAAAAGCGCCGGTACACCTCAAATTCGGCAATCGGATCCAGAGCGGCGGTCGGCTCATCCAGAATCACAAAGGGGGCGTCCTTATACAACGCGCGCGCCAGCGCCAGCTTCTGCGCTTCGCCGCCGGAGATTTCCACGCCGTTTTCATCCAAATCCTGATACAGGGCGCTCTGCTCTTTTTGCGGCAGCCGGCGCACCCGCTCGGCAATACCCGCTTTTTCGAGGCAGTCCCAAAGCTTTGCGTCCTCTATTGCAAGACTGGATGCAACATTCTGGGCAAGCGGTACGGCGAACAGCTGGTAATCCTGAAAAACCACCGAGAACAGACTGCGGTACTCCTGCGGGTCATATTTTTTGATATCAATATCATTTAAGGTAATGCTGCCCTCGCTGACATCGTACAGGCGGCAGAGCAGCTTGATAAAGGTGGTTTTGCCCGAGCCGTTCTCGCCCACCACCGCCACATGGCTGCCGATCCGCAGCCGGACGCTGATATTATGCAAAACCTCGGTATCGCTGCCCGGATAGCGGAACGAGACATTTCGGAATGCAATATCATACCGGTTGTCATCGCGCTTTTCCACCGGCAGGGTGCCTTTGGCAATGCGCTGGGGCGTTTCGACAATCTGCTTAAACGTACCGATCTGCACCGCCGAGGTGCCCAGCAGCATGGTTACGCTGCCGATACCGCCGACGCCGCTCGCCAGCATGGACGCGCCGCCCAAGAACAGCGCAAAGGAGCTGACATCGAACACCCCCGCCCCCGCTTTCAGGGCGACATACAGATACAAAACGCCCATCAAAAGCCCCTGCATAAACAGCAGCGCACTGCTGTAGCGGTTTGTACGGGCGGTCAGACGCCTGCTCATGGCAAGCCAGTCCTCTGTCCATTGGCGCTGCATATCGCCAATCAGAGGCTGCGCGGCGTAAAGACGAATTTCCTTTCCGTTTTGATAGTTTCCGGAGAAATAGAACCAGTAGGCGAAAATGCCGTAGATATTGTTATACGCCTGCATCATACCGTTATTGACCTTCGCCGAACGGCCGCCAAGCCAGAGCATGACGCCGCCAAAAAGCAGAACCGCCGCCAAAAGCAAAACGGTGGAGGCGGGCGAAGTGATAAAGCGCTTGCCGTCCAGCGCGAACAGGCAAAGATATACCGGTCGAGCCAGAATACCCAGCGAAAAGGCCAGCGAAAGGCAGCCGTATAAAAAATCATAGAAAAAAAGCCACAGATTGTTGAAGATACCGCCGTTGTTGTTATAAATCACCGAATAGGCATTGACGGCGGTGCAAAAGTCCTTATCCTCCAGCAGCTCATAATCCGCCCCTGCCATATATTCCTCAAACAACCGCGCCTCCTCATCGCGCAAAAGGCGCACCTGGTCATGAAACGCTTTTTCACAAAGCCGGCTCAGAAAGCCGACAAGTGCCGTAAGACCTGCCAGAAGTACGGCATATAACAGCAGCGTTGCTTTTTCCTGCGCGCCGGTCAACTCCTGAATCAGCAGGGCGGAAAACACCGTGGGAATCAGCCCCAGCGCCGCCGCAAACAGCGCCCGCAAAACGGTATACACAAAAATTTTGCGCGAATGGTTCCGACACAGGCGGAAAGCAAAGCGAATACAGCCCCATCTCTGCTTCATCGTCACGGCTGCATCTCCCCTTTTCTGTAATAATAGCTCTGCATGGTGAACATCCGGTAATAGCCGCCCCGTTTTGCCATCAGCTCTTCGTGGGTGCCGGTTTCGGCAATGCGCCCGTCCGAAAAAAACAGAATCCGGTCGCAAAAACGGGTGGAGGACAGGCGGTGGGAGATATAAAACACGGTTTTATCCTGCGTCAGGGCGTGAAAACGGCGATACAGCTCGTTTTCGGCAATCGGGTCGAGCGATGCCGTCGGTTCGTCCAATATCATGACAGGCGCATCTTTATACAGCGCCCGGGCAAAAAAGAGCTTTTGCAGCTCGCCGCCGGACAGGGCAACGCCGTCCGCGAACAGCTCTTTGTTCAGCGGCGTATCCATCCCCTTTGGCAGGGCGGCAATTTTTTCCCAAAGCCCCGCCTTTTCCAGCGTCTGCCTGACCCGCTGCCGGTCGGGCGCGGTGCAAAGCGTTACATTCTGCGCCACCGTTCCCGCCAAAAGGAAGGCGTCCTGAAATACGGCGGAAAACAGGGAAATCAGCGCCGGTTTTTCCCAATTTCGCGTATCTTTTCCGCCGATGACAATGCTGCCCGCATCCGGCTGATACAGACCGCAGAGCAGCTTCATACAGGTGGTCTTGCCCGCGCCGTTTGCGCCGACAATGGCAATCTTTTCGCCGGGACGAACGGTAAAGGAAACATCCGACAGCGCCTCGCTTTGCGCATCATAGGAAAAACAAACCCGGTCAAAGACGACCCCGCAGTCCGCTTCCGAAAGCGCCGCAGGTTCCCTGTCGCCGCCGAAGGGCTGAGGCTGCTCGGTAAAGGCGCGGTAATCGGCGCACTGTAAGGCGGTTTGCCGCCAAATGGCGCAAAGCTGCGCCATTTGCCCCACCCAGGCGGTAAAGGCATTGACCAGCCCGAAATAGAAAGCAAACGCCCCCGCCGTTATCGTACCGCTGAAAACACCGCGCAGCAGAAAGGCGAGCATTCCCCCATCCCGCAACAGCGACAGCAGCAAAAGCAGCAGCTGCCAGGCGGAAAACCGCTGAAAAAAGCCGCGCATCCTGTTCATCCGGTCGCCGGTCAGCGCGGTAATCAGCGGCGAGAACCAGGCGGACAGGTCAAAAATGCGAATATCCTTGGCGGCGGCGATTTCGGTGGGCTTTCCGTGGGAAAGGTAACGGATTTTCATGGTAAGGGGCAGCATCTGCTGGTAATGAAAAGAATTATTCTTTTTTGCGATGTGCAATTCAACAGCGAAGCTGCTGCCGCCGCAAAACAGCATCAGCGCCGAAAGCCAGGGGCTGACCCCCCAAAGCATGGCGGGCACGGCACTCATGCCGAAAAGACAGCACAAAAGCGCCGCCATGCTCTGGGGGGCGGACGCCATGCCGGGCATATCCCCGCCGCCACCGCCGACAAATTCATTGGCACGATCCAGT
Source organism: uncultured Eubacteriales bacterium (assembly GCA_949293815.1). Lineage (GTDB taxonomy): Bacteria > Bacillota > Clostridia > Oscillospirales > Acutalibacteraceae > RGIG2774. The sequence continues at coordinate 103,474 of CASFEZ010000001.1, read as the reverse complement.
GCTTTGCGCGCTTTGCGGGATTCCATATTCTGATAGGGAATCCCCATACTTGCCGATAAAATACGGCGCATACCCGCCGCGCGCAGCTCGGCACCGTCCAGCGCAAGGAACCCTTCCAGTATGTTTTTCAGCGTAAGACTAAACGCGCTGCCCAAGCTGCACAGCAAAACAGGCAGCACCAAATCGCGGCTTTCCCCGCCGTCTTCAATCATTCCAATGACCAGCCCCAGCACCGCCGCAGGGAACAGCGGCAGCAGCAGATTGACCGCCGCCGACAGCAGCAGGCGCACTCGACCCGCAGGCGGCAGCATAGCCAAAAGATACGCGGCCGCCGATGAACGGAATGTTTGCGCTGTCTTTTTCTGCCGTTTCTTCATACCCTCATCTCCTTGGCACCCAGTATACACTTTTTCCCCGATAGAAACAGAAATCACGCACGAGAGGTCAGTTTTCGTGCGTGAGTGGTTCGTTCTTGTTCTCTGGCAGCGGCAGCAGCACCTCGGTGGCGAACACATCGGTTTCGTCCTGCCGGTTGACATAGCCGCCGTATTTTTCGGCAATACGGTCAATGCGCCACAGCCCGAAGCCGTGGGCGGAGGATTTGGTGGAAAGATAGGTCTTGCCCGACCGCCGCAGCGCGCCGCCGACCGCGTTGGTAACGCTGATATACAGCTGCCCTTTCAGCATACCGATATAGACCCGAATGAACCGTCTTTCCGCCGCGGGAATCTGCGCGCAGGATTCAATGGCGTTGTCCATCAAATTGCCCACCACCACGCAGATATCCGTATCGGCAAAGGGCAGCTCCTTTGGCACCCGCGCCGTCGCGTCCAGGCGAATCTGTTTTTCCCGCGCCAAAGTCAGCTTGCTGTTCAAAATCGCGTCCATCATCACATTGCCGGTTTTCAGCACCGTATCTACGGTCAGCAGCTCCTGGTTCAGCTGCTCCAAATAGCTCTTGAGCCTTGTCATATCCCCGTTTTGCAGATGAATCTGCATGGTAGTCAGGTGATTTTTCAAATCGTGCCGCCAGCCGCGCATTTGGCGGTACATGGTTTCCACCTCGTGGTAATGGCGCTCGAGCAAATCGTTTTGGTAGCGCTCCAGCCGTTTTTCCTCGTACCGGCGCAAAGCGAAAAACACCGCAAGCGCTGCGGCCATGACGAAGACGGCGCACAGCGCGATGATGAAAAAAGTTTTCATAGCTCCCTCCGCGCATATTGTAAAAACGCTTCGGCAAAGGCGGCGTACCGGCGGCGGCTGATGGGAATACGCGCGCCGCTTACCAAAACCAGCTCCTGTTTTTGCAGCTGCCATACATGAAGAAGGTTGACACAATAGCAGCGGTGCGGACAGGCAAAATCCCGGGGCAGGTGCTTTACCGCCTCGCCAAAGGCTTCCCTGCAAACAAAGCGCCCGGTTCCCGTCACCACCTCGGTCTGGTGGGCGCTCGCTTCCAGATACAGGATCTCCCGCGCGCCGAAGCCGCGAACGCCATCCGGCGTGGGGAAATACAGCTTTTCGGTTTCTTCCGTGCGGCGTTTTGCGCGGTCGATACAATCTTTCAGCTTCCGGCGGTCAACGGGTTTTAACAGATACTGCGCCGCGCCCACATCATAGCCCTCGAATACATAATCCGAGAGCGCGGTAACAAAAACGAGCATGACCCCATCGTCCGAACGGCGCACCTCGCGCGCCACGCGCAGACCGTCATCGCCGGGCATTTGGACATCCAATAACAGCAAATCAAAAAAACCGGGACGGTAACGGAATAAAAAATCCCCGCCGGAAAGAAAGGGAAAAATCTGCGAACCCTCGCCGGAAAGCTCCCCTGCCATTCGGCAGAGCGCCCGGTTCTAGGCGCTGTCATCCTCTACAACGGCAATATTCATCCTGCCCTCCCCTTTCAGGAAGCAAAGCTGTAGCCGTAGAAGTAATAACCGTCGTAGGCGGTGTAGCCCAAGGCGGGGTCGAAGCCGCGGGTGGGGTAGTAGACGGTGTCTACAATCATGGTGCCGTCATAGAGGCCGAACAGGGAGATGCCGCCGTCCTCGCCATAGCCGTATTCCAGCTGCATTTCCTTTCCGTCCAACAGATAGGTGCAGGTAGCTATGCGCCCCAGCTCGTCATAGGTGAAGCTTAAATCCTCGGTGGAAATGTCCTCGTCGGTATCCAAATCCAGCGCCTCTTTGTCCACCGGTTTCTGGTAAACCGCCTGTCCGGCGGCGTCGGTGGCGATGGGGGCGTCCGCGCCGGTATTCTCCCCGTTTGCCCCCGCAATATCCACTTCGCCCCGGCTGACCGAGGGGTTCTCCCGGTTCACGGTGACGCCGGGGTCGGTTGTGCCGTCGGCGTCGCTGTCCTTTCCGCAAGCGGTAAAAACAGAGAGGCAAAGGGTCAGCAGAAGCAGCAGTGCGATTCCTTTTTTCATTTGCTTTCCTCCTCCAAAAGTATGGTTTCCAGTTCCTCCACCGTATCGGCGATTTTGTCCGCGCCGGATTGGCGCAGCTCTTCGCGGCTGCCGAAGCCGTAGCCCACGCCAATGGCGCTCACGCCCAGAGTAGCGGCGGCCTCCATATCAAAATGCCGGTCGCCGACCATGGCGATTTTTTCTGACGCTTTTACGCCTAACAAATCCAGGGCTTTCTGCAAAAGCGGCGCTTTGTCGGCGTTTTTATCCGCAAACGATACGGCGGAAATCGCGTCCAAATCCTCAAGAATCCCGAGATTTTGCGAAATTTCCCGCACAAATTTTTCCGGTTTGCTGGAACAGACGGCGGTGGGAATCCCGCTTTGCCGCAGGTGTTTCAGCAGCGAAGGGATCCCCTCGTACAGGCGGCTTTCCAGCACGCCTTTGGTATGGTAGCGCTCCCGATAGAGGGCAACCAGCCGGTCGGCGTCCGCATCGGACACGCCGTATAAATCCCGGAAAGAATCAAACAGCGGCGGCCCGATAAAATAGGTCAGCTTCTGTCGGTCCTCTTCCGGAATACCGAATTTGTGCAGCGCGTATAAAACGCAATTGATAATCCCTTCGCCGGAGTCCGCCAGCGTGCCGTCAAAATCAAAAATGGCGGCGGTATAGTACTTCATGGTTTTCTCTCCCTTTCTCATGGATTCGCGCCCTCAGGCGCGGGGCTTTTCGCCGATAAACACCCGGAACAGCGGCAGGCAGGTCTCAAAAAAGGCGCGGTAGGCTTTACAGTAATCGGCGCTTTGGCGGGTGCGTTTGCAGCCCCCTGCCCGGCAGAGGGGATAGACCCGACAGGTTTTGCACTGCGCGGGCACGGGCAGGCTCTCTTTGATAAAGTCCGCGGCGGTTTTCGACTCCGCCATGGTCTTGAAATCCGCTTCCCAAATATTGCCCAAAAGGTATGCATCGGTACAGTAGAAGTCACAGGGGTAGATATTGCCGCCCGCCTCCGCTACAAACTGGTGGGCGCAGTGCCCCGCCATGCCGCATTGCTCGGTCGGCTGGCGCAGATACAGGCGCACCCAGTTGTCGAACTGCCGCACGCTCACATATTGCCCGCGCACATAGTCTTTGACATACAGGTTAAACACCCGAATCAGAAAATCGGCATACTGCTCGGCGGTCATATACAATTCGCTCTGCTCTTCGGAATCAAAGGGGCGCAGGCAGGGAATAAATTGCAGATACCGGAAGCCCTTGGAGCGGAAATAGCGGTAAATCTCCTCCCCGTGCTCCGCCGCGTAGCCGGTGAGCACGGTCAGGATATTAAAATCCGTTTTATGCTTTTTGAAAATCTCGGCGGCGGTGATGATTTGGTAAAAGGCGTTCTGTCCGTCGGGCTTCAGGCGGAACCGGTTGTTCTTCAGGCTGCCGTCCAGACTCAGCCCCACAAGGAAGTGGTTTTCGGTAAAAAAAGCGGCCCATTCCTCGTTGATTATTGTTCCGTTGGTCTGTATGGAATAAAACACCGGGCTGTTTTTTTGATTTTCCGCCCGGGCGGTTTTCACAAAGAACCGGAAAAAATCCAGCCCCCGCAGCGTCGGCTCGCCGCCCTGGAAGGCGAACGCCACCGGTGCGCCGTCAGCAAAAGCAAAGGCTTTGCGAATCAGCACGGCGGCGGTTTCCTCGCGCATTTGTCCAAAACCGAGATGCTCCCGGTGCGCGGAAACATCCCGGTAAAAGCAATACCGGCAGGACAAATTACACAGGGACGAAGCGGGCTTTATCATCAGCGATACCGGCGGCATCCTACTGCGCCTCCGTTCCCGCTTCCGTGCCGCTCTCTGACGCGGTACCGGCGGTCGTATCCGCCATCTCCTCCGCCTGACCGGAGAGCTGCTCACCGGTCAGAACGCCCCGGCGGTTTTCTCGGAAGTCTCTTTGTATCTCGTCCAGCTTGTCGTGCATTTCACCGGCAATTTCCGGGTAAACCGTTGTACGGTTGTAATTCTCGCCGCTGTCATCGGTGAGAATATGCAGCCAGTTGCTGCGGTACTTGTCGAAAAAGGCGGAGTTATCGTTCTGAATACGGTCGAAGTATTTGAAGGTAATGAACGCATTATCCTGAAGAATAGCATAGTCATAATCCGGATACTGCTCCTTCACCGAATCGGCGGAAACGGTATACTGAATGGCTTTGATATCCTCGCGCTTCATATGCAGGATGGGGGAATCCTCGGTATGAATCACCGTATCGTCACGCAGGAGCGGTGCCATGGATTTGCCGTCGATCATTCTGTCCGCGGGCAGGTAGTTATCCACCGTGCCGCCCTGACCGGTAATGCCGCAAAGCTCAACCAGCGTCGGGTACAGATCCACTAAGGTTGCCGCCTGCTCTCTCGTATCGCCCGCCTGACCGAGCGCGCCGCCGGCATTGTCCCAGCGAATCATAAAGGGCACCTTCTGTCCGCCCTCATACGCCAGATATTTTCCGCCCCGCAGCTCGGCAACGGAGCCCTCCAGCGCGGGACCGTTGTCGCTGGTAAAGACGATAATCGTATTATCCAAAACGCCCAGCTCGTCCATCGTGTCAAACAGCTCGCCCAGATAGGTATCGAATTCCGTCATACAGTCCACATAGGTGCCCATGCCGCTGACCCCGTCGAAGTCATCGCCCGCATAAACCGGCGCATGGGGCCAGGGGGAGGTATAGCAGGCGAAGAAGGGCTGGTCGGACTGCGCCTGTTCGGTAATCCACGCGCTCAGCTCCTCGTGAATCCATTTGGTTGCGTTGGACTGATCCTTCAGCGCATCGGTACCGTGAACAATCGTATATTCCCCGTTCTCCTCCCGCACATGGTAGAAGGGGGTCATATCGTTGACATGGTGGCTGCCGTAGAAATAATCAAAGCCCTGGTTGGTGGGCAGGTATTCGCCGTAATCGCCCAGGTGCCATTTGCCGAACAGACCGGTGCTGTAGCCCGCCGCCTGAAAGGTTTCGGCAACGGTCACTTCATCGCCGAGCATACCGTCCGCATTTGCGCCCATTTCGATGGCATTGAACACACGGGTAGACGCGAAGGGGGAAAGGGTATTGATGGTCGGATACATCACATTATCCGCATAGCCGCGGTACGGATACCGACCGGTCATGGCGGCAAAACGGGCGGGGGAACAGACGGAATAGGAGGAATAAAAGTTCTCAAAATTCAGACCGTTTTCGCCAATGCTGTCAATATTCGGCGTGTCGTAAATCGCGCCGTTTAAGGATACGTCCCCCCAGCCCAAATCGTCCATTAAAATAAAGAGCACATTCGGGCTGTCGGCGGTGGCGGTTTTATCCACATTGCTCAGATAATCGTCATGCCCCTCCCACAGACGCTCGGTATTGGGTTTGGAACGCAGGTTCATGGTAAATACATAAAAAACGCAGCAACCGGTCAGCAGCACGCTCAGCAGACCGGACAGCGCTTTCTTTGCGCCTTCTTTTTTAAAGGATTTACGCGCAACAAAGAACAGTCCCCACAGGCAGAGCGAGCAGGGCAATGCCAGCAAAATATTGCCCAAAAGCCGCGTTCCGAAATTGCCCTCGCCGGTGAACAGGCTGTTTTCCGCCGAGGAATAGCCCGCAAGCCCGGAGGAAAACGCGCCGAAGCCCGCATCCGCGCCCCAGATGATATAGTAGGCAGCCACGCCCGCCAGCGCGGCGGCAAAGCCGTAAACCATGGGCGCATAAACCTTCTGTTTGGCAATCAGGGCAATGATGAACACCGCCGACAGGATGCAGCAGTACAAAACGCAGAGAATAGCCACAATATTCAGCCGCACAATCAACAGCGCCAGCGCCAATGCAACGCCAATCGCCATCAAAATCAGCGGAACTTTCTTTTTTCCTCTGTCGAGTTCAATTTTTCTTTTCATACAACCTTCCCCGATCTCATATATACTATAATAAATTATACAAAAAATGCAGTTAAAGGTCAAGCAATACCTGTAAATGACACGGCAACAATCGCTGTTGCGCTGATAAAACAAAACAACAGGGAAACGACATGCACCAAGCCATATCGTTTCCCTGAAAATTGCTGTTCGCGCCTTTGACGCAGCATGGACAAAAGTACGCCATTCTTATTCGGCAAGGGGTTGGAATCCGGTCGCATACTGCACATTTTCCCGGGCATCCTCACCGGTAATCAGACAAGTGATGATATAGTCATCCTGTCTGCGCAGATAAATGGAGAAGCAGACATTATTTGAAAATAACAAGTCGCTATGCTGATAGGTCTGCCCTGCGAACACCGTTTCTTCTGTATTTTGCGAAACCGGTTCACCAAGCTGCTCAATAAATACTTCTATATAATCTTGCATTAAATCTGCATCAGAATATAAATCGATCTCCCACATAGAAGATATATCCGTAAAAACAACCGCAATTAAATGGCTCTTGGCATTCACACAATAAAAATCGCAGCTTGTCGTATCGGTATAATATGTATCATAGGCCTCCTGGGGCGCTTCCACCCAATTCTCTCCCATATCAAAGCGCAGATTTGCCCATTGGTTGCTATAGACATTGTTTTCTATGGAACCGTAAGAAAAGGGCATTGTCTCTGGCGTGTCGGTAGAATTCGCCGCTGAGGTATCATCCTGTCGGGAAGATGAGGAGGTGTATTGCTCGGCAAGGGAAGCAAGGGCAGAAAGATCAACCGGCTCTTCCTCTTCCATAAACGCCCCTTTGAGCGCAAAGGTCACCACAAGAATCACCAGGCAAATTGCGATGCCGCCGAGGGAAAAGAATAGCCGCCGGTTCTTTCTCTTCTTTATGGTCTGCTCGTCGAGCATCGTACCGACCTGCGGATCGGTAACCGACGGCTGATTGATAAGCAGTCTGGTGGCTTCGTTTTCATCGGCGCTCTGTTCACCGCAAAGCCTGCGATTTGCATAAGCGTCCGGCTGTTCCGATGCGTTGGCGATGCCATAAGAAGGCGGGCTTTGGGAATATGATACCTGCGCCCCGGTATCGATTTGCGGCGCAATAAATTGCTCCGGTAGCCGCCGAACAAATCCGCCGGCGGAATAACAAATACGCCGATTATAGGTATTACTGTCAACCAAAGGATTAACACAAAAAGAGTTATACACAACCGGTTCGGAAACAACTTGCATGCCTGTCTGCTGAAAGGTTTGCAACAGCAAATCCAGTCCTTGCTTTTTTGGCTGCCGATCGGTAAAAGCAAGCGCAAAATCGGTACCGTCCCGATTGATAAAACGAACGGCGAGCACCTTTTCTGCTCCTTTCACACAACAGGGGAAAATTACCTGCGCACATTCACGCAAATCATAAAATCCATAGGGCTCGGTCTTCCTCGCTCCGACCGCTTCTGAAGCCAGCATACCAATTGCGCCGAACGCCACGCCGGCGATCGCCTTTTTCTGTTGCTCTTTGGCGGAATAGGCCCCGATTATCAAATACCGGTTGGTAAAATAATATGTACAAGGCACCGAAGCCTGCATATTGTTGCCAAAAACAAAGCTGCCGTTGCCGGACAGCACATACGACCCGCAATAAGCGCAGGCATTGGTCGTTTGGTTGTCGTTTTTACAATGTTCGCAAAACCCCATCCGATTGCCCTCCATTTATTTTATTGTAAACACATCAAATCAATTTCAGCCAACAATGCAATCTGTGTGCCATTTCTGTCCGCAATGCTTTAGCACACAAAACCATTCTTATTATATAACAGACTAATTAAAAAAACAATTATCAAAACCAATAAAAATCAACCAATGAGCAACAATTAGATCAACAATTTTAAACAAGCAATTAAACTATTAAAGAAGAAAACCCAAATTTTATAAACTCAAACAGCAGATTTTTAGTATTTTTACAAACCAAACAAAATATACGGATATTTTAGAAAAATAAACATAGATTATGCAAAGAAGTACTATCAAAAATTCAGCCGTCCGGCGTTAAAAACAATCAGCACAAAAACAGTGCAGCGGCGACCGGTGTTTTGCCAACCGGTGCCGCTGCACTGTATTGATTTCGTATATATGCGCGATGTTTATGTTATTCCAGCTCGAACGCGCCGGTATACAGCTGATAATACTTGTCTTTCTGTTCCAGAAGCTGCTCGTGGGTGCCGCGCTCGATGATGCGTCCCTGCTCCAGAACCATGATGACATCGGAGTTCTTTACCGTGGACAGCCGGTGGGCAATGACGAAAACCGTTCTGCCTTTCATCAGCGCGTCCATACCCCGCTGCACAATCGCTTCGGTGCGGGTATCGATGGAGGAGGTCGCTTCGTCCAGAATCATCACCGGCGGGTCAGCCACGGCGGCGCGGGCAATGGACAAAAGCTGCCGCTGCCCCTGAGAGAGGTTCGCGCCGTTGCCGGTGATAAAGGTATCGTATCCGTCGGGCAGCCGGGTAATAAAATCATCCGCGCCCGCCAGCTTTGCCGCGTCGATGCATTCTTCATCGGTGGCGTCCAGACGGCCGTAACGGATATTGTCCATCACTGTACCGGTAAACAGATTCGTATCCTGCAGCACCATGCCGAGGCTTCGGCGCAAATCTGCTTTTTTAATTTTGTTGATATTGATGCCGTCGTAGCGCACCTTGCCGTCGGCAATATCGTAAAAGCGGTTGATCAGGTTTGTAATCGTCGTCTTGCCTGCACCGGTGGCGCCCACAAAGGCAACCTTTTGACCCGGCTTGGCGTACAGGGTGATGTTGTGCAGCACGGTCTTTTTGCCGTCGTAGCTGAAATCCACATCAAACAGGCGTACATCGCCGGTAAGCTTGGTATAGGTCACGCTGCCGTCCGCCTGATGGGGGTGCTTCCACGCCCAAACGCCGGTACGGTGGTCGGCCTCTACCAGTTTGCCGTCCTTCTCTTCTGCGTTAACCAGCGTAACATAGCCGTCGTCCACCTCCGGCTGCTCGTCAATCAGCTCAAACACCCGGTTCGCGCCGGCGAGTCCCATCACAACCGAGTTGACCTGATGGGAGACCTGCCCGATATTGCCGGCAAACTGCTTCGTCATATTCAAAAACGGCACCACCACACTGATGCTCAGCGCCAGCCCCGAAATGCTGAAATTCGGTGTTTTTGCCAAAAGCAGCACGCCGCCGGCAAAAGCAATGACCACATACAAAACATTGCCGATATTATTCAGAATGGGACCGAGCATATTGGCGTAGCGGTTGGCCTTGCGGGACTCTTCAAACAGGGCGTTGTTGATGCGGTCGAAATCTTTGATGCTTTCTTCCTCGTGGCAGAAAACCTTAATGACCTTCTGCCCGTTCATCATTTCCTCCACAAAGCCCTCTTCCTTACCGATAGCTGCCTGCTGGCGGAAAAAGTGCCGCGCGGAGCCGCCGCCGATTTTTTTGGTAATCAGCACCATCACAACCACACCGACCAAAACGACCAGCGTCAGCCATATGCTGTAATAGAGCATCAGGGAAAATACCGTTATCACAACGACTACGGACATCAGAAGCTGCGGGAAGCTCTGAGAAATCATTTGCCGCAGCGCGTCAATATCGTTGGTATAATAGCTCATAATATCGCCGTGGTTGTGCGTATCAAAGTATTTAATCGGCAGATTCTGCATGCCGTTGAACATCTGCTCACGCAGCTTTTTCAGTATCCCCTGGGTCATGATTGCCATCATCTGGTTAAAGGCAACGCCGGAAATCAGCGACAAAATATAGAAGACCGCCAAAAGCAGCACATCGGAAAAAATATTGTCGCGCACCGAGGACCAGTCGCCGCTCGCCCAGCTCTGCTCCACCAGCGCAATGACATTCTGCTGAAAAACGGCGGGAATCGAGCTGACCACGGCGCTGAAAATAATGCAGACCACCGTCAGGGGCATCATAACCGGATAAAAGCCGAAAATGGTTTTGAATACCCGCTTCATGGTGCCTTTTTTAGCGGGCTGTGTTTTCGCTTTCATCGTCGTCACCTGCCTTATTCTGAGAATAATAAACCTCACTGTAGATTTTATTGGTTTTCAAAAGCTGTTCGTGTGTGCCTATCGCGTTGATTCTGCCGTTTTCCATAACAATAATCCGGTCGGCATCCTGCACCGAGGAAATACGCTGGGCAATGATAATCTTGGTCGTTTCGGGGATGTATTCGCGCATGGCCTTGCGGATCAGCGCGTCCGTTTTGGTGTCCACGGCGCTGGTGGAATCGTCCAGGATAAGAATTTTCGGTTTTTTCAGCAGCGCCCGGGCAATGCACAGCCGCTGCTTCTGCCCGCCGGAAACATTGGCGCCGCCCTGCTCGATATAGGTATCGTATTTATCCGGGAACCGCTCAATAAACTCGTCGGCGCATGCCAGGCGGCAGGCGTGCTGCATTTCCTCGTCTGTCGCTTCTTTGTTGCCCCAGCGCAGGTTCTCTTTAATGGTGCCCGAAAACAGAATATTTTTCTGCAATACCACCGCGACCTGGTTGCGCAGCGCCTCAATATCATAGGTGCGCACATCCAGCCCGCCGACTTTCACAACGCCTTCCGTGGCGTCATACAGCCGGGAAATCAGCTGAATCAGCGTGGATTTGGACGAACCGGTACCGCCGATAATACCGATCGTCTCGCCTGAGTGAATATGTAAATCGATATCCGCCAGCGCGAACTTTTTCGCCTTTGCGGAATACTTAAAGCTGACATGGTCAAAATCGATGGAACCGTTTTTCACTTCATAGACCGGGTTTTCGGGGTCGGTCAGCGAACTTTTTTCGGTCAGCACCTCAACGATACGCTTGGCGGACTCGGTGGACATGGTAATCATCACAAAGACCATGGAAAACATCATCAGGCTGTTGAGAATCATAAAGCTGTAGGTCAAAAGGGCGGAAAACTGCCCCACATCCAAATCCAGCCCGCGGGTGGTAATAATGGTATAAGACCCGAAAGAAAGCACAAAGACCATGACCGCATACAGGCAGAACTGCATAAGCGGACCATTAAATGCCAGAATCCGCTCGGCTTTGGTAAAGTCAAAGCACACATCCGCCGAGGCCTTACCGAATTTCTGCTTTTCAAAATCCTCGCGCACATAGGATTTTACAACCCGCATGCCCTTTACATTTTCCTGAACAGAATTATTCAGGTTGTCATATTTTTTGAAAACCCGCTTGAACATCGGGGTGACCTTACGAATAATCAGAATCAGGCAAAAAGCCAGAAGCGGCGCCACAAACAGAAAAATGACCGCCATATTGCCGCCCATGACAAACGCCATCACAAAGGCGAATACCAGCATCAGCGGGCAGCGGATGGCAAGGCGGATAATCATCATATACGCCATCTGCACATTGGTAACATCCGTCGTCAGGCGCGTTACCAGCGAAGAAGTGGAAAACTTATCGATATTCTCAAAAGCAAATCCCTGAATACTGGAAAACATATCCTTGCGCAGATTTTTGGCAAGCCCGCAGGACGCCGTAGCGCAGGTTGACCCCGCCCACGCGCCGAAGACAAGCGAAAGCCCCGCCATGACCGTAAGCACCGCGCCGTAGCGCACAATCACCACAAGCTCGCATCCGGCCTTAATTTTATTGACCAGCTCGGCAATGACAAAGGGGATGATACACTCCATAACCACCTCGAGCGATACCAGAATCGGCGTTGCGGCGGACGATTTTTTGTATTCCCGAATACTTTTTGCCAATGTTTTTATCATTCGGAATCATCTCTCCTCCGTTAAAAATAACGACCGGCGCCGCGAAAAAACGCGGTGCCACTCGTATCCAATCTTTTACTATATATAATGTTTATACCCATTACAGAGCATGAAGAATTGTACAACAAAATAAAAATATTGTCAACACGGCTTTTCCCTGAAAACTCATTTTTTATAAATATATAACTCAAAAATGAAGAAAGCGGCGCCATTAAATTGACAAAACAACACTTATATGTCCCATCTGTTGGATTGTCCTTGTGAAAGAGGGATAAAAGCGGCGGCAAAATCATAGGATATTTTCAGCAAGATTCCGATTTTTTGCCCCCGTATTGCAATCGGACGCATTTTCGTTGTAAAATACATTCCGTTCATTTCATATTGCGCCGAATGAAACCCGCAGGAGACAAGACCACGGTCTTTCCGAAGGAGCAGCACTCTCAGGTTCCCCAAAAAGGGAGAGGACTGCGGGCGGACGGCCATTCCGGAGAAGTTCGCGGCAGAACGCGAAGGCCGAAGGGGCAAAGCGAACGCACAGCGTCTCGCCAATCTCTCAGGCAAAAGGACGGTTTGTAGAAACAACGGGCAGCCATATTTCCCGGGCTGCCGGTTTTGGTGCGCGTCCGCCTCTTACGGACGCGCTTTTTATTATGGATTCAAACATAAAAAAGGAGAACAAACCCATGGATTTTTTAGATGCGCTGACCCGAGTCAATGGGGTTATCAATGATTTTGTCTGGGTCAAAATCGGGCTGTTCCTGCTATTGGGCACCGGCGTTTTAATGACCGTTATGACCGGTTTTTTCCAAATCCGCCATCTGCCCCACTGGCTGAAAATGACTGTCGGCAGTATGCGCAGCAAAAAAGTAACCGCCCATACCGAGGGCAATTCCATCTCCCAGTTCCAGGCGCTTTGCACCGCCCTGGCCGCTACCGTTGGCGTGGGCAATATCGCCGGCGTCGCCGCCGCCATCTGTTCCGGCGGCGCGGGCGCGGTTTTTTGGATGTGGGTCGCCGCCTTTTTAGGGATGATGACCGGCTATTCCGAAAAAGTGCTGGGCATTTACTTCCGCCGCAAAAACGATGCGGGCGAATGGTCCGGCGGCGCGATGTATTACCTGCGGGACGGCTTCGGCGCGCTGCCGGGCTGTAAAACACTCGGCAAAATTCTTGCGGCAGTTTTTGCGGTCTGCTGCCTGCTGGCTTCCTTTGGCATCGGCAATATGGGGCAGGTTAATAAAATTGTTGCCAATATCGAATCCGCCTTTCCCATTGACGCGCTGTCCTCCCGGGTGCTGTACGAAAGCGGCGGCGGCAAAGTGACCCTGTACGCGGTGGTGCTGGGCGTCATTCTGGTGGTGCTGGGCGCGCTGGTTATTCTGGGCGGTTTGCAGCGGATTGCCTCCTTTGCGGAAAAGATTGTGCCGTTTATGGTGGTGCTGTTTGTCGCCGGTTCTTTGATCGTCATCGCTGTGAACTACGACGCCATCGGCGATGCGTTCCGGGCGATTTTTGTCACCGCCTTTTCCCCCAAAGCCGCCTGGGGCGGCATTACCGGCTTAGCCATAAAAACGGTGATGACCTGGGGCTTTAAGCGCGGCGTATTTTCCAACGAAGCGGGACTGGGCTCTTCGGTGATGGTGCATGCCAACGCCAAGGTGATAGAGCCGGTGCGCCAGGGTATGTGGGGCATTTTTGAGGTATTTACCGATACGATGCTGGTATGCACCATGACGGCGCTGGTTATCTTAACCTCCGGCGTTATCGACTTGCAGACCGGGCAAATCGCTCCCGGCGCCGGTACGGACGCTACGCTGGTCGCTTCCGCCTTCGACACGGTGTTCCAAATCGGCGGCGTTTCCTTCGGCGGCAAATTTATTGCCGTTACCATTCTGCTCTTTTCCTTTACCACCATTGTCGGCTGGTCGTATTACGGCACCAAAGCGGTGGAATACCTGTTCGGCACCAAAGCGACAAAAGTATATAAACTGGTGTTTGTGCTGATGATTATCTCCGGCGCGGTGCTGACCTCCAGCATCGCCTGGGACATCTCCGACACCTTTAACGGCATGATGATGATTCCGAACCTCATCGGCGTAATCTCTTTGAGCGGGCTGGTGCGGAAAATTACCAAAAACTATACCGACCGCCATTTCAAAGGCAAAAAAGACATCGAACCGATGCTCTCCTATGACACGAAGATTCAAAACGAGCAGCTGTTCAAGCTGGCGGAAGAAGAGGAATAACAATTCATGCAAAAACCGCGCCCTTTCCCAAAAAAACGGGAAGGGACGCGGTTCTTTCTTTGCTTTAGTCTGCTGACAGCTGAACACAAACAATCTCCGGCCGGTTAAAAATGCGGAACGGGAACGCGCTGTTCCCGAGCCCTCGGCTGAGCACCATGGTCGTGTCCCCTTCGGTATACAGCCCGGCGGTATAGGGCGGCAAAAAGCCCTGATCCGGCACATACAGCCCGCCGAGAAACGGCAGCCGAATCTGCCCGCCGTGGGCATGGCCGCTGAACACCAAATCACATCCCGTTTCGGCATAAAGGGACAAAAAATTGGGACGGTGCGCGAGCAGAATCGTAAACGCCTCCGACCGCTGTGCCGCCAAAAACTGCCGCATCGGCGCCAGTGCCGAATCGTCAAACACGCCCGTATAGTAAAACGCCGGGTCGGCAACACCCAACAGGCGCATCTGCTGCCCGTCCCGGGTAATGGTATACGCCTTATCATCGGCAATCGCCGCCCCGACCGCCGCAAGCGATGCGCGAAGGGAGGCATATTGCCCGCTCCATGCCTCATGGTTGCCGGTTACATAATAGACCGGCGCAATCTCCACCGCGCTTTCGATAAAAGCCATGGCGGCCTGGGCATCATACCGTCTGCGGTCAATCAAATCCCCGGTCACCACAATCATATCCGGCCGCAAAGCCGCCACCTGCCGCAAAAGCCGGGTCTGTCCGGCGCTGAAGGTGTGGTTATGCAAATCGGAAATCTGCACAATCCGAAAGCCGTCAAAGGCGGCGGGCAGGTTTTCGCTTTGATATTCATATGCGCTGACCGTTAAATCGTTGTTCTGCCAATACAAAAAAGCGCTCAGCAAAACTGCCAGCACCAAAAAAAGCGCGATCAGTCGGCACTTGGATTTCACCAAAGGGTGTTTTCTCTTCGGCATGGGGCTTCACTCCTCTTCCCGCGCCCCAACACGGGCGGCACAGGTGATTTCACGGAAAATCTGCGGCAAAACAAATTTTTTTCATTTTGCTCTTGCAAAAACCATTCGACCTGTGTATAATAACATAGGTAACCAACCAAATACAAGCCGGTGTGTTGGAATTGGCAGACGAGACGGACTCAAAATCCGTTGTCAGCGATGGCGTGTGGGTTCGAGTCCCACCACCGGCACCACCACGTCGGAACGAGCTTCGCTTGTTCCGATTTTTTTGTTTCACAAAAAAATCAGTCACCCGCTACGCTGTTCCTCCTCTCCACCAAAAATTGCTTCGCACTTTTTGGTGGTTTTTTATAAGTCCGCTTTGCTGCGTTTTATTTTTATGTCTTTGACATAAAAATAAAAGCTACGCCCGCTCCCTTGCTCCTCCTCTTCCGATAAAAGCTGCTGCGCACCTTTTATCGGTTTTTGTTGATGTTGGGCAAGCTCCGCTACCTCCGTTTTTTTGCTTCGCAAAAAAATCAGTCACCCGCGCGTCGGAATGAGCTTCGCTACCTCCGTTTTTTGCTTCACAAAAAACAGTCGCCCGCTTCGCTATTCCTCCGCTTCCAACAAAAATTGCTGCGCACTTTTTGTTGGTTTTTTGAATATCCGCTTTGCTCCTTCTCTTCAATCAAAAGCTGCTGCGCATCTTTTGATTGTTTTTTTATTTTTAAGAAACTCGCTGCGCGTTTTCTTTCAAAACATGGCTGCGCTTTTGGTCGGTTTGTTTTTTTATAAGGTGTGATGTTGAAAAATTTCGACACCTGCTTCCGGACACGGAAACTTCCTGTGGCATTTGCTGGAAAATATGCTACAATGGACTTACAGAAAGCCCGTGCACAAAAGTGGGTTTGCATCGGGCGCGATAAACCGCAGGAGGGAATTACCATGTTTAACCGCATTGGCTTTGCCGCAAAACCATCACCGGAAGCACAGGAAGCGAACGAATATACCGCGCCGGCGAGCACCCAAACGCCCCGCCCTTGTGTGGCGAAGATTTATTTTCCCCAGCGCCATCTGACGCCCGCCTATTATAATGACCAATTCGACCTGCACCCAGGGGATTTTGTCTATGTGGACGGAAAGCTGGAGGGTCTTTTGGGGCAGGTGGTTGAGGTCAGCTACAGCTTTAAGATTCGCCTTTCTGACTACAAGCGGGTGATTGCCGTGGCCGATACCACAGTACACGGGCGGTTTTATATGGCGGGCTCCCACGCCCTGACCTTTGAGCCCACTGCGCTGCCCTACCAAAAGGCTCTGTCCTGGTTACAGGCGCCCAATGCGGAAGAAACGGTTTGCGGCACCGATGATGGGGCGGACGATGGCTTTGCGCTCTGTGAGCTGGAAACCCAACTGCCCTCGCCGACCATTGCCCGTCAGGGGCTGGAATATTTCCGGGACGGCCGGGTGGTTTACCTGTGCGTGGACGGGGATCGGGGTCATGCGCTGGTGCAGGGGCGCGAGGTCTATGAGATAGAATTTTGCTATCGGAACGGTCAAATCTCCCATCTGGTCTGCTCCTGCTACTGCGTGGGGCGCTGCAAGCATGAGATTGCGGCAATGCTGCAATTAAATGAATTGGTGAAAAAGATTGAGAAGGACTATTCCCGGCAGCTGCAGCAATCCCGGTACTTTGCGGCCATGGATAAAGACTTGCTGTTCCGCTTCGCGGTGAACAGTAAAGATTCCGGCGGGTTTACGCTGTGACCTGCGCTGTTTGTCCTGCTTTTGCTCTTCGGTGTTTTGAAATGGATAGATAATCGCGGAAAGCCAAAAAATCCTAAGGCAGTAAAACAGCAAGAGGATTTGAAACAGGCGCTGACAGATTTGAAAAATCAGGTGCAAATAAAAAAATAGTGATGTGTGCTTTTATAACCAAAACAGCCCTTTTGCCGTTGGCAAAAGGGCTGTTTTGGTAGAGACAGAGGGACTCGAACCCTCGACCTTTGCGATGTGAACGCAACACTCTAACCAGCTGAGCTATGTCTCCGCGAAGTATTATACCACCGTTTTTTTTATTTGTCTATAGTTTTTGTAAATTTCTTGCGGTTTCTCCGCGTCCGTTCTCCTAAACCCGCGCGGCATAAAGCAGGATAAAGACAGAATGCCTACAACTGCCGGGTCAGGCAGATACGGTTATCACCCAGCGGTTTTGCGTTATAGACGAAAATTTCCAGCTTCTCACCCCGGCGGCGGGCTTTGATCACCGCGTCCTCGGCGGGCGCATAGCCGAACAGGATAACGGTATCCGCCTGCTCCCTGCGCCAATGGGCTCGTTTTTCCACAGCTTCGCCGGTTAGACCGTCCCAAACGGTCAGCTCCGCGCTGCCATCCGCAGAAAAACAAACGCTCAGCAGCTCGCCGTCCTGCCGGTGGAAATCGGTATTGCGCCATATCCCGCCGGATAGGGCAGGCGATGCGCAGGCAGGCAGACCGGCAAGCAGCAAAAGCAGCAGAACAATGGCAATTTTTTTCAACATATTCTCACTTCGGTTGACAAAAAATAAAAGCATTGGGCTTATTATAGCCCGAATATGGGCTATTGTCAAGATATTGGCAATACTTTTATAATGAGATTATCAAAATATGAACCCTGGTATGCTTATGATTAAATTTGACCGTTTGTGGGAAACCATGAAACAAAAAAATATTTCGCAATACGCGCTGCTGAAAAAATACGGCGTCAGCTCTGGGCAATTGGACAGGCTGCGGAAAAACAGCAATGTCAGCACCTATACGCTCAACGAACTATGCCGCATTTTGGATTGCAGGCTGGAGGATATTGCTGAATACTGCGAGGATGAATGAGCTGCGCCGCCTTACATGGCGGGCGGCTTTTTATATTTATCCGTTTTTTTACAAACCGGCGGCTTTTTTCTTGACTTGCGGCGAATTTTCCCATATAATCGGACTGAATCCGCCGTTTCGGAAAGCGGGGAATAACCGGTGACGGAAGCGGCGAAAAACAGCGGAAGGGCTGAGAAAAAATGAGTGTATTTGAAATCCGAAAAGACAGTTTTTATTTGGACGGCAAACCGTTTCGCGTTATGAGCGGCGCCATCCATTATTTCCGCACGCTTCCCGCCGATTGGAGCGACCGGCTCGACAAACTGAAGGCTGCGGGCTTAAACACTGTGGAAACCTATGTGGCGTGGAATATGCACGAGCCGCGGGAGGGCGAATTCTGCTTTGAGGGCATTTGCGATATTGAGCGGTTTATTCGTCTGGCTGGCGAAAAGGGGCTTCAGGTGATTGTACGCCCCAGCCCCTATATTTGCGCGGAATGGGAATTCGGCGGCTTTCCGGCATGGTTGCTAAAGAATCCAACCATTGCCCTGCGCTGCACCGATGCGGACTATTTTTCAAAAATATCCGCTTATTACGACGAGCTTCTGCCCCGTCTGGCAAAATACCAATGCACCAACGGCGGACCGATTATTATGATGCAGATTGAAAACGAATACGGCAGCTACGGCAACGATGCGGACTATCTGCGCTTTTTGAAAGATGAATATCTGAAGCACGGCATCGAAGTGCCGCTGTTCACCTCGGACGGCGAGACAGACTATTTCCTGCACTCGGGGACGCTTCCCGAGGTGTATAAAACCGTCAATTTTTTCAATTCCGACATGGCATACTCTTTTCATGACATTCGCAAAAAACAGCCCGACCTGCCGCTGATGGTCGGCGAATTCTGGGGCGGCTGGTATGACCATTGGGGAGAGGCGCATAACGGCCGTTCGCCCGAGGAGTTCCGCGAGGCCTTTGAAGCGCTGGTCAAGTCGGGGGCGAGCTTCAATTTGTATATGTTCCACGGCGGCACGAACTTCGGCTTTATGAACGGCGCGAACCATACGGACGACAAATTCCAGCCGGACGTAACCAGCTATGACTATGACTGCATGCTGACCGAACAGGGCGAGCCCACCGAGAAATATACGATTGTTCGTGAAATTTTGGAAAAATACACCGGCAAACCGGCGCCGAAAATGGATATCCCCGCAAACAAGCCTGTTGCCTACGGCAAGGTAACGCTTTCTGCTTACGGCTCGCTTTTCGAACAGCTGTCCGCCATGGCTTCCCGCCACCGCAGCGTGCCGGTGCGCACCATGGAAGCACTGGGACAGAACTACGGTGCAATCTTGTACCGCACCACCGTCCCCTGCTACGGCGAGGCGGATTTGGGGATTACCAACCCCCACGACATGGCGTATGTCTATATCAACCACGCCTATGCGGGCAGAATCTACCGCAACGATGCGAGCAAAAAAATCAAGGTATCTTTGGAAAAGGGAGAAAATACCGTTGAAATACTCGTGGTCAATATGGGGCGCGTCAACTACGGACGCTTCCTGCACGACCGCAAGGGCATTACCGAGGATGTGACCATCGGTGCAAAGATTGTCATGGGCTGGGATATTTTCTGCCTGGAGCTGGATGCGCCCGAGACGGCAATTCTGTGTGATACGATACCGGAAAAAGAACAGGTACACGGCTTTTTGAAAGGCAGCTTTACCGTAGACGAGCCGAAGGACAGCTTTATTGACACGACAAACCTCTCCTTTGGTCAGGTCTGGGTCAACGGCTTTAATCTGGGGCGCTACTGGACCGAAGCCGGACCGCAGCAGAGCCTGTATTTACCCGGCGCACTGCTGAAAAAAGGTGAAAATGAAATCATCGTATTGGAATACGAACAGGTCAAGGACTTTTCGGTGACACTGAAAGACGCGCCAATACTGTCTTAAAAGCAAAAAATTCATCTCAGTTTTTGAATCAAACAGCGGTGTTTCTGCGGCAGACTGTCCCGGGAACACCGCTATTTTTTTAAATTCCTGCCCTTTTTGCTCCATTTTTTGTTTACATTTTCAAAAATGTATGCTATAATTTTTCTGTATAAACCATAGTGAAAGGAAATGGCTTATGGATACGGTAAAAATTGGTATTATCGGCATTGGCGGCATTGCAAACGCCGCCCATATTCCCGCTTATCTTCAGGATAAAAGAACAGAAGTGGTCGCGCTCTGTGATATCGACAGAAAGCGCGCGGACACCGCCAGAAGAAAGTATTTTAAAAACGCCGCCGTTTACGAAGACTATATGGAGCTTTTGGCGAACGAAGCAGTGGAGGCTGTGGATATCTGCACCCCCAACTATCTGCACGCGGAAATTGCCATTGAAGCCTTCCGCGCGGGCAAGCATGTATTTTGCGAAAAGCCGGACGCCATCAGCGTAGAAGACGCGGAAAAAATGTACGCCGCAAGCCTGGAAGCGGAAAAGGTGCTGATGGTCATGCGCAACAACCGCTTTAATGAAAATTCAAAGTACCTGAAAAAATTCATCGACAAAGGCCGTATGGGCGAAATCTATGTTGCCAAAACCGCATGGAAAAGAAGAAGAGGCATTCCCGGCAAAGGCGGCTGGTTCACCACCAAAGAGCTTTCCGGCGGCGGTCCGCTGATTGATTTGGGCGTACATATGATTGATTTGACCTGGTGGCTCATGGGTTGCCCGGCAGTCGATACGGTTTCGGGCAATACTTATTGCAAATTTGCCGACAATAACGCCAGCGATTCCGTCCACGCCAAATTCGGCGACCGCGTCGAAAACGGCACCATGGATGTGGAGGATCTGGCAATCGGCACCATTCGGTTCAAAAACGGCGCGGTTTTGCAGTTTGAAACCAGCTGGGCGTCCAATATAGGCAAAGAGGAACGCTTTGTTGATTTGTACGGAACAAAAGCCGGCGCCCACTGGGATGGCAGCAAAAACGAAATTTACTACGAAAACCCCAAAGGAAAACAGTGCACCCACATTGTCAACGAAAACGACATCATCGGCGACCACGCGCTGAACCTGATGAACTTTATCGACGTCATTCAGGGCAAAGCAGAGCCCCTTTACACCCCGCAGCAGGGCATTGCCATGATGCAGATCATTGCCGCCATTTATGAATCCGCAGCCAACGACGGCAAACAGGTGAAGTTTGCCGACTGATAATTTTACTTAAAACAAAAAATTGCTGCCCGGCAGGGCGGCAACAAGGACGGAAAGAAAGCGTAACCCTTTGTTTGCGCCCCACAAAAGAACAAGAACCGAGGTTCGCCGGAAAGGTCGAGCCTCGGTTCTTTCATTTGCACAAAAGGAAACGATTCGTTTATCCGCGCGGCGGAGTATTTCATAAAAAACATCCGGCGCGGCAGACAGCACATCTGCCGCGCCGGATGGCGTGTATGCCATTTCCAGATATTCAGCCTTCGCTGGAAGCCTTCGCGGCTTCGTCCTTGGCAGGGGTTTTCTTTTTGCGGTGAATGACAAACCGCTGCAGCGGGTAAGTCCAGGCGGTGGGAATGGTCATCACAACCACATCCAAAAGCAAATCGATCCAGGCGCTCTCATAACCGGCGTCGGCAATCAGACCGCGCAGGAACGGCTTCATCCAGGTGGTGACCAGAATGGTAAAGACCACCATAATAATATACAAAATCATGGACAGAACCGGATTGGAATCCGCCTTGAAGGTCATTTTCCGGTTCATAATAAACGCGGCCGCATACCCGACCACGGCGGAAATAAAGTAGGAATACGCCGCCGCCATCTGGTCGCCGACCCCCAGCCACAGCAGAAATTTGTTCTCTACAACCGTATCTTCCATCGAGGCAAACACCACATACAGGCAGAATAAATCCACCAGCAGCTGTAAAACCGAGGTGCTCACCCCGGTAAAGGCAAATTTGATAAACTTCCAAATTTCCTTATGTTTTTCAATAAAGGCTTTCCATTTTTCTTTCATACTGCACCTCCGCATTTGCACACATAACCACATGCAAAACATCTGTTTTCTATCTGCCAAAAGGCTATGATAAACGGCTGCCTTGCCGAAAAACGGCAGACAAACCGGGGTTTTCGGCCATTTTACGGCATAATACCGGTTTTCACGGTCAGCTTTCCGCCGCCGTCCACCAATACGGTAACGCCGCCGCAGTCGGCGGTATAATAGATTTTAGCGCCCACGCGCTTCAGCTTCTGTTTCACATCGGGGAACGCACCGGATCTGGTATTGGTAACAACAGCGATTTCCGGCGACATCGCCTTTGCAAAGGCAGCGGAAGTGGAGCCGACCGTGCCGTGATGACCGACCTTTAACAGGTTCACCTTGCCGACCTTTTGCATGATTCGTTTTTCGCCGCCGCTTTTGTAATTCAAATCGCCCACCAGCAGCGCCCGGGTGCCGTCTTTTTCCACAAGGGTTACTACGCTGTGGCAGTTCTCACCGTGCCGCAGCCGGTAGCGCCGGTCTTCCGCGTTCAAAAAAGTAAGCCGGAAATTCCCCAGCCGCACCTGCTCGCCGTCAAACTGTTCCACAATGGGTACTTCTCTTTCCCGCAGCGCCTGAACGGTCTGTTCATAAACCTCCCGGTTATCCCAAAAATGCACTTCCATGGGGAAAATGCCCTTTGCCGTATAGGGCTTGAGATAGGCTTTTTGAAAAACAATATCCGGGTTCGCAAGCAGCGTATCAAAGCCGCCGAGATGGTCGGAATGGGCGTGCGTACCCAAAAGAAAAGCAAAAGTCGCCTTGCCGTCCTGCCCCCGGCAATGGGACAGCACCCAGTTCGTAATCTCCTGTTCATACCCGCGGAACGCCAGCGAACGGAACCCCCGGGGGTTGTCGTTGTCCTCTGCGGCGTCAATCATTGCGAACTGCCCTTCGCTTTCCAGAATGATGCAGTCGGATTTTCCGGTGTTTAAAATATGAATCGCGTCCAATACAGTATCCTCTTTCTTTAAGGCTGCGACAAATGGTTTTCCGCCAGCGCCTGCATAATAACCGAGGCTGCGGCGTCTTCGTCATTGGTACAAACAATACGGTCTGCCGTCTGCCTGAGCTCGTCACAGGCATTCCCGACCGCAACGCCGTCGCCAGCAAAGCGAATCATGGGGATATCGTTGCGGCTGTCGCCAACAGCGATGATTTCTTCCCGGCGAACGCCTAAAAGCAGCGCCAGGCGGCTGAGCGCCTCGCCCTTGTCGGCGTGGGCGGAAAAAATTTCCATATTGTTTTTCATGGAGGTGGTTATTTTTACGCCGGGCAGCTTTCCAATCCTATCAAAACAGGCGAGCCGCTCGGTCGGGTCGCGGAAAAACACGTGAATCATTTCCACAGACTCCGGTTCTTCCAAATAAAAGGCGCGGAGATCGGCCACACCCCGCCGCGTTTCCCGCAGCACAGGGCGATAGGTCGATTCCACGCCGAAATCAGTCCAAACCTGTTCGTTTAGATTCTTTCTATCGGTATAGGGGCGCCCATGGCGGTAAATTTCCACCATGACATCGCAGGTAAACAGCAGCTGCAAAATTTTCTCCGATACTTCCCGGTCAATATAGGTCGCGGAAAGGATCTGGCCGCTGCGATCCGCAATACCCGCGCCGTTGGAATAAATAAAATAGGAAAAACAGCCGCAGCCGCGCACCTGCTCGGGCAACTCATAAAAGGTACGACCGGAGTTGATAACCAGATATAGACCGTCGGCATCTCCGTTTTTTATCGCAGTCAGATTCTTTCGCGATAAACTTCCGTCCGAATGCAACAAAGTACCATCTACATCCAGCGCAATCATTTTTCGGGTCAAATCGGATTCCTCCCCTCGCCTCGCTTAGTATAACAAAGGACGGCGAAAAGAACAAGGCATTTTTACCGGAATTTACGCAAATTTTGCAAGGTTTTCAACCGCCGATTGAAACAATACAATGCAATTAAACATGATTTTGCGCAAAATCAGATAAACCAACCGATGCTTGTATACTTGGTATTTTTGCTGTTCCGGACAAACGAAAGCCCATACAGCCGCTGTGTTTCTTTTGGGAGCAAGAAATTTTTCGGGAAAAGTCCAAATTTGGTATAGACAAACACAAAAAAAGATGATATAATATTTATCCGTCGGGGGCGTAGCTCAGCTGGGAGAGCGTACGGTTCGCATCCGTAAGGTCGAGAGTTCGATCCTCTTCGTCTCCACCAAATGGACATTGGACAAACATCTATTTTTTCAAAGGCGGTTTCGCCGTAGAGGTTCGGTTCTGATGTCAAAACAGAAAATGAGGGTCAAGGTTGTAAAAACCTTGGCCCTCACTTTTTTGTCTTAGGCGTCTTCGGTGTCGTTACGCTGCTTTAGCCACTCTTCGAATGCCGCCTGGCCTTCCTCACTGTCGTAGTAGGCTCGGATTTCCGAAACCAAATGTCTTGCAAAGGAATCGATGATCGACTGCGGCAGCTCAATGTCAAACTTATTCCGTTTGGACATCGGACCCCTCCTTCGAAATTTGGTTTGCCGAGGGTGTCCGGCGTGAGTTAAGAAATCTTGCGATCTCTTAGGCACTTTTATTATATGGGGTATGTCAAGTTTTTTCAAGAATTACCCCACTACACTACATTTTAGGAGGAACTGATCATGGAAAAACTCATCAGCTGTGCGTTCAATATGGATACCGCCTGCGTGGAACTTCGCTTCTCAGATGAGAGCATTTGCTCCATTGATACCATCGCCGTGGAGAACGAAATCGCTCGTAATATGTACGAGCGGTCAGAACTGGATTACCTGATCTACAATGACCCTCTGGCCTATGCGGATTTGATCCTCAACGGCGATCCGGAGGTGTATTTGAAAACTGTGACGGAGTATAAGCCTTTAGCCTGACATAAATGAAAACGCCGCCAATGGAGAGCATAAGCTCGCTGTTGGCGGCGTTGCTTATTTGATTTCCTGTTCCAGACCACGGAACAGCTCGGAATTGAAGAACT
Organism: uncultured Eubacteriales bacterium; assembly: GCA_949293815.1. Classification (GTDB taxonomy): domain Bacteria; phylum Bacillota; class Clostridia; order Oscillospirales; family Acutalibacteraceae; genus RGIG2774. The sequence goes on along the minus strand of CASFEZ010000001.1, from coordinate 78,339 downwards.
CCTCGATGGTAATGCCCAATCCGTCGCAAAGCTTTTTGATGGTAGAAACCGTTGCGCTGTTATTACGGCCACTGACGATGTTGTTGACCGTAGATTGGGTGACACCACTCATGCTGCTTAACTTGTTGACGGAGATATCGTGCTCACGGCACAGCTCCAAAATCCGTTCCTTGACGGCTTCTCCGATGTTCATGGGTATCATCTCTCTTTAGGTAAATGATATCCACTACTGCCTGAAAAGATTAACCCTTTTGAGTTAAAATAACGCAAAAGGGTTGGTGATGTAATATAAACGGAAAAAGCTGTTTCTTTATCGGGCACCGTGAAACGCCCGATGCTGTACTGCCATTATTGCAGGAGGCGGTCAACAGACACATCGAGTGTTATGGGGTAACAGAGTTTGTCGTAGGCCATTACGGAAATTTTGACTATCTGGCGGCAAAGGCAGTCATCGCAGCAAAGCAATTGCATCCGGAGATCATTCTTTCTCTGCTCATACCTTACCATCCCGCTGAACGGCCAATAAAGAAGCCAAAGGGTTTTGACAATACATATTATCCGCCCGGAATGGAAGATGTACCCCGCAAGCTTGCCATTGTTCGGGCAAATAGGCATATGATAGATCATGTGGACTTTCTGATCGCCTACGCTTGGCATCCTGCAAGTAACGCACGAGAGCTGGTGGAGTATACAGAAAAGAAGATGGAAAAAGGGGGCATCCAAGTTACAAATCTTGCACCGATGCATCGAGGTGCTTTATAGTCAACGGTCTATGCAGGAGTTCATTTTCTCAACAACTTTCCCTATTTTTGCAAAAAAAGCAAATAGAACGCATTAGAATGTCTTGAAAAATCGATACTTCGACACTATAATATAAGCAATGACATTTAACTGTGGATTTCGCGAAATTTACAACGGCTGATATAAGGAGTGTTCGCATGAAAGTTAGTTTCAAGAAGCTGTGGGTGCTGTGTGCTGAGAAAGAAATGAGCAAAGCCGAACTGCGCAAAAAAGCAGGTCTGTCCTCCGCGACTTTTACGCGTCTTAGAAAGAATGAGGAAGTCAATCTTTCTGTTATCTTGAAAATTGCCGATGTACTGGATTGCAATGCCGGAGACATGATGGATTTTATTAAAGAAGATCTATCTGCACAAGAGGAAGCGGAATGAGTCCGTTATTTAGGACAGCATATTTGTTACAATGCTTAACGGTGTAAAATAAGCACAAGGAGAATGAGCATGAGCAAGTTTGAGCAACTAACAAAATACATAGATATCCTTGATGAAGACAACTTCGGAACATGGATCATTGACCGTGAAAATGATGGTACACCGGAGCACCCGATTCAGATTCCTTTTGTTAATTACTCGGAAATGGTGCATCGCTTCATTGATGATGTGTACGCTTTCAGCGATAACAACAAGGATTTTGAACTCACTCGATATGGTGAAATCTTGGAAAGAAATGGCCTTGAATGGTGTTCCAAATCCATGCGCGAGGCAGATGTTTCTTCCTTGGACGCTCAATGTGTTATGGCATTGATTATGGGTGCCGTTCGGGCAGAGCGCTTCTGTGATGGCGCGTTGCTCGGCTTTTTCAAAGACGGCAGTATTCGAACATGGTTAGAGAGATTGAAAGAGGTGGTATAAATGTTTAGCAGAGATGAGTTTATGTCTTATGTAGGCAGCGCCAGCGGCGACAGTTATGCCGTTGGCTTGAAAGCCATTGAAAGTATATACGGCGTAGATATTGATGTCGAATATGCAGGAGATAAATGCCGCAATTTGTTCCAGAAACTTGAGCAAGATAAAAGAAGTACAGAACTTAATAAAACGGAACTTAAAAGACGAAGTGATATGACTTCGCATCTCAAAAAATACGTTGAATACCGCGAAAACACTACCGCTATGGGACAACGCAAGCTCTTTGTTTCCTGGATGCAGGATCAACCTCGCAGAGATAATCCGACAAAGAAATACTCAGTTGAGACTATCAATGGTGCCGCAGATAAACTGCAATCAGGCTTGAAAAAGCTTGGTGTGTCCAAGTATGAGGAGGTCAATTGCTTTACGATCACAGATCCAGAGTATTTTGCTGAACTCCATAAAGCCTGCTATACAAAGGTCGAGGAGTCCGATAAAAAGCAAGGACATCGTGATTTTAGAAACGGTCTGGATTTCTATATGCAATTTCTCAATAAGCAGAACAACACTAACATTATACCGACAAGCCCTATGAAAGAAAGAATCAAACTCATCATAGATGCGTATAAGGCTGACTTTGAGCGTGTAAACCAAGAAGAACGCTACAAATGGGAAGCCGTTGGCTGCTATCAGCGCAACTGGGAGATTGAAGCAGAAAACTTCGCGCAAATGTACGCCGAAGCGTTTAAGGAAGCCAGCAATCTGCTTTCTTCAAACATGTATTGGCCCTATAAGATGGTCATCACATTTGCCGAGCAGGAACCCGACAAGGTGCGTGAGCTTTTCAAGATGCTCTATAACGAAGAAATCCCTCTCGCTCAGAGATACGTTGACTTCCGTGCAGCCTTTGACGAGTTCTATAAGCCGCAGAAGCTCAACCACTATCAGGATTTACACGCTATCTCCGTGTACCTTTCTTTTGAATATCCCGATAAATACTACATCTACAAGTACAAGGTCTTTAAGGATTTCAGCAGCAACATTGGCTATGTAACTGACCGTTCCAAGTTCCAATCCGAAGTCTATAAACTTGAAGCATTCTTTGATGTGTGCGAGTTGGTTCTGGATGAAGTGAAAAAAGATACAGAGCTGCAGGGAATTAGCTCTGCTCGTCTGGATGAAGGTTGCTACGCAGATGACGGATTGCATCTGCTTACTCACGATATTGTTTATTTTGGCAGCAAGAATGCCTTGACGGACGATGCGATAGCCGACGATTGGTGGCCTTCGCTTGATGAATACAACCCGAATCTCTCCAAAGCGGATTGGAAGAAGTACATACTTGAAATCGAACTGCCCGATCATCCTTCTCCTATGCAAATGCTGAAAGCCATGATGGAGCTTAACGGCGAGGCATCTTGTAAACGCCTGTCTCAGCTCTATGGTGGAACTGTATCTGCTTATGTTGGTTGTGCGGTCAACCTTGGAAAGCGAGTTAAAAAGTATTTCGATTTGACTGCCTGCATGGACGGCGACCAAGAAAGATATTTCCCCAATCCGTTCTTGGGCAAGAACATGATTGAGGATGGCGTTAAAAACTATTGCTATAAAATCAGACCGGAGCTTTACGAAGCTCTGCAAGAGATAGATTTGTCTCATATTTCTGCAAAGTACGAGGAGGATGAAGAAGTGTCTGAAAGCACGCAAAAGACGGATGTAAATAAGAATACGATTCTTTACGGCCCTCCTGGTACGGGCAAAACTTACAACACCGTTGTCTATGCGGTTGCAATCATAGAGAACAAGCTGCTCGCTGATGTGAAGCGTGAAAGCTATTCCGATGTGTTGGAAAGATACAACGCATATAGAGCCGAGGGGCTGATCGAGTTTACTACCTTCCATCAGTCTTATGGCTATGAGGAGTTTATTGAGGGTATCAAGCCTGTCATGGACAACACGGATGAAGATCGCAGCGACATCCAGTATTCCATTGAAGATGGTTTGTTCAAGGCTTTCTGCAACAAATCTGCTATGCCTGCTGCGAAAAAATCCAATCTGGATTTATGCCTCAATAAGACTCCTACCATTTGGAAAGTCTCTCTGTGGTCAACCGGCGACAATCCCACCCGAACTGAGTGCCTTAACAACGGACACATCCGAATTGGATGGGATGATTATGGCCCCGACATTACCGACGATACAGACTTTACCGAAAACGGCGGTAAGAACGTATTGAACAGCTTCATCTACAAAATGAAAGTTGGAGACATTGTTTTCTCCTGTTATTCAAGCACAACCATTGATGCAATCGGTGTTGTAACCGGAGATTATGAGTGGTGCGACAATCAGTTCAATGACGGTCTGAACCGCATGAGAAAGGTGAACTGGATCGTTAAGGGAATCAACGAAGATATTGTTGAGATAAACGGCGGTTCCACCATGACCCTTTCCACCGTCTACAAACTGAAGGTTTCTCTTGCGGATGCAATGGCTCTTATTCAGAAACACCTGCCCGCCACGGTGCAGATGGACGAAAAGAAAAACCATGTATTTATCATCGATGAGATCAACAGAGGTAATATCAGCAAGATCTTTGGTGAACTGATTACGCTGATAGAATCTTCTAAGCGTATCGGTCAACCGGAGGGCATGAGAGCTAAATTGCCTTATTCTCAGCAGTTGTTCGGTGTGCCCGACAATGTTTATATCATCGGAACGATGAACACCGCAGACCGTTCTATCGCGACCATTGATACCGCTTTGAGACGTCGTTTCCGTTTCAAGGAAATGATGCCCGATGCCAATGTGCTGAAGGGTATCAGCGTTGAGGATATTTCTGTGTCGGAAATGCTTGCGCGGATGAACAAGCGCATTTCTGTTCTCTATGACAGAGAACACACTATTGGACATGCCTATTTCATTCCGCTGAGAGATAATCCTACGATTGAGCAGTTGGCTGAAATCTTTGAGAACGCCATCGTTCCTCTGTTGCAGGAATACTTCTACGAGGATTACGAAAAGATCCGCCTTGTCCTGGGTGACAACAATAAGGACAACAAAGAAGAGCAGTTCATTGTTGTGGTTGAAAACGACTACAACGAATTGTTCGGAAGTGCAGACATTGGTTTCGATGACTCTGTTACATACGAAATCAATCGTGCAGCCTTTGACAACATCGAGGCATACCGTTCGATCTAATGATTCTTTGAGGTGTTAGAATGAGGAAAACATATCAAATAACTGAATATGGCTCATTTGTGAGGGACAAAGAGGTATTGGGAAGTATCTCTTTGCCCCCGGACACCTTTGATGCCTTAGAAAACTTCGTGCTATCCAACAGTTCAGATGATGCAGATGCCTTGGAGCTGATGGGAATTTCTGCCCGTAAAGGTGTTGGCAAAATCATCACCGCAAAAAACTATGTCGGTGTGATCACAATGGATGATGGCACGACCATAGAAATCCTTCCCAAGATTTTCTCCCACGAAACCATTACAGAGGGCAAGGTCAAGAAGCTGCTTGTGGATATGTTGAAGACACTCCGCAACGAGCCGTTCAAGTCCTTGCAATCTACCAATGTGAATATCGACAAGCTGAACATCTTTGAAATCTTTATCCGTATGTTTGTCGATGAAATGTTTTACATTGTCAAGCGAGGCTTGAAGTGCGACTACGAGACCATTCAATCTAACGAAAGTGTGTTTAAGGGCAAGATGGTTTTCGCAGGTCAAATCAAGCATAATTACGCTCACAAGGAACGCAACTTCGTGGAATACGATGAGTTCAACACGAACCGAGCTGAGAACAAAATCCTAAAATCCACTCTCAGCTATCTTTACAAAAACACTACTTCGCCCAAGAATAAGTCCGATATAAAAACGCTCCGCAATGCGTTTTCTGATGTGGATGAATCCAAAGACTATCAAGCAGATTTCTCAAAGGTTGTTCCCGACAGAAAGACCGCCGACTATCAGACGGCTCTGCTCTGGAGCAAGGTCTTTTTGATGGGCAAGAGCTTCACATCGTTCTCCGGTTCGGAGGTTGCCTTTGCGTTGCTGTTCCCGATGGAAACGCTGTTTGAAAGCTACATAGCAGCGCAGCTTAAAAAGATGCTTGGTAATTCGGGCTACACTCTTTCCGCGCAGGACAAAACATACCATCTGTTCGATGAGCCGAGAAAGTTCTTGATGAAGCCCGATATTGTTATTAAGAATAAGGCGTTGGGACAAGTTTTCGTTATGGACACGAAATGGAAAGTCCTTTCCGATGTCAAAGCGAACTACGGTATATCCCAAGCGGATATGTACCAAATGTATGCTTACCAAAAGAAATACACATCTGAGAATGTTACCTTGCTCTATCCTCTCACCGAGAAGGTGGAACAAGACAAAGATATCAGATTCCTCTCACATGATGGAACCGAAATCAAGATCAGATTTATCGATTTGTTTGATTTAAAAAACTCTTTGAATATGCTAATCACGGAAATTAAGGAAAATTCCTAGCGAGATACATGGGGAGGGAATTTTAATGGATTCATCGAAACAGATGGCACTCGGTATCATGCAGAAGGTAGCCGCCAAGCTGAACGAGATTTGCTGAAGAACAGTGTCATGGAGAAATACGGTTTACCTTTGTTGCGGATCAGAACAAACGAGAGTGATGTGGAGAATCGGATTATTTCAAAACTGAGAGAATCACTCTCTTAAGTAATTGCGAAAACTGATCGTTAACTTCTTTGAAGTGCAGCCAATTTCTTCGAAATTGTTAAAGGGTCTGGGATGTTGCCCAGCAAGGTTTTGTGAAATGACAACGAAGCGGGAATTTCACAAAATGCACGAGTGGGTACCGTCGTGCACTGCTTGCTAACTCCAACTGTGAGTTAGCAAGCTGCACGCGAATTTCGAAATTTTGCCCCTAAACATGATGCAGTCATTTTCGGTAAAAATCGAAATGGCTATCGCCGTGCACTGTTTGCCAAGTATGTTTCACCATTCAACGTTGAGTGTATACAGGAGGTTACTATGCGTTTTTATATTCTCTCTGACTTACATTTGAGAGCAGAAGTGGAAGCGTATAAAACAAGTGAACGCATTAAACGGCTGTGCTCTAAAATCAGACAAGCGGCTGATTTTGGAGAAAACATTCTGTTCGTTATTCTTGGGGATATCGCGGACAAAGGCAAAGAACTCTCTTTCGCTACCGCTCGCGACAGCCTGTCTTTGATACAAGAAGAACTAGAAGATTACGTCGTTGAATTTGAATTTGTCCCCGGCAATCATGATCTTGAAAACGGTTCACTTTCCCTGTTTGACCAATTGACTTCGTTGTATGGAAGTAAGCACACTTTTGAATCCGCTTCGGTATTTTCTACGGTTCATGATAATGTGAACTTTATTTTTGCAGACTCGACTCTTTCGAGAGATTACGCCGCGCCAGGCAGGCTGGATCTTGCTGCCATTCGTGCTAACGTTAAGCGTGGTTTAACGAACATTCTCTTTTGTCATCATGCACTTTCTCATGGTCATGGTGACCCACATGACGTGGTTGAAGACAGTGCAACAGTCATTGCCTATTTGAACTCTGTTAGTATCTCATATTTTTTCCATGGGCATGTCCACGATGCCAATGTAACAATCCATGAAACAGGTTTGGTTGAAATCGGATGCGGAAGCCTATCTGGTGGAATTGATTGGTTGGACTCGGTCTTTCATCAATTCCTTGTCGGATATATACAAGATGGAAGAGTCGTTCGAATTGAACGTTGGCTTGATGCCAAAGATGGACATGGGGATTTTGCGTTAAATGAACTATATCCAAAACCGAAAAAATTTTCCGATCCTAATAAGATTGGCAGAATTCCATATGCGCCTGTCACCGACTATATTCCACGATGGGTGTCCCTTTATGAAGATGCAGTCCAAAGTCCTCTCGCGCGACTAATGGCGCAAGAGAAAAGACTTTCTCTGCGCACCGCTGTGCAAAAACATAAAAAAATTCTAATGCTGTGTGACGCAGGAATGGGAAAGAGCATTGAACTCAAGAACTTAGCCCATGAACTGTCTGGTCGGTTTCATACGTTTCTCTACTCACTCGAAAACTATACTGGGCAAGATATTCAGGAGATATTACCAGAGTCCTACCAACAGCTTCCCGCTAACCGAATCGCTTTGCTTTTAGATGGATATGATGAGTTGAACAGCGAGCTCGCTAAAACATTTAGGAATAAGATTAAGCTGTATGCACAAGACGCATCTGCGATAAACATCGTCATCTCCTCCCGTAGCAATTTCTGTGGTAATGAGAGCCGTAATGAATCTCGAACATTTTCGGGTTTCTATGTTTATGTTTTGGAAAAATTGGATAAAGAAGACCTGCGACAATATTTGAAATCTACGGGTATTGATGTAACTTCGTTTTGGAACTGTGCCTATGTGAAAGGTGTTACCGACCTTTTATTCAATCCGTTTTATTTAGTCAGACTGGCAAGCATCTACGCAAAAGATACTGATCTTCCGCCAAAGAACCAACTGATGGATAGGCTGATTACCGAAACATTTGATGTAGATGATCAAAAATTTTCCGGAGAATTGGACGAGCGATATGCTGAAGTATTTGCATCGTTAGAATCATTAGCTGTTGCCATGCAACTGATGCATCAACAATCTTTGGATGATAGAACTGAATATCAAACCTTGGTTTCCGCCTCTGGGAGAGAACTAATTAAGAAAAGCGGACTGCTTAAACGAGAGAGTACGGGATGGAAATTTTCACATAATAATTTCCGTGAATATCTTGCCGCAAAGTGCTTGTCTCGCTTGCCAAAAGATTTTGTGACCCCAATTTTCTATGACGGGACGAACATCAAGCCGCATTGGGTAAATACACTTGGCTACTTAACTGGATTCGATCTCGGGTGGAATCTGATTGATTGGCTGGCAGAAAATAGTCCATCAGCCCTTGTGAAATTTGAGCCAGATCGATTGAATGAGGACTTGCGTATTGAAGTATTCAAGCGGATATTCGATAAGTTCGAAACATTGCGGCTTCATCTTAACGACGATCTATTCGACGCTTCTGAGTTAGCCCATTTTGTTAAGAGCAATGAAATCCTTTCGCTTTTGCTTGACAGAATAAGTACACCTCGACACTATGTGTCCCAGTACACAGCGGTTAATCTTTTGAGAAACTATCCTTCTTTGTTTGACAAGAAAAATGCTGTGCGCGAGATCCTTCTGGATTGTTGCGAGCAATATCCCGCAACACATAAAACAGTTTGCAGGTTGGCGATGTTGGCACTCTGTCAACATAAGCTTCAGACTCCTGAAACAACACGACGATTGATGGAGAAGTTCGGTGGTGTGGATGAAGATTATATTCGTTTAGGAATGTATGAGTACTTACTTGAAACCGAGGAGCATAATTCCCATGTTGAATACTGCTTGTCTGGAATTAGTTTTATCGCATATAGGTTAGGTGAAGATGATGAGCGCAGAATCGGGAATGAATCTTTTGAGTTGGTAAACTGTCTGAAACAGATGTCTACCACTGAAAGCGTTACATGTGTTCTCAAATGGTTTTCTCAAGAGAAGCATCCCGACTTCCACGATGCGAATAAGGTGCTTGCAGCTGCTATTGCATCTGCAGTTGCCCTATATCGGGACGGTCATACGGAACTGTTTACCTCTGTCCTATCGTTTTATCTCGAGTCTGCAAAAGCTTGGAACACAACAGCATCCAATGCAATGGTTAAGTTCTTTGTGGAAACAGGCACTCAACAGTCTGCGGCGCTATCGGCTACTGAACAGTTCGAGTCTGAACCCCATCGTATATCTGATTTGGTGTATGCTGATCCAACTATAATTGAATATCTGAAAAATGCATATCAGGATGGAAGTCTAAAGTCACACCGCGCATTTTATGAGATTGTTCTCTGGTATGTTAGGGATGAACTGAAATACGCGGAATGCGCCGAATTAATTAAAGCCATTGACGGTGTTGATCTTCCGGAGTACAAGGCGCCTATTGACTATGATGCATTGAAACGAGAGGCTGCACAGGAGTATTTTGAAATCCTCTTCGATGAAGAAAAAAGAAGCGCATTAACTACTCGGTTACTTAATGCAATCGATAATCCTGATGTGACAACAAGGCAGCTCTTGAAAGTGGATATTCAGGCAGATCATCACTCTGCAATCCGCCGACTTCAGACTGCAATGTATCACTCTGGCTACAATGTGAAAGTATCTGAATTCTTTGATCGGATTGACATGGATAGGTTTGTAATTTGGTCCGCGTCGCGTTTTTTGTCTGAGAAATCGACAGTAGTTCCAACCCTGACAGAAAAAGAAAGACTGACAGAAATAACTGCCAAGATACTGAAAGATTGGAGCTTTGAAAATAGTGTAATATATTATCCTGATGGTTTCTCACTAAAGCAGCTTACTGCAGAATTGTTGTCTGTTATTCAGTATTTGGATTATCCGCTTGATGAAGCAACTTTTTTGGATCTGACCGAGTTGCCGGCATATATCTTTGACAAAAACAATGATGGAACAAAGTATGTATATTTACGGCAGAAACTCCCTGCGGACAAGCTGAATCTTCGCCTGAGCCAGAATGTTGCCGAACAACGCGTAAAGGGTATGGTGTTAAAAGATCACATCGACTATTTTGACAAATGCAAGGATGCTTCGATTGCAGAACATGCTCTTGAAATGTGTAAAGATTCGAGCGATATGTACCTGCGCTCAATTGCATGGCGGTATCTTTATAACACTTTAGGTGCAGAGTATGTTGCCAGTGAAATTTTGCCTGTCGCCGATGAGGAGCTCTTACTTGAAATCAGTGGCGCTTGCAAGGATATTCCAAAGGAAAAGCTGCGTAAATCTATGGAAAGAGAATATGAGAAAACACCATCGATTCAATTGCAGGCACATTTGATTACTTATGGTAGCAGTCTTGCCCTCGGTGATTACGTCAAGAAAGTTACGAGTGGTAAAAAAACGCCTGAAGGCAAAGGTATCCATATCGATGGCCCGACAGCGGCAATAAGTTCTATTCGTAATCCCGAGTTTTTGCCAGAGCTTGAAGCACTTCTCGCAACCACATTTGACCCAGAGTTCGAGGATAATACTTGGCATGGTCTTCGAAACTCGTTAACTAAGGCCTTTGTCAACTGTGGAACGGTGGCATATGAAAAGACTATTGATGCCATAACGAGGTGCCGCCCATCTGCGGATATTCACGAAGGAAACTACAGGTATTGCAATTACACAATAGAGGAAATTGAGCACGCAAGAAAATCTCAACTTGATGTGCCCGCAACGCTCCTCGAAACGAAGCTATTTCTCGAAGATATGAAAAAAGCAATGACCTAATATTCAAATACAAATTCCGTCTCTCGTTATGTTAATTATGGATTGAAATTATCCGTATATCGGTGTATAATGCTTTGTACAAGGAGGTGTTGCCATGAATATATGCGGAGAGCGGATTCGTGCTCTGCGTGAGAGCATGAATTACTCGCAAATGAAATTTGCTCAGATATTCGATCTGGGTCAGTCCAGCGTTGTCCGCTACGAAAAGGGCGAGGCATCACCGCCGCTTGACCTGCTTGTGCGGATTGCGGATTACTTCGATGTTTCTCTCGATTACATCTTTGGTCGCACCGATAATCCGCAGGGCAAGCTATACGAGTACAAACCGAAGAACGGTTATCCTGCCGACATGGCAAACTTCGTAGAAATGTGCTTCGATCCCAAATCTCCCATGAATGCAAAATTGAAGCAGACACTCGTGCAGATGTTGAGGGAGGTGGATGAAGAATGAACGCAGTCATCTACGCCCGTTTTTCAAGCCACAGCCAGCGTGAGCAGTCTATCGAAGGTCAGCTCAAGACCTGCTACAAATTCGCCGCAGACAACGGCTACACCGTCATAGGTGAGTGCATTGACCGAGCACAGAGCGGTACCAACGACAACCGCGCTGAGTTCCAGCGGATGATCGCAGACAGCGACAAGCACACCTTCAATGCTGTCCTTGTCTATCAGCTTGATCGCTTTGCCCGCAACCGCTATGACAGCGCTATCAACAAGGCCAAGCTCAAAAAGAATGGTGTCCGCGTGATCTCCGCAAGAGAAAACATCACCGATGATGCATCCGGCATCCTTGTGGAAGGCGTGTTGGAAAGTATGGCAGAATACTACTCCGCCGAGCTGTCTCAGAAAATCCACCGTGGCATGTCGCTCAATGCGCAGAAGTGCCTATCCAACGGCAGCAATCCCGGTCTTGGCTTCAAGGTCACTCCGGACCACACCTTCTATGTTGATGAAGATGAAGCAGTCATCGTTCGTGAAATCTTTGAGCGGTATGGCAAGGGCGAAACTGTCGCTGATATCATCAAGGATTTGAACGCAAGACAGATCAAAACTTCCCTTGGTCGCGACTTCAACAAGAACAGTCTGCATCGCCTGCTGCGAAACAAACGCTATATCGGTACTTATCTCTACAAAGGCGAAGAAACGCCGGGAGGAATGCCTCGCATCGTCAGTGATGAGGTGTTCGAACGAGTACAGAACATTCTGGACAAAAACAAGGCTGCCCCGGCCAGAAGCCGAGGCAAGGAAGAATATCTACTGACCACCAAGCTGTTCTGCGGTTACTGCCACGAGATGATGACCGGCCATGGCGACACCGGTAAGTCCGGTAAGGCGTACCACTACTACGCCTGCAAGAATGCCAAGAAGCACCTGTGCCAGAAGAAGGTCGTTGATAAGAAGCGAATCGAAGACATGGTGGTTGCGGCCTGTCGGCAGATGCTGACGGACAGCAATATCCAGCGAATCGCTGAAGCTATCGAAGCGGTATTCAAGAGCGAGTTTGACAGCTCTGCCGTCAAGCGCATCAAGAGCGCTATCCAAGAAGCGGACGCCGCCATTGAAAACCTCTGGCAGGCACTTGAGAAAGAACATAAGCTTTCGGCTTTTTTGTTAAATAAAAGAAAAGCGGAGGAATGGTTATGACATTTTACGAAATCACCGCGGCGGATCGGGAATTGATTGGGGAAGCGATGGCAACGCTTCAGAGGAATTTTGATGCGGTCAATCATTTTCACATTGTCGGCGCGGCGGTGCGCTGCCGGGACGGGGCAGTGTTTACCGGCGTGAACTGCGACGGCATCCACGGCTCCTGCGCGGAATATGTGGCGGTGGGAGCGGCGGTCAACGCCGGGTACCGCGCTTTTGACACCATTGTTGCCACCCACCTGAAAGCGCCGAACGGCGTGGTCAGTCCCTGCGGCAACTGCCGGCAGATGCTGTTCACCTATGACCCGGAAGTGCGCGTCATTGTCAACAACGACGAGGGCGAGCTGGTCAAGGTCGGCATCCGCGACCTGCTGCCGTTTGCCTATGAGGAAATTCCGTTGGACTAAAGAGCCGCAACCACACCGTAGGGGCGGGTCTTGTGCCCGCCCAGGGGCGTGGATGAAATGACCCCATGCCGGTGCAGGGCGGACGTGGCTGGAACTTGTTTTTGCGATGGATGGTATCCGATTTATTTTTTCTTGAAAATCAATTCATTTGTGCGTCTTCATGAGTGCTCGATAAAACGGATTTCCCTGCCCCTTCCCCGGGCGGGCACAAGACCCGCCCCTACAATCTACAAAAATGTCGCTTTTCAAGCGACCACAGGTGTCCTCCTTTGTTGTATCATATCCCTGTCAAAACAACAAAGGAGGACAAAACAATGACAGAATTGGTATTTATTTTGGACAGAAGCGGCTCGATGGCGGGGCTGGAGGCGGACACCATTGGCGGGTTTAACGCGATGCTTGAAAAGCAGCGCCGCCAGGACGGCGAGGCGCTGGTTTCTACGGTGCTGTTTGATGGCGTAACCGAGGTTTTGCACGACCGGGTGCCCCTTGATCGGGTGCCGCTGTTGACCGATAGAACCTATACCGTGCGCGGCTGTACCGCCCTGTTGGACGCGGTGGGCGGCGCGATTCACCATATCGGCAATATCCATAAATACGCCCGCCGGGAGGATGTGCCCGAAAAGACGATTTTCGTGATTACCACCGATGGGATGGAAAACGCCAGCCGCCGGTATTCCTACGAAAAAGTCAAACAGATGATTGCGCGGCAGCAGAAAAAGTACGGCTGGGAATTTCTGTTTTTGGGCGCAAACATTGATGCGGCGAGAGAAGCCGGGCGCATGGGCATTGCGCCGACCCACGCGGTCACCTATACCAACGACAGCGCCGGGGTACGCGCCAACTACGAGTCCGTCACCTATGCCGTCTCTGCCATGCGGGCGCAGATGCCGCTGCCGCAGGACTGGAAAAGCGCGGTAGAAGAAGACCAAAACCGCCGGAAAAAGTAACCGTTTGCCCCGCAAAGGCAGCGGTTGGTTTTTCGGCGGTACGGGCAGCCGGTAAATGTGGTTTTTCGCCTTTTGCCGGTCTGCGGGGACTGTATGGCGCGCTGTCCGGCGCAAACGACCGGCGCGCGCCGCAGGGAATTTTTTCGTCCATCCGGCAAAGATACGGCAGGCGCTTTCTGATTTCAGATACATAAATTTGCGGCACAAAAGCGCGGTGAACCGCCTTTCTTTTGCCGAACACCAAACACCGGGGTGGGTACTGATGCTATTGGAAACCCAACGACTGCTTTTGCGAAAATTAGAGGAAACGGATTTTGCAGCGCTTTGCCGTACCTTGCAGGACAAGGACGCCATGTACGCATATGAGCACGCCTTTTCTGACGAGGAGGTTCACCAATGGCTCGCGCGCCAGATGCGCCGCTACCGCGAGGACGGCTTCGGGCTGTGGGCGGTTATCTTAAAGGAAACCGGCGATTTTATCGGTCAATGCGGGCTGACAAAGCAGCCGGTTGATAACACGCAGGTGACCGAAATTGGCTACCTGTTGCAGCGCGACCATTGGCACAACGGCTACGCCACAGAAGGCGCATTGGCCTGTAAGGACTATGCGTTTTCCGTTCTGGGTGAGCAGGAGGTCTATTCCATTATCCGCCCGGAAAATACCGCCTCTATTCGCGTTGCCGAGCGGCTGGGCATGACCTATCGCAAAACCATTGTCAAGCATTATTACGGCATGGATATGCCGCATGCGGTTTATTCGGTTCGCTGCAATTCCGGATAAAAGCTATCTGTCGCTCGGTAAATATTGAAGAAAAATCCTACCGCCTTTCCTGTTTTTTACAGGAAAGGCGGCTATCTTCCTTTCCCACATCGTAGGGACGGGTATCCATCGGCGTGGCGGTGGGGCGATTCCCCTGCTGCTCGGTAAATACTGACGAAAAACCCTGCTGCTCTTTCTTTTTTTACGGGGCGGGCAGTTTTTTTGTTATCTTCCTTTTCCCACAGCGTAGGGGCGCGGATGATAATATTCAATATCATTGCAGCACGGGCGTGAATAAATACCGGTTTTTGTTTGGTGGGTTTGACCGGGAACCGGTATCTTTGTGCGTCTTCCCTGGTATGCGGGGCACCACATTCTCTGCCTCTTCCCCGGGCGGGCACAAGACCCGCCCCTACGGGATTGGTATCCATCGGCGTGGCGGAGAGGACAGGTATCCATCGGCATGGCGGTGGGGCGATTCCCCTGCTGCTCGGTAAATACTGACGAAAAACCCTGCTGTGGCTCTGTCTTTTTTTACGGGGCGGGCGGGTTTTTTTCTTGACTTCCTTTCGGGAGTTTAGTATAATTTAATAGAAAAACAAGACTTATTTTTTCGCGACTGACGGACAAGCGGAGTTACCGCAGGGGAGCGAAAAAAATACAAGCCGACCGTCTGGGCAGTCTACTTCAAATACGGAAGCGGACTGCCCTTTTTGAACGGAAGTCTTGGAAAAGGAGAGCGTTTGCATGATGAAAAAAGTTGCCGTCATTATGGGCAGCGACAGCGATTTGCCTGTGGTTGAAAAAGCCATTACCACCCTGAAGGAGCTGGAAATCCCCACGGAAGTACACGTGTTTTCCGCCCACCGTACCCCGGCGGAAGCCAAAGCCTTTACCGAAAGCGCCTATGACAACGGCTTCGGCGTTATCATTGCCGCCGCCGGAAAAGCCGCCCATTTGGCTGGCGCCATTGCCGCGAGCACGGTTTTGCCGGTGATTGGCATTCCGGTGAAGTCCTCTACCCTCGACGGGCTGGACGCGCTGCTTTCCACCGTGCAGATGCCCTCGGGCATTCCGGTGGCGACCGTTGCCATTGACGGCAGCGCCAACGCCGCGCTGCTGGCGGCTGAAATTCTGGCAGTAGGCGACGCCGAATTATACCAAAAACTTCGGGCGCTGCGCCAAAAGGGCACAGAAACGGTGCTCGCCAAAAACAAGGCGATTGAAGAAAAATACAACGGTTAATTTTTTGCGATTGACGATATGGAGGTTTTCATAATGGAGAAGAAAGAACAGATGTATGAGGGCAAGGCCAAAAAGGTTTTTGCCACCGACGACCCCGCGTACTGCATTGTGTCCTATAAGGACGACGCCACCGCGTTTAACGGCGAGAAGAAAGGCACCATTCGCGGCAAGGGCGTTGTGAATAACAAAATGTCCAACTATTTAATGGGACTGTTGGAAAAAGAGGGGATCCCCACCCACTTTGTAAAAGAGTTAAACGACCGGGACGCATTGGTGCGCCGGGTCAGCATTGTGCCGCTGGAAGTGATTGTGCGCAATGTGGCTGCCGGTTCTTTTTCCAAGCGGCTGGGCGTGCCCGAGGGGACAGCGCTGAAAACCACGGTTCTGGAATATTGCTATAAGGACGATGCGCTGGGCGACCCGATGGTCAACGATTATCATATTCTGGCGATGGGCTACGCCACCAAAGAGGACTTGGACACCATTGCCGACTACACCTTCCGCATCAACGCGTTTTTAGTGGATTTCTTCAAGAAAATCAACATCGATTTGATTGACTTTAAGATTGAGTTCGGCAAGACCGCCGACGGCAAAATTATTCTGGCGGATGAGATTTCGCCGGACACCTGCCGGTTCTGGGACGCGACCACCCACGAAAAACTGGATAAAGACCGTTTCAGAAGAGATATGGGCGGCGTAGAGGACGCCTATCAGGAAATGATGAAGCGCATTTTTGGCTGATTCTGCCGCACTGCGGGACAGAAGACGCAAAAACGCGCTTCTTTCCCTGTTTTAATAAAAAATTTACCCCCGTTTTTGAACGAAAGGATTCGCATATATGAGCAATATCCGAGAAGAATGCGGCGTTTTCGGCATTTTTGCGTCGAAAACCTGCGATGTGGCCAGCACGGTTTACTACGGGCTGTTTGCCTTGCAGCACCGCGGACAGGAGAGCTGCGGCATTGTGGTCAACGACGACGGGCTGTTCCGCCACGATAAGGACACCGGGCTTGTCAACGATGTGTTTACCTCCGACAAGCTGGCGGCTCTCGGCACGGGCAATATCGCCGTGGGGCATGTGCGCTACGGCACCACCGGCGCCACCGAGCGGCTGAATGCCCAGCCGATTGTGGTGAACCATATCAAGGGTCGCATGGCGCTGGCGCACAACGGCAATCTGGTCAACGCCTTTGAGCTGCGCGCCGAGCTGGAATTACAGGGTTCTATCTTCCACACCACCAGCGACACCGAGGTTATCTCCTATATCATCACCAAGGAGCGGCTGCGGCAGCCCTCCATAGAGCAGGCGGTCAACGCCGCCATGCACCATCTGCGGGGCGCGTATTCGCTGGTCATTATGTCCCCCTCCAAGCTGATTGCCGCCCGGGATGAACACGGCTTCCGACCCTTATGCTACGGTAAACGGGAGGACGGCAGCTATATTGTCGCCTCCGAAAGCTGCGCCATCGACGCGGTGGGCGCCGCCTTTGTGCGCGATTTGGAGCCGGGTGAAATTCTGGTTTTCGACAAAAACGGCGTGCGCAGCATTCGCGACCACTGCGAAAAACAGCCGCATAAAATCTGCGTGTTTGAATACATTTACTTCGCCCGACCCGATTCCGTCATTGAGGGCTGCTCGGTGCACGCCGCCCGCATGAAAGCCGGGGCGTTTCTGGCGAAAGAACACCCGGTGGAAGCGGATATCGTGGTCGGCGTACCGGACAGCGGTCTGGACGCGGCCCTGGGATATTCCGTTGCATCGGGGATTCCCTACGGCATCGGATTTATCAAAAACAAATACATTGGCAGAACTTTTATTTCTCCGGGGCAAAAGTCCCGCGAGGATAAGGTACGCATTAAGCTGAACCCCATTGCCGAAACCGTAAAGGACAAGCGGGTGGTTTTAATTGACGATTCCATTGTGCGCGGCACCACCATGGCGCGGATTGTCAAAATGCTGCGGGAGGCGGGCGCTATGGAGGTACATGTGCGCTCTTCTGCGCCGCCGTTTACCAACCCCTGCTATTACGGAACAGATATTGACTCAAAAGAAAATCTACTGGCTTGTAATTATACCATCGATGAAATATGTAAGCTGCTGGGCGCGGACAGCGTAGCCTACCTGAGCCTTGCGGCAGTAGAGCATTTAACGCCCAAGGGACCGGCGCAGGGCTTCTGCACCGCCTGTTTCAGCGGCAATTACCCCACAGAGCTTCCCACCGACCCGAGAAAAAACCGGTTCGAGGGAAAAATTTCCGAAAGAGAGAAGGAACAGCATGAGTAAAAGCTACAGCGAAAGCTATAAAAACGCGGGCGTGGACATTACCGCCGGTTACCGCGCCGTGGAACTGATGAAATCCCATATCGCGCGTACCCGGACCCCGGGGGTTCTCTCCGGCATCGGCGGCTTCGGCGGGCTGTTTGAGCTGGACTTGACCGGCATCCAAAAGCCGGTGCTGGTCAGCGGCACCGACGGCGTGGGTACCAAGCTGCGGCTGGCGTTTCTTTTGGACAAGCACGATACGGTCGGCATTGACTGCGTGGCCATGTGCGTCAACGATATTATCTGCTGCGGCGCAAAGCCCCTGTTCTTTTTGGATTATATCGCTTGCGGCAAAAATGTGCCCGAGCGCATTGCCGATATTGTAAAAGGCGTGGCGGAGGGCTGCGTACAGGCGGGCTGCGCTTTAATCGGCGGCGAAACGGCGGAAATGCCCGGCTTTTACCCGGAGGACGAATACGATTTGGCGGGCTACAGCACCGGCGTTGTGGACAAAGAAAAAATTCTGGACAACAGCAGCATCCAGGCGGGGGATGTGATTCTTGCCCTGCCCTCCAGCGGCGTGCATTCCAACGGTTTTTCGCTGGTGCGCAAGGTGTTTGATGTGGAAAACAGCCGGAAAATTTTCCGGACGCTGCCGGAGCTTTCCGGCAGAACCATCGGCGAAGCGCTGCTGGAGCCGACAAAGATTTATGTAAAGCCCATGCTGGCGCTGTTTGAACAGGTAACGGTCAAGGCGGTGTCCCATATCACCGGCGGCGGCTTTTACGAAAACATTCCCCGCAGCCTGCCAAAAGGCTTCAGCGCCAATATCCGCAAAGCGGATGTACGGGTGCTGCCGATTTTTGATGTGATTGCCAAAGAGGGGAATATCCCCGAGCGGGATATGTATAATACCTATAATATGGGCGTGGGTATGAGCGTTGTGGTAAGCGCCGCCGACGCCGGCAAAGCGCTGGCGATTCTGCGGGAAAACGGCGAGGACGCTTATATGATAGGCGAAGTGATCGAAAGCGACGAGGGTGTTATTATTGGCTAAGAAAAACATTGCGGTGCTCGTATCCGGCGGCGGCACAAACCTGCAAAGCCTGTTGGACAGCCAGGAAAAAGGGATGTTCGGCGAGAGCCGCATCACCTGCGTGGTGTCCTCCAAGCCGGGGGTTTACGCGCTACAGCGCGCCAAACAGCACGGGGTGGATGCCTTTGTGCTGGCAAGGGGCGACTATCCGGACATTGCCGCTTATTCCAAAGCGCTGGCGGATTTTTTAAGCGGGCGGCAGATTGATCTGGTGGTGCTGGCGGGCTTTTTGACCATTTTTGACGAGCAGATGTTCGAGCGGTTCCCCTATCGCATTTTGAACATCCACCCGGCGCTGATTCCCTCGTTTTGCGGCAAAGGCTACTATGGGCTGCATGTACACGAAGCGGCGCTGGCAAAGGGCGTAAAGGTGTCCGGCGCAACGGTGCATTTTGTCACCCCCGAATGTGACGCGGGTCCCATTGTGCTGCAAAAGGCCGTAGAGGTGCGGGAGGACGACACCCCCGAGAGCTTGCAGAAGCGGATTATGGAGCAGGCGGAGTGGATTTTGCTGCCTGAGGCAGTCCGCCTGTTTTGCGAAGACAGAATTACCGTCAAAGACGGCAGAACCTATATCCAATAAAGGAGCGAGAGCATGAAACCGGTAACCATTGAACAGGAGCTGAACGCGCTGGCGTATCACGGCAGAGGCATTCTGATTGGCAAAAGCGCCGACGGCAAACGGGCCGTGGCAGCCTATTTCATTATGGGCAGAAGCGAAAACAGCCGCAACCGCGTCTTTGTGGCGGACGGCGACGGGCTGCGCACGAAAGCGTTTGACGAGAGCAAAATGAAAGACCCCCACCTGATTATCTATTCGCCGGTACGGGTGCTGGGCAATAAAACCATTGTCACCAACGGCGACCAGACCGACACGATTTATGAGGGCATGGACCGGCAGATGACCTTTGAACAGAGCCTGCGCAGCCGGGAGTTCGAGGATGACGCCCCCATTTACACCCCCCGCATTTCCGGCATTATCCATTTGGAGGGCGGCGGCATGAACTTTGCGCTGTCCATTCTGAAAAGCGCCGACGGCGATCCGTCCTCCTGCGAGCGGTTTTCCTTTGCTTATTCGAACCCGCCTGCGGGCTTCGGCAAATTTATTCACACCTATGCCGGCTCGGGCGACCCGCTGCCGAGCTTTTCGGGCGAGCCGAAAAATTTGATTTTGCCCGATATGGATATTGACGGGCTGACGGATTTGATTTGGACGAATCTGAATGAAGACAACAAGGTTTCGCTGTTTGTGCGCTATATCGAGATGGAAAGCGGCAAAGCCGAAACGCGCATTGTGAATAAAAATCAATAAAGAGGAACACAGATGAAAGAATTTGAACTGAAATACGGCTGTAACCCGAACCAGAAGCCCGCAAAAATCTATATGGCAGACGGCAGCGATTTGCCAATCACCATTCTTTGCGGCAAACCGGGCTATATCAATTTTCTGGACGCCTTTAACAGCTGGCAGCTGGTCAAAGAGCTGAAGGAAGCGCTGGGTATGCCTGCGGCGGCGTCTTTTAAGCATGTCAGCCCAACCTCAGCGGCGGTAGGACTGCCGCTGCCCGACGCGCTGAAAAAAGCCTGCTTTGTGGACGACATCGAAAATCTGGATGATTCTCCCTTAGCCTGCGCCTATGCCCGCGCCCGGGGCACCGACCGGATGTCCTCCTTCGGCGATTGGATTGCCCTGAGTGATGAATGCGATGAGATTACCGCTTCGCTGATTAAGCGGGAGGTTTCCGACGGCATCATTGCCCCCGGCTACAGCGAAAAAGCGCTGGAAATTTTGAAAACGAAGAAAAAAGGCAACTACAATATCATTCAGATTGCCCCGGACTTTGTGCCGAATCCCATCGAGCACAAAGAGGTGTTCGGCGTCACCTTTGAGCAGGGCAGAAACAATTTCAAAATTGACGAAGCCTTGCTGGAAAACATTGTGACCGAAAACAAGGAGCTGCCCGCCTCTGCCAAGCGGGATCTGATTGTTTCGCTGATTACCTTAAAATACACCCAGTCCAACTCGGTCTGTTTCGCCAAGGACGGACAGGCCATCGGCGTGGGAGCAGGACAGCAGTCCCGCATTCACTGCACGCGCCTGGCGGGCAATAAAGCGGATTTGTGGCATTTGCGCCAGCACCCGAAGGTGCTCGCCCTGCCCTTTAAGGACGAGGTGCGCCGCCCCGACCGGGACAACGCCATTGACGTTTACCTTTCGGATGACAGCGATGATGTACTGGCGGACGGCATTTGGCAGACCCTGTTTACCGAGCGTCCCGAGCCGATGAGCCGGGAAGAGAAAAAAGCATACCTCGCCTTACAAACCGGCGTGGCTTTGGGCAGCGACGCGTTCTTCCCCTTCGGCGACAACATCATACGCGCGGTGCGCAGCGGCGTCAGCTTCATCGCCGAGCCCGGCGGCTCGATTCGTGACGATAATGTCATTGAAGAATGCAACCGCCACGGCGTTGTCATGGCGTTTACCGGTATGCGCCTGTTCCACCATTAACCGTTTCATTTTATTACATAAGGAGAGCAACCATGGATTTTTTCAACGAATTGCAGCAATATGACCCGGAGGTTTTTGCAGACTGTCAGGCGGAGCTTGACCGTCAGCGCGCCAATATTGAGCTGATTGCCTCGGAAAATATTGTTTCCAAAGCCGTTATGCTGGCAATGGGCACCTTTTTGACCAATAAATATGCCGAGGGCTATCCCGGCAAACGCTATTACGGCGGCTGTCAGGAGGTGGACAAGGTAGAAGACCTTGCCCGCGAGCGCGCCAAAAAGCTCTTTGGCGCCGAGCACGCCAATGTGCAGCCCCACAGCGGCGCAAACGCCAATTTGGCGGTGTTCTATGCGCTGTTAAAGCCCGGCGATACGGTGATGGGCATGAATTTGGCGCACGGCGGGCATTTGTCCCACGGCTCCCCCGCCAATATCTCCGGCAATTATTTCAACATTGTCCCCTACGGCGTCAGCCACGATACCCAGACCATCGATTATGATGAAATGCTGAAGATTGCCAAGGAATGCCGCCCGAAGATGATTATCGCGGGCGCCAGCGCCTATTCCCGCATCATCGATTTTAAGCGCTGCCGGGAAATTGCCGACGAGGTGGGCGCGTATTTGATGGTGGATATGGCGCATATCGCCGGTCTGATTGCCGCCGGGCTGCATCCGAGTCCCGTGCCCTACGCCCATGTGGTGACCACCACCACCCATAAGACCTTGCGCGGTCCGAGGGGCGGCATGATTCTCTGCGGCGAAGAATTTGCCAAGCAGATTGACAAAGCCGTATTCCCCGGCACCCAGGGCGGTCCGCTGATGCATATCATCGCTGCCAAAGCTGTTGCGCTGGGCGAGGCGCTGAAGCCGGAATTTAAGGAATACCAGACCCAGGTGGTCAAAAACGCCAAGGCGCTGTCCGAAGCGCTGCTGGCAAAAGGCTTCGATTTGGTCAGCGGCGGCACGGACAACCATTTGATGCTGGTCGATTTGAGAAAAACCGGTATCACCGGCAAAGAGCTCGAGCACAATCTGGACGAGGTACATATCACCGCCAATAAGAACACCGTGCCCGACGAGCCGCTTTCGCCCTTTGTGACCAGCGGTCTGCGGCTGGGAACCCCCGCCGTGACCACCCGGGGCTTCAAAGAGCCGGAAATGGAAAAAATCGCGGGCTGGATTCGGGATGTCGCCTTTGATTTTGAAAACAGCAAGGCGCGGGTCATAGAAGAAGTTACCGCAACCTGCAAACAGTTCCCGCTGTACGAATAACATGTTTGATGCTTGATAGGACAAGACCATAAAACAGGAGGCCATCCGATGAAACTGCTGGTTGTCGGCGGCGGCGGCAGAGAGCACGCCATTATCAAAAAACTGAAAGAAAACAAAGAGATTGAAACCATCTATGCCCTGCCCGGCAACGGCGGCATGGCCGGGGACGCGATTTGCACCGGTATCGGCGCAAAGGACATTCCCGCCATGGTGGATTTTGCCGTAAGAGAGGGGATTGACTTCGCCGTGGTTGCCCCGGACGACCCGCTGGTGCTCGGCGCGGTGGATGCGCTGGAAGAGGCGGGCATTCCCTGCTTCGGTCCGAACAAAAAAGCGGCCATGCTTGAGGGCAGCAAGGTCTTTGCCAAAAATTTAATGAAAAAATACGGCATCCCCACCGCCGCCTACGAGGTGTTCGACGATATGGGGGCGGCGCTGGCGTATTTGCAGACTGCTCCCCTGCCGGCGGTGATCAAAGCCGATGGGCTGGCGCTGGGCAAGGGCGTGATGATTGCCGAAACCCGCGCCGATGCCGAAAACGCCGTGCGCTCCATGATGGCGGATAAGATTTTCGGCGAGAGCGGCAGTCATATTGTAATTGAAGAATTTTTGGAAGGTCCCGAGGTGTCGGTACTGAGCTTTACCGACGGGAAAACCCTGGTGCCCATGATTTCCTCCATGGACCATAAACGGGCAAAGGACGGCGACAAGGGCTTAAACACCGGCGGCATGGGCACGGTTGCGCCGAACCCATACTATACCGCCGAGGTGGCCGAGCGGTGTATGCGGGAAACTTTTCTGCCGACCATAAACGCCATGAACAAAGAGGGCAGAACCTTTAAAGGCTGCCTGTATTTCGGGCTGATGATAACCAAAGACGGTCCGAAGGTGATTGAATATAACTGTCGGTTCGGCGATCCGGAAACCCAGGTGGTGCTGCCGCTGCTGGAAAGCGATTTATTTACCATTATGCAGGCGGTACAGCAGGAAAGGCTTTCGGAAGTACCGGTTACTTTCAAAAACGAATGCGCCTGCTGCGTGGTAATGGCGTCCGACGGGTACCCGCAGAAATACGAAACCGGCTTTCCGCTGACCATTCCCGCCTCGCTCCCCCACGGCGCTGAAGTTTTTGTGGCGGGCGCAAAGCTACAGAATGGGCAGCTGGTAACCGCCGGCGGACGGGTGCTGGGCGTTACCGCCACCGCGCCGGACTTAAAAACCGCCATTCACAACGCCTATGAGGCGACCGAAGCCATTCATTTTGCCAATGCCTACAAGCGCACCGACATCGGACAGCGGGCACTGGCCGCCGGTAAGGAGGACTGAACATGGTCTATCGTGTTTATGTTGAAAAGAAAAAAGGCTTAACCCACGAGGCGGATACGCTGTTTGCCGAGGCGAAGAACCTATTGCAAATCAGCGCGCTGACCGGAGTGCGGATTCTGAACCGGTACGACGCGGAAAACATCGATGAAGCGCTCTTCGAACACTGCAAAACCACGGTATTCTCCGAGCCCCAGCTGGACAATCTCAGCGACAATATCAACGCCCGGGGCGGGCTTGTGTTCGCGGTGGAATATCTGCCCGGTCAGTTTGACCAGCGCGCCGACTCCGCCGCCCAGTGCATTCAGCTCATTTCCCAGGGTGACCGCCCGCTGATTCGCACCGCCAAAGTCTATATCCTCTACGGCGATTTGAGCGCCGAGGACATTCAAAAAATCAAAAAATATGTCATCAACCCGGTGGAAAGCCGGGAGGCGACCCTCGACCGCTTCGATACGCTAAAGACCGACTACGCTGTGCCCACCGAGGTGGAGACCTTAAAAGGCTTCATCAAATTAAACGAAAAACAGCTTGCGGAATTTACGGCGAAATACGCGCTGGCCATGGATGCGGACGATTTGGCGTTCTGCCAGCAGTATTTCCGCTCGGAAAAACGCGACCCGACGATAACCGAAATCCGTATGATTGACACCTACTG
Organism: uncultured Eubacteriales bacterium; assembly: GCA_949293815.1. GTDB lineage: Bacteria > Bacillota > Clostridia > Oscillospirales > Acutalibacteraceae > RGIG2774. The sequence continues at coordinate 53,187 of CASFEZ010000001.1, read as the reverse complement.
GTCGGATCACTGCCGCCATACCACCTTTTTGACCACCATCGACAGCGTTTCCTTTGCCGACCCGCTGCTGCAAAGAAGCTGGGAGACCTATGTCAATATCCGCAAGGAGCTTGGGCGAACCAAGCCCATGAACTTAATGGATATTGCCACCCTGGCGGTCAAATACTTAAAAAAAGAGGGCAAGCTGGAAAAACTCGATGAATCCGAGGAAATCAACGCCTGCACGGTCAAGATGGAAATTGAGGCAGACGGCAAAAAAGAGCCCTGGCTGCTGCTGTTTAAGAATGAGACCCACAACCATCCCACCGAGATTGAACCGTTCGGCGGCGCTGCCACCTGTATCGGCGGCGCGATTCGCGACCCGCTCTCCGGCAGAGCCTATGTATATGCCGCCATGCGCGTGACCGGCGCGGGCGACCCGCTGACACCGGTAGAAGATACCATTGCCGGCAAACTCCCCCAGCGTAAAATTGTAACCACCGCCGCCGCTGGCTACAGCTCCTACGGCAACCAGATTGGCTTGGCGACGGGGATTGTGGATGAAATTTATCATCCGGGCTATACGGCAAAGCGCATGGAGATTGGCGCGGTTATCGCGGCAGCGCCTGCGGAAAATGTTCGCCGGGAGCGCCCCGAACCCGGGGATGTGGTCATTCTTCTGGGCGGCAGAACCGGTCGGGACGGCTGCGGCGGCGCCACCGGCTCCTCCAAATCCCATACCCTGCAATCCCTGGAGTCCTGCGGCGCAGAGGTACAGAAGGGCAATGCCCCCGAGGAGCGCAAGCTCCAGCGGCTGTTCCGCAATAAGGACGCATCCCTTTTGATCAAACGCTGCAACGACTTCGGCGCGGGCGGCGTATCCGTGGCCATCGGGGAGCTTGCGGACGGGCTGGATATTGACTTAAATGCCGTGCCGAAAAAATACGAAGGGCTGGACGGTACCGAGCTTGCCATCAGCGAATCCCAGGAGCGCATGGCGGTGGTCGTAGCCCCCGAGGACGCGGAAAGCTTCTGCCGTCTGGCAAAACAGGAAAATCTGGAAGCCACCATCGTAGCCAGGGTCAAGGCGGAACCCCGCCTGACCATGACTTGGAACGGCAAGGCGATTGTGGATATTTCCCGCGAATTCCTCAATAGCAACGGCGCGGAAAAGCATATTGACATCACCCCCGAAGCGCCAAAGCCCTTTGCAAAAACCGTCGGCGAGGATTTCACCGAAGAATATACAAAACTGGTTGCCGACCTGAATATCTGCTCCAAAAAAGGACTGTCCGAGCGGTTCGATTCCACCATCGGCGCGGGCACGGTGCTCATGCCCTTCGGCGGCAAGTACCAGCAGACCCCGATTCAGGCGATGGTGCATAAAATTTCCTGCGAGAAAAAGCACACCGAGGATGTTTCCTTTATGTCCTGGGGCTATAACCCCTTTATCACCGAAAAAAGCCCCTACCACGGGGCGTATCTGGCGGTGGTGGAATCGGTTTGCAAGCTGATTGCCACCGGCGCAGACTTTTCCGATGTGTATTTGACCTTCCAGGAATATTTTGAGCGACCGGGCAAGGACGGCAAACGCTGGGGACAGCCTTTGGCGGCGCTTTTGGGCGCGTTCCAGGCGCAGCTGGATTTGGGGATTGGCGCCATCGGCGGCAAGGACTCCATGAGCGGCAGCTTTGAACAGCTGGATGTACCGCCTACGCTGGTTTCCTTTGCGGTGACCACCGGCAAGATTTCCGATGTTATCAGTCCGGAATTTAAAAAGCCCCATAACAAGCTGGTGCTGCTGGAGCCGGACTATGACGAAAACGGTCTGCCGGTTGTCTCGTCGCTGCTTTCGGTGTTCGATACCGTCACCCGCACCATCCGCGAGGGGAAGGCGGCGGCGGTCTATACCCCCGGCGAGGGCGGTATTGCCGAAGCGGTATTCAAAATGGCCATCGGCAACGGCGTGGGCGCGCATTTTGATTCCAATTTGACACTTGCGGATATTTTCCGCTACCGCTACGGCTCGTTCCTGATTGAGCTTTCCGACGACATTGAAGGCGGTCTGTACATCGGCGAAACCACCGACGACGGCTGCATTACCTACCGCTCCGAGGAGCTGACCCTCGACAGCCTTTTGGAACCGTACGAAGAGAAGCTGAACGGCATTTACAGCTATTTCATCGACCAGAAAAAGGACAACGCCGTACGCGCCTTTACCTATACCGCCGAGAAGCGCTGCGCCCCCGCGATAAAAATCGCGAAACCGAAGGTGCTCATTCCCGTGTTCCCGGGCACCAACTGCGAATATGACACCGCGAAAGCCTTTGCGGACGCGGGCGCGGATACGGATATTTTTGTAATCAACAACCTGAGCGCGGCGGGCGTTGGCGAAAGCGTTGCCGCCTTTGCCGAAAAGCTGCAACAGGCGCAGATTGTATTTATTCCCGGCGGCTTTTCCGGCGGCGATGAGCCGGATGGTTCGGGCAAATTTATCACCGCGTTTTTCCGCAACGCTGCCATTACCGAGGGCGTAACCGACCTGTTGGAGAAGCGGGACGGACTGATGGGCGGTATTTGCAACGGCTTCCAGGCGCTGATTAAGCTGGGTCTGGTGCCTTACGGCAAAATTACCGAAAGTACCGAAAACGACCCGACCCTGACCTTTAATACCATTGGTCGCCACCAGTCCAAAATTGTACGGGTGCGTATAGCGTCCAACCTGTCCCCCTGGTTCAGCGCTACGAAGCCCGACGAAATCTATGCGGTGCCCATCTCCCACGGCGAGGGGCGGTTCTACGCGCCGGACAGCGTGATTCGCGCGCTTGCCGAAAACGGACAGATTGCCACCCAGTATGTGGATTTGACCGGCAATGTCAGCGCGGATATTCGCTACAACCCCAACAATTCCGCCTATGCCATCGAGGGCATCACCTCCCCGGACGGCAGGGTGTTCGGCAAAATGGGTCATACCGAGCGCTGGAACGAGGGACTTTACCGGAATGTTCCCGGCGATTACGATATGCATCTGTTTGCTTCTGCGGTAAATTATTTCAAATTATAAAATATAAAGAGCAGGAGGGGTTTTGATGATGACCGATATTGAAATTGCCCAAAGCGTACCCATGCAGAAAATCACTGACATTGCCAGAAAAATAAATATATCGGAAGACGATTTGGAATTATACGGCAAATACAAAGCAAAGATTCCCTTTGACCGGCTGCCGGGAAGCAGTAAGCCGGACGGCAAGCTGATTCTGGTGACCGCCATTACCCCCACCCCCGCCGGGGAGGGCAAAACGACCACCACCATCGGTCTTGCGGACGGGCTTTCGCGTATCGGCAAACAGGTGGTTGTCGCCCTGCGGGAGCCATCTCTGGGACCGGTCTTCGGCATTAAGGGAGGCGCGGCCGGCGGCGGCTGGGCGCAGGTGGTGCCCATGGAGGACATCAACCTGCACTTTACCGGCGATTTCCACGCCATTGGCGCGGCGAACAACCTGCTGGCTGCCATGCTCGACAACCATATCTATCAGGGCAACGCCCTTCAGATTGACCCGAAAAGCATCACCTGGAAACGCTGTGTGGATATGAACGACCGGCAGCTGCGGTATGTGGTGGACGGTCTCGGCGGCAGGGTCAACGGCGTACCCCGCGAGGACGGCTACGACATCACCGTCGCCTCGGAAATTATGGCGGTGCTGTGCCTGGCGGATTCCCTTGCCGACTTAAAAGCGCGGCTGGGGCGCATCATTGTGGGCTATACCTATGAGGGCGCACCGGTTACCGCGTCGGATTTGAAAGCGGCAGGGGCAATGACCGCCCTCTTGAAAGACGCGTTAAAACCGAATCTGGTGCAGACGCTGGAGGGCACCCCCGCGCTGGTACACGGCGGTCCCTTTGCCAATATCGCCCACGGCTGCAACTCGGTGATTGCCACCAAAACCGCCCTGAAGCTCGGGGACTATGTGGTGACCGAAGCGGGCTTCGGCGCGGATTTGGGCGCGGAGAAGTTTTTGGACATTAAATGCCGCATGGCGAACCTGAAGCCGGACGCGGTGGTGCTGGTGGCAACGGTACGCGCTTTGAAAATGCACGGCGGTCTTGCCAAAGAAGAGTTAAACCGTGAGGATTTGACCGCGCTGGAAAAGGGCATTCCGAACCTTTTGCGGCACCTGAAAAATATTACAGAGGTCTATCATCTGCCCGCCGTAGTCGCTGTGAACCGGTTCCCCACGGATACCGACCGGGAAATTCAGGCGATTATGGAAAAATGCCGCGCGCTGGGCGTGAACACCGTGCTGTCTACCGTATGGGCCCAGGGCGGCAAAGGCGGCGAAGCGCTGGCGCGGGAAGTGGTTTCCCTTTGCGGGCAGGCAAACGATTTTGCTTTCAGCTATGATTTGGACGGCAGCATTGAGGAAAAAATAGATACGATTGTCAAACGCATTTATCACGGCAAGGGCGCCTCTTTGACCCCCGCCGCCAAAAAACAGGCGCAGCGGCTCGAGGAACTGGGATACGGTCATTTGCCGGTGTGCATTGCCAAAACCCAATACAGCTTTTCCGACGACCCAACCCTTTTGGGCGCGCCGGAGGACTTTACCGTCACCGTCCGCAGCCTGAAAATTTCCGCCGGCGCGGGTTTTGTGGTGGCGCTGACCGGAGATATTATGACCATGCCCGGTCTGCCGAAAAGCCCCGCAGCCGAGCGCATTGATGTAGACGAAAACGGCGTGATAAGCGGGCTATTTTAAAAAAAGAAAAGCATATCAAAAACGACACGAAAAAGCGGAGTGCCTTTCCGCTTTTTCAATTTTTCACCAAACAACGGTTGCAAAACCGGCGAATCCGTTGTATGATAAACAGAGAGTTTTGATTTGAATAGAAAGGAATTTTTGCGTATGGATATGTCTGCGCTTACGCCCAACCCGGGGAAGGATTTGGTTATTAAGACCTCTTTCGGCGATTTTGCCCGCTATCCGGTAAAAACCAAGCTGGTGGAGTCGGGGGACAGCATCCCCGCCATTCTGGATGACAGCGCCATGCCCTATGTGCAAAAGGGGGATATGATTTTCATCAGCGAAAAAATCATTGCCATCAGCCAAGGCAGAGCCTTTGATATTGACGATATTCACCCCTCGAAGCTGGCGACCTTTTTGAGCAAATTTGTTTATAAATCCCCCTACGGCATCGGACTCGGTATGCCGGAAACCATGGAACTGGCGCTGCGGGATGTGGGCAAGGCGAAAATTTTGTTCGCCGCGTTCTGCTCGGCGGTTACCAAGCCCTTTGGCATTCGGGGTGTGTTCTACAAAATTGCCGGCACCGGCGCCCGCGCCATTGACGGTCCCTGCGATTGCACGATTCCGCCCTATAACCATTGCGCCAAGCTTGCCCCCAAGGACCCCGATAAAGTTGCCCGGGAGCTGAAAAAACACACCGGCTGCGATGTGGTCATTATGGACGCCAACGACATCGGTCGGGAGATTTTGGGCAGAAGCGACGATACCATCAGCATTGAAATGTGCAAGGAAATCTTCGCCGACAACCCCTTAGGTCAGGGCAGCCAGCAAACCCCGGTTTGCATTATTCGGAAAGTATAAAATAAAAAAACGAGATGCCGGCTTTCATTACACATAAAGCCCGGCATTCATCTGTGTTTCTGTCAACAGATAAAACAAAAAACACAGCCCCATTTGTTTTTCAGCAAATGGGGCTGTTTGGCTGGGATGGCGGGATTTGAACCCACGCATGACGGAGTCAAAGTCCGTTGCCTTACCGCTTGGCTACATCCCAATACGATGCGCTGCGCATCTTTTCGAAAAGGATTGGCAGAGGATAAAACATCCTTTTAGAAAAATAACGCAACCGTATTCGATTGCGTTAAAAACTGGGGTGGATAATCGGATTCGAACCGATGGCCTCCAGGGCCACAACCTGGCGCTCTAACCAACTGAGCTATACCCACCATACTGACGACCTAGCTTACGCATAGCGCTTTATGTATTATATCTTACCGCGGTTTTTTTGTCAAGAGGTATTCAAAATTTTCCCGCCGATACCGCGCTTTTCCGGCGGCGGCCTTGTGGAAAAGGCCGAAAAACAACGGCACAGCCCGCCGATTGGGGCAATCTGTGCCGTTTTTCCTTAAAACAAGTCGCTGTGCGTACCAGTTCGCATCAGATATAAAAGCAGTTCCTCTTCCACAACCTCATATATGAGCAGCCAGTCCGGGGTTATATGACATTCCCGGCAGCCCTTATAATTGCCGCCCAAGTCATGATCTCGGTATCCTGCGGGCAATGGTTTCCCCTCGGCCAGCAGACCGATTACCGTTTCGAGCCGCTTTATATCATATCCGCGCTTGCAGATACGCTTGTAGTCTTTTTTGAAAGCCGTTTGATATTTAATCGTCAGCATTTAAATCCTCCATCAATTCGGAAACAGAGGAAAACCCGCGGCTCAGGCCGATTCCCTCCCTGGCTTCCTCGATGGCTCTGCGCGTTTCCTGGTTTGGCAGAGGGTTTCCGACACGAAACGGAATCGCCTGTTCCCGTACTGACTGGCGCAAAAACATATTGATTGCCGCACTCAGGTTCAAGCCAAGGCTTTCAAACAGCTCCTGCGCTTCCTTTTTCAGCTTTGGGTCAATCTTAATATTCGTGCTTACAGCTGCCATAACAACACCGCCTTTCTATTTTTATTATACAACTATTATATCTACGCTGTCAATACTTTATACTCATATCAGGCGCTAAATTCTCATAACAGGCGACCATTTGCCGCATCGAGCGCTTTTTACCAACGCAAAAGCAATGGTCGGGGCGGCATTGACAATCGGGGATAAATGGTATATAATAAATTCGAGGTGAACAATATGGCTGAGGGATTGGATTATGTAAACCCGCATTATTGCCCGGTGTATCAGCGAATCATAAGTATTGATCTGTGTTTTGATTCGTTGATGGCGCTTGGCCGGGATGTTAAAGTATCCTCCGTCAAAGAGCTTGCGGTGGTTAAAAACATCGAAGAGGCGCGAAAAATTTGCGCGGCCTGTCCCTATAGCGAGCTATAATCCGCTTTGGGTTCTGCGAAGGGAAGCCATGCCCTGATAGTGGATGAGCAGGAAACAATTGATATACGATAGAATTGATATGAGAAATGAATGATGTTCCTGTTGTTGCAGCGCTTTTCATCTTGTATCGTTTCTATGAAAAATAACCGCCCCGGATGAGGACGGTTATTTTTTATTGATCTATTTTGCATTTCTGTTCCATAAAAAGCGGTTTTTTCCGAGCAGGCAGCAGGTCGATTCAGCGCTGCCAGCGCATGGTATATTCGGTTTCTCCGGTATCGGCATCAACGCCCTTGGCAAGTACAGCGAAGTCCTCCCGCTGATAAAAGCGGATGGCACGCATATTCTTTTGATAGACAGCCAAGGAAATCTGCGCCCGATGCGCTTTGAAATGGTTCAGAAGCGCCTTGCCGATGCCGCAGGACTGCCGGCTCGCCCGTACAAAAATACCTGCCAGCCAGTCACCCTGCATCCCCGCAAAGCCGCCGATGCCCTGCCGGTCTTCCCAGACCGCTACATCCGCCTGCAAAAGCGCGGCTTTGACCGGTTCCAGATGGCGTTCCCAATACGCGGCGGGAATAAACGAATGAGCGTTTTTATTTTCCGTCAGCCAAATGTCTGCCACCGTTTCCAAATCGGATGGCAGCATCGCCCGAATAGGGGTAAACTGCTGCATCGCTATCCTCCCTTTTTGACGCAAAACGCATATTTTTGAACCGGCTTTCCGCCTATAACAGAGCCGTCAGGGCGGCGATGGTGGAATCGGACGCTTCGGGGGTGTTTTCCAGCGGGAAAGGAATATGCAGCTGCCGGTATTTATCGGCGCAGAGCTTGCGGAAGGGCAGCAGGTCGCAGCGCTGTACATTGGGATAGTCCGCCAGCAGCGCTTTGATAGAGGCGATATAATCCGGCGTATCCGTAAGACCGGGGACTATTACATGGCGGGTGATAACCGGGATGTTTTTCTCCCTTGTCAGGCGCAAAAACGCCAGGGTTGCCGCCAAATCGCCGCCGGTATAGCGTCGGTAGCTTTCCGGATCGGTGAATTTAATGTCCAGCAGGCATAAATCGCAGACCGCCAGCAGCGACTCCACCGCCGAACCGCCGACGCTGCCCGCCGTATCCAAACAGGTATGAATGCCCCTCTCTTTGCAAAGGGTGAACAGCTCCCGCACAAAATCCGCTTGCAGCAGCGGTTCTCCCCCGCTGACGGTCAAACCGCCTTTTTCGCCGAAATAGGGCTGAAAGCGTTTGATTTGCGCGAATACCTCCGCCGCCTCCCGGCTGGTGCCGCCATGTACATCCCAGGTGTCGGGATTATGGCAATAGACGCAGCGCATCCGGCAGCCGTTCAGAAAAACCACCGCCCGCACCCCGGGACCGTCCACGGTGCTCAGAGATTGGACGGAATGCACCTGCCCGCGCATCACATGGCCTCGTGGAAGGTGCGGCTGATGACTTCCTTTTGCTGCTCTTTGGAGAGCTTATGGAAGTTGACCGCGTAACCGGACACGCGAATGGTCAGGTTCGGGTACAGGGTCGGGTCGTTGAACGCGTCAATCAGTTTTTGCCGGTCGAGCACATTGACATTGATATGGTGCGCCATTTTGGAAAAATAACCGTCCAGAATCACCGTCAGGTTCTCCACCCGCTCCTCGGCGGTTTTGCCCAATGTATCGGGCACAATGGAAAAGGTATTGGAAATACCGTCCCGCCCATAGCGATAGGGGAGCTTGGCAATGGAGTTTAAGGAAGCCAGCGCGCCGCTGCGCTCCCGGTTGTGCATGGGATTCGCGCCCGGGGCAAAGGGCTCGCCCTTCTTTCTGCCGTCCGGGGTGGCGCCGGTCTTTTTGCCGTACATCACATTGGAGGTGATGGTCAGGGCGGAAAGGGTATGCTCCGCCCCCCGATAGGCAGGGGTTTTGCACAGCTCCTTGTACATGAGCTTAAACTGCTCCACGGCGATGGCGTCTACCCGGTCGTCGTCGTTGCCGAATTTCGGGAAATCACCGATGGTTTCAAAGTCAACAATCACGCCGTTTTCATCCCGAATCGGGCGCACCTCGGCGTATTTGATGGCGCTTAAAGAGTCCGCCAATACCGAAAGCCCCGCCACGCCGAACGCCATAAAACGGTGCACATCCGTATCATGCAGCGCCATTTGAATTTTTTCATAGGCGTATTTGTCGTGCATATAGTGAATGACATTCATGGTGTTGACATACAGCCGGCAGAGCCACCCGCGGTATATATCCAGCCGCTCAATCACTTCCTCATAGCGAAGGCGATCGCCGGAAAGGGGTTCAAGCGCGGGACCTAAGCGCAGTCCGCTGAGCGAATCCACCCCGCCGTTGATGGCCAAAAGCAGCATTTTGGGCAGATTGCACCTTGCGCCGAAAAACTGCATCTGTTTGCCGATTTTCATGGCGGACACGCAGCAGGCAATGCCGTAATCATCGCCGTACACCGGGCGCATCAAATCGTCATTTTCGTACTGAATGGAATCGGTATCGCAGGATACTTTGGCGCAGAAGGCCTTGAACGGCGCGGGCAGGTTCCGCGACCAGAGGATGGTCAGGTTCGGTTCGGGGGAGGAGCCCATATTATACAGGGTCTGCAAAACGCGGTAGCTGTTTTTGGTAACCAGCGTTCTGCCGTCCTCGCCCATGCCGCCGACGCTTTCGGTAATCCACATCGGGTCGCCGCCGAACAGCTCGTTATATTCCGGTGTGCGCAAATGCCGCGCCATACGCAGCTTCATGACAAAATCGTCCATCAGCTCCTGGGCTTTTTCCTCGGTCAAAATGCCCCGCTCTAAATCCCGCTGGATATAGATATCCAAAAAGGTGCTGACCCGCCCCAAAGACATGGCGGCGCCGTTCTGCTCCTTATTGGCTGCCAGATAGCCGAAGTAGGTCCACTGAATCGCTTCGCGGGCATTCTCGGCGGGTACGGAGATATCAAACCCGTACATTTTTGCCATTTCGGTCAGTTTTTTCAAAAAGTCAATTTGGCGGTACAATTCCTCCGCCAGCTGAATGGTTTCGGCATTCATATCTTTTTCGGCGTTTTTGGTCTTATCTTTCGTCTTTTCCTCTATCAGGCGCGCCGTGCCGTAGAGGGCGACCCGCCGGTAGTCGCCGATAATCCGTCCGCGGCCGTAGGCATCGGGCAGACCGGTCAAAACGCCGACCTTGCGCGCCAGGCGCATTTCGTCGGAATAAACCCGGAACACACCGTCGTTGTGGGTCGTGCGGTAACGAAATTCCTCTTCTACCTTATCCGAGAGATGATAGCCGTACGCCTCGCAGGCCTGCCGGGTCATGCGGATACCACCGAACGGATTGACCCCGCGCTTTAAGGGCGCGTCGGTCTGTAAGCCCACAATCAGCTCCCGCTCCTTGTCCAGATAGCCGGGCTGATAGGCGGTCAGCGAGGATACGGTTTCGGTATCCACATCCAAAACGCCGCCCTTTTCCCGCTCTTTATCAAAAAGCGTCTGCAATTTTGCATATAATTCTTTGGTGCGCACCGTTGCGCCGCTCAGGAACGACGCATCGCCCCAATAAGGGGTTACATTTTTCTGTATAAAATCACGCACATCGATTGTCTTTTGCCAATTGCCCCCGGCAAAGCCCAGCCATTGCTTCAACATCTTTCATTCCTCCAAGAAAAGAAAAATCCGGACAACTTCCCACGAAGTCGCCCAGACGGTCGGCATTTTATTCGCGCATCCCTGCGGTGCTCCGCAATTACCCGTCAGATACGCCAAGATGTATTCTGTTATTAGCATACCACACCCGAAAGAAAATTGCCACCGTTTTTGCATTCATTTTTGAAAATCGTGGTTTTGAATGGCTATCGTGCAAATAAAAGAATATAATTGGGCACTGTCCATAAATAGGAATTGAAATGAACCATCGCCGCGGGCAATCGGTGAACGATTTGTAAAACCGATAAAAGAATATCGATTTTGGTTGTAAATCACAGAGAGAAATGCTATACTATGGATAGCGGTGCATAACGAAAATAGCCGCAAATATTTCATCGGGAGGGGATTGTTTGGGTTATTGGATTTTCTGGCTGGCTGCGGCGATTGTTCTCGGCGTCATCGAAGCGGTTACCGTCAATCTGGTTACGGTCTGGTTTGCCGCGGGGAGCCTTGCGGCGATGGTCGTTTCCTTTTTTACGGACAGCTTTCTGATTTGCTTCGCGGTCTTTGTTCTGGTAAGTCTGCTGCTGCTTTTGCTGACGCGCCCGGCGCTGAAAAAATATGTGGACGGGAAAACAGTTGCCACCAATCTGGATCGGGTTGTCGGCATGCGCGGCTATGTAACCAGAGAAATTACGCAAAATGAGCCGGGAGAAGTGAAAGCGGACGGCAAATTATGGTCGGCCGTCTGCGAAGAGGAGCTGCCTGAGGGCACGCAGGTAGATATTTTGCGAATCGACGGCGTAAAGCTCGTTGTTCGCCGCCATAAAGAAAGTGAGGTTTTATAAATGCCCCCTGTTGTAACCGGACTTTTGGTCGCGCTGCTGGTCATCATCGTAGCGCTCGTTATCATGTGCATTAAAGTTGTCCCCCAGTCCAAAGCCTATGTTATTGAGCGGCTGGGCTCCTATCAGGCAACCTGGAACAACGGACTGCATTTCAAAATCCCGTTTATTGACCGGGTAGCGGGCTGTGTTACCTTAAAAGAGCTGGTACGGGACTTTGACCCCCAGCCGGTAATCACGATGGACAATGTAACCATGCAGATTGACACCGTGGTTTATTTTCAAATCACCGACCCCAAGCTGTATACCTACGGGGTGGATCAGCCCATCAGCGCGATTGAGAACCTGACGGCAACCACCCTGCGCAATATCATCGGCGAGCTGGAGCTTGACCAGACGCTGACCTCGCGGGATATTATCAACACCAAAATGCGCGCCATTTTGGACGAAGCTACCGACCCCTGGGGCATTAAGGTCAACCGCGTGGAGCTGAAAAACATCCTGCCGCCCCGGGATATTCAGGACGCCATGGAAAAGCAGATGCGCGCCGAGCGGGAACGCCGCGAAAAGATTTTGCAGGCGGAGGGCGAAAAGAAATCCAGCATTCTGATTGCCGAGGGTGAAAAGCAAAGCGCCATCCTGCGCGCCGAAGCCGACAAGGAAGCACGCATCAAACGCGCCGAGGGCGAAGCGGAAGCCCTCATCAAAATCAAGCAGGCCGAAGCCGACGGCATCCGGCTGCTCAAGGAAGCCGGCGCGGACGAGGCGGTGCTGAAGCTGAAAAGCTACGACACCCTCAGCGCCATGGCTGACGGCAAGGCAACCAAGATTATCCTGCCTGCCGAACTACAGGGCGTTGCGAGCTTTGCCTCGGTTCTTCGGGAAAGCATCAAAGAATAAGCGCCTGAGCGCCTGTGCCCATTAGCGGCATGGGCGCTTTTTTATTAACGCGAAACGAAAAACACTTTTTATTCAATTATAAACACAGCTTTTCTCCTTTTTTCTCTTGACAGAAAGTTATACATGTTTTATGCTACTATATAGCATCAAACACAGGGGGAAGGTTTATGAAAAAGCTCATCAGCCTGCTGACGGCGGCCGCCTGTATTCTGCTGCTGCCGCTTTCCGCCGCCGCTGCGGATTTATACACCGGCACGGCACGAATGACAGCCGAACAGGCGGCGGATATTTTTACCGCCCTGTCCGAACAGCGGGAAGCGGAAATTCCGGCAGAAGAGGGGACAACAAACGCAGAAAACACATCCGAAGCCCCCCCGCCCGCGCCGCCGACTGCCGAACCGGTAACCGTACCCCCGGAAACCACCACGGCGGTGCCGGCAACCGAATCACCCGCAACTGAGCCCCCCACAACGGAACCACCGACAACCGAGCCGCCAAGCACGGCTCCCGCCGTACCGGACAGCTTTTCGTACGGCGATGTCAATCTGGACGGCAAGGTAAACACCGTGGATGCACGTATCATATTACGGTTTACCGTGCAGCTGGTGCTGCTGAGCGGCAAACAGTGCCGTCTGGCGGATCTCAACGGAGATGAAGCGGTCACTTCGGCGGATGCGCGCCGGGCACTGCGCACAGCGGTACGGCTGGAAAGCCCGCGCACCTATACCGCCGCCGGGCAGGACGATGATTATCGCCTGTATCGAGTCTACAACAAGCGTCCGGCGTATGAGCCGTATCTGGCGGGATTTACTACCAATATTCGCGAGCCGCTTGTTTTTGACAAGCTGCGGGCGTTGGAGGATTACTGCGCGTCGCTTGGCTCTACGGCTACCTTTTATTATACCGATGTGGGCGGACAGTACTATATCCAATACAACAGCGGCCGGGTGTTCCGCACCCAATGCACCATAAAAGCGCCCTATGTGAAAAGCATTTTGCAGTATATGGAGCAGCACAATATTCCCCTGTCAACCCAGCTGACGCTGCAAAGCCGCCAGAAATGGGCGGACCACCCGCTGAGCAAATACGCCGCCGGAACGCGGTTTTCCATTCAGACCCTGATTACCTATACGCTGCGCTACAGCTGCAACACCGCCTATCAGATGCTGTTTGATTATTTTGGCAATGCTGTTTTTAACCGCTCCGCCGAACAGGCCGGTGCTTCGCTGCGGCTGGGCTCGTATATTTTCGGCGAAACCTCCGCTGCGGATATGGCGAAGCTGTATTTGGATCTTTACCGCTACAACGGCAAGTACCGGGACTTTCTGTTCAGCGAAATGGAGCAGAATACCTCGCGCAACCGCATTGTGCCCGGCATCCCTGACGGCATCCGGGTTATCAACAAAATCGGCACGGGCTCCAATATGACCCTCGGCTACCATGACTGCGCCATTGTGTTCACCAAAACGCCCTTTGTGCTGGTCATCTATACCACCTTTAACTTCGACCGGAATTATGACAAAATCCCGTTCCGGCGTATTGCGTCCTATCTTGTAGACATCAATCAAACCATTACTTATGGGTAAAAGAAAACCGCCCGCTCCTTTTTGCTGCGGGCGGTTTTGCGACAGAATAGGATTGCATTCATACCATTTTTCGTGCTACAATGAAGAAAATCGGGCAAAGGAGGCGCCGGCATGAAAAAAAACCAGGAACGCCTGTCGGACAGGGCGTGGTTTCGGCTGGATAACGCGGCTCTGATTTTCCCGGGGCAAAACACGGAGCAATGGTCGAACATTATCCGCATTTCCGTGGATTTAACCGAGCCAATCGAGCCGGCGCTTTTACAGCAGGCGGTAAAGGACATTCTGCCCCGCTTCCCGACCATGGATGTGCAGCTGAAAAATGGCTTTTTCTGGTATTATTTTGAAAAAAACGACAACGAGCCACTGATCAGCCCCGACCGCAACAACCCGTGTGTGCGCATCAAATACCACGAGAACAACCGCTTTTTGTTCCGGGTGTTCTACTACCGCAGCCGCATTGCGCTGGAGGCGTTTCACGCCCTGACGGATGGCTACGGCTGCGCGGTGTTTTTGAACACGCTGGCGGCGCAGTACCTGCGTTTGCAGGGAAAAACCATCGGCTGCGGCGGTATGGTGCTGAATTTGGCAGAACCGCCCAAAAAAGAGGAGCTGGAAGATTCCTTTGTCAAAAACGCCACCCCCGGCGCTACCCTGCCCCGGGGTACCCACAAGGTCTATCACAAAATCGGCGAAAAGCTGCCCGCCCACACCACGCATATCATCACCGGCACCATGCCCGTTGACCGGGTAAAGGAACGGGCGGCGGCGCGGGGCGCAACCGTTACCGAATATTTTACTGCCGTGCTTTTAAGAATTTATATCGATTTTCAAAAACAGGAGAGCCGCAGGCAAAAGGAAGTGGTGATTCAGGTGCCGGTCAACGGTCGCAAGGCGTTCGGCTCACAGACCTTGCGGAACATGTCGGTCTGTTACACGGTAGGCATTGACCCCAACTTGGGGGAATACACCTTTGAAGAGCTTGTGCGCCAGACCTCGCTGTGGCTGCGGTATGTCAATAACGCCAAAACACTGGGCGCCATGTTCAACAGCAATGTGCAGCTGCAAACCTCTCCCATGCTGCGCGCCATTCCCCTGGCGGTGAAAAATCTGGCCGTCAACCTTTCGTTTCATTTTACGGCGGAAAAAACCAACACCGCCCTGTTTACCAATTTGGGCGTGATTCAAATTCCCGAAGAGATGAAACCTTTTGTGAAAAACTATATCTTTATGCCCTCCCCTGGGCGGCTGAACGGCGGACGGCTGGGCGCGGTCAGCTTCGATAACACGCTGACGATTTGTTTTGCCGATATGTACCGGCAAACAGATGTGGAACGGGAGTTTTTCCGCTTTTTAATCAGGGACGGCATTCCTGTCAAAATCATCAGCAATTTCACATAAAGGAGGTCTTTGCGATGTCTTACTGTGTCAACTGCGGCGTGGAGCTGGACGATTCCGCGAAAACATGCGCCCTTTGCGGCACGCCGGTGCTCAATCCCAACAAACCCGCTGCGGGCGAAACCCCCTATCCGGAAAAGATTGTGATTCCCCAAAATAAGCTCCAGCGTTACCGGGCGACGGTGGCGACGCTGGTGATGCTATTGCCGATTCTGGTCTGCATTCCCATCAACTATTTTATTACGCCGGGGTTGTACTGGTCGGTTTATGTGGCGTCTACGCTGATTTTATTGTGGATTTTCTTTGTTGCGCCGTTCCTGCTGCGGCGCACCCTGCCCCACACGCCCTATATCTCCCTGACGCTGGACGGGGTGATTACGGCGGCCTATATCTATGTGATGTACCATTACAACAGCTCGGGTACCTGGTTTTACCGCATTGCCCTGCCGATGGTGGCGGCGTTTGTTGTTTTAGGCTATATTTTAATTTTCTTCTGTCAGAAAAATAAAAATGCCTCCCTGATTCGCAAAGCGGCCTTTGCTTTGGCGATGGTCGCGCTGTATGCGGCGGCAACAGAATTTATTTTTCTTATCAGCATGCCCAATCTGATCGCCGACTGCGTAGCGTTGACGGTGTTTTTCACCACCGCCGTTCTGGCAATTTTCCTGCGCTTCGCCTCCGAAAACAAACAATTCCGCGCCTGGGTGTCGAGGAAGTTTTTCCTGTAAACCATACACGCCGCAAAAAAAGGAAACGCACCCTACGCTGTTATTTCCCGAAACAGCCATCTATCAATCAAGGCGTAGCCTTCCGACACTAACCACTAACCACTAGCGCCGCAAAAAAGCGCTTGCAACAGCTAAACCGTTGCAAGCGCTTTTCTATATACGGTGGAAAAAATTACAGTTCGTTGTGGGTGGTTACCGGCAGGGAAACGGCGATTTCCAAATTGCCGTTGCGGCAGCGCAAATCGTCTACAAACCGCTGTACCTCATCCTCGTTTTTTAATCGGATAGAATAAACCAGTTTATACAAACTGCCCATATTGGTGGTTTTTACCATGGTCAGCTTATGCTCCGAGGTATATTGGGCAAACAAATCGTCAAATTCATGGGCGTAATTCAAGCTCTCCGGTACGGTAATGCGCAGCTCCCGCTGCAAATCGTCCTTTTCCGGCAGACGAATCAGCGCCGCCAAAAGCAAAATGATACCAATAAAGACCGCAAACAGAATCGCCAAAAAGATATAGCCGGTGGCGGCGGCCAAGCCGGCGGCCATGGCGGCGAAAATGGCAACAATTTCCTTGGCGGAACCGGGGGCGCTGCGGAAGCGAATCAGCGAAAAGGCGCTCATCACCGCAAGCCCGGTGCCGATGCTGCCGTTGACCAGCATAATGACGGTTTGCACCACGGCGGGAATCAGAAAAATGGATAACACAAAGCTGCGGCTCAGGCGGGAACGGAACGAGGCGGTCAGCGCAATCAACGCGCCGCAAACGAGCGCCACGCCGAAGCAAATCAAATAAACCGTTAAGGTAACCTCTTCGGAATAGATGGGCTGGAACAGGGAATCAAGCACAGGTGTGTTCTCCTTTCGAAAGCAAATTGCCTCTTTGGCAAATGCGATAAGCCGTACCGTATTTGGAAAAAGACGCGGGGAAAATTTGCAGTTTGTCCAGCGCATCGCATAGCCAGAGCGGCATGGCGTTCAGCGCTTTGATTTCCATAATCATATGGTCCTTTGCCAACAGCCGGCGACCGTAAACGCCGCCCTGTAAATCCAGGTCGGTATTGCGGAACAGCAGGTTCCAGTCAAAGGTAATGCGCACCTCCGGCTCTTCTTTTGCCTTCAGCGCCAGGCGGTTATAGCTGATAAACATCTTCGGCGTAAGGTTCGGGTACTGGCGAAACGCCCACTGAATTTCCCGGCAAATCTGTGTATCCTTCACGGCAATGCCCGTTTGCGCAAACTGCTCCGCTTCCCGAAGGGACATACACTCCCGCCGCTTGTAAACTACGCCGTCAAATTTCTTTTTTAGCTCCAAGAACACCTTGGTATCCTGGTTGGGCGTACAATAGCTGCGCAGGCGCAGTTTTTCTTTATACACAGGCTTTTCGACAGAGGTACGAATCATACGGTAATCGTCGGTATCAAAGTATAAACTGCGAATGGTGCTGCGCGGATAGGCATCTTCTGTCAGTTTATGTCCAATCAGACGGATCAGCGCATGCTGCTGGCTGGCGGTGATGATATACTTCTTTTCGGTTCGCTCAAATAGATTTTTAATTTCCATCTGCCTTTCGTTCTCCTTTGATATTTTTTATAGCATGGGCATTGTAGCAAAAAACAATTGAATACACATGGAACGAAAAAACAAAAAAAGCCGACTGACGCAATTTTGCCCATGCAGCTCTGAAAATATTATAACAATTGTATAAATACTCTACAAGCGTTCTCGCAAAAATTTTACCTGAACTTTACACAACCCGACATTTTTTATCGAAATAAGAATATATTTTACTGCAAATACAAAAGCATCCCCTGTTTTTTGAACCATGACACCAAATTTTTTTAAAAAATTTGCCTTTGGAGCCGACAACCGGCATAGCATTTTTTCCCAAAGTATGGTATACTATAGAGAAAATCCCGCAGTCTGCTTGCGGGGAAGTGGAACTGCGGTACTTTACTTGACTACTACGCTAAAGTGTTGTATGATAGTACCGTATTTTGTAACCTTGCACCCTCGGGAGGGAACACCATGAGCAAAACCGAAACCTACCGCACCGCCGGGGAAGCGGAACGGGGCTTGGGCGAGCTGTACCGCCGGTACGGCTACCGCCACTATAAAATGAGCAAATTTGAGGAATACGACTTTTATGCCAGAAACAAGAACTTTCTGGTCAGCAGCAATATTATCACCTTTACCAACCCGGACGGACGGCTGATGGCGTTAAAGCCGGATGTCACGCTGTCAATTGTAAAAAACGCCCGCTGGAAGCCGGGCGACGCGGAAAAGGTGTATTATACCGAAAAAGTCTACCGCGCCGAAAACGGCGCCCATGAATACCGGGAGATCAGCCAGACCGGCTTGGAATGCGTAGGGGATTTGGGCGCATATGACGCGGCGGAAGTGGTTCTGCTGGCACTCAAAAGCCTTGCGGGCATCAGCGGGGACTATGTGCTGAATCTCTCCCATTTGGGGTTGGTTTCCGCGCTGACTGCGCCGCTGGGGTTACAGGAGGCGGAACAAACAGCGCTGCTCGCTGCCATCGGCGAAAAGAATGTACCCGCCCTGCGTGCCCTTTGCGAAAAAAACGGGGTTTCGGCGCAAAACACCGAGCGCCTGACGGCGCTGACGAGCCTGTACGGCACCTTCCCCGAGACCAAAGAGGCGCTGCTGCGGCTGAACTGCAACGAAGGAACCGACCGCGCCGTCAAAGAACTGACCGCGCTGTATGAAATGCTGGACAGTGAGCATCTGGCGGAAAAAATCCGGCTGGATTTTTCCCTGATGAACGATATGCGCTATTACAACGGTCTTATCTTCCGCGGCTATATCAACGGCATTCCCCAGGGCATTCTCTCCGGCGGCAGCTATGACAGGCTGCTGACTGAAATGGGCAAGAGCGCGAACGCCATCGGCTTTGCCATCTATTTGGATTTGCTGGAGCATTTGCCCCGCAGTGAAAAGCGGGAAAAAACGGATATTTTGCTGTCTTATGATACACAGGTGCCCGCCGCGACCGTCCTGCGCGAGGCGGAGCGCTACCGCCGGGAGGGGCTTTCCGTTCGGGTACAAAAAACGGACGACGGCACCACCCCTGCGCAAAAACGAGTGCATTTGGGCGAAAGGACGGATTGACGGATGCAGATGCTGAATATTGCTTTGCCGAAAGGGCGCCTGGGCGAAAAGGTGCTGGCCATGTTCGAGCAGGCGGGCAAAAGCTGTCCCGCCATTCACGAGCCGGGACGAAAGCTCATCTTTGAAAACGAAGAGACCGGCGTGCGCTATTTTTGGGTCAAGCCCTCGGATGTTGCCATTTATGTGCAGAGGGGCGCGGCGGATATCGGCGTGGCAGGAAAAGATATTCTGGAAGAATACAAGCCCGATGTCTACGAGCTGGTGGATTTGGGGCTGGGCAAATGCCGGATGTGCGTCGCCGGGAAAAAGGATTTTTACGACGATCGGGAGCGCACCTTACGGGTGGCGACCAAGTTCCCGGAAATTGCCAAAGCCTATTATGCCTCGCAAAGCCGGCAGATTGATGTGATAAAGCTCAACGGCTCGATTGAAATTGCGCCGATTTTAGGGCTGTCGGATGTGATTGTGGACATTGTAGAAACCGGCACGACGCTGCTGGAGAACGATTTGACGCCGCTGGAAACCATTTTGCCCATCAGCGCCCGGCTGATTGCCAACAAGGCGAGCTTTCAATTTAAGAATCAGGAGATTACACAATTGGCGCGGCAGATGGAAGCCCTTTGCACCAAACGGGCATGATATGAACGATACATAAAAAACACAACCGGCGCGATATAAAAAAAGCGCCGGGCGGGAGTGACAGAAGATGATACGAATCTTAACATACGGCGAGATTGACAACGCCGAAATTTTCAACCGGGGCACGGCGGCTACGGATGTTTCCGGCACCGTCGCCGAAATCATTGCCCGGGTGCGGCAAAACGGCGATGCGGCTTTGCGGGAATACAGCGAAAAATTTGACCGGGCGAAGCTTCAGGATTTGGCGGTTTCCGAAGCAGAAATGCAGGCGGCGCTTTCGGCGGTCGATCCGAAATTTATTGAAATTCTGGAAAAATCCGCCGCCAATATCCGTGCCTTTCACGAAAAACAGAAGCGCACCGGCTTTGTGATAAACGAAGACGACGGCATTGTTTTGGGGCAGAAAATCCTGCCCTTACAAACGGTGGGGCTGTATGTGCCCGGCGGCACGGCAAGCTACCCCTCGTCGGTGCTGATGAATGCCATTCCCGCCAAAATCGCCGGCGTAGAAAACCTAATTATGGTCACGCCCCCCGCCCCGGACGGCAGCATTCGCCCCCAGATTCTGGCAGCCGCCCATGTGGCAGGGGTGGATCGCATCTATAAGGTCGGCGGCGCGCAGGCCATAGCGGCGCTGGCGTACGGCACCGAGAGCATCCCCAAGGCGGACAAGATTGTGGGACCGGGCAACGCCTTTGTGGCGGAAGCGAAAAAACAGGTCTACGGGGTTTGCGGTATTGATATGATTGCCGGACCGAGCGAAATTCTTATCCTGGCGGACGGCAAAACCGACCCGCGCTATGCGGCGGCGGATTTGCTCTCCCAGGCGGAGCACGACCGGATGGCGTCTGCGGTGCTCATTACCGACAGCATGGATTTTGCCAAAAAAACCGCCGAAGAGGTGGAAAAACAGCTCTCTGTGCTGCCCCGGGAGGAAATTGCCCGCGCATCTATTGAAAACAACGGCAAAATCATCGTGACCGAAAATATGGAAACCGCCATCGCCATTGCCAACGAGATTGCGCCGGAGCATTTGGAAATCTGCACCGACGCGCCCTTTGATTTATTGAACCGCATCCACAACGCGGGCAGCGTCTTTTTGGGGCGCAGCTGCCCGGAAGCGCTGGGCGATTATTTCGCGGGACCCAACCACACCCTGCCCACCGGCGGCACAGCGCGGTTCTCCAGCCCGCTCTCGGTGGATGATTTTATCAAAAAATATTCCTTTACCTATTACACCGCCGATGCGTTGAACAAAGCGGCGGACGATATTGCCCATTTCGCCGAAACGGAGGGGCTTTCCGCCCATGCCCGCTCGGTGCTGGTGCGAAAAGAAACCGGAGAAGTGAGTCAATGAGCCGATTTATCAACAGCCGCTTAGGGCAGCTGGAAGAATATGTGCCCGGGGAACAGCCCCGGGACATGCAGTATATCAAACTGAATACCAACGAATTTCCCTATCCCCCGGCGCCGGCGGTACTCGAGCGGATAAATACGGACGAGGTCGCCGCCCTGCGGCTGTATTCCGACCCGACCGTGCGCACCCTGCGGGAAAAAATTGCCGCCCATTACCAGACTTCGCCTGAAAATGTATTTGTGGGCAACGGCTCGGACGAGGTACTGAACTTCGCCTTTCTGGTCTTTGGCACGGACGGGGTACGGTTTGCGGATATTACCTATGGGTTTTACCCGGTGTTTGCCGCCCTGTATGATTTGCCGGTTGCCATAGCGCCTCTGCGGCAGGATTTTACCGTGGACCCCGCCGACTATATCGGCTGCGGGCAAATGGTGGTGCTCGCCAGCCCCAACGCCCCCACCGGCCTGTGCTTGCAAAAGGCAGATGTGATAAAGATTTTAGAATCCAACCCCGACCATGTGGTTGTGATAGACGAGGCGTATGTGGACTTCGGCGCCGAGAGTATGGTGGATCTGACCAAAACGCACGAGAATCTTTTAGTGGTTTCCACCTTTTCCAAAAGCCGTGCCCTCGCCGGGGCGCGGGTGGGCTTTGGGATTGGCGATGCGGCGCTGATTCGGGACTTGAACCGAATCAAAAACACCACCAACCCCTATAATATCAACCGCTTGTCCATGGCGGCGGCAGAAGCGGCGATGGACAGCCAAAGCTACTATGACGAAAAAATCCGGGAGCTGAAAAGCACCCGGGAGCATACAAAAGAATCGCTGCGGGAGATGGGCTTTTTTGTCACCGATTCGCTGGCGAATTTCCTGTTCGCCGCCCACGAAACAATCGGCGGGCAAGCCCTGTATGAGGCGCTGAAGAACCGGGGCATTCTGGTGCGGCATTTCAGCGCGCCGCGCATCGATGGGTTTGTGCGCATCACCATCGGCACCCCGCAGCAAATGGAGATTTTGCTTCGGCAAATCAAGGAAATTTTAGAAAACGGAGGGTAAACCATGCGCAGTGCAGCCATCCGGCGGAAAACCGCCGAAACGGATATTGACTTGCGCCTGACGCTGGAGGGCAGCGGTACGGGCGAAATTGACACCGGCATTGGTTTTTTGAACCATATGCTGACCCTGTTCGCAAAGCACGGTCGGTTTGATTTGTCGGTCGTCTGCAAGGGGGATACCGAGGTGGACGGTCACCACACCACCGAGGATATCGCCATCTGCCTGGGGCAGGCGTTCGCCGAGGCGCTGGGCGAAAAGCGCGGCATTATCCGCTACGCCCACAAGCTCATTCCCATGGATGAGGCGCTGATTCTCTGCGCGGTGGATGTATCGGGCAGAGGCTGTCTGGGCTATGATTTGCATATTCCCGCCGCCAAGGTCGGCGATTTTGACACCGAGCTGACGAAGGAATTTTTTGAAGGGTTTGTGCGCAGCGCCCAACTAACGCTGCATTTGCGGCAGATGGCGGGCGAAAACAGCCATCATATCATCGAGGGTGCGTTTAAGGCCTTTGGTCGTGCCATGCGCGAAGCGGTCCGCATTGACCCCGACGCGGCGGACGAGATTCCCTCGAGCAAAGGCGTACTTTGATGCTTAGACCCCGCCGCCTTTTTGCGGCAAGTGGAAGGAGAAAGCGATGACTGCAATTATTGATTACGGCGTTGGCAACCTGTTTTCGCTGAAAAGCTCGCTGCAAAGCATCGGCGTACCCGCTGTGGTGACCGCCGACCCGAAAACAATCGCCGGCAGCGACCGGATGATTCTGCCTGGCGTCGGCGCGTTTGCGGACGCGGCAGGGAAGCTGCGGGACAGCGGACTGGACAAAGTCGTAAAGCAGGAGGCGGCAGGCGGAAAACCGCTTTTGGGCATTTGCCTTGGGATGCAAATGCTCCTGGAGAAAAGCTATGAATACGGCGAACACGAGGGGCTGGGGCTGATAAAAGGCGCGGTGCGTCCCATTCGGGATGTGATTCCCGCCGACCTGAAAATTCCCCATATCGGCTGGAACGCCCTTGGGTTCCCCAAAGGGCGTCCGGTATCGCCCCTCTTTCAGCATATCAAGGAGGGGGACTTTGTTTACTTTGTCCACTCTTATTACGCCGCCGACTGCGACGAGGCGGTGATTGCCACCGCCGAATACGGTGCGCCCCTGACCGCCGCGGTGCAAAACGGCAATGTATACGGCACCCAGTTCCACCCGGAAAAAAGCGGCGAAGTGGGGCTTGCGATTCTGCGCGCCTTTGCGGCGCTTTGACGGGAGGGAAAGCGAATGATTTTATTCCCCGCCATTGATTTGATTGACGGCCAGGCGGTGCGACTGGTCAAGGGCGATTACAACCAGATGACCGTCTACGAAAAAAAGGCGCTGAACGCTGCCCTGCGCTTTCAAAACGCCGGGGCAAAACACCTGCATCTGGTGGATTTGCAGGGGGCAAAGGACGGCGGCACGCCGAACCTTGCTACGGTAGAGGAAATTGTAAAAAATACCCATCTGCGGGTGGAAATCGGCGGCGGCATTCGGGACGAGCAGACGGTGGAACGGTATTTGCAGCTGGGGGTGTACCGGGTGATTCTGGGTACGGCTGCGGTGACCGACCCCGCTTTTTTGGAGCGGATGCTCGCGCGCTACGGCGAGAAAATTGCCGTCGGCGCGGATTTGCGGGACGGCTATGTTTCCATCAAGGGCTGGCTTGAGGACTCCGCTCTGACCACCTTCGATTTTTTTGAATCGCTCCAGCAAAAAGGCGTCAAAACCGTTATTTGCACCGATATTTCCCGGGACGGATTGCTTTCCGGCGCGAATATCGCGCTGTACCGGCAGCTGAGCGATCGGTTTTCCATGCAGATTGTCGCCTCCGGCGGCGTGAGCAGCATGGAGGATTTACAGAAACTACAACAGATGCACCTGTACGGCGCAATTCTCGGCAAAGCGCTGTATACCGGCGATATGGACCTTGCCGAAGCAATCCGCGCGTTTGGAGGCGATGCAGAATGATAACCAAGCGCATTATCCCCTGCCTGGATGTGAAAGACGGTCGGGTGGTAAAAGGCGTCAATTTTGAAGGACTGCACGATGTCAACGACCCGGTGGAGCTGGCAGCCTATTACAGCAAAGCCGGCGCGGACGAGCTGGTGTTTTACGACATCACCGCCTCGGCGGAGGGCAGAAGCCTGTTTACCGATATTTTAACCAAAACCGCCTCCACGATTTTTATTCCCCTGACGGTGGGCGGCGCTATCAATACCGTGGAAGATTTTGACCGGGTGCTTAAATGCGGCGCGGACAAGGTCAGCGTCAATTCCGGCGCGATTCGCAACCCGAAGCTGATAGAGGAGGCCGCCAAGCGTTACGGTGACCAGTGCGTGGTCATCTCCGCCGATGTCAAGCGGGTGGACGGTAAATTCACAGTCTTTGCCAAAGGCGGACGGGAGAACACCGGCATGGAAGCGGTGGAATGGATCCGCCGCTGCGTTGACATGGGTGCGGGCGAAGTGGTTTTGAACAGTATGGACACCGACGGGGTAAAAAACGGCTTTGATTTGCCGATGCTTCAGGCGGTGTGCGACGCGGTCAGCGTACCGGTGATCGCCTCCGGCGGCGCGGGCAAAATAGAAGATTTTATCACCCTGTTCCGCGAAATCCCCAAAGTAGACGCGGGGCTTGCCGCCTCCATCTTCCACTTTGGCGAAGTCAACATCCAGGAGCTTAAAGAGAGCCTGAGGGACGCGGGGATTACGGTGAGGCTATAAAGCGCCGCGAGCGGCGCTTTACAGAGTGTTTTCCGCCGATAGGCATTGCATAATAAAGACCAAGAAAGGACATCACCATGCTTACCATAGAGGAATTAAAATTTGACGATAAGGGTCTGATTCCCGCCATTGTTACCGATGCTTCCACCGGCGAGGTGCTGACGCTGGCGTATATGAACCGGGAAAGCCTTGCCATATCCTTACAAGAGGGACGTACCTGCTTCTGGTCGCGCTCCCGGCAGTGCCTGTGGCGCAAGGGGGAGACGAGCGGCAATGTGCAGCATATTGTTTCCATCACCGCCGACTGCGATAAGGACGCGCTGGTGATCAAGGTCAACAAAGAGGGACCCGCCTGCCATACCGGCAGCGAGAGCTGCTTTTTTCAGCCGGTTTTTGAATCGGACGCCGCGCCCTTTACCTATGAAGGTCTGATGGCGCTGCTGCAAGGTCGCAAGGACAATCCCAAGGAGGGCTCTTACACTACCTATCTATTCAATAAGGGCATCGACAAGATTTTGAAAAAGGTCGGCGAGGAGAGCACCGAGGTTATTATTGCCGGCAAGGCGAACGACAAAAAGGAAACCATTTACGAAATTGCGGATTTGGCATATCATGTCATGGTGCTGATGATTGAAATGGGCATTAGTTTAGATGATGTCACCAATGAACTGGCAAGCCGCCATGTGATTGACCATAAGGTGAAGCAGGAGAAGATGACCTAATGCGCCGCCTTGCGGCGCAGAGTGAAGAGTGAAGAGTGAAGAGTGAAGATTCGGACGCCCTGCGGGCGTGAATGGTAGATTGTTTGCAGGTATAAAAAATACCTCGTATATATCTTTCTTCCCTTCAAGCCTCTATCTTTCCAATTATACAAAATTATCTATAATCTAAGGCGAAGCCTTCCACATCTTCACTCTTCACTCTTCACTCTTCACTCTTTTCATCTCCCTCTTCCCTCTTATAAAGAAATATATGATGCAAGGAGCAACCATTATGAACAACATCTGGCACGACGTCAACCCCGCCTATATCACCCCGGAGGATTTTTTGGCGGTTATCGAAATTCCCAAGGGGAGCAAGAATAAATACGAGCTGGATAAGGAAACCGGACTTTTGATGCTTGACCGGGTGCTGTACACCTCTACCCACTATCCGGCGAACTATGGCTTTATTCCCCGTTCCTACGGCGACGATTTGGACCCGCTGGATGTGCTGGTGCTCTGCTCCGAGCCGATTCACCCGCTGACTATTGTACACTCCTATCCCATCGGCGTTATCTCCATGCTGGACAGCGGGCGGCACGACGATAAAATCATTGCCATTCCGTTCGGCGATCCGACCTACAGTATGTACCGGGACATCGGCGAGCTGCCGCCCCATATTTTTTCGGAAATGACCCATTTCTTTACCGTGTACAAGGATTTGGAGGGCAAGGAAACCGTGGTCGATGAGGCCGCCGGGAAAGACGAGGCGGTTCGCATTATACAGGAGGCTATCGAAAACTATAAGGTTCATTTTACCAATCAAAAATAATCCGATGCACATGTAAAAAGAGGACGCACCGCCTTACGGCAAGCGTCCTCTTTTTATTAAATCCTATACGACTTACAGCGCATTGATACGTGCCATCTGCTCTTCATAAAGGTATTGGAAATTGTCCGTATCCATGCCCATATAGCTCACATGGCTGAAATTTTCAATCAGCGGCATAATATGCCAAACACCGGTTGCAAGGGTTTCGTCCTTCGCATCGCTGTAGAAAACAGACGCTTCATCAAAAGGCGCCTGACCGGAGATTACCGGCACCAGCCCGTCATTTTCCCGCCAATTGGCGCCGAGGGAAACACCGTCATAGACTTCCCCGTCCAACTTACCGATTTTATTGGAAAGCAGCGGGAACAGGATAAACATATCCTTTTGGGCTTTATAGGTACCGTCGGGCTGCAAATCCACCTTTTCGCCGGTAAAGGAGAAATAGTAAACCCCGTCTACGGTATCAATCATTTCATTCAGCGCCTTTGCGCCGCGAATGGTCAAATCATAGCCGCAATTGTCGTTGCTTTTTACCATCCGCACAATACCCGCCAAATTCAGTTTGGCGGTGATCCCCTGATCCGGCACAGAGGTCAGCCCAAACTGCTCCAGCTGATAATCCCAAAAACTGGACATCGAAGAACAGCCCAGCAGATTGCCCATAAATGCCAGCAAATAAGCGGTCGGCAGCTGATCATACAAAATATTGGCAGCGGGCGTCCCGTTATGCGGCGCGCTCCAGGTTGTAACAGAATGCACATACTCCCCTTTTCCGCCGGTAAAGAAGGGGGATACATCCGCACCGGAGGCGGCGCATTCCTCCGCCGAGCCGTTTTCCAAAAGCCAGGTAAACAACCGAACCGTCGGTCCGCCCAGGCTGTGACCGAACAGGTTAATTTTAATCAAATCGCCGTTTTCATCGGTTTTGCCAAAGGTGTCCAGCAGCGCCCTGCCCTCATAGCTTCTGCCGTAACGGGCATGCCCGTGCGCCTTACTGTGCGCCTCGCCGTAATCCACTACCGTACCGGTCAGCTGGGCGTACAGCTCGCAGGCTCTGTCCCAGTTGGAACTGACTTTACCCACCGAGGCGGCATAGCAGGTATAGCCCTGTTCTTCAAGAGCAGCAAGCATATCGCCGTTGCTGCCGCCCCAGTAAGGGGAAAGGCTGTTTACGCCGTCATATTCGCCCCAGCCCATCATGCCGTGCACAAAAACATAGGGGTAATTGGTGTTGTCCGCAGCAGCAGCCGAAACCGGCAGCGCACAGACCAGCAGACAGCAGCTGAGCAAAACAGACAGAATGCGAAATTTGTTTTTATTTTTCATATCAATCCCTCTCTTTCCTTGCTGTGCCAAAATGATACCATAAAATCTTGACATCCGATTGGCATTTGTTCAAAAAATTTATCTTTTTTCCTTTATCCGATCAGTGCCTGCGCAGCGAATCCAACGGCGTAAAGCAGCGGCTGATGCACCACATAAATCACCAGCGCGTGCCGCCCCAGCCATTCCAGCGGCGGGCAAATTTTTTGATAAAACCGCTCCGGCAGTTTTTCGGGCGGAAACCGCAGCGCCAAAACGCAGCCGATGGCAAAAACAAACAGATAGGGGAACAGGGGGTAATAATCCGCCGAATAAAAATCGCCGTGGAAAATACCGAACGGGAACAGCAAATTGACCGATTGTATCGGGTCCTGCACCTCGACGCCAAAAAAGCCCTCATGCATCAGGCTTCTGGTGCCGATGGCAAGCACCAGAAGAACCGGAATCGAAAGATACCAGGGAATTTTCCGCAACAGCCGAAAAAGCAGCGGCGACAACAAGACGCAAATCCCCAAGCAATGCAAAATGCCGAACCAGATGCCCTCCCCCTCGATACCTAAAAGGGGCAAAATCCAAATGGTAACAACACTCATCCCCATCGCTACGGCAAAAATAATCAGCCCTCGCCGAATGTTATTTTTGGACAGCAGACAGGAATAGGCGCAGGAAAAAATAAACAGGGTTGAAATCACCGGCGGCGCGATTTCCTCGACAGCGGCATAGCCCCGTTGAAAAAAGGGGAACCCAAACAGCACCCCATAGGTAAAAAAGGCGTGAAAGACGACCATCAGCAATACAGCCATCCCGCGCACCGCGTCCAACATATGAATTCTTTTTTTCTCTTGCAACAGAATACCACCTTCGGCGCCGCAAAGCGGCGCCAGAGTGAAGAGTGAAGAGTGAAGAGTGAAGATATGGAAGGCTTCGCCTTAGATTATAGATAGTTTCATCTAATTGGGAAGATAGAGGATTTAAGGGAAGAAAGATATAAACGAGGTATTTTCTATACCCGCAAACAATCTACCATTCACGCCCGAAGGGCGTCCGAATCTTCACTCTTCACTCTCCACTCTTCACTCTTTCATGTGCTCACCCCAACAGTTTCAGCATATATTCCAGCGTATGCAGCCCATACGCTACGCCGAGCTTGGGGTCTTCAATCCCTTCAAACTCCACGGTCACATACCCGTCGTAGCCGTAGTCCTTTAACAACTTCAGGCACTGGAACACCGGAACCTCCCCGTGACCGATAATCGCGCCGCGCAGGTAATTGCCCCCGCGGGTGCAAAAGAAACCGTCCTGCGGCGGCAGTCCGTTGCCGCTTTTGACATGAAAATCCTTGGCATGTACATGGAAACAATGAGGCAACAGCCGTCCAAAAGCGGTCACAGGTGACTCGTCGGCGCACAAAAAGTTACCCATATCCAGCAGCACGCCGTAATTATCATGCCCAACGCCGGTTACCAGCCGTTCAACCCGGGCGGATTCCTGACAGAAGAAGCCGTGGTTCTCACTCATCGTGCGAACGCCCTTTTCCGCCGCGTATTCGGTCACAATCCGGCAGCCCTCCACAAGGCGCGGCAGCGCCTGCGCAAAGCCCTTTTGTCCGGGCTCGTCCTTATGATAGCCGTATGCTACATCGTGGCGCATCATGCCGCTGCCCAGCAGGACGGCAATATCCACCTCCCGGCAAAGGTGCGCCGCTTCCTTTTGCAAATCGCCGTCGCTGCCGTAGATAAAATCTGCACCGACAGCATAATTGATAATCGGCAGTTTATTTTTCTCGCTTATTTTACGCAATTTTTCTGCGTAGGAAGCCTTTTCTTTTTCCTTGGGCGGATGAATTTCGGCAAATTCAATGGCATCGAAGCCCATCTCCTTTGCCAACGGAATCAGCTCTTCCTCCTTATAAATTCCGCGCTCGGTCAGCGTATGAAAGCTGTAGGAACTGACAGCCAGTTTCATGCGAAGCACTCCTCAATCAAAAATTCGATATAATAAATTGCAATAACCGGAAAGATACCGCGCCAGCAGCGGCACTTTTTCATTCGATGGCTCTGCGGCATCAGGCACCTTACGGGGAACAGCGGGATTTTCGCGGTATACACGCGCCGCCAACCGGGCATTCAAAAAGTCAAAAATTAAAATTCCTCCGTTTTTTACCGCCTGCGATTCATATGTTTGATACAGGCGATTCAGCGGGAGCGCTGCGGCCACCGGGAACAGCCGACCAGTACAGCTGAAAAAGTTCAGCAAAAGCTCATTATGATACCGTCCCCGATCCAAAAGAGGTTTGATTCCGAAAAACCATTTTTTTCTGACCCCCAGGCTGTAGCAGTCCTGCAAACAAACGCCGCTGCCGTGTTCGCCGTTTTGCAGCGTCATATGAAATTTTTTATAACCGGTGGTCTTTCTGCCGCCCATATTGCCCCACAGCGCAGGCTGTAAATTCAGTCCGCTGCTGCCATCATCAGCCGATACGCCCTGAAGCGAAAAGCGGCGAAGCAAAACCATCTTACCCCGCGCCTCGCCAACAGCCGGCACACGGTTTTCCGTATACCAACGGTGCGGACAGCGCTCTATATACTGTCTTAAATAGCGGAAAAAGGCAGCATCATCCTCTTTGCCCTCATTCTTGATGCTGACAAGCACCGTTTCCGATGGATTTCGACGCAGAAAAGCATATATACTGTCAACAATCTGGTCAAAGGTATAGGCAACGGCTCTGCCGCCGGACACCTGGTAACAGGGCGTTACGCCGTGAACAGCAATCAGTTGGCTGTTGCGCATCCGCAGGCGCAAATCCAAAAACCGGCAGCCTGCTTCCAGCTGCTGTGGAATGGTCAGATGCTGACAACGGGCAATGGACGCGAAAAAAATCTTTTCCGTTGCGCTGTCGTGGGTGCCGGGAAGAACCACCTGCGAAAGCGGCATATCGTCCGGCAGCGAAGCCATCCAGCAACTGCCGTCGGCAGCTGGTGCAAACGGTTTCGGCGGATTGACAAACAGCGGTAACACAGCAGCGACCGCACCAGCAGCGCCAGCTGCTGACAGCGAAACGACCGTTCGCTTTTTCATGAATCAACACCTCCCAATTACAAATGCTTTCTGCCCATATTGTACCATAGCGCTTGTCAAAGCACAAGTATCTTTTGTCGGATCTTATCTGCTCTGCCCAAACATGAGATCCGCCCATCGCCTACCTGTGTTTTTGTTAATATATTATTATGACATTCTTTATAGCCATTACAAAAAAATACGCAATTCCCGAGCAGGGGAATTGCGTATGAAAGGAACAGAAGATTAGCCCACACGTACCGAACAATCCGCGTCCGCCAACATAAGCCGTGTACCGGGCTTTACAGCCACCCGGCTGCCTGCGGGCATCCGCGCGCCGTTGGCATAGAAAATGCCATTGGCAGACATATCCGTTACAAAATACAGGTTCACTTTTGCTACATATTCAATGGCACAGTGTTTTGCGCTTACCTTGGTATAGCTTGCCGGTAAAACAATTTGAGAACCGTTCGGATCGCGGCCGATAACGATTTTCTCGCCTTCCGGCAGGGGGAACTCAACGCTTGCGAATTCGCCGCTTTGGAACAGCACAGAACCGTGAACACCGAATGGATCAGAAGCTTTCATTTCCTCCTCTTGCAGCAAGGCTGTTCTGTCGTCATGGGGATCCGGCTGAGCAGGGGGGACAGCGTGATTCGACACTCTGTTTTGGGGAACGGACTGCCGCATCTGCCGGGGCTGCTGGGCATATTGCTGCGCAGGCTGCGCTCCGTATCCGTTCGTTCCCTCAGGATAGGCAGGCGGCACATTATATGCGGGATTGCCGTTGCTATAAGCAGGCGGCTGACCATTGTCGGATGCCGGCAGCGTATTGTTCTGATACCCCTGACCATTCTGCGGCGCCGGCTGTGCGCCATAGGCGGGCTGCATATTGTCATAGCCCTGCCCCTGACCATTCTGCGGCGCCGGCTGTGCGCCATAGGCGGGCTGCATATTGTCATAGCCCTGCCCCTGACCATTGCCGTAATACATTGGCTGACCGTTGTTGGGATAATTCTGGGCATAAGCGTTATTATATTGCTTATTCGCAGGCAAATCGGGTCCATAATATACGGCATCGCCAAAAGCGAGTATCGGGAAAAAAACAATCGGAAGGAAAAACAACCCAACGGCGTAGCCGCCGCTTTTGCCGAAAGCATGCGCCGTTTTGACATAATGAATCACATTTACAACAATCCCGGCAATCGTACCAACAAACGGAACAAACTGTAAAAATGTCAACAAAAAGTACCATCCGTTGCCCCAGGCAATTTCGAACAAGGAATACTGATTCAAAAAAGGAATCAATATATGCCAGCCAGGTTTACCTGCTTTTTCCAGCATTTTCCACTGAGCAACAATCATCAGCACCATTACTACAAGCAAAATAATACCAATTGTAACCAGCAGACCGGTGCCAATGCTCATGATGGCAGTAAAAATATCATATACCCATTCTTCCATAAAAACATCACCTTTCAGTTCTCTGTAATATACAAATTTTTACTTGCCCTGCTGCGCATAGCAAGCACAAATTCGCAACTTAGCCAAAAGACACATCGTCGACATAATCAAAACAAAGATAATAGCTCCCTGTTTTGACATACTCCTCGCCTAAATCGTATAGAGTTGTTTCGACGTAGTACCGCTCACCGGCGTTGAGCTGACAATAGCTGTCGACCTCGCTATAGGAGCCGTCCACATTGTCTTTGCAAATCACCTGGTCTGCCGCATCGACAACCCAAACAATCGGCGCCATTCCGGGATCGGATAAAGAATAAATATTATACACACCGCTGACTTCCGGAACGAAATAGAAATAAACGCGCTCATCCGCATAGGTAACGGAAATTTCATAGTCGCAGTATAGCATCGGGTCTTCGTAATAAAAATCGTCTGGCTGTGACTGTAGCTCGGAGCCGCCCGACAGCAACAGCACCACCGGCACAAGCAGAACCAGCAAAACAACCGGAATCAGCAGAAAGACCCACCAGGCGGACTGGCTTTTTTTCTTCGCATTTGGACCGGCTACCGGCACACGCGCCGGAGCGGTTGTTTGCGTCGCCGCGCCGGCAGAATGGCGCCGCAAATCGCTCAAAAGATCCGCTGTTTTCTGGTAGCGGTCCTGCTGCCGGTTTTGGGTACACTTTTGAATAATCGCCTCCAATTGCGCCGACAAAAGGCGATTTACGGTTCGAATCGGCTGCAATGTATACGGCGGCTTAGAGGGATCCAGCCCTGTTACCAACTGGTATAAGGTAACACCGAGCGCATAAATGTCGGTTCGCGGGTCGATTTTTCCCAGCTGCCGGTTATGCTGCTCCGGCGCGGCATAGCCATAGGTACCCATTCCGATGACTTGTTCCGGATTGATTTTGCGCACCTCATGCGCCATGCCGAAATCAATCAAAACAATATTGCCGTCTGGTTTCAGAATAATATTGGCGGGTTTCATATCCAGATACACAATCGGGGAGGCTTGCGTATGCAAATACACCAAAACCTCGCATAGCTGAATACCCCAGCGAATTACATCCTGCTCCGACTGAGCACCTTTGCTCTGCAAAACCTGGTCTAACCCTACGCCGGGGATGTATTCCATAATCACCAGGTAGGACTCGTTTGTTTCGATAATATCAATAACAGAGGGCAGGCAGGGATGGCGCAGCTTTGTCAGAATACCGGCATCGGCAATCAATCCCCCTGCGCCGCCATGGCGCACCATGCGGCTTTTAAACACTTCTTTAACCGCCCAATAATTGTGCAGGCGCGTGTTTTCCGCAAGGTACACACAACTGCTGCCGCCGCGTCCAAGCTGACGGAGAATCTTAAAGTGGTTATCGACGAGCATACCGATTTTTAACACCGTAAGATTCTCCTTTCTTAAATGATTTTTCCGGCGCTATATTCGCAAAATCAGGACAAGTAGATTCTGCAATCTTCATCTGCCAGCATCAGCTCTGTTCCGGGCGCCACAGCGGTACGGGTGCCGGCCGGTAATCTGTGCTTATTGGTGTAATAAATGCCGTTGCTGGAGGTATCTGTAACAAAGTACTTATCGCTCTGTGCATCATAGGAGAGCAGCATATGCCGGCGGCTTACCTTGGTGTAGCTGCGATGCACAACAATATTGGACACCGAGGATGATTTACCAATCACAATGGTTTCGCCGTCCTCTATCGGGAACTGCTGACCCTGCATTGCGCCGTTTAAGAAGTGGACACCGCCGCGTTTTGTCTTGTGGCGAGCGGCGCTCCAGGTGCCGTTTGCGACATCCGGCGTTGCGCACATGGTCAACAACAGGTTGCACAGCGCATTGAATTCCGCTGGCACTTGCTCAGCAAAGACATATTCTTTTTTCGTCCGATTGCGGAAAACAACGGCAATTTTGTTTTCGCTGTAGCTTCTGCGCGGCGTTCTTTCATATTGCTGCCAGGCGCGATAATCAATGGCGCCGAGGGTATTCTCAAGCGATTGAATCTGCTGCGCATCCAAAACGACTTCGGCGACGTTGTAGAAGCTGTCCGGCACATTCAAATGGGTCAGCGAATCATCCCGAATATTATACCCCTTTAATGTACCGCCGGAATATGAATAATGGCGGGTGGGGCGTGTACCGAAGGTCAGCGTAAACGCTGCCGGTATTTTCTCTCTCGACAGGCGGGAGGTTTCATCTGACCCGCCGGCATAATTAACGCGCCTGGGGATACTGTTTTTCCCATCGTCAATGCTCTGGTTGTTTGCGGCAATTAAAATCACACCAACAATAATCCCAATTACCAGAACCATTGCAACAACAGCGGCGGCAATGATTCCCGCGCCTGTGGATTCGTTCTCGGGTTCTTCCGGGGCGGTGGTGGTCACCTGAACGGTGGTGGCGGGGGGCTCGGTGGTAGTAGACGCTTCGCCGTAGGTAACAACACCGGTGCTCATTTGGGCTGCCGTCCAAACCACATCGATTTCGCCGTCGCCGTCGTTATCAATATTCAGGGAAACATCCATAGAATTGTCGGTGCTGGAGTAAATAACGGTGGTCGGCTCAATCGGCACCGCTTCAAAAATGCGATAGTCGGCCAATTTTTCCGTTTCGTCGTAGTAGTTGACCGAGTAATCCATCACGCCGGTGCCCGTACCGGTTAACTGAACATCATAAACTTTATCGCTATCCAGCGAAAGCACCTTAATATCCTGGTTTTCACCTAAAAGCTGCAGGGAACCAAAGGAAGCCGTGTCGTTGAAATCGCTCTGGCGGCTGCAAAGTTTTTCATCACCGTAAGACACTTCAACATCGACCGGGCAGGCAATGTTAATCACTATACGCGAGCCGAGGGAGATGGTATCAGAGATATCGCCGAAGGCAAATTGCAGATTTTCCGCTTCGGTCACTTCGTGGTACCCATCGCTCTGGTTGGTCAGCGACTGCATTAAGGTGGTGGCAAAATCTTTGGAAACACCGTACAGACCGTGGAAGAAGCCCAGGCTGTAGATATTGTATTGGCTGAACATGCTCTGCGCGGTATCAATTACCGCATTGGCGTAGGCGAAGTCAGAGCCGGAGCTGCTGACACCGCTGACCGCAGGCATGGAACCGCTGCTGCTCGTGGCACCCTCGTTGGGCAGACCATCCGCCATAATGACGATATTTTTAATGGTATCCGCATCGGAAGAAGAGAGCATCTCCCCGGCACGGGCCAGGCCGCCCTCCATATTGGTCACGCCGCGGTCTGTTATATTGTCGATAACGCTCAACAGGTAGTCCAAATCGGATGTTAAATCAATCGAAGTGACATCCGTTTCATAAAAGACAATCCCCACGCGGTTGTTATACTCATCGGTCAAAAGATCCCGGCAGAATTGGCTGGCAGATTCTTTCATTTCCTCCAGGGGTTCCCCGTACATACTGCCCGAAATATCCAGCACCAAAACCGTGTCCCGCGCTTTTGAGGCAACGCGAACCTGGGTTGTTCTGGTAATGGTGTTGCCGCCGGAGGTCATCACGGCGGTGATGGTCGCCGTACCTTTTGACAGAGCCGTTAAAATACCTGCCTCGCCGGTGGGCGAAACCGTTACCACCGATTCGTCGGAGGAGCTCCATTGAATGGTAAAATCGTCGGCATCCGCCGGGGTCATCACAGGCTCTATGACCCCCAGCTCACCCAGGGTAATCACCATGCTGTCGGTCATGGTAAAATCAGTTGCAGGAATTTTCGAGCGGAAATCGGTAGCAATACGCACTTCCCCGCTCAGCCGGGAAAGCAGCGCCTCACTGATTGGGGGAACAATGACCCGCTCGGTGAAGGTCGTTGTGCTGCCGTTTGCGTCGTTGTCGCTGACCGTAATATCGTAATACCCGGTATCCAAATGGACAGTATAGCCGTTGACATCTGTTACATCTGCCTCTGCCACCACGGTCCGCTGTTCGGGCGTCAGGATGTTCGGCAGTTGGGCAATGGTTACATGATAATTGTCATAGCTCCCGCTTTGCAGGGCATCCACAGCATAAACGGTTAAATCCGCATTCACAAGGCGGGTATCTCCGATATCCGAGGAAAGCCCCACCTCCCGGAATGCGCTGTTGATGGCGTCAATATCCTCTGCGCTTATGCTCTCCGGATCGTTTTGCTGCATCTGGTGCGCAGCCACAAGAACCGCATTGACGCATTGCTCCATGGTGGCATCCATCGGCAGCATATAAAGCGAGCGATACCAGAGCTCTGCCAGGGTCGTATTGTCAATCGCCTGGCTCATCAAATACGCGGCATGCGAGATGACCGTTGTATTAATATGTACAAACCCTTTATCACGCGAAGCGCTTGCAGCACCCCATCCGGTGCCAAGGTAGGCAGACGGATACGGCTGTTCAATATAGCATGTATTTGATTCAAGCGTATAATCATTATTATGAATATGCTTACCGTTTTTTGCTAATATCGGACAAGTCTGCCCCTGCGCCTCATAATAACAGCATTGATAGGTCTTTTCCCCGGGATTGGCTAAATTTCTGAGATTGTTATGCACCCAATCACAGGAATTGTCCAGCTGCCCGTTATCGGCATAGTCCTCAGCAAGCTCACCAAAGATATCCGAATATGCCTCCATTAAGGCACCGGACTCTCCGTAGTAAATCATATTGCTGATGGCACCCTCCACAGCGTGGGTGTATTCATGCGCCACCGTATCTATGGCGATGGCATTGGCTGTGCCAAAAGAGAGGATAGCGGAATCTAAAATATCCGGTTCGGAGTAGCTATAGGCATTGTATGCGCCTGCCTTGGGCATCGCATCGTCAAACAGGGCATGAATGCGGTTGCCGTTGCCCGCAGTGCCCTGCACGGAAAGAACCGAGGAGAAGAAATCATAGGTCTGCTTGACGTTGTTCATCAGCAGAACCGCTCGCTCTGAGGTCCAGTTGTTATCGGTGCTCTCCATGGGAGTGAGCTGCGCATTGTTTGCATCAAAGAACACATAGTCATCCGCTAAAAGCGCATCGTCCGTCAACTCGCCGTTCTGGTCAACATGACGATAGCTTGCAAGGGTTCCGCCGGCGACGTCATAAATATAGATATTCCGTGACTCGTCGTAAAACCAATACTGGTTATCGTTCACGCGAAAGGCGTTCAGCCCCTGGCCGGCTGCCAGACCGCCGGCTTCGACGGATTCCTGGTAAACATTGGAAACGGTATTGACGATTTCGCCGTTTCTTGCATTTACAAAAAACCGCTGGCTGTCAAAGGCGGTATAGGCATGTCCCTCGTCGTCGGTTGCTTCGTGGACATAACTGGCAGATACAATATAGACCAGGGTATCCTCTGCATCATAAAGGTTGTAGATATAGGGCGTGTCGGAAATGGCTACGACCCGAATATTACTCGCGTTTAACAAGTTATCCTCAATATATTCCGTGACCTGTTCTTCGGCCCTGTCGGCATCCAGCCGCGCGCGCAGAGAGATATCGTCGTCCACCTGGGTGGTATTGGCAATCAGCGCATCTGTCGTGCCGTCAGCATCTGCGGATACAATAACCGTTCTGCCGTAAACAGGATAATTTTCATAGTATTGCTGCAAGCGGTAATAGGTGGTGTTATCAATCGTATCCACCCGGTCTTCCTGCAGCTCCGCGTGGACATCCGAAATACCCAGTGCGGGGGCGATGTCCGCCAGGGCGGTCAACAGCGTGTCAGTGCTTGTGACCGGCGTGGTAATAAAATCTGCGTCTAAGCTTAAATACGTACTGTTTGATACATCGGCGGAAGCAGCGTTCTGCTCAACAACGCCGGTCACCCCTTCTTCCGAGGGGGTATCATCTCCCTGCGGCGCTTTGCTACATGCCGCAAACAGGGAGGTTGTCATAATCAAAACCAAAAGAATGGAAATGACTTTTTTAAAGTGATTCATACCGCAAATCTCCTTTTGTGGCATTGCTGTCCATCAGCCTGCCATACCCCGTTCTATTCTGCTTCGCTATCTGCGCGCTTCCTTTGAATCAAACCACTTCTGTTACAAAAAACGGCAATTTTTGCCGTTGAAAAGATGTAAAATGTTTTTGCTGGTCTTTCTGTATGCGCTCACAGAGAGGTAAGCCTCTGTGAGCGCACAGGAAAGAAAAATGCTTAATTCAAATGGAAAATATTCTTGCCGTTGGCAAGCTTCAGCTCGGTGCCGTGGGGCAGGTAGACCGGCTGACCGGCGGTCAAACGGCTGCCGTTTGCCCAGGTGCCGTTGGACGAATAGTCCACAACGCGATACTGGTCGCGGCCGGCATCATACATTACGCCCACATGCTTCCGGCTGACTTCCTTATACGCCGGGTCAATCACCACGCTGGAAACTCTGGCATCTTTACCGATAATAACTTCCTCGCCGGGATTCAGCGTAAAGGCATATCCGGCGCAAGTGCCCTTAACGCCAACCAGGGTTCCTGACAAGACCACATCTGTATGGGGTCCGTCACTGCCGCCTCCCGGGCCGTCATTCGGCACAACCTGGACTTCCGGTTTCCAGTTGCCGTTGACATAATCCGGCAGGTAGTTGGGATACATGCTTTCGTGGGAGGGATAATACTCATAGCCCATGGGGTCGAACGGAAGCGCACCGCCCTGGTAAACCTCGGCAAAGCGGTTCATATTCTTAAACATAAAGAACATGGAGAAGTTTGCGCCCGCCGTCAGCTCCATGCCGAACAGCAAAAGCGGAATCGAGCAAATGACCGCAAGAATAATGGCAAAAACAAAGGCATTGAACTGCCCGGTGGAAACCAGCAGCCCAATCAGGATGCCGGGAATCAGGCAGGCACCGCAGAACAGAATCAAGGTCAGCGGCAGGAAGAGCAGCTCAACAACCGTACGGAACAGGAAGTTGTCCGTACCGCTTTCGTTGATAACCAGATTATATCTGCCCGCATTCAATTTCAAGCGGTTGGCCTGTTTGTACCACCAGTATCTGTAATAAATATTGCAGACTACCAGCGCAACAATGCCCAGCAGCGCAATCATGCCGGCCCAGAAATACGAGGCGACACCGTTGCCGATGCTATTCAAATAAGAGGAATTACCCAAGCCAAACATATCGCCAAGCATATAGGCAATATCGTCGTCGAATACATCGCCGACGAACTCCATGGTAACTTCACCGATAATATCCGACAAATCGAGACTGAAGAAAGAGCTGATGGTGCCGCCGGTCACAATAACAATGGAAAGCAGGAAGCACGCAATCGCCACCAAAATGGCAAGACCGCGGAACATCACCGCACCAACATAACCAAAGCGCGGTTTCTCGCTGTCGCCGTCACACAGGGCATCGATTTCTTTTCCCATTTTTATATTGACAATAAAACCGTAAATGCCGAGAGTGAGGCAGTTCAGCAAAATATATTTGGGAAGAGATCTTTTATTGATAATCATTGTTTCTGTCTCCTTCCATTAAAGTGTCGGTGCGTCATAGGAAGCGTCGCCCTGGTTGTAGACCGAAGCGATGCTGTTCATATTGCGAATCAGCTCATAGGTGGAAATAAAGCCAAAGCTGAAAGTACCCATGACCGCAATATCCTTGCCGGTTTCCATCATTTTGAATCCATAACGGGGCGCGTTGGCGCGCAGGCGCTGCGCCAGTTTATAAATCCAATAAATTCCATACAGACCGCCGGTCAGGGTGTTCAGCACGCAGGAGAGCAGATAACTTTCCGATTCCTGGCCGTCGCCCTTGCACACCGCATTGACATCCAAAGACAGTTGATAATAAAAATACGTACGATAGATATTGTGCGTTGTAAACGCAACGAGCAACGCCAAAGCAAACGGAACCACGCCCATGGTAATGGAGGCCACTGCGCCGCGGGTAACGACCGTTGCAATAATGCCAACCACAAGGCCAAAGGCAAGTCCCACCACAAAATTTGCTAAAGATGACAAAACAAACGTGGTCATCTTGCGCTCTTTGATGTATTCCATGGATCCCACTCCTTATTTCTTTTCAGTTTCCTTTTCTTTGTCTTCTTCTTTTTCTTTTTTCTCCCATTTGAACTTGTCAGAGCAGCAGGGGATGAAAAGCAGCTTTGTATCGCCCAGAGAAAGCACATCATAGGCGTTGATTTCCGTTGCCGAAAGGACAACATTGTCGTTCAAATAGAACAGCTCTTTGGCATCGCCGGGCTGTACGAGGAAAACATTGCTCTTGGGCTCATAAAGAATAATGGCATGTTTTTCTCTGGAAATAGAGGCTTCGCCGGAAAGGCAAACATCCATGGTGACCGCACGACCGATGAAGTTCCGGCCGGCTTTCAGGCGGAAATCCTTGCCGTAATGCACACCCTCGACGCACACAAGCCAGCCGACAACCGGCTGCTCCTCGCCGTAATAGCCGATGGTATTCTGGGCACCATCGCTGGGATCGCCGCCCTTCGGTGCGCCGTCAGCAGGAAGCGGTACCGTATACAATGTGGCACCGTTCTCATCATGCATCGCTGTGCTGATTACGGTCTGGTTACAATGCGGGCAGGTTTCAAAGCGTTCCGCATCATAAAAATGACCATTTTCACATCTGGTTAAGTTCATTTTTCTTTCGCTCCTTGTATCTTTAGTATGTAAATATCGACTGCTGATCCCTCAACTGCCGCAATTACCCGGATTGTTGATAAAGCATCACAATAACGGATGTATTATCCTGGTGTTTTTTTCCTTTTGCCATCGCCGCTTCCGTCAGCGCATCCGCCGCGCTTTGTACATCGGCGCCAAAGGAGGTGGCGATTTGGCTGATCTCCCGGTCGGAAACGGTGCGATACAGACCATCACTGCAAATAATCACATAGTCGTTATGCTGCAGCGGCAATGGCTTTTGGTTCATATCAATATACTTCACACCGCCCATGCCGATATAGCTGATTAAGGCTTCCTTTTGGGGATGGGACTGCGCCTCCGCCTCGGTCATATCGCCTCGGTCGACTTTTTGGCGCAGCAGCATCATTAAGTTATGTTCTTTTGTAATACAAACAAGCTGGTTGTTTCGCAGAATATAGGCGTGGCTGTCCCCAACCGAAACCCAGTACAGGCCGCCGTTTACAATCATGGCGCCAACCATGGTCGTACCTGCCTTCAGGGGGTTGCCGGCTTCATCGCGCAATGAGCAGACATCTCTGTCAAGCATGGGGACAATATTGTGGAACGCAGCGGGTATATTGTCCTTCATTGTCAGGTGGTGCAGCTCCTGATAAAGGGCGGCGGCGCAGATTTGGCTCGCCTGCTCTCCGCCGGACAGACCGCCCATGCCATCGCAGAGGATGGCAACGGCAATTTTTCTTTCCGAATAAACATAATCATCATCGGTAATAATCGCATCCTGTTGATAGGCGCGCTTGCCTATTACAGAGGATTTGCCGATGGTAACGCCCGTGTGGTTGTCATCAATCCGCACGGTAGAAACAAACCCATCGTTCTTTTCCGGCTCCGAAACAATGGATTCGGTAATCGCAACCGGCGGCATATCCGGCGATTCGGCAACAAACTTGTCTGCCGCAAAATTGCCGACATCGCTGAAATCATCCCATTCGTTTTTTGGCACAACCTTCACCTCGCTTACTTATTCACAATCATCATATGGTTTGGTGTTGCAAGATAGAAAGTCGTACCAACGCTGATATTGTTTCTTGCATTTGGTATCATTCTTTTACCATTCTGATAATAGGTTCCGTTGGCGGATTTATCGATAATATAAATATTTCTGCCGTCGTACTCCACAATACAGTGGGTGCGGCTGACATTGATATCGCCGCTGACAACCAGTTGGCTGGACTCTGACCGACCGATTACCACCTGGCGATTCGGCTTGAGGGGAATTTTATTGATAATATGGTTGCCGGCCAGGGCGGCAACATAGGGCTCGTGCGGCGGAGGGGGCGGCGGAGGAGGCGGCGGTGTGCGCCCATTTTTCACGTCTTTTTTTTCTATCTGTTCCTCAAAA
Organism: uncultured Eubacteriales bacterium; assembly: GCA_949293815.1. Classification (GTDB taxonomy): domain Bacteria; phylum Bacillota; class Clostridia; order Oscillospirales; family Acutalibacteraceae; genus RGIG2774. The sequence continues at coordinate 10,718 of CASFEZ010000001.1, read as the reverse complement.
TCATGGGGAACGCGGTTGTTGTTCCCAGGCATATCGATATCGTCCAAAAGCTCTTTGAAGTTCTGATATCGCTTGTGGTGATCCAGCTCCATGCCCTTTGCTATGACGTCGGAGGTTTTTTTGGAAACCGCACATCCCAGCTCCGCCAGCGTGGGCTGTTTTTCGCCTCGGGCCCGGAACAGCGCATCAATCAGCCGATGGCCGGAAACCAGGGTATAGAAGGTAGCGCACAAGGCGTACACATCGCTCCAGGGGCCCTGTTCGCCCTTGGAACTGTACTGCTCCGATGGTGCATACCCCGGCTTTAACAGGATGGACATGCCCTCGTTCTGGGTGGCAACATAGTTTCTCGCGGCGCCGAAATCAATCAGCTTAATGCGGTTATCGGCGGTTACCATAATGTTTTCCGGGCTCAGATCCCGGTGGAGAATATTCAGATTGTGGATCTCCATCAGGGCGCTGGCCACGGTAACAAAAACCTCTTTTGCGAAAGTCGGGTTCAGGCGACCGCCGCTTTTAGCGGCTTTAGAGCGCAAATCCGAACCATTGATAAATTCCATCACCAGGTACGCGGTATTTTTGCTCTCAAAATAATCGAGCACATCCACCACGATCGGGTTGTTGATTAAGCGCCGCAGGGTTAAATACTCTTCGTAAAATTTCTCCTTGCCGTGGTTAAAGACCCGGCGGGATTTGGTGTCGTTAAACGGGACAATGTTGTCGGAGTTGCTCTCGCGCATGGAATATTCCGAAGGTAAATATTCTTTGATGGCACAGCAGCGGTTGGTTTGCAGGTCCTTTGCCTTATAGGTAATGCCGAACCCGCCTTTGCCCAACACCCGACCGACCATATAGCGGTTATTTAAAATGGTAACCGGAGGCAAAACACCGGCATATTTTTTTGCCGTTTGCGGGTTATAAGAGCAGCTGGGGCATATTCCGTTTTCGACAGCTACAGCCATAAAGCAGTTCGGGCAATAATTCGCCATCGGTTTCACCTTCCAATATATTTGAACATAATATCCGACAACCCGGCGGTAATCACATCACCGCTGCGCAGCAGCTGTCTGCTGTGGACACGGTTGCCATTGAGCAGCGTGCCGTTTTTCGATTGCAGATCCATCACGTAAAATACGCCGTCGTCCTGTTCTATGATAAAATGCTGACGCGACAGCTTCATATCATCAATATAAACATCACAGGTTGAGGATCTGCCCACGACCAGGCTGCTTGAAATGGTCAGTTCCAAATTTCTGGCCGGCGAGCTGCCATTGCGAATGCTCAACTGAATGCGATACAGATTATTCGCCGGTACATGGTGGCGGAAAGGTTCTGTGGGCTGAGGTGTTTCCAACTCCGGCGCGGAAATCGGCTCCTCGGGCTGCGGCGGTTCATATCTGACCGGAATCGCGGGCATCGTATTGACCGGCTTGCCCTTCTGCATGACCAAAACGACAACCAGAATGCCAACGAGAATAACCACAATCAAAAAAATCAGCACAATGACAAGTACCGAGCCGAACTGTGAAGATTCCTGTATGTTTTGTGCAATAAAATCAACACTGCCCTCCAGCAAATTCGCCGGTTGGGATAAATCTGTAATACCGTTGAAGCGCACAGCGTACTCACCGTTCTTCAGACCGTCCAGCTTCAGCTCCACGGTATTGGCCTCCTGCGAGGGCGCAACGGAGAGCACCTCTACCGCATCGCCGCTGCGATCCGCCACGGTGTATGCCCCGGGGTCCATAGCGCCGCTTACCGCCTCGGAAAATGTGATGACCAGCGCATCTTTTTCGGCATCATAATGAACCTGGGAAACTGTCGGCGGCACGGCATCTGCCATAGAGAAAAGCACCGGCACGCTTTGCGACGCCTGCATGCCGTTCGCCTGTATCATCAGCAGTTTTTCCTGCCCATCTGCAACACTGCTTGTTGCAAGCAAGCGTACCAGGGTTACCTGGTTGATATAGGACAACAAGGTATCAAAATCGTCTTCATTATACATAAAAACCAGCTCACCGCCGGAAGCGCGCGTCAGCTCGCCGAACCGGTCGGCTGCTTCTTTTGAGGCATTGGTGCAGCAGGCAGCGTACAGCGGCAGCAAATGACTTTGATAAGACGCCAAAACCTCTTCGTATGTGGTATTGCCTTTTTGATAATCTACACCGTCCGAAAAAGCGATGGCATAGGTTCTGTCGTAAGTGCTCTGCGAAGCAGTTGCCATTTGGTAGGCCGTACTCAATGCTTCATAGAATAATGTGCCCTCTTCCGTACAGTCAAGTGAATCAATCGCCGCCAGCATATCTGCCTTTGATTCATCGCCGGTCAACAGCGTTTGCACCCGGGTTTCGCCGAAGGTTAAAACAACAACCCGGTCGGAAGACCCCATACTATTGATATATCTTTTTACATTTTCTTTCAGAAAAGAAAAATTGCCGTATTCCATGGAAGTGGACAGGTCAATCAGCAAATAGGCGCATGTGGTATCCTGCGACGGGTCATATACATGCACATCCTCTACGGTAAGCGCTTCGCCGCCGAAGGAGGCGGAGATGGCGGAGGCAGCAAAGCCGGAGCCCTTCAGCTCGACTTGCAGCTGCGGCATCGCTGCGGTTATTTGAGAAAATTGCAAAATATTATCCGCTGCCACGCCCCGGGACGGAATCCAGGCAAGGCACATCACGGCAACCACCAGAAAAACTGCCACTTTTTTCATTCCCAAACACGCCCCTCCTTACAAAACGGTACAAAAACAAACGTACAATCCCCTGCCGTTATTTCATCGCCGTCTGTCAGTTCACATTGGTCGGACAGCGGCACGTCATTGATATAAACCGAAGCGCCGTCCGCAACCAGATAATATTGAACGCTCTTCGGGTCATAGACCACAGAAAAGTGTTTGCTGCGCGAAACCGTCGCCTCATCCGGCAGGACAATATCCATATCCAGCGAGCGACCCGCAAAATTTCTGCCGGCGTGTAAGGGGAAGCTCTTTCCCTTTGCCAGCCCTTTGGTACAAACAAGCCAGCCGACGGTTAATATATTTTCATTGGCATCCAAAAAAATGCCGATGGTTTTTTCGTATTCCTGTACAGACTCCCCATACCCCTGCGTTTCCATCGCATCCATCGGACGGGAGGTGTTATCGCCGTTGGGAATCAAAACGGTGTTATCTTCTTTTTCCGGCTGTTCATATAAAACAGCGGTATTCGTTTCATTGTCGCAATACGGGCAAGACGTATTCAGAGCGTCATCGTAATAATGATGATTCACACACTGTACAATTGCCATGTTCGGCACCTCCGGTTATTTGATGTTGACAAGCACAGCAGAATAGTTATCCATGCCGCTTCCCATGCCGTTTGCCCTTACCTCTGCGGTCATTTCACGGAGCGCATCATAGGTGGAAGGCTCTTTTTTCAAGATGCGTATCATCGATTTTTCATCAATCCACTCCCAAAATCCGTCGGAACAGAGCAGGAAGGTATCCCCTTTTAATACTTTTAATTGCCGCTGGTCGATCTCATAACAGGGTTCGTCCCATTCGGCGCCCATGGCGCGCAGCAGCACGCTGCGGTCCGGATGGTGGCGAATCTCTTTTTCTTTGATTTGACCGCTCAGCGCCAACAATTGCGGAACGCTGTGATCCAGCGTGCGGCTCAGCTGTTTTCCGTCGCGGAAGTGATACAGCCTTGAGTCGCCGATATGTCCCCACTGGGCGTATTGGTCAGATAGCAGTAAAAACACCATGGTGGTTTTAATTGCCGGCAGCATTTTCTTCTCTTTTTCCTGCATCAGCATATTTTGCGCCGCAATAAAGCATTCGTCCATGAAGAATTCATTCATATGGTCGGTATTCTCAATCGCGGCACCGACGTAGTCCACCACAAGGTTAGAGGCAACATCGCCATGACCGTGCCCGCCAAGACCATCGGCCAGCACAAACCCATAAGTCGAAAACGGCTGATTGACAAAGACTTTGACCGCATCCTCGTTGTGTTCTTTTTCTCCGATTTCAGATACTGTCGCATATTCTATCATATCTAATCCTCCGTTTTATCGCGTTACCTTTTGCGTATCGCGTACGTTGTAGTACCGCTGCAGAGTCAGCGGTGCAAAATGCACCGCGTACTCTGCAGGGTGGGAACACGGTTTAGCGTGTTTCTTCGTCTTTCTTTCTTCTCTTGACCAGGATAATCACAACCAGTATGGCGGTCAAACCAACCACACCAGCCACGCTGCCCCAGAAGAGCGGCTTGTTGGCATAGAAGATAACAAGCACATTGCTGGAAATCGTTACATTTTCAGCGCGGAAGGCCTCTGCGGTGTTGCCCGCATAGTCCTGCGCCGTGATTTCAATGGTTCTGGAAGCCGAAGATTCATCGAGCACAAACGTATACTCATTGGCACCGATGCTTTCGGGAACAACCTCGCTGCCATTCACCGTTACGGCAATGGTTTCCGGATTCAGGTTCAAATCGTTAATCATGAACTCTACGGTAAACGACTCTTCGTTGACGTTCTGACCGGAAACGATGTTTGCGGTAACAACAGGTGCAGTACGGTCAAGCACGAAGCTGATCATGCCGGAACTATCCTTGCTGTTGATATTGCTGTTGGTCGCACGGTCATAGGTCAACAGGTTGACCGAATAGGTGCCGTCATGATCAAAATAGCTGTTGTCGAGGGTGTAGACATTCGTGTACCAGGCGTCGCTGCTGACAGCGCTGTCTGCAAGCAGGTTCTTGTCGTAGTTGCCGGTGCCGTCCTCGGCGGTATCGACCAGCTCAATGGTTTGCGGCGCACTGCCGTCGTTCAGGGTCAGAACCGTCTGCATGGTCGCATCGGTATTCACAAGGTCAACGTTGTACTCATAAATGACCACTTCGACCCGGTCGTTCGCAAACGAATCGTTCAGCTGATTTTCCAGCATCTGCTCCGGAGCGGACGAATATTTATCGTTGTGGCGGGTTTCAATGGAGAACGTTGAACCGTTGCGGTTAACGGACCAGTCAACCTCCTGAACGGTGGATGTACCGCCGGACGTATTCTCCGCCGTCATGGACGATACGGTATGACCGGCGTTATCGGTGGCGCTGGCGGTCAGGGAGTAGTAACCGTCCACATCCAAATTGGCAATGGTGTAAGTATAAACCGTATCACCGGAGCCGTTTGTGGAAACAGCAGGCGAGCCGAGCGAAATGGTCTGGCGCTCATAGCTGTAAGTTCCGTCGCCGTTGTCAACACGAACAATTGCCGACAGAGCCGGGGTGAACGACGAGGATTCAATGTTCCGGTCGGTAACCGATACCGAGACACTGATGGTCTCTGCGTTGTTCGCAGACTGGTTCTGAATATTGGAAACGGTGATGACCGGGTCTATGGTGTCGATGGTCAGCTGGTTGGACGTGTAGGTCGCCATGGTATTGCTGGAACGGTCTGCATACTGCACCGTCACCACATAATCGCCATCGCCGCTCAAGGTGAAGCTGCCTGTGTGCAAATCCACGCTGTTGTTCACCCATTGTACGGAAATCGGCGTATTGTTGACAAGCACTGTCACATCCTCAGCAAAGAAGTTTGCCTCGGTGATGGTGATTGTGCCTTGAATATCTCCGGCGTAGTAGGAAACATCGCCGACATTCTGAACGGGCTGGCTGAATGTTACCGTGCCGACCGGCGCAATATTATCCACAATCACATGGGTTGTGCTCTGGGCATCGGTGTTGCGCTCTACGCGGTCATAAGCGGTGAAGCGAACAATGCCGTTAAACTGATTCGTATCGCGCAAGGCCTCGCGCGGAATCTGGAAGGTTGCGCTGAAGGTCTTGCCGTCCTGGGTAATGGTCGCGTTGGAAATCGCCTCGTTCAGCAGTTGTGCATTCACACTGCTGACACCGGCGGCATTGACATAGCTGTACAGATAGTGCCAAATGCCGGATGTATCATCGTCGGCGGAAACGGTAACGGTTGCCCTGGCGTTGTAATACAGGAAGGAAATCGATTCGAGAATATTGCTCCAAACCGGTGTACTGTACTGAACGCTCAGGTTATACGGATTCGCCTTGTCAACGGTAAACAGATCCTCGGTGTAATCCGTGGCGTGGTTCAGCGCAAGGTCAATATAGGAAATATCAAAGGTGTAATTGGCATCGGTGGTGAACTGAATGTCCGCCACATGACGATATGCATCGGGCGCGTCTGCGTCAACACGGTTGCCGGCATAGTCATAGTGGCGCCAGGCCGACTCGTCAGAGAGCTGCGCGGCATAATCCTGTACCAGAACATCTGCACCGGTAACATCCTGTGCGGTTACCACGACCGCAACCTCAGACGCGCGGAAGTTATGATCACGAATGGTGATCTCTGCGCTTTGATTCTGGTCGAAATACGCGCGGCCGTCAATCACATTGATTGGATCTTCCCGCGTATAATCAACATAGATACGCGGTGCATTCTTATCAACGGTAATGGTTTTGGAGGTATAGGTATTGAGGGTAAATGTACCGTCATTTGCAGTAATCGAAGAAGCGTTACCGGACAAATCTGCGTACATTGCCGTCAACACATAATCCGCGCTGTCGCTTAACACAAGCGTTATGGTATACGTGTCGCCCTCGCGTGTCCACTCAATGTTCTGCGTGTCTGCATTATCAAACATTTGCGCAGCACCGGCGGGCAAATATTCGGTGCGGCTTTCGTTGCCGGAGTCACTGACTGCCGTCAGCAGCAGGCCCACCTGGTGAATCACACTGCCGTCGTCCTGCACGCTGCCATCAAAGAAGTTGGTTTCGTTGATGGTAATGGTGGCAGTGACGGTGCCGCCGACATAGACATGAGATGCCTCTTCGAAAGATTCGGCATCGTTGCCGTTCGCGTTGACATAGCGCACAGCCGACTCACCCATATCGTAGGAAATGCTGATTTCAGGCGAAATGGTATCCACAATGCTCACATAAGCATTGTCTGCCAATGCGCCGTTGGTATTGCCGGCGCGGTCTGTTGCCGTAAAGGAGATGGAGCCGCGATACTGGATATCCTGTTCGGCTGTCAAAGTAAAGCTGGCGGTAGCGGTTCTGCCGTTTTCGCTGTAGGTGATATTGGCAGCATCCAAAACGCCGCTCTCGCTCTCCACATTGGATTCGGCTGCGCCGCTTTGACGCGCAAAGGACCAGTTAAAGTAATCCACGCCGGAAATATCGTCGCCGGCCTGAATGGTATAGGTCACATTCGGGTTATAGAAACCGAAGGTCAGCGCCGAGAGGATACGCTCTGCCACAGGTGTTACGCGGGAAACCACGACCGCGTCAGTCGCCGGGGTATGGTCTACCACAAACGGGTCAGCCAGATAGGACTCCGCTGCATTGCCGATAATATCGGCATAGCTTAAGGAGAAGGTGTACTGGGCGTCCTCGGCAAAGGTAATAGTTGCCTGATAGGTATCCGCCTCGCCCTCAACTGCTGTCCAGGAAGAACGCGAACGCAGGTAAGAAGCAAAACCATTGGCAATTTCTTCCGCTCCCGCAATGTCGTTACCCTGTACATCCTGTGCCGTAACCACGGCTACCACAGCATCTGCCAGGAAGTTATGGTCCACTATGGTAATCGTGGCCGTGCGGTTTTCGCTGTAATATCTTCCGTTCAGCGCCTCAACAGCCGAGGCATAGGAAACCGTCATCTGCGGCGCTGTGGCATCAATGCGAATTTCATGAGAAGCGTACGTATTCATCACATTGCCGGAACGGTCGGTCAGATTTACCGTAAAGGTATAATCGCCGTCGCCTGCCAGGGTGAAGGTGCCGACATGCACATCCGCGCTTTCATCGGTCCAGCTGATGGCGGGAAGCTCTTCCGCGGTAAGGGCTGTACCGTTTTTGGTGACAGCCAGAACCACATCTTCGCTGTAGAAGTTAGCCTCTGTTACCGTAAGGGTAACGGTTGCAGCGGTCTGATAGTAGAGGATGACATCCTGACCCTCGGAATAGCTCTCAACGTCTGTCATGGATGCGCGATCCAATACGCGTGCTTCGCTGTAAGCTACGGTTCTGTCGGGCGCGATGGTATCCACCACGCTGACATATGCGCTGTCATTTAAGGCGCCGTTGGTGTTGCCCGCCCGGTCAGTTGCCGTAAAGGAGATCGAGCCGCGATATTGCTTCTCCTCCTCAGCCGAAAGCGTAAAGCTCGCGGTGGCGGTTCTGTTGTCCTCACTATAAGTGATATCGGTGATTCTGCCGGTTTCGCTTTCTGCGTTCTTTTCGGTGCTGACGCCATCCTGACGGGTGTAGCTCCAGTCGAAATAGTCGATACCGGCGATTTCATCGTTTGCCTGAATGGTATAGGTAACCGAGGGATCGTAGAACCCAAAGGTCAGTGCGGCAATCACACGCTCGATGACGGGAGTCGCACGGGAAACCACCACCGGATCTGTCGGCGCCGCATGGTCAATCACAAACGGATCGGCGGTATATGTGACCGCTTCGTTGCCGACAATATCGGCAAAGGACAGGGAGAAGGTATACGCTGCGTCTGTGGAGAAGGTAATTCTCGCCACATAGGTATCCTCTACGCCGTCCACCGGCCGCCAGCTGTCGCGAGAGGCCAGCGCCCGGGCAAAGCCATTGGTAATCTCTTCGGCATTGCCAAGGGGATCACCCGCTACATTCACCGCAGTAATCGCGGAAGCTACCGCATCCGCAAGGAAGTTATGCTCCACAATTGTAATAATGGCTGTGCGGTCGGCTTTGAAGTATTTACCGTTCTTCGCCTCTGCGTCTGACGTATATTCCACCGAGATGACCGGCGCTGTGTTATCAATATGAATTTCGTGGGAGTTGTAGGTCGTCATCGGGTTGCCGGAACGATCCGTCAGCGTTACCGTAAAGGTGTAGTCGCCGTCACCGGACAGGGTGAAGGTACCGATATGTACATCTGCGCTTTCATCCGTCCAGGTGATAGCCGGCAGTTCCTCAGCGGTGAGGGCTGTGCCGTCTTTGGTGACAGCCAGAACCACATCTTCGCTGTAGAAGTTCGCCTCTTTGATGGTCAGGGTAACGGTTGCCTCGGTCTGATAGTACAGAATGACATCGTCGCCTTCCTCGTATTCGTCAACTGCGAGCATCGTGTCGCGTTCCAGGACAATGGCCTCGCTGTAGGCAACATCTCTGCCTGGGGCAATCGTATCCACGACAATCACATAGTTGTCGTCTGCAAGCGGGTCGCTGCTGTTAGTTGCCATATCCGTTGCATAGAAGGTAATGGAGCCACGCAGCTGGTCGGCAATCGATTCGGGCAAAATAATTTCAGCGGTATAGAGTGAGGAATCCTTAGAATCCGGGGTTGCCTCAATCTTTCTATCCAGGTAGGCTTTCACATTGCTTTCGCTGGCGCCATCTTCCCGGTTATAAGACCAGGTGAAATAGTCCACGCCGGAGGTAACATCTGTTGCCTGAATGGTGATGGTTACATAGGAATCGCTTTCTTCTTCGTCGGGACGATAGAAACCATAGGTTACGCCTTCCTTCGGAATTCCACGGTTCCGCATTATTATTGACAATATCACTGCAGTATACGGTGAAAGCGTACCGCGCATCTGTGGAGAAGGCAAGCTCGATGCTGTGTTTATTGCCCTCACTGCTCCATTTTTCCGCCGCGTGCAGCTGCTCGTTGAGTACATCTTCAATGGTCTGCTCCATGTCAACCGCATCGCCTGCAATATCCTTAGCCGTGACAGCAATCGTAACTTTTTCGGGATCGAAGTTATCTTCGGTAATGCTCACCGTCGCCTTGCAGTCGACGTTGTAATAACTGATTTCGTCAGCCACCGCTGTTGCAGGAGAGAAGGAAACGTCAATCAGCGGCGGAGCGGTATCAATGCGGATTTCCGGAGACTGATAGGTGAAGACATTTCCGGAATAATCCTCCACCTGGATGTCCATGGTGTAAACACCCGGGTCGGATACGGTGAACTCACCAACATAGGTATCTGCCTGGTTCTGATCCGCGTTCCAGGTAATCTCAGGGAGTTTTACTGTTTCTGTACCATTATAAAGGGAAATGACAATATTCTCTTCGTAGAAGTTGGCTTCTGTTACGGTCAGCGTTGCTGTAAACTCGCTGGCATAATTCAGAATCTGCTTGCCGTCTTCTTCGGTTTCGTTGGCCTGGCTATAGGAAACCGTCATATACGGCGCAATGGTATCCACAACAACCACATAGTTATCGTCCGCAAACGGGTCGCTGCTGTTGTTGGCCATATCCGTGGCATAGAAGGTAATGGAGCCGCGCAGCTGGTCAGCAATCGATTCGGGCAAAATAATTTCAGCGGTATAGATGGATGGATCCTCTGTATCCGGTGTCGCGTCAATCTTTCTATCCAAGTAGGCTTCCACATTGCTTTCGCTAGCGCCCTCTTCCCGGTTATAAGACCAGGTGAAATAGTCCACGCCAGAGGTAATATCCTTCGCCTGAATGGTGATGGTTACAAAGGTATCGTTCTCGCCAGTCGAGGAAACATCGGTGCCCCCCTCAGTCGGACGATAGAAGAAATAGGTCGTGCCTTCTTCAATCTTCTCTATGGGGGTGGAGTCGTAGCTTACCTCAAGATCGGTCGGAGCTTCATGGTCTACCACAAACGGGTCGGAATTCCACGGTTCCGCATTATTATTGACAATATCACTGCAGTATACGGTGAAAGCGTACCGCGCATCTGTGGAGAA